>JAWKOK010000001.1:0-1690 GCA_041391205.1 Caldilineaceae bacterium
GCCCTGGGCGAAGGCGGCCATGCCGTTGAGCTTGCCCGACGCCAGCGCCAGGAAGTCGTCGTCGTCCATGGTGATGGTCACGTCCGGGTTGTCCGTCGTGCCGGTGCGGACATCGCCCGCGCCCTGCTTGAGATCGACCACCCAATCGCCGCCCGGGTTGCCCGTCAGGTGAAACTGGAAGACGGCGTTGATGCTGTTGGCCAGCCCCGGATTTCCGGCAATCTGTTTGGCCATGTTGTCGAAGACGATCTGGGACTTGGCTTGCTCGTTGCTCACTGCGTCAGCCTCCTTGGATGTTGGCGTTGGTTCTTGTGATTCTGTGTCCGGTGTCGAAGTCGGCACCGGTGCATGGACGCGCTTCGTCGTGTCCACGCCCAGCACCAGTTCGGCCATGACGCGCACCGCGTTGATGTCGAACGCGGTCACATTCAGCGTCGTGACCGGGCTATTCTCCCACAGGCTCAGCCGCTCCGCAATGCGCTCTTTGGGCCCGCAGAGCGCGACCTCGTCCACCAGCGCATCGGGCACGGCCATGGCGGCTCCGGTCTTGTCGCCCGCCAGATAGCGATCCTGGATGGCGTCGGCCGCCTCCTGGAAGCCGTAGCGGCAGACCAGGTCATAGTAGAAATTCTTGCCCCGGGCACCCATGCCGCCCACGTAGAGCGCCAGGAAGGGCTTGACCAGGCTGCGCGCCGCGTCCACATCCGGGTTGACGATGACCGGCACCGACGGCGCGATGTCGAAGGTCGCCAGGCTCTTGCCGCCGCCCGCCTTGGCCAATCCCGCGTCGACCGCGGCCTGGAAGGTGTCGGCGTAGAAGCGCGGCGCAAAGAAGATGGGCAGCCAACCGTCGGCGATCTCCGCGGCCAGTTCCACGTTCTTGGGCCCGATCGCCGCCAGGTAGATGGGGATGCCGGCGCGGCCGTGGAGGATGCTCTTGAGCGGTTTGCCCAGGCCCGTGGCATCGTCACCGGTGTACGGAATCTGGTAGTGCGCGCCGGCGTGGACCAGCGGCTCCTCCCGCGCAAAGATGGTGCGCACGATGGCTACGTACTCGCGCGTCTTGCCCAGGGGCTTGCCGTACGGCTGGCCGTGCCAGCCCTCCACCACCTGCGGACCCGAGAGGCCCAGCCCCAGCAACATGCGCCCGCCCGAAAGCTGGTCCAATGTGATGGCCGTCATGGCCGTCATCGCAGGCGTGCGCGCCGGCATCTGCATGATGGCCGTGCCCAGGTGAATCTGCGTGGTCTGCGCGCCGATCCACGCCAGGGGCGTCACCGCGTCCGAGCCGTACGCCTCGGCGGTCCACACCGCGTAGTAGCCCAGCCGATCCGCCTCCCGGATCATGTCCATGGGCAGGTCGATGGTTGCGCCGGAATACCCGACGCTCAGTCCGAGTCGCATGTTGGCTCCTTTCGTGGCTCATGTGATGGCATTGGGCCATTATGGCCAAGCCCTGTTCGCAGCCTGTTGCGCATCTGTCGTCGTCACTTTCAGGCCCGTTTGAGAATTTCCGCCGAACAAGTACAATTGTCGCATTCGATCGTCAAACATCAGCAGAAACAAGGGGATACGCGCCATGTCTGTGGACAAATATCGTGTGAAACCGGGCGAGATCGTCGAACTCAGTGCGTGGGATCCGGACGACAAAAGTCTGTTCGACGGCGGCAAGAAGAAGGGCAAGGCCGCG
>JAWKOK010000002.1:0-1564 GCA_041391205.1 Caldilineaceae bacterium
TTGTATCGCCTTCACGAGACCACCCAAACTTCTTACGGAGATAATCTCACCTGACCACCCAACTTTTCAGACGCCACACAAACAAAAAACGGACACCCCAAAGGGAATGCCCGTCGACCCTGTCACGAACCTGAGAGATTGAACCGGAGTATTGGTAATTGCTTATTGGTAAATGATAAATTGTAAATTACCGATAACCAATGACCGATACCCCCGTTTTGCCCCGTCGGTGGCCTTGTGTGCGTGGCACAGGGAAGGCGCTTTCCAGAGTTGCCGGCGGGCGACGATCCTTTTGCCTGAGAGTGTCACCGTGAGGGTGTGGCTTGCCCCACGGCTTGCACCTTCGGCGTTCGCATGTCCTGCGAATCTCTCTCGCCGCCTGCATCGGCCGGTATGCGGTTGGAATGTGCGTGCTGCTGTCGTCAATCTTACACGCACGCAAGCCTTTGTCAAACGGTAGATCGTCCCTGGGAAGGGCGATCCTTCGCGCTAGCTCCGTTGCCAGAAGGTCGCCAGCAGCAGTGCCACCGCCAAGATTGCAAAGACGATGGCGATGGCCTTACTCAGCGCGGCCTCGCTCAGGCGGTTGGCCAGGCGCGCTGACGCCAGACTGCCCAGCACCGTGCCGATGGCGGCGAAGAAGATGGCCTCATAGGGCAGGTTGCCGATGACCGCGTGGCCGATGGTGCCGGAAATCGTGGTCAGCGCCATGATCATGGTGGAGGTGCCCACGGCCGCGTGCAGCCCGTAGCCGAGCACCAGCAGCGCGAACATGAAGAGAATGCCGCCGCCCACGCCGAACATGCCGCTGAAGGTGCCCACAACCAGGCCGATGACGATGCTGACCACCACCGGATACTGGGACATGCGCGTGGACAAGGTCGAGCGCTGAAACTGGGCCACCCGCCGCCCGACGCCCCCTTGGCCGATGCCTTCGCGCCAGAAGGTGACGGCGGTGACCAGCAGGAGCGCGCTGAAGCCGCCGGTGAGGCCGTCCGCCGGAATGCGAAAGAGCAGCCGGCTGCCCAACTGCGCGCCGATGATGGCGGCCAGCGCGATCCAGATGCCGCGGCGCAGATCGACGCGGCCGTTGCGGTAGTAGGCCACCGCTACCACGCTGGCCGCGATCACGTCCACGGCCAGGCTGACGCCGATGGCCTGATACGGCGTGTAGCCGAGCAGGATCATGCCGGGCACCACGGCCATCATGCCGCTGGCCCCCATGAGACCGGTCATCACGCCGGCGAAGCAACCGACTAAGAACGCGAGAAAGAATTGGATCATGCCACGATATCGTGTGTTGCTTGGGGAATTGAGAGATTGGGAGATTGGGAGATTGAGAGATTCGTCCGCGCCAATCTCTCAATCTCCCAATCTCCCAATCTCTATTCCTATGTTTTCCGGATCATACCGACATCGTCGACACGCGTGGCGAGCTGCGCCAACTGCTGCGGCGTGCCCAGGCAGATGAGCGTGTCCCCGGCGCTGAGCGGAAACGCCGGCCCCAGGTCGGTGTGGATGGTGCGATCGCGCCGGCGCACGGCCAGCACGTTGACGCCCGTCT
>JAWKOK010000003.1:0-2317 GCA_041391205.1 Caldilineaceae bacterium
CCGACGTGGATCCGGCGGCGGCGGAGCAGTTGCGCGCCAAGCTCGGGCTCGATCAACCGCTGTACGTGCAATATGCACGTTGGCTGGGGCAACTGGTGCAAGGGGATTTCGGGAACTCGATCTACGGCAGCAATGTGCCCGTGAGCCAGATTTTGGCCGAGGCCATCCCGCGCACGCTCTCGCTGGCGTCACTCGCGCTGGTCATCGCCCTGTCCATCTCCATCACCGCCGGCATGATTTCGGCGCTGCGCAAGAACACGTGGATGGACTACACCGTCACCTTCGGTGCGTTCCTGGGCTTGAGCATGCCCGATTTCTGGCTCGGCATTCTCCTCATCATCATCTTTGCCGTGAACTTGCAGTGGCTGCCGGCCATCGGCTACAAACCGCTCTCCGACGGCTTCTGGCCCTGGTTCTCGCACCTGATCCTGCCCGCCATCGCCGTGGGCACGCCCTTTGCCGCGGTGATCGCACGCATGATCCGGTCGTCCATGTTGGAAGTGTTGAGCGCCGACTATGTCAAGGTTGCCCGGGCCAAAGGGCTGCGCGAGCGCTGGATCATCTGGCGCCACGCCTTCCGCAACGCGCTGATTCCGGTCATCACCGTCATGGGGATTGCGCTGGCGCTGCTCATGTCGGGCACCGTCATCGTGGAGAACGTCTTCGCCATCAAAGGCCTGGGCCGAGTCTTGATTCAGGGCATTCTGAATCGAGATTACCCGGTCGTGCAAGGGGCAATCCTGGTCGTCTCCGTGCTGCTGGTCTTCACCAATCTGCTGGTCGACCTGCTCTACACCGTCATCGATCCACGGATTCGCTACTGAACCGATTTTATTCATCGCGGCGTAAAGACCACGGCGGGAATTCCGTATCGCTGCCACTGTAGGAACCATTGGTCTATTTCCGCCGGGATTTACTAGGTACTGTTGACATTTCGTGCTGCACGGGTTGGAAACCCGGCGCTGATAGCGAGAAGTGCCCTCAGGCACTGGTGCTGTAGTCGCTGAGGCGACTTTTCTCTGTCAGCATCGGTTTCCAACCGTGGACATCGGCAAATGTCAACAGAGCCTAGAGTGAGGTACGCGCGTCCCACCAACCCTTGGGCTTGAGCCGCGCGCCGTAGCCGAGCTTGCCGTCCAGCCAGAGCATGGCCTTGCGCAGCGGCGTGCCGGCCAGCCGCCGTCCCAACCGGTGCCACCACCGGCGGTAATCTTTGTTGTAGGGGCAGACGCGGATGCAGATGGAGCAGTCGCTATTCTGCGCCACCCAATAGCCGAAGCACTTTTCGCCGTCCACACTCCACTTGCGCACGCCCTGGATGTTGGACTGGTTGTGCCGGTCCGCCGTCGGTGCGCCCTGGGGAATCGCCTTCACCGGGCAGCCGTCGGCGCAGCGGCGGCATTCCGCGCAGAATTCCTTGACGCCAAAGTGAATCGGCTGGTCGTGGGCCAGGGGCAGGTCGGTGAAGATCTTGCCCAGGCGGATGCGCGGACCATACTCCTTGGTGATGAGCAGGCCGTTGCGCCCGTACTCGCCCAGCCCTGCCTTGATGGCCAGGGGAATGGCCAGCGCCGTGTCGTTCATGCTGGCCACCGCGTTGTAGCCCAGGTTGCGGATGTACTGCGCGATGCCCAGCACCACCATGGCATCGTGGGAATAGCCCAGCCCCGTGGCCGCGCCGCTCAGCGCCGACGGCACGGTGCGGATCAGGTCGTAGTCCATGGATTGGGCCACGACGATCACGTTGCCCAGGCCGGCGGGCACTTCCTGGGGCTTGGACTCTTGGCGCAGGTCGCTGAACTTCTGCGTGTAGAGCCAGCGTTCGTCGAAGCCGGTGATGCCCACGAGATCGGCGCCGAAGAGCCGCGCCACCTGCTTGATCTCCGTGGCCGCCGCCGCCGGCGTGCCCATCGTCTGCTGCACGCTCGCCACCTCACGGTAAAGCGAGAACTCGTCGGAAAAGCCCTCGCGCCGATCCGGGTCTTCCTTCAACTCGGTGAAGATGTCGCTCACATGCCACGCGGCGTTGCGCAGCGCATAGTCCTTCTGCGTAAAGCCGTCGGCCTTGCGAAACGTCCTCAGCGGCTCGCGATAGGTGGCGTAAAAGAGCACACTCTTGTCGCTGCGAATGCGCTCATCCCACCACGAGCGGCGGAAAACGTCGTCCTTCTGGTCGAAGCGCTGAAAGTCGTCCAGGATCGTGAAGCCGGCGGCAGCGTCGTTGGCGGCGGGGTCGTGCAGGGTGATGGGTGGCATGGTGAGTGGTCCGTGATGCGTGAAAACGTGAAACGTGAAACGTGATGCGTGATGCGTGATG
>JAWKOK010000004.1:0-267218 GCA_041391205.1 Caldilineaceae bacterium
GCCGATGGCGACGGTCTGGTGGAGCAGATCTACAGCTTCGGCGCCCGCTCGTTCACCATCTGGGACGCGCAGGGCAACGTGGTGTGGGACAGCGGCGACGAGCTGGAGCAGATCGTGGCTGCGGCCTTCCCCGATGATTTCAACGCCAATGGAGAGAACGACACGTTCGACGAGCGCAGTGACGACAAGGGGCCGGAGCCGGAGGCCGTCACGCTGGCCGTGCTTGACGGACGGACCATCGCCTTCATCGGCCTGGAGCGCATCGGCGGCGTCATGATCTACGATGTGACCGATCCCCGCGCACCCCAGTTCATCGACTACGTGAACCCGCGCGACTTCGCCGTTGCCTCGGAAGAAGCGGGGGATTCGGCGCCAGAGGGCCTAAAGTTCATCCCGGCCGACGAAAGCCCCACAGGCGGCCCGCTGCTGATCGTGGCCAACGAATTCAGCGGCACGACCACGGTCTTCAGCGTGGACGTCGCCACAGAATAGACGCTCCGTAGGGCCGACAGCGGTCGGGACGCGCGTGACAGGTGCAGAGCGGTCTCAAAACTCGTGATGAATTTCATCGAAATTGGGACTTGCGCAAACCTATAATCGTGCTATAATAGACCTACAGTCCTATCGGGGGACACACTGACTCCGGTCAGTGTGAGGACTGCACATCAAGTGCCCGGTGTCCACAGCACCGGGCACTTGGCTTTTCTACGCCAGAGATGCCGGTCGAGTCGACCTGACGGTCCGCTTTGTCGAGTCAATGTGCAGAATCTTGCTGGACAGCAAGTGAAAAAAGCGCCGGAGCGATCGCTCCGGCGCTTTACATTTTCGTGTACTACGTGGGCATGCATGGGCTGCCCCGGTTACTGTGACCTCACAGGCCCGGGTGGACGCCAATCTGGCTGTACGGGCCTCGATTCTCAGGCGGGAAGAGTTCGGCAATGCGCATCATGATCTCCTCCGCCATCATGTCCATGCGTTGGCGCCGCTCGTTCCTGTTGAGCGTCGGTTCCATTTCCAGCGGGCCAAAGGCGCGCCCGATCTTCATGGTCACGTGGGTCCGGCGTAAACGCAGGATGTTGCCCAAAATCTGTTCGGTGCCGATCAGGCCGACGGGCAAGATCGGCGCCCGGCTCCACAGGGCAAGATAGGCGGTGCCCGGCTGCGGATGGGTCAACTGGGCGTCGAGCCGCGAGGAATGGGTGGTGTAGTCGCTGTCGTTGATCTGTTCGCCGCGCAGACGCGCCTCCCGCAGGCGCGGATCGATGCCGCCTTCCGGGAAAATGCCCACGGCCTTGCCTTCGCGCAGGCGGTAAAGCGCACGTTGGAAGGCCTGCCGGTCCACCTGGCCGCGCCAGATGGGAATGCCGTTGAAGGCCCGCATGTAGAGACGCACGAACCAGAAGCGCTGGGATTCGCTGGCCACCAGGAAGGCCGGGCGCTCGCGTAAATAGAGCGTGAGCAGCGGCGCATCGAACCAGCTGAAGTGATTGGCGGTCACGATCAGCGGGCCGTGCTCGGGCACGTTCTCCTCGCCTTCCACATGAATGCGCAGGAACAACAGCGTGACGATGCGTCCAAAGATCAGCAACAAGAGCGCAAGCACAGTATTGGGTATCATTCGCAGTACACTCATAGACACGTTCCGTGAAGGTTCGAAAACATTCCGACCGCAAACAGCAGGACTGTTAACCTCTTCTCCATCCTTCCACGCGATTATAGTTCATTTGTAGCTCGTTGAAAATCGCCGCCGCGCCTAGCGCGTCAAGCGACGAATCCCCGTGCTGCCGGCCACGATCACTTCGTCGGCCAGACCCAAAAAGATCCCATGTTCCACGATGCCGGCGCGCCCTTCCAGGGTGCGCGTGAGCGAATCCAGGTCATCGAGGGGGCCGAAATTGGTGTCGAGAATGTAGTTCCCGTGGTCGGTCACCAGTGGCTCACCGCGCGCTGTGCGCCGCAGGACCGGTGCGCCGCCCAATCCTTCCAGGAAGCGGGCCTGCGCCTGCCAACCAAAGGTCACGACTTCAATCGGCACTGCCCATTTTACACCCAATTGGGGCGAAAGTTTGCTCTCGTCGACGATGATGATCTCGCGTGCTGTGGCCTGAGCCACGATCTTCTCCCGCAGGAGCGCACCGCCGCCGCCTTTGATGAGATTGAGCGCGGGATCGACTTCGTCCGCCCCGTCGATGGTCAGGTCCAGGCGCGGGTGTTCATCCAACGTCGTCAACGGGATGCCGGCCGCGCGCGCAACGTCCGCGATGACCGACGATGTGGGCACACCGGCAATGTCGTGCAGCCGGCCGTCACCGAGCATGGCGCCGATCCGGCGGATGGCCAACGTGGCCGTGCTGCCGCTGCCCAGACCGAGGATCATGCCCGATTCCACCGCGGTGACGGCATGGTCTGCCGCCTGTTGTTTCAAGGCTTGCTGCGCATCGTGCGTCATCCGTTTTCCCCGATTTCTTCGGCCTGTCCTCGTGTGTGCCGTTAGTATAGCGAGTCTCTGCGGCCACACCAAAACGCGCGATTTCGCAGTGACGGCATGGACGTTTGTCCGGCCCGCGCCGCATCTATCCCGCTGCCGCGCCGCAGTCGTACGACACAAACATCTGCCCCACGCCGTGGAATCCCACCGTGTCCAGATAGAGCGTGTTCAACGTGAGATCCACCGGCGGCTCCAACAGCGGACCGTCCACAATGGCGGCGAAGGGCGCTCCCCCCAAAAGACGCTGCGCAAAGGTCACATAGAGACGGTCGAGCACTTGGTCGGCCAGCAGCAAGTGCATGACCTTGGGCCCGGTCGTGTTGTAGACGAGCCGATAGCCGAACTCATCCAGCGCTTGGATGAGCGTCGCACCTTGCACGGATAGCTCACCCGCTATGATGACGTGGGCAGCCTGGTCGCGCAGCGCATCCACACGCGCGGGATTGGCCGCCTCAATGGTGGCGATGATGACCTTGCGCCCTTCCGCAGTCAGTGCCGGGGGCACAGGAAAGTCGAGACTGGCGCTGATGACCACCAGGTCCGGATAGGGTGGCAGCTCGTGCGCGGCGCGCCAATCGCGCAGGTCCGCAAACGCGGGATCGTCGTAGACGTTGAGGATCTCCTGGGCGCGGCCGTCGGCATAGTCGCGCAGATAGCGCCCGCTGGTGATGATCACGTCCGCCTGCACGGCCAGTTCCTGGAAGAGCCGCCAATCCCGGTCATTGGCCACCTGCTTGGGCACAGTCAGCCCCGGCTTGGTGGGGTGGGGCACCGCGATGCGCCCGTCGATGCTGGTGACATAATCGGTGTAGACGTAGGGACGGCTCCGTCCCGTTGCCAGCGCGCGCAGATTGTGTTGCAGATACAGACCGTGGAGCGCGTGGCGCTGCGCCGGCTGGGGATACAACTGCAGAATTTCGTCGGACATGGAATGCATCCTTTCCAATAACTCTGGGCAATCCGGCCCGTGCAAACCAGCGGACCCGCCCGCTAACCACGCACCGTGGCCCGTCCAACAGGCTTCCAGCCTGTTTCCCGTAGCAGGCGACGGTTTCAACCGTTGCCTGTACCCGTTGCCGCCGGTTCAACCGCCCCTCTGCGGTTCAATCGATCACCACGTCAACCGGCCCGACGGCCAGCGTGTCGGTCCCGTCGACCAGGGGCAGTGGACGCCGCGGCTGTGCGGCTGCGCTCACCTGCAACCGGAACGTGTGGCCCCCCGCCTGCGGTTCCGGGCCGAGCCAGTCGGTCGCGGCCAGGTAGGTCACGCCGGTGCGGCCGGGCGACCAGCGAAAGGTGGGGTAGACATAGCCCGCCAACCGGCGCGGCGGCAGCGCGGCCACCGTGTTGCCGGCCGCGTCCGACGTGGTCACCGCCACGGAGAGATCCGCGTCCGCGCCGCCGGGCAGCAATTGCCAAAAGAGCAGCAGGTCGCCGTTGTCCAACGAGTTGTAGCCCACCAGGCGCACCGCATCGCCGAAGGCCACGTCCAGCGGCACTTCGATGGGCGGCGCATCGGGAATCCAGTTGGTCTTGAGTTGCGAGAAGCGGCGCATATCGATGCCCCAGTACCGGGAGTCCATTCCCTTCTCACGCCCCGCCAATTCCAGCTGGGCAGGCACCACGTGCATGGGATCGACCACGTCGTCCTGCCAGCCGACCAGCCATGCGCCCGGGCGGTCGGAGAGCGGGTCCAGCGCCGTGCGCAGCGGCCCGGCCGTGTCCGCAAAGTCGAGCACTGCGTCCACGTCCAGCACATCGATGGCGGGCAGGCGCACCACCGGCAAGTCCGGCGCGTAGTAGTGCCACACCGGCCACGCATGGCCGCTCACCAAAACGATCGCCTCCTCCGGCCCCACGCGTACGCGCAGATCCGCCGTCAACTCCCGCCACTGGTCCTTGCGGAAGGCGGGATCGACGAACCAGTTACGCAGGGAAAAGAGAGACGTGGAGAGGAGGAAGAGGAGGGCAAGTGCGGCAATTAAAGATTGGAGATTGAAGATTGGGTTGCGGCGGCCTGGGCGCGACTGGGTGGTGATGCGCCCACGGGATCGGGCAGAATTCGCAACATCCGCATTCAATCCCGAGCCGTCGTCCTCCCAATCTTCAATCTTCAATCGTGCCCTTGTTGTCATCCCCCCACTCCACACCACCACCAACCCCGGCAAGGCGGCCATGACGTAGCGCGGGTTGAATTTGGGGGCAAAGGCAGTCAGCGCCAACGTGGCCGCGACGGGGATCAACAGCCAGGTCAGGCCGTAGAACAGCGTGCGGCGCCCGGCGGGACCGGCGCGCCAGAGCCGGGCGCCGGCCAGCACCGTCACCAGGGCGAAGCCGAGCAGGAGCCAGAGCGCCGTGGCCTCGCGCATGGTTTCGCCGCTGGTGAAGCTGATGAGCACATGGCGCAGCGCCTCGTTGAGCTTGAGTCGCCCCTGCCAGTAGCTGTTGTCCACGGCCAAGCGGCGGCCCGGCGTGTGGCCACCGAGCCCTGATCATGAGCGGCGGCCGGCTCACGCAACTGAGCGACGACACGCTGGCTACCCTCGACGCTGAGCTGCCCGAGCACTGGAGCCACGCCAATCCGGTGGATATTTTGGGCGACGCCGGCCCCGAGCGCTACGCCAAGGCCATCGAGGTGGTGAGCAAGGACAAGAACAGCGACGGCCTGCTAGTCATCCTCACGCCCCAGGACATGACCCGCCCCACCCAGACCGCCGAATTGCTGGTGTCGGCGCTGAAGCAGCCCCAGTACAAGCCGGTACTCACCAGTTGGATGGGCGGCTCCCGCGTCGCCGCCGGGCAGAATGTGCTCAACCGGCACAACATTCCCACCTTCCCGTATCCCGACACCGCGGCGCGGGTCTTCAACTACATGTGGCAGTACAGCTACAACCTGCGCAGCATCTACGAGACACCATCGCTGGCCGGCGGCGCGGCTGCCGACATCGAGAAGGCGTCGGCGCTGATCGAGGAGATCCGCTGCAGCGGCCGCGCCACGTTGACGGAGTTCGAGTCCAAGCAGATCTTCGCCGCCTACGGCATCCCCACCGTGGAGACCCGGCTGGCGAGCACCATTGCCGAAGCGGTGAAACATGCCAACGCCATCGGTTATCCGGTGGTGCTCAAGCTCAACTCCACGGTCGTCACCCACAAGTCGGACGTGGGCGGCGTCAAGTTGAACTTGCAGACGGACAACGCCGTGCGCACCGCGTTCGAGGAGATCCAGACTGCGGTGCTCAATGCGTATGATGCCGCTGCCTTCGACGGTGTAACCGTGCAGCCCATGGTCAAGACCCAGGGCTACGAGTTGATCATCGGCAGCAGCGAGGATCCCCAGTTCGGCCCGGTGCTGCTCTTCGGCACGGGCGGCACCTTGGTGGAGGTCTTCCGGGACCGGGCGCTGGCGCTGCCGCCGCTCAATTCGACGCTCGCCCGGCGCATGATGGAGCAGACCAAGATCTACACCGCGCTCCAAGGCGTGCGCGGCCAAAAGGCGGTCGATCTGGAGGCGCTGGAGCAACTGTTGGTGCGCTTCAGCGATCTGGTGGTGGAACAGCGGCACATCCGAGAAATCGACATCAACCCGTTGCTGGTGACGCAAGAAGGCATCATCGCGCTGGATGCACGCATCCTGCTGCGCGATTGTGAGACGGCCGAAGAGGAGATTCCGCCGCTGGCCATTCGTCCCTACCCGGAGCAGTACGCCGAGACCTACACGCTCAACACCGGGGTGGAGGTGACGATCCGGCCCATCCGTCCGGAAGACGAGCCGTTGATGATGTCCTTCAACCGCTCCATCTCGCCCCAGAGCATCTACCTGCGCTACTTCCATCCGATTTCCGCGGCACAACTGACCTCCCATGAGCAGTTGGCCACCATGTGTTTCATCGACTACGACCGGGAGATGACGCTGGTCGCCGAGCGGCAGGACGAGCGCGGGCGCGCCGAGATTCTGGGCATGGGGCAGTTGACCAAGATCCACGGCAGCGCCGTCGCCGAGTTCGCGCTCCTGATCAGCGACAAACACCAGCGCACGGGCTTGGGCACCAAACTGCTCAGCACGCTGTTGGAGATTGGGCGACACGAAGGGGTGGAGAAGGTGGTGGCCGAAATTCTGCCGGAGAACGAAGGCATGCGCCGGGTCTGCGAAAAGCTGGGCTTCACCCTCCAACGCATCCCCGGCAGCCGCGTCTACTACGCCGAGATTGAGTTAGCGAATAATTAATTTGTGAATGGCAAATCAATAATTGCTAATACACTCACGTCCCTACGAGAGAAATTAACAATTATCTATTTACCATTCACAAATTATCTATTGATCAGCTTCCCCAACTCACCATCTGCTCCTGGGCAAACCCGTATTCAATGGGGATGTCCACGGGCAGCGGGCGCTGATTGCTGCCGTCTGCGTTCATGACCCAGATGCGGAAGGGGCCGCGGTCGTTGTTCTCGTCCCGGCTGCTCAGATAGACGACGTGTTGACCGTCCGGACTCCACGCGGGCGACACGTTGCTGGGCAGGTTGTCGACCAACGTGGTCACCGGGCGCGTCAGCGGGCCCGCGCCGCTGCCGTCGGGGTTGACCGCAAAAATCTCCGTGTGGCTCCCCTCGGTCTGCTGGTAGACAACGCGTCCGCCGCCCGGCTGCCAATCCGGATCCTGAATCCACGACCCTGTGATGAGTTGCTGTGTCTGGAAGTCGGGCTCGTCTTTGGTGATTTCGAGACTGGTGGCCGCATCATAGACGATGCCGGCCGTGTTCCAATCCGGGGCACGGGCCGAGTTCAGCGAGTTGAGATCCCGGTAGTTGTCGCCGTTCAGATCGACCCGCGCCAGCGAAAATTCCGGCCGCGTGGTGAGCCGATCGCCGGGCAGACACGGGATGCGTTCGCCGGTGACGGGGTTGCGCGGGCAGAACTGGCTCTCCGTCTGACAGCCCAGGAACGAACCCAGGTTGAAGCACTTGTATTCGCCCGCATCGCGGCTGAAGACCAGCCACTGATCGTCGGGGCTCCACTTGGGCGACGAGATGAAGCTGCCTTCGCTGAAGACTTCGCGCTCGCCGCTGCCGTCGGTGTTGATGACGTAGATACCCGGCGTGCCGCCGTAGCGGGTGAAGGCGACGCGCGTGCCGTCGTGGCTGATGGCCGGTTCATAGCCCGTGGTCAGATTGCGCACGTTGCCACTGGCCAGATCGTAGATGTAGATCCCACCCTTGCCGTCCTGAAAAACCAGACGGCCGCTCAAGCCGGTCGGGCCGGTTGCCCGCGGCGCACTGGGGACGGCACTGCTGCTCTGGGCCGGTTCCTCGGCTGCCGCCGGGGTGGCCTCCGGCGCGGCCGCAGGAGTGGCCGCGTCCTCCGCCGTCACCGGCAAGCCCATGATGGGATCGCTCAGGCGCACGAAGTCGGCCGACACCCAGCCGGTGCCCGCAGCCAGATCCGGCACCTCCAGTTCGACCCAACTGCCGGCCTCGTTGCGGCCCACGGCCAGGAACACTTCGTCCGGGTAGGCCTTGCCGGCAATGGCGAAGCTCGTGCCCGGGCCGGTGCGCACATTCAGGCGCGTGCCCTGGATGATGACCGTGGCCGTCACGTCACCGTCGCCGACCACCGGCGTAGGACGTGGCGTGGCCCGGGCGACAGGTGCAGTCGTCGGTGTGGCCTCGGCCGTGGCGGCGCTCTCTTCTGCGGGCTGCTCTTCTGCAGGTTGCTCTTCTTCAGCGGCCGGCGTCGCGGTGGCTTCAGCCGTCATCGCGGCTTCGCTGTCGGTCTCCTCAGCGGGCATGGCCGTGGCCTCGGCCTCGTCCATGGCAGTCTCGCCGGCAGGTTCGCTTGCCGCGGCGGCTTCCGTCACCGGCAACTCGCTGGTGTTGAAGGTGACCACTGCGCTGCGCATGACCCAGCCGCTGTCGCCGCCGGGCGTGGTGGCTGCCAGCCAGGTGCTGTCATCCGTGCGTCCGCTCAGGTTGAGGGCGGTGCCCATGGGCAACTCCGTGCCCGCGGTCCCGTCCGGTGCGTCGTAGAGCGTGGCCCCATCCGCACCCACCACACCGATGACACGGTTGAACGCAGTCGGTCCGGCCGGCGTGGGTGTGGCCGTAGGCGGCACCGGCGTCGGCGTCAACGTGGGCGTGGGAGTCGGCGGCACGGGCGTGGGTGTGGCCGTGGGTGGCACCGGTGTGGGCGTCGCCGTCGGCATCGCGGTTGCGGTGGCCGTGGGCGCCGCGGCGTCCGTTGTGCTCTCGGCCTCCACCGCGCCTTCTTCCGCCGCGGCTTCTTCCGTGGCAGCGGGCGTGGCCTCGTCTGCGGCGGTCGTCGCGGTGTCGCCTGCCACCACGGGCAGATCGGCCAGACCGAAGAGCACCAGCGCGGAGACTTCGGCCCACGCGGTCTCGCCTTCATCGGTCGTCACCTGCACCCAGGCGTTATCGGCGCTGCGTCCGGTGGCAACGAGCGTGGACCCGAGCGGGCTGCGGCCCGTCACCGTTCCGTCGGGGGCGTCGTAGAGATCGGCGCCCTTGGCACCGACCACGGCCAGGACGCCTTGCTGTGCGCCGGCCTGGGCCTGGACCGGTGCACTGTTCCACGGCACGAACAGCGTGCTCCCGACCACCAGGGCCAAACTCAACCCCAGCGCGGCCACATGCGTCAGCAGCCGCGGGCTGAAACGCTGCTTGTTGCGATGATTCCATCTACTCATAACCAACCTCGTCTTTGGTGCGCGACGCAGTCAATGAAGGCGTCCGCGCGATTCTGTTGTGTCCGGTGATGCGTGCACGGGCTGTGATCGAGGACCACGGCCGGCACGCATCCGCCGTCGATTTGACTTGTCGATTTGCGACCCCGGCCGTTTTGACAGCCGCCCGTCACAACTGTACACTTGCTTCCCGACCGAACGTTCGGTCGGTGGCATGATGTGAGACGATTATGGCCGTGACGTCGGTCCTTTGTCAAGTGACAACCGTCACAATTGACGGCATCTATCCATCGAATCACCGATGGGTCTCCGGCAACGCCGGAAGGAATCAATCCGCGTGGAGACTTTTGCCAGCGACTCAAAACAAGCGATCCTGGACGCTGCGGAACACATCATTGCCCGCGACGGCTATGCCGGTCTGTCCATGCGCGAACTCTCCAAGCAGAGCGGCCTCGCCAAGAGTACGCTCTATCACTACTTCGTCGACAAGCACGAAATCTACTTGAGCGTGCTCGAACGGGACATGGAAATCCACCGTGCGCGCCTCTGTGCCGCGGCCGAGGAACCGGGCGACGCGTTGGCGCGCATTCAACGTGTCATCCGAGTGTACATCGATTTGCTCAATGAGCGTGGTAGTGTTGCCCTCAATGCGCTGCGGCGGACGGAGTTGGAGGGTGATCTGATCGACATGTTTCGACGCAACCGGCCGCTCATCATCGCGCCCATTGCCAACGTGATTCGCCAGGGAATCGCAGACGGCATCTTTCGTCCCGTGGATGTGGACATGACCGTGATGAGCCTGTTTGCCTTGATGAACGGTTTCGTCGCCCAACGTCTGCTCTTCGAATGCGCCAGCATGGGCGAGACCGCCCTGGAAGCCGAGATGATTGAGCACACGCTCGACCTGTTTTTGAACGGCATCAAAGCGCACGCAGTCGACGTGCCGGTCTGACGCCCGCTTCGGCTGCGCAGTTGTCGTTGTCATTCCGGTTCAATCCGATCAAGCACGAGCCGGCTATCATCCTTGTCCAAATCCCATTACGAGCGTCACCATTTTTTAGTTGCGAAAGCGATTGTTGACATGAAACTAGGTCACTCCAGCCGCATCCGCACCCTTGGCGGTGCCCTGCTTGTTACAGCAGTTGTCCTGGGGGCGTGTTCCATGCCCCAATTCGGTGGGCAGCAACAGGAGACACGTCCCGAATTCAACGCCACGCCGTACGTGGCCGATCTGCCTGCGACGGCGATCCCGGTGGCGACGCCCGTGGCGGCCACATCCGGCACCGGCGCGTCGGCCGCTGCGGACACGGTCGCAGCGCAAAGTGACACGACCGATGAACTGCCCACGGCCGAGGAAAGCATCAACCCGCGCACGGGCCGCCGCCAGTACAACGGCGAAATCGTGCCCAAGTACCGGACCTCGGTCAGCGCCGAAGCGGGCGGCATGGTCCTCGATGTGCCGGTGGAAGAGGGCGACGACGTGGAGGCCGGCGATCTGCTGGCCCAGGTCGACGGCTCGGTGCTGGAAGCCCAGCGCGCCCAGGCCCTGGCCGCGTTGGAAGCCGCCCAGGCGCAACTGGACCTGTTGACGGAGGAGGCCGACCCTGAGGATTTGGAGGCCGCCCGCGCCGCGGTGAACGCCGCCGCCGCCGCCTATCAACGGGCGCGCGAAGGCGCCACCGCCGAGGACGAACGCATGGCCAAGGCCCAGTTGCAGCAAGCGCAAGCAGCGGTGACCGTGGCCCAGGCGGCCTACAACGAGGTCAAGGGCAACCCGCGCATCGGCCAGTTGCCCCAAAGCCTGCAACTTCAACAAGCCACGCTGGCGTTGGAAGCGGCCCAGGCCCAGTACGACAAAGTGGTCAAAGGCGCCACCAACGACGTGATCTCCGGCGCGTATGCCCAGTTGGCCCAGGCGCGGGCGCAGCTTGCACGCCTGGAAGACGGCGCCAAGCCCGCCCAGGTCGACGCAGCCGAAGCCCAGGTCAAGCAGGCGGAGACCGCGCTCTATCTGGCCCAATTGCAACTCGACAAGACCTCCATCGACGCGCCGGTGACGGGCACCATCGTGGACCTCAGTGTGGACGTGGGCAACATGTTGGCGCCGGGCATGCCCGTGGCGACCATCATGTCCCATGAGAACGAGGTGGTGATCCAGGTGGAAGAGACGCAACTGGCCGACCTGCGCATGGGTCAAGGGGCCACGTTGCTGGTCGATGCGTATCCGAACCAACTTTTCACGGGCGAAGTCACCCGCATCGCGCCCGAACTGAACCCGGCCACACGCACGGTCGCCGTAACCATCCGCCCCGACGACGGGGACCAATTGTTGGCGCCCGGCATGTTTACCACGGTGGAATTGATCAACTGAGCCGCTGGTGCGCCCCGGGAGCACGGTTCCCGGGGCGACACGGCAGATGAGGGCAACGGATTGCCACCGGGCGCGGCCGCAAGCCGTCACCGTTCGCTGCCGACCTGTACGACCTTCCCGGAATTGCCACATCCGCAGAGACGGTGCGCGGCGGGACGACAAACACGTCGCCGTCCGGTCGCCGGCGGATTGAGAGGATAAGCGAGTTTGCCATGAAATTGTGGGATATTTCCATCCGTCAACCGGTCTTCATGACCATGATCCTGATCGCCGGCGTGGTGCTGGGCACCATCTCCTATTTCACCATGCCGGTGGATCTCTTCCCGGACGTGGACTTTCCCGTGGTCGTGGTGACGACGGTCTATCCCGGCGCGGCCCGGAGGAGGTCGAGAGCCAGGTCACGTCCAAGCTGGAGGAGGATCTCAGCGCGGTCTCGGGGTTGGATGAGATCAACTCGATTTCCGCGGAGAGCGTCAGCACCGTCATCCTGGTCTTCAATCTGGACGCATCCGCGGTGCAGGCGGCGCAGGATGTGCGCGAGCAAGTCGACCTGCTGCGCAACTCCCTGCCCGCGGACGCGGAAGATCCCGTGGTGCGCCGCTTCAACCCGACGCAGGCGCCCATCATGCTGCTGGCCGTGGCCGACCGCACCGGCGAAACGTCGCCCGTCGATCTGCGCGCCCAGGTGGAAGAGTACGTGCAGAAGCCGCTCCTGCGCGTGGACGGCGTCTCCGAGGTGCAGGTCAACGGCGGCGATGTGCGCGAGGTCCGCGTCGAGGTGAACAAGGACGCGATGGACGCGCGCCGGGTCACCGTGCAGGAAGTGGCGCAGGCGCTGCGATTGCGCAACGTCACCGTGCCCGGCGGCTCGGTGGTGGAAGACGATACCGAATTGCTCATCCGCACGCCCGGTGAGTACCTGAACGTGGACGAAATCAACGGTACGGTGGTGCGCCCCGGCACGCCGCCCATCTATGTGCGCGACGTGGCGACCGTGGTGGATGACTTCGAGACGCGCGATGTGATTTCGCGGCTCAACGGCGAAGAGTCCATCGTGTTGAGTGTGCGCAAGGCCACGGACGTCAATACGCTGGCCGTCTCGGACGACATCAAGGCGACGTTGGACAAGATCGGCGCGGCCAATCCCAACTGGGACATCGTCGTCGGCGGTGACCTGGCGGACCAGATTCAAGGCTCGGCGGACGGCGCCATCGAGGATCTCCTCTGGGGCGCGCTGTTGGCCAGCCTGGTGATTCTCTTCTTCTTCCGCAACATCCGCAGCACGGTCATCACGATTGCCGGCCTCCCGGTGATCATGATTTCCACGCTCTTCTTCATGGACATGTTCAACATCTCGCTCAACCAGATTTCGCTGCTGGCGTTGGCGCTGGTGGTCGGTCTGGTGGTGGATGACGGCATCGTGGTGCGCGAGAACATCATGCGCTGGATCGAGCGCGGCTATTCGCCGCGGGAGGCCGCGAGCAAGGGCACCGAGGAAGTGTTGCTGCCGGTGCTGGCCACGTCGGCCGCCATTCTCGCCGTCTTTCTGCCGGTGGCGTACGCCCAGGGCATCATCGGCCGCTTCTTCCGCGACTTCGGCTTGACGGTGGCCATCGCCATCGTCGTCTCCACCTTTGAGGCGCTGACCATGGCGCCCATGCTCAGCGCGTACTTCTTCAAGCCGAGTAAAAACGTGGGCACCATCGACGAGAGCCGGGCACGTGAGGAGGCCGGACGCACCGCCCTCGACCGTTTCTATGCCCGGTCGCTCAACTTCGCCATGGACCACAAGTGGATCGTGGTGCTGGCCACCGTGTTGGTCGTGGGTCTCAGCGTCTTAAGCGTGCGCTATATCAACCAGAGCTTCTTGCCCGACATCGATCAGGGCCAGTTCGAGGTGGGCATGGAACTGCCGCCCGGCACGCCGTTGGAGATCACGGAGCGGGAGGCGCTCAAGGTCGAAGAGATCATCCGCAGCCATCCCGACGTGGCCGACGTATTCGCCACCATCGGTGCGACCAGTTCGCCCAATGTGGCCAACTTCGTGGTGCAGGTGGTCGGCGGCGTCGAAGCGGAGGTATCCAGCCGTGACATCATCGCCGAACTGCGCCCGCCGCTGGCGGGTGTGCCCGGCATCAGCTTCCAGTTGAGCGACGACGTCACCGGCGGCGACACGTTCGTGGGCAACCGGGACATCATCATTGAGATGGTCGCCTTCAGCGGCAGCTACGAGCAGTTGGGCCAGGAGGCGGACCGCCTGGCGGCAGAGATCGCCAAGATCGACGGCATTACCGACATGGTGGTCAGCTACAAGCCCGGCCAGCCGGAAATGCAGATCAACGTGGATCCCCAGAAGGCGGCATCGTTCGGGCTGAACACGGCGCAGGTCGGTTCCACCGTGCGCACGCTAGTCAACGGCGAGGTCACGTCCAGCTACCGGGGTGAGGGCGCGGAGGCGGACATCGTCGTGCAACTCAACGAGAGCGATCGCAACAGCGTGGACCGCATCATGGACATTCAACTGGCTACGCCGTCGGGCCAGTTTGTGCCGCTGCGCAACGTGGCCGACGTGAGCTACACCACGGGACCGACGACGATCCAGCGCGTGGACCGCCAGCCGACGGTCTCGGTGGGCATGAACGTGGTCGGCCGCACCTTGGCCGAAGCCCAGACCGACGTCCAGAATTTCCTGGCGACGGTGGAACTGCCGCCCAACATCGAGGCCGGCCTGGGTGGTGACGCCGAGATCCAGCAGGAGTCCTTCACCAATCTCTCGCTGGCGCTGCTGCTCTCCATCGTCTTCGTCTACATGGCGCTGGCCAGCCAGTTCGGCAGCTTCGTGCAGCCCATTCTGATCATGTTGGCCATGCCGCTGTCGATCATCGGCGCCATACTGGCGCTGGTGGTGACCCAACGCCCCTTGGACCTGACGGCCTTCATCGGCTTCATCATGCTCATGGGCTTGGTGACCAAGAACTCGATTCTGTTGGTGGACTTCGCCAACAAGGAACGTGCCGAGGGTAAGACCGCGGATCAGGCCATGCGCGTGGCCGGTCCCATCCGCCTGCGCCCCATTTTGATGACGGCGTTCTCGCTCATCCTGGCCATGGTTCCGGTGGTCTTGGGCTTCGGCGCCGCGGGCGAATTCCGTTCGCCCATGGGCACAGCCATCATGGGCGGCATGCTCACCAGCACGCTGCTCACCTTGATGGTGGTGCCGGTGGGCTACAGCATCGTCGTGGGCCGGCTAGATCGCTGGTCGGCGCGGCGGGCGGAGAAGAAGGCCGCCAAAGAAGCCGCCGAGCGCGCCGCAGAAGAAGAGGATCGGTCGACGCCGTCCACAGGGTCGGTGCAGCCGGCCGGAGACTGAACGTGATGCGTGATGCGTGAAACGTGATGCGTGAAACGTGATGCGTGAAACGTGACTTTGAGATTGAGAGATTGGGAGATTGGGAGATTTCTGTACGCATCCCGGGCAATCTCTTAGTCTCTCAATCTCCTCAATCACGCATCACGTCACGTTTCACGCATCACGCATCACGTTTTCATCCACACAGGAGCTTCCCATGCCAGAATCATTTTTCGGCCCAGAACTGGCCGCACACGCCGACCATCCGGCGTTGACGCTGCTGTCGGCGCTGTTGGATGCGCCCGCAGTATCGGGCCATGAAGAGGGCGTGGCCCAGATCGTGCGCGACACGTTGACCGCGTGGGGCTACGCGCCCGAGACCGACGCCGCGGGCAACGTGCTGGTGCGCTTCGCCGGTGACGGTCCACTGGTCTGCCTGGCGGCCCACACCGACGAGATCGGCATGGTCGTCGCCGGCATCAACGACGACGGCAGCCTGCGCGTGGAGCGGTCGGGCGGCCTTTATCCGTGGAAGCTGGGCGAAGGCCCGGTGGAGATCCGCGGCGACCAGGCTGCCATCACCGGCGTGCTCTCCATGGGTTCCACCCACCGGGCCGGTGCGGAGGACGAGGCCGTGCGCTGGCGCGACGTGCGCGTGCTCACCGGGCTGACGCCGGGGCAACTGGCCGCGGCCGGTGTGCGCGCCGGGTCGCCCGCCACGCCGGTGCGGGGCATGCGCGGCCCCGTCGTCTTCGGCGACCCGGCGGATCCGCTGGTCGCGGCGTGGACGTTCGACGATCGCATGGGCGTGGTGGCGTTGCTGCGCATGCTGGAGCAGATGGCCGCCGACGGCATCGAGCCGCGTGTGCCGCTCATCGTCGCTTTCACCACCGGCGAGGAGATCGGCGGACTGGGGGCCAAGTCGCTCGCCTTCCGCGAAAAGCCGGAGATCGTCATCGCCGTGGACGGCTGTCCCACGCCGCCGGAAGCGCCGCTGGCCTTGGATGGTCGCCCGGGCATCTGGACCAAGGACCGGCTGGCCGCGTACGACCCGGCGTTGGTGCGGGACCTGTGCGCCATGGCCGTTGATGTGGGCACCGAACTCCAGCCCGCGGTCTACACCAGCACCGCCAGCGACGCCAGTCTGCTGCACTACGCCGGCCTCGCACCGCGCATCGCCTGTTTCGGCCACGTGCGCGAGAACAGCCACGGCTACGAAGTGGCCCGTCTCGCCGTCTTCGACCGGGTGGTGGATGTGTTGGTGGAGTTTGTGCGCAATTATGGAGAAGAGCAGGATTGAAGATTAAAAGATTGAAGATTGGGCAGACGACCGCATCGTGTCAATTCGAAGGATTGCGGCAGCGGACCAATCTTTACTCTTCCAATCCTTAATCTTGCCTTTCACCACCCCCAATTCTCCCACCCTTCCTGCCGTTCCTTTCTGAAGCGTTGCACCCAGGCCTCGTTGACGGCGTCGGCTGTGGGCGCGAGAGGCGGCGGCGGGATGGACGCGTCCGTGGCGTCCAGGAAGGCGAGAACCCGCGCCAGCGTGCCGGTGTAGTCGGCGCTGAAATCTTCGTAGACCACCGTGAGCGGCACGATGCCGGCCTCAGCGAAGAACTCCTGGATGCCCGCCTCGCGCAGGGTCGCTTCGCAGAGCAGATGGTTGATCGCGTCGAAGGAATAGTCGTCCACCGGCGGGCGTGACGTGGCCGGCGCGCCCGGTTCACGGTGCCATTCCTGCGTGCGGATCGCCTTCCACCACGAGACGGCCAAGCGCACCTTGTTGCGCCGGGTCATGAAGATGTGGCGGTGGTGGGGGAACGCATGAGCCCACACTGCCGCCCGGGGTGTGGACGGCGGCGGGCTGCCGGGCAACGTGCCCAGCGTGGCCAATACGCGGCTGACCTGCGGCTCGTAGAAGGAGTGTTTCAGCCCGAAGACGCCGTTCGGTGTGCTGCCCAATGTCCACAAGTGCGCCTGCAACTCTGCGACGTCCGCCACGCCGTAGTGAGTCATCAACTCGGTGTCGCCGGTGTAGAGCCACTCTGCCGGACGCCCCGCCATGCCCGTGGCCGCCAACGCCCGACTCAACAACGTGCTCCCCGTGCGCTGGCTGAACCAGATGGTGTATGAGAGGCGAGGCGGCATAAGTGGCTCCTGGGTGGTTGGGAAAAGAGATTGAGAGATTAAGAGATCAGGAGATTGGTTACAACTTGGCCCGGGGGATCGGTCAATCTCTTAGTCTCCCAATCTCCCAATCTCTTTTCCCCTCATCTTCCCCCAATTCAACCGCTTTGACAATCTTGGCCGCTGCGCTAAAGTAGCAGAAAACCGTCTGTCAATCCGCGCCGGCGGACCCGTCGGCGCGGGAACCAATCTCGCATGAGGAATCCAGCCATGACCGCAGTTCTGACCGACTCCACCAGCCGCCTGAGCGCCGCGGACATGCGCGCGCAGGCCGACGGCCGCGCCCTGGTGGAACAACTCAAACGGGTCGTCGAGGGCGAGGTGCGCTTCGACGCCTACAGCCGCATGCTCTACAGCACCGACGCCAGCCTCTACCAGATCCAGCCGGTGGGCGTGGTCATCCCCAAGACGGCCGACGACGTGCAGGCGACGGTGGAGGTGGCCCGGCGCCACAACGTGCCCATTTTGCCCCGAGGCGGCGGCAGTTCACTGGGTGGCCAGTGCGTGGGCGCGGCCATCGTCATCGACTTCAGCAAGTACATGAACCGTGTGGTGGAGATCGACCCCGCGGCGCGCCGGGCCACGGTGCAGCCGGGCATCAACTTCGCTGCGCTCAACGGCTCATTGGCCAAACACGGCCTGATGATCGGCCCGGACCCGGCCAGCGCCAACCGCGCCACCATCGGCGGCAGCATCGGCAACAACGCCACCGGCAGCCACAGCATCCTCTACGGCATGAT
Source organism: Caldilineaceae bacterium (assembly GCA_041391205.1). Classification (GTDB taxonomy): domain Bacteria; phylum Chloroflexota; class Anaerolineae; order Caldilineales; family Caldilineaceae; genus JAWKOK01. The sequence goes on from JAWKOK010000004.1 coordinate 17,837, forward strand.
GGGCGACAACGTCCACAGCGTGCGCGTCGTGCTGGCCGACGGCTCACGTGCCCACTTCGGTCCGGTCGCGCCCGCGGACTTGGCGGCCAAAGCCCGGGGTGACACGTTGGAGGCGCAGATCTACGGCCGCGTGCCCGGCATCCTCACCGGCGTCATGGACGAGATCATCGCGCGCTGGCCCAAACATTGGCGGCGCGCCTCGGGCTACAACCTGGACCGGCTGGCCGCGGCGCTCCTGCCGCCGGAGCAGCGTAGCTTGCTCACGGCTGACAATCGTTTCCAGCCGGAGGTGGCCAATCCGGTCCACATGGACATGTTCAACTTCGCCCAACTCTACACCGGCAGCGAGGGCACCCTGGGCGTCATGACCGAGGCCACCGTCAATCTGGTGGCGCGGCCCAAGCTGACCGGGTTGGCCGTGATCCACTTCGCCACGCTACTGGAATCGTGCACCGCCATCCTCGACGTGCTTGAAACCGAGCCCAGCGCGTCGGAGCTACTGGACAAACAGTTGATGGACCTGGCCCGCGCTTCAGCCGGAATGGGCCAAGAAGATGCACTTTGTCCAAGGCGACCCGGAGGCGGTGCTGGTGACTGAGTTCTACGGCGACAGCGAGGCCGAATTGGTGGCGCAGATCGAGCGGCTGGAGGCGCACATGCGCACGCGCGGCTGGCGCGGCCCCATCGTGCGCGTCATGGACAAGGCGGCACAGAACGACATCTGGTCGGTGCGCAAGGCGGGTCTCAACCTGCTCATGAGCCGGCGCGGCGACTTCAAGCCGGTGCCGGGCATCGAGGACGTGAGTGTGCCCCAGGAGCATCTCCACGACTATCTGGCCCAGGTGCTGGCGTTCTGTGATGACCGGGGCGACATCCCCGGCGTGGCCGTTTACGCGCACGCGTCCGCGGGCTGTCTCCACGTGCGCCCGCTCATGAACGTGAAGACCCAGCGCGGCCTGGACAACCTGACCGCCGTCTCCTCGTTCGCCTGCGACCTGGCGGTGAGCTACGGCGGCATCATGAGCGGCGAACACGGCGACGGCCTGGCCCGCAGCGCGCTCAACCCGCGCATCTTCGGCCCCACGCTCTACGGCGCCATGCAGGAGGTCAAGGCCACCTTTGACCCGGCCAATCTCATGAACCCGGGCAAGATCGCCAACGGCCCGCCCATCACCGACAACCTGCGCATGGGGCCGGGCTACCGCACCATCCAGTTGGAGGACGTCTTCGACTGGTCGGGCGACTTCGGCTTCGCCGGGGCCATCGAAATGTGCAACGGCGCGGGCGTCTGTCGCAAGCTGGACTCGGGCACCATGTGTCCCAGCTATATGGCCACGCGCGACGAACGGGACACCACCCGCGGCCGCGCCAACGCCCTGCGCAACGCGCTGGCCGGACGCATCCCCCACCAGGAACTCTACGCGCCCGAGATGTACGATGTGCTCGACCTCTGTCTGGGCTGCAAGGCGTGCAAGAGCGAGTGCCCGTCCGCGGTGGACATGGCCAAGATCAAGTCCGAGTATCTGGTGCACTACTACCACGAGAACGGGCTGCCCCTCTTCAACCGGCTCATGGGCATGCTGCCCGAGTTGAACGCGCTGCTCTTCGGCGTGGGCAAGCCGTTCATTCCGCTGGTCAACGGGGTGTTGCGTGCGCCCGCCGCCAAACAGCTCATGGCCCGCATCGGCGTGCACCCGGACCGGGATCTGCCGGCCTACGCACCCGAATCGCTGGAACAGTGGTTCGACGCGCGCCCCCGGGTGGACCGTGCTGCGCCCAACGGCCCCGTGATTTTGTTCCACGACACGTGGGTCAACTACAACGAGACGGGCGTGGGCCAGGCCGCCATCCGCGTGCTGGAGGCCGCTGGCTATGCGGTCTATCTGGCCGCGGGCAAAAAGTGCTGCGGCCGTCCGCTCATCACCGGCGGGCAGGCGGACAAGGCCAAGCCGTGGGTAGACCACAACGTGGCGCTGCTTGCGCCGTACGCGGCCCAAGGCGTACCCATCGTCGGCATCGAACCGAGCTGCATTCTCACCTTGCGCGACGAGTATCTGGGGCTGGCTGCGGACAAGGCCCGGGCCAAGACGCTGGCCGCGGGCGCGTACACCTTCGAGGAGTTCGTCATGCGCGAGGTGGAGGCGGGCCGCTTCAACGCACCGTGGCGCGCCGACGCGGGCAAGGCGCTGCTCCACGGCCACTGCCATCACAAGGCCATGGTGGGCAATGAGGTGACGGTCAAGGCGCTCAAGGCCGCGGGCTACGCCGTGGAGGTGATCCCTAGCGGCTGCTGCGGCATGGCCGGCGACTTCGGCTACGAGGTCGACCACTACGAGGTCAGCCGGGCCGTGGGCGAGGATCGGCTAATGCCCGCGGTGCGCGCCGCCGCAGCCGGCACGACCATCGTCGCCAGCGGCACCAGTTGCCGCCACCAGATCGAGCACTTCGGCGACCGCCACGCCGTGCATCTGGCCGAGGCCCTCGCCGCGGCATTGGACCAAAGCTGAGTCGACTGATAGGAAAAGCTGAGCCACGGATGGACACAGATGAACACAGATAAAACAGCAAAAAAACGGATTGGCATCTGTTTAATCTGAGGCAGGCCGGATCGACAGATTGAACAAAATCATCTGTGTCCATCTGTGTTCATCCGTGGCAAGGCGGTTAGCTTAGCCGCTCGATAATGCCCGCCGCGCCCATGCCGCCGCCGATGCACATGGTCACCAGGCCGAACTGCTTGTCCTGCCGCTGCAACTCGTGGAGCATCTGCACGGTGAGCTTGGCCCCGGTACAGCCCAACGGATGGCCCAGCGCAATGGCGCCGCCGTTGACGTTGGTGATCGCCTCGTCGAAGCCCAACTCGCGGATGACGGCCAGCGCCTGTGCGGCAAACGCTTCGTTGAGTTCGATGAGGTCCATGTCGCCCAGGTCCATGCCCGCGTACTTGAGCGCCTTGGGGACAGCCGCCACCGGACCGATGCCCATCACCTCCGGGGGGACGCCGCCCACGCCGAAGCTGACGAAACGCGCCAACGGGGTCAGGCCCAGGGCTTTGGCCCGCTCTTCGCTCATCATGAGCACGGCCGCCGCGCCGTCGCTGGTCTGGCTGCTGTTGCCCGCGGTGACGGTGCCCTTGACGTGGAAGACCGGGCGCAATTTGCCCAACGCCTCCACGGACGTGTCACGGCGGATGCCCTCATCCTTGTCAAAGGTGAAGCTCTGCTCGTTGACGCCGTTGCCCGCGCCCAACTTCACCGCGATGTCCAGCGGCACGATCTCCGCGTCGAACTTGCCGGCATCCTGGGCCGCGGCCGCGCGTTGATGGCTGCGCAGCGCAAACGCGTCCTGGTCGGCGCGCGTAACCTCGTACTGTTGCGCCACGTTCTCCGCCGTCAGCCCCATGCCGATGTAGACACAGGGATGCTCGGCGGCCAGGGTCGGGTTGGCCACGAACTTGTTGCCGATCATGGGGACGTGGGACATGCTCTCCACGCCGCCGGCAATGATCACGTCGCCCATGCCGGTCATGATCTGTTGCGCGGCGCTGGCGATGGTCTGCAAGCCGCTGGAGCAGAAGCGGTTGACCGTCTGGCCGCAGACTGAGTCCGGCATGCCCGCCCGCAGCGCGGCGATGCGCGCCACGTTCATGCCCTGCTCGGCTTCGGGAAAGGCGCAGCCCAGCACCACATCTTCGACCTCCGCCGGTTCGATACCGGCGCGTTTCACCACTTCCTGAATCACGACTGCGGCCATGTCGTCGGGGCGAGTCGTGCGCAGACTGCCCTTGGGCGCCTTGCCCACCGCCGTTCGCGCCGCGGAAACGATTACTGCGTTACGCATTGGTTCTTCCTTTCAGTCAGAGGGGCGAGGGGCGGGGGGCGAGGGGCGGAAGAACCCGTTCGCCGTCTGCCGGGACTCGCGCCCGGTGTTGTTCAGGTTTTCGACAACGGCCCTGCTCGCACGGGCTCCGGAACGGATTCCTGCCACTGCTCAAATGATCGAATCGCCACGATCAACCTCGCCTCTCGCCCCCCGCAATCCGCTTAGTTTCTCAACGGCTTTCCGTTTTGCAGGAAGTGCCAGATGCGTTCTTGGGTCTTGGGTTCGGCGACCAGGCTGAGGAACGCTTCGCGCTCCAGGTCCAGGAAATATTGCTCGTCCATCCACGCCGGTTCGCTCAATTCGCCGCCCGTGAGGATGGAACCCAGCTTGCCGGCTACCTTGGCGTCGTGTTCGCTGATGAAGCCGCCTGCGTGCAAGGAGTAGATTTCCACACGGACGCTGGCCAGCACGTCGCGGCCCGCGGCGTAGACATTGCCGGTAACCGTGGGCGGCGTGTAGCCGGCGTCGGTCATGGCGAGGACTTCTTGCTTGGCCTCGGCCAGCAGGAAGCGCTTGTTCATGACGATCCGGTCCGCAGGGGCCAGAAAGCCCAAGTCGCGCGCCTGCGCGGCCGATTCGGCCACCTTGGCGAAGCCCACCGTCTCGAAGACCTGGCGCAAGTAGGGCGTCGGGTTGACGTTGGTGGCGTGCATGTGGGGGCTGATGTTGCGGCGGACCATCTCCTTGGTGCCGCCCCAGCCCGGGATGACGCCGATGCCCACTTCGACCAGGCCCATGTACGTCTCCGCGTGGGCCACAATGCGGTCGGACGCCATGCAGACCTCGGCGCCGCCGCCCAGCGCATAGTTGAACGGTGCCGTCACCACCGGCTTGGGTGCCGTGCGCAGGGCCATGAACGCGTCCTGGCCGCTCTTGATCATGGTCTCGATCTCGTCCCATTGCCCGCTCTGCGCGGCGATGGCCATGACCAGAATGTTGGCCCCGGCGCAGAAGGCCGGCCCTTCGTTGCCGATGACCAGCCCGGTGGCGCTGCCGTGGAGCCGTTCGATGGCCGTCTGCATGACGGCGAAAATGTCGGCGTCGAAGGCATTCATCTTGCTGTGGAACTCCAGCAGCAGCACACCGTCGCCCATGTCCAGCAGGCTGGCCGAGTCGTTCTCGGCGATGGTCTCGTTGCAGCGCTTGAGTTCGGCGATGGTAATCTCCTTCTCGCCCTCCTCCAGCGGCAAGTAGCCGTGGCTCAGCGGGCTGTAGACCATCTTGTCACCGCCGTGGTAGGTGTAGAAGGTCTCGTGGCCGCCGTCGAGCATGGCCTGCACCCAAGGCGCGACCTTGATGCCTTCACCTTCCATGCGCGCCAGCGTCTCCTCCACGCCCAGCGCATCCCACGTCTCAAACGGGCCCATCTCCCAGGCGAAGCCCCACTTCATGGCGTTGTCGATGTCGGCCAGGCTGTCGGCGATCTCGGGCACGCGTTTGGAGGCGTAGGCCAGGGTGTGGGCCAGGGTGTGCCAGATCAGTTCGCCGGCGGTGTCGTCCGCGTCGACAAGTTCGCGCAGCCGCTCCGGCAACGGCAGGTCACGTGCGCGACCGACGCTGTCCCACTTGGGCTTGGCCGGTGCCACGTACTCCAGTTCACCGTCTTCGGCCGCGGTCTGGAGATCCAAGCCCCAGAAGCTCTTCTTGCCCTTTTCGTCGACCACGGTTTTGTAGAAGCCCTGGCCCGTCTTGGCGCCCAGCAACTTGGCTTCCACCAGCGCCTTGAGCACCGCTGAGCCGTACTCGCCCCGCAACACCTCGCGGTCCTCGTCTTCCGGGATGAAGTCGTAGAGGTTGTCGCCCACCCCGGCCATGACGTCGATGCCCACCACGTCGCCCAGGCGGAAGGTGCCGGTCTTGGGGCGACCCAGCAGCGGCCCGGTGAGGCGGTCCACTTCTTCCACCGTGTAGCCGTTCTCAATGGCATATTCGATGACGTCGCTCTGGATATAGCTGAACATGCGGTTGGCGATGAAGTTGGGCGTGTCCTTGCAGATGACCACGCCCTTGCCCAACACGGTCTCGCCGAACTCCCGCATACGCGCCACGATGGCCGGGTCGGTGTCCGCAGTGGGGATGATCTCCAGCAGATGGAGATAGCGGGGCGGGTTGAAGAAGTGGGTGCCCAAGAAGCGGCGTTTGAACGCGTCGCTCCGTTCGGCGCTGATCACGTGGATGGGAATGCCCGACGTGTTGGAGCTGATGACGGCGTCGGCGGGCGCGGCCGCTTCGATGCGCGCCATGAGCGCCTGCTTGGGCGCGGGCCGCTCGACGATCACCTCGATGATCCAGTCGCTGGCGCCGACGGCCGCGTCAAAGTCGTCTTCCAAATTGCCCAGGCTGATCAGGTCGGCCGTCGCTTTGGTGAACAGGTTGTTCGGCTTGGCCTTGACCATGCGCTCAAAGCCGGCCTGGACGATGCGGTTGCGCACCTTGGGGCTATCCAGCGTGAGGCCGGCGGCGGCCTCCGCCGGCGTGAGCTCGGTGGGCGCGATGTCCAGTAGTGTGACCGGGACGCCGGCATTGGCCAAATGGCCGGCGATGGCTGCGCCCATGGTGCCCGCCCCGATCACGGTGACGTGGTTGATTCCATACGGCATGTGTTGCTCCTCGTTACGATGCTGTGGTAAGCGTGGGACGGATAGGCGGCGTCGCCACGCGTTGGGGCCGGCGCGGTCGGCACGGAAGGTGCGCTGACTCGCCCGGCACGACGGACTGCTGCCAGTCTGCCACGGACATGTTTTGATGTGGTTGTGATGGCGTCACGCCGCGCCTGCGGGCCGCTCAAGCGGCGTGTCAACCGTGGCGCCGTCATTCATGACACCGTCGTCCGGCTCCAGGTGGACGAGCACTTCGCCCACGTTGTTGACGCGCGCCCGCACCGCATCCTGGAGCAGCGTGCTCAGGTCGTGCGCGTCCGCCACCGACATTTCGCCGTCGACCAGGGCCTCCACCGTGATGAAGAGGCGGCCTTCCACCTGATGCACCTGGATTTCGTGGGGCTCGCGCAACTGGGGGATTTCGTCCGCGGCGGCATGGACCGCGCCCTCGACGCGGCCGCTCAAGTGACGGCTGACCCGAGCCGTGGGCAAGACTTCCACGTTGGCCAGCTCGATGTGGGTGTGCACGTTCTCCACCTGGGGCTGCCGTTCCCGGATCGTACTTTCCATGGCCGAGACCACATCGTGGGCCGCCCCCAAGGTGAGCGCCGGATCGACCCCCACGTGGAGGTGCAGCCGCAGCCCGCTTTCCCCCGTCTGCACCCAGCACTCGTGGAGGACCACGCCCAGTTCCTGGGCCACAAGTTTGGTGGCGGTGTAGACATCGTCCGTGCTTTCCGGCCCCCGTTCGGCCTCGGCATGGACGGTCACATCGGCCACGCCGGGCAGGTCGAGCAGCCGCCGACGCACCTCGTCGGCGATGGCGTTGGCGTCCTGCATGCTCAGCGACTTGTCGACGCGGATGTGGAGGTCGATGGCCACGCTGTCCATGGGCCCGCGGCTGCGGATGCGGTGGAAGCTCTCCACGCCGGTGACGCCGGAGACGACTGCGCCGATCTCGGCCTCGTTCAGCGGCGCACGGTCGACGAGCGCGGGCACGTTTTCGCTGACGGTGTCGATGCCGATCTTGGCGATGAAGGCGGCGACCACCAGCGCGAAGAGCGGGTCGGCCCACGGGTAGCCCAGCCAGACCAGGCCGAGACCGAGGAGCACGGCCATGCTCACGCCGACGCTGGCCAGGGTGTGGCGTGCGTCGGCCATGAGCACCTCGCTGCGCAATTGCCGTGCTTTGTGCCGTTCCCACAGGCCGGTGCCGGTTTGCAGCACGGCGCCGAAGATCAGCGCGCCGATGCTCCAGGCGTTGACGACCACGGGCCGCGGGTTGAGCAGCCGGTCGATGGCGCCGGTGGCCACTTCCCAGGTGGTGACAAAGAGCGCGGCCGCGATAAAGAGGGCCGCGATGGTTTCGAATTTGCGATGGCCGTAGGGGTGTTCGGCATCCGGCGGCCGGCGGCTGATGCGCACGGCGATGATGCCGACGATGTTGGAGATGCCGTCGAAGAGCGTGTCCAGACCGTCGGCCAGGAGACTGAGCGCGCCGGTGGCCAGGCCCACGACGAGCTTGGCCACGCTCGCAAGCATGTTGAGGATGAAGGTGATGATGAGGACGTTGCGAATGGCGTCGTAGTCGCGCATGGCAGGCTTCCGGCTGAACGGTCGATCCACGTCCGGCCATTGTAGCACAACAGACGCGCAAAGCGTTGGCCGTCACCCGCTACGGTCCGGTGAGACCGGTGGAGCGGTGACGGCCAACGCTTTGTTCAAGGACTGCTACTGGATGTGTGTCAGTTGCTGGTCACCATGGGCAGGTAGACGCTCAAGTCGGGCGTCAGGCGCACGGTGGTCAGCGGGTCGCCGAAGAGCAGGAACGTGCGCCGCACATCCTCGCAGCAGGCGTACAGCTTGTTGCGCTCCGGGCTGGGCGAGAAGTTCTCGTAGTAGCCGGCCTGCACCAGTTCACCCAACTTGGCCGTGCCCGGCTCCTTGGCCGCCAGCAGCTTGTGGAAGCCGTACTGGAGATCGTCGTGGCCGTGCAAGACGCTCAGGCCCGACGGCCCCCAGACCGCGGCCGCGCCGCCGTTGGGATGCAGGAACATGCGCTCGTCCAGCGTGGTGCCCGAGTTGGCCGGCTGGAAGAACTGGGACGTGTAGCAGGTCATGGAGAGGCCGATGAACAACTGGTTGCGATTGGTCAGCTTGTCCACGTCGTAGAGGTAGAAGATGTACGGCGTGCTGGCCTCCGAGTCGGTCGTCGCCCACTGCCACCAGTTGCCGTGACCGTTGTAGGTGACCAGTCCGGGCCCGCTGTTGAGCAACGCCACCGCGCGCTCATTCATGGCCACGGCATCGTCCTCGCGCCACGGCTCGTCGCCATTGTGCAGCGGGTCAAAATAAAGGCGCGCAATGCGCATGCCCGCATGCATCAGCGCAATGGCGTCCTCGGTGTACTTCACGAAGTCGCCGGCCGAGTCGGTGGAACCGTCCTGGCGCACATAGTTGTCGGCCAGGAACGCGGCCGTGCGCGTCCAGAAGGTCGACGCCGCCTGGGTGGTCTCGTAGCGGACGATCTTGGACACCACGGTCGCGACTTCGTCCGCACTCTTCACCGGGAAACGCCCCAGCCAGATGTCGGGCATGAAGCCTTTGCCCGGTGTCTCATACTCGTTGTTCAGCGGATCGTCGCCGTCGAGCTGGGCGTAGCAGGTGTCACAGCCGTTCTGTCCCAGCCACGGGTCGATGAACCGTTCGTAGCCGTTCTGGTCCAGATACGAGGTCCGCAGATAAGGGGGGATGTCGTTGATCACGCTCTCCTTTTCTTCGTAGTTGAAGGGATCACGTGTGCCGTCACTGACCAGCACGGCGGACTGAATGTCCCACTCCACGGCCGCCCAGCGCAGGAAATCGCGGATGGCATCCGGCTCGATCATGCCGTAGCCCCAGGCGTCGTAGAGCGTCTGCACGTCGATGGCTTCGACCGTGTAGCCCTGGCTGCGGCGGTGGTCCAGCAGCGGCGCCAGCGCAGGGATGTAGCCGGCCGGGGCAATGTAGACCGCGTCCACCTGCTTGTTGGCGTTGAAGGTCAGCGGGCTGTGGCCCACGACTTGGGGCACGAAAAGGGTTGTGTCCAGATGGCTGATCAGGTATGTGTGCGTGTCGGGACCGTCTTCAAAGGTGAGATCGCTCATCCCACGCAGGTGGACCGGCGTCAGCGGATCGGTGATGTCATAGAGGACGTAGCCGCCGGGCAAATTGCTCAGCTTGTACCGCCATGAGCCGTCGACGCCCTGGAAGACGGCGCCCGAATTGCCCAGATCCAGCGACACCGGCTGCGCCCACGCCATGCTGTCCACCAGCATGCCGCCGGCCGTGTCGCCCGGGACCAAGGTCAGTTGCACCGAGTTTGAGGTGCCGTTGACGCTGGCCTCCGGTTGCCAGTCGCTCACGGCGACCGCGTCCTTGGTCGTGTCCCGGGTGACCGTCTTGGTCGTACCGTTTAACTTCAGTTGCACCTCGTACTCGCCCTTGATATAGGTGAGCAAATTGGGGGTGAAGATGGACGGCGTACCGCTCGCGGCCGGCAGCGCAAGGTCAAGTTGCATGGTCAGCGTCGGGTAGTCCTCGGTCTGACCTTGCGCACCCGGATCGATCTTCATGTCCTGCGCGTACCAGTGGTCGCTGTCCGGCCCGGGATATTGGGAAACGTACACTTTGTTGTTGCGCCAGAGGCCGGTCTCCATGGCCGTGGTGCGCAGCGGCGCGTCGCCCGGCGCGACGTTGCGTTCATCCATGAGCGCACCGCCGCCGTTGGCCGTGAGCCAATACACTTCGTGGTTGTTCCAGTAGTCGCCTGCGCCGGGGGCGTAGAAACGCACCGTCTCGTTGCTGTCCAGCTTGCCGTTACCGTTGCCGTCCAGCACTTGCAGCGCCACGACTTGATCTTTGTACGTCAGCTTCAACTTGACGGCATCCACCGGAGTGGCGATGCCCGCCGCGGCGATCTGCTGCCCCGACACTTCTTGGATGCCCCGCTGCGCCACGACGAACTTGACCGACGGCGTGGTAGCGGCTGCGTTGGTGGGGGCAAGACTGCCCGTGTAGCCGATGGTCGACGTAACCCCTGCTGCGGCAGCCTGCACGTCCATGTCATTCATCACAGTGACCAGGCTGTCTACGGGCGTGGCCGCCGCGACGCGCGCCTGGAGATTGGTGGCGTAGCGCAGGGTGCCGTTTTCCCGGTAGATCGGACTGAGCGCGATGACCTGGATCTCTTGCCCGCGCACGCGGCCGCGGCTGTAGACAAAGACCGGCGCGTCGGGCACTGCCTCGGGTTCGTCCGGCGTCAAGATGAAGGGGATGTTCTCCCAGTCGATGGCCTGGGGCGCCAGCGGTTCGGCCCGGGTCAGCTCACCGTTCCAGTCCACGGCCTCGACCTCTTCCAGGACCGGCGCGTCCCCGCCTTTCACCGTGACCAGGCGCATGGGCAGGTCATAGCCGCCGTAGCGCACGGTGGGCGCGCCGTCCAGCGCCGCCGCCGTCACGTCGCCGGCGGACCAGCGGAGCAGCACGTCGCCGTTGTCCACGCTGACCGCCAACGGGTCGGTGGAACTCACGGCGGCGGACGGCGCTGCGGTCGGTGTGGCAGGCGCCTCCTGGGCAAGCACCGCGGCAGGCCGGAGCATTCCGGCAAACATGGCCAGGAGCATGAACCCGGCGATGATGGTCTGTGTCTTTCTTTTGGTCATTGTTGTCTGATTGCCCTCGGTCAACGATGTCGGTCCGTGACGCGACAAAAGTCTAGGTAATTCTACACTTTGCGTCTGTAAGATCAATGCTTTAACCACGGTCGGGATGAAATCGTTCCGCCGCGGAAGAGTGCTTTCTGAGACATGTCTTCCGTCCGCGTGCCATCCATTAGAATAGACGCAAAAAGCGCCGAAACGGTGCGATGCGCCCGCGATTGGAATGAGAATCTTTCAGACATTGACGGCAGGCCGGCAAGGCGCATCTGTGGCGTCAAGATCTATATCTTACAGCGTGACTCTGTACCTTGCAGTGTGACACGGATGCATTACAGGCGGTATTACGGTTTCCTGAAATTGACCGGGTTCAATCACGGGTTGGCGTCACCGTTGGCGGCAGTTCGGCCGTGGTGGTGATGCTGCGCTCCTGCTGGACCAAGACTTGGCCTGTGTGTCCGCCGGGCGCACGGGTGATGTGACGCCGTTCCGTCACGATCACGGCCGCGTTCCGTTCACCCCGCGCCTTGGAGTAGTACGCCGCCAACTGTGCCGCGGCCTCGATGCATGCTTGGCTGGGCGTCCGCCCGGCCAGGCGGATGACCACGTGGGCGCCGGGGACATTGCGCGCGTGCAGCCAAAGATCGGCGCGCTGGCGATCTTGAACGTGACGATCTCATTCTGGCGCGCATTGCGGCCGACCACGATCTCCAGACCGCTTTCGTGGTGGAAGCGCATGGGTTGGCCGCTGTTGCCCTGAGGTTTGCGGTGCGGCTGCGCGGCGTCAAGCCCAGGGCACGGAGTTCATCCTGGACCGCGGCGATCTCCGGCTGATTTTCCGCCAACGTCAGATCCACACGCAACTGGTCAAGCTGCGCCAGGTCGGCCTGCAACTGCGCCTGCCGCTGGGGGATGAACTCGGCGGCGCGCGCCAACTGGCCGCGCTGAAACATGCGCTGGGCCTGTTCCACCGGGGTGTGTTTGCCGTCCAATGGAATGCGCAGCGTCGCGTCCGGCGCGTCGCCCAGGGGCACGGCCAACTCAGTCTGCCCAGGCGTGATTTGGCTGCTCAACGCCAGCAGCCATTCGGCCTGGGTCCGCAGCGCCTCCACCTCACCGGGCGCAGGCGCGTCACCGGCCAGCGCATCCAGCCGGCGTGTCACCTTGCGCGTGGCCGCGTCCAGGGCACGGGCCACCGTCCGGCGCTGCCCGGCGTAGGGATCGGCCACGCTGATGGACGTGGCAAAGTAACGAGCCACCGCCGTGCTGATGGACGCCGTGGGCATGAAGGTGCCCTTCACGTGGGCCGGGTAGGGCGAAAAGCCGATGACGGTCCCGTCGTCGTCCTGCCACACGCCGGGCGTCCACGCCGTCGCGCACCGGCGTCCACAGCTCCTGCAAGGCTTGCACCACCGCCGGCAAGGCCACGCCGGCCGTGCTCGCCTTGGCGTCCCTCGTCGCGCGCCAGGCCACTTCCCGCGCCGCCGAGGGTGACAGCCCGGCCACACCGGCCATGAGCGCACGCCACAGCGGCCCCGGCTCCATGAGCACGCGCTGCAAGTTGGCGTAATAGTCGTCGCGCCGTCGTCGAGTGGCGGCAGCTTGTCCTGGGCGGGCGGCGGTGTGTAGGTGCGCCCGGGCCGGATTTCGCGCGCATCCTCGTCGGCACGCACCCGCCGCATGGCGTCCAGGATGCGCCCGTCCGGCCCCAGGAGCATGAGATTGGCGGCGCGGCCCATGGGCTCGGCCACCAGCCGGGTCGTGCCGTGTTCCGGGTGGTCGAAGTCCAACTGGAGCACGCGCTCGGTGGGGTCGGGCTGGTCGATGTGGGCGAGCACGCTGCCGCGGACGTACTTGCGCAGCAGCAGATAGAGCGGCGTCTGCTGGTCCACGCCCCGGCGCAACTTTTCGGGCATGAGGTGGATGCGCGCCGCGCCGGGCTGCATGGCCAGCAGCAGGTAATGCCGTTGGCGCGCGGCGTAGATTTCCATGCCCACGCTGTGCGCGTCGACCATGAGAACTTGTTGCACGCGACCGTTTTCAACGGTCGCGCGCAATTCGGCCGTCACCGCGGCCAGTGTCAGCGCGTCGAAGTGCATGAGTGTTTCCCCTGGCCCTCAGTTCTATACGAACAGGGCCGGTTACGGTACAATGACATAAGAATGCTACATTGAGTATCGATCGCAACGAAGCGGAGAGTTCATGTCCAAAGAATCAGACAACCAGTCACAGACTATATCACAAGACGAAACGACGTCGGATATCGACGACAGCACGACGGCGGACAGCGGTGCGCCGCGTGAGATCGCCGAGGTCAGCATGGGCGAGCTGTCGTCCAAGTTGCAGGAAGCGGTGGGCGCTGCCGGGTGGACCGAGTTGATGCCCGTCCAAGCGCGCGCCATTCCGCCCTTGCTGGTCGGGCGCGATGTCATGGTGCAGTCGCGCACGGGCAGCGGCAAGACCGGCGCGTTCCTGTTGCCGGCGCTGGAACAGATCGATCCGGCCAAGGCCGCGTGCCAGGTGCTGGTGCTGGCGCCGACGCGCGAACTGGCGCAACAGGTGGCCAACGAAGCGAGCATCCTGGGCCAGGCCTTCGGTGTGCGCAGCGCGGCCGTCTACGGCGGCGTGAAATACGGCCCCCAACTGGACGCGTTGCGCAAGGGCGCACACATGGTCATCGGCACGCCGGGACGCATTCTCGACCATCTGCTGCGGCGCAATCTGCGCTTGGACGATCTGCGCATGCTCGTCTTCGACGAGGCGGACCGCATGCTGTCCATGGGCTTCTACCCCGACATGCGCGAGATTCAGCGCTATTTGCCCGCGCGCAAGGTGCAGACCGCGATGTTCTCGGCCACTTTTCCCACGTCGGTCATCAACCTGTCTCGGGTCTTCCTCACCGAGCCGGAGTTCATCAGCCTGAGCCGGGACAACGTCCACGTGACCGAGGCGCAGCATCAGCTCTACATCACGCCGCCCATGAAGAAGGATCGGAGTCTGGTGCGTTTGATCGAGGTGGAAAACCCGACCTCGGCCATCATCTTCTGCAACACCAAGAAGACGGTGCGCTACGTGACCATCGTGCTCCAGCGCTTCGGCTATGACGCCGACGAGATCAGTTCCGACTTGAACCAGAAGGCCCGGGACGCCGTGCTCGACCGGGTGCGCGCCGGGACGCTGCGTTTCCTGGTGGCCACCGACGTGGCCGCGCGCGGCATCGACGTCCCCGAGATCTCCCACGTCTTCCAGTACGAACCGCCGGAGGATGCGGAGTCCTACATCCATCGGGCCGGACGCACGGCCCGGGCCGGTGCGACGGGCACAGTGATTTCGCTGGCCGACACCGTGATCGAGCGCATCCAGCTTGAGCGCATCGCCAAGCGGTACGGCATCGACATGGAAGAACTGCCGCTGCCCTCCGACGAGGATGTGACCAGCGTCGTCTCGGCGCGCGTCATCACGTTGTTGGAAGGACGGCTGCGGGCGCGCGACAATCTCAAGACGGAACGCATGCAGCGTTTCGTGCCGCTGATCAGCGAGTTGACCCAGAGTGAAGAGGGTGAGTTGCTGCTGGCCATGCTGGTGGACGACTTCTACCAGGCGTTGCTCCACGCGCCGCCGATGCTGCCCCAAGAAGAGGCTCAGCCCCAGCCGCGCTACGAGCGCACGGATGAGAAGAAGAGCAAGTCGGAATCGTCCAAGCGCAGGCGCAAGCGACGGCGGAGCAAAGGCAGTGGCGGCGCCGCGTAATCCTTCGACGCCTGGTTCAGTGCGGCGTCAATGCCACGGCGGAAATTTGGCACTTGTACCTCTGGTAATAACCGTCGGTCCACTTCCGTCGGGAT
This sequence comes from Caldilineaceae bacterium, assembly GCA_041391205.1. Classification (GTDB taxonomy): domain Bacteria; phylum Chloroflexota; class Anaerolineae; order Caldilineales; family Caldilineaceae; genus JAWKOK01. The sequence continues at coordinate 32,861 of JAWKOK010000004.1, forward strand.
TTACTGGACACCCAGATTTCGCATAGCTCCCTGCAGGCGGAGCGTCGGGACGCCGCACGCTCCGCGTAGCAGTTGACGTCGACCGGCGCGCCACATACAATAAGAATATCCCCTGGGTCGGTGGCGGAATGGCAGACGCGGTGGACTTAAAATCCACTGGGGCAACCCGTGTGGGTTCGAATCCCACCCGACCTATTGACAGGTGCGCCGCTGTTGCTTCACCGGTCATCAAACAGAAGAGACTTTCACGCTCGGAGTCGTGGACGGCACCCCCCAGAATCGCTCCAGATTTTGGCGCGCCGAGCTTCACCGGCGCGGACGACTGCCCCTCGGGGGCTTGCAACGAGGTGAAAGTATGCTCTTCGATCGGATTTCCCGGGTACAAATTGTCAAGGCGCTGGTGCGTGCCGTCCTCGCGCTGGGCATGGGTCTGCTGGCGTTGCTGCCGGTGACCACGCCGGCGTTGGCGGAAGATGACCTGCACGTGGTGCGTGCCGGCGAACTGCTGGCCACCATCGCCCAGCGCTACGATGTGGACGTCGCCGATCTGGCCGCGCTCAACGGCATCGACGACCCCAACTTGATCGTGCCCGGCCAATCCCTCATCATCCCCGGCACGCGCCGGGCCAATCCCTACGGCGCGCCCGCGTTGTCGGCCGAATTGCCGGCTGACGGCGGCTATTACACCGTGCAGCCTGGGGACTCCCTCTCCACCATCGCGCTGCGCTATGCCATGACGCAGGCCGATCTCATGCGGCTCAACGGACTATCCGATCCCAGCTTTGTCTGGGTGGGCCAACAGTTGCGCGTGACGGCCCGGGCCCGACCCCTCGTCACCGACATGGTTGACGCGCCCGCGCAACAGGCGGCCCGGATCCACGTGGTCGCCGCGGGCGATTCCCTCTCCGCCATCGCCCAGACCTACGGCACGACGGTGGACGAACTGCTCATCGCCAACGGGCTGCCCAACGCCAATTTCGTCTTCGTCGGACAACGTCTGCGCGTGCCCGCAAGCCGTGCCGTGCAGGACATGACCATGGCCGTGGCCGGCGCGCCTGAGGACGGCGCGCGCCGCATCGAAGTCAACCTGAGCGCGCAGACTTTGACCGCGTACCAGGGCGACGTGGCCATCATGCAGACCACGGTCAGCACGGGCAAGTGGTCCACGCCGACGGTGCAGGGCACCTTCCACATTGGCACAAAGTACGCCAGCCAGGACATGTACGGCGACGATTATTACCTGCCCGGCGTGCCGTGGGTGATGTACTTTTACGAAGGGTTTGCCATTCACGGCGCGTATTGGCACGCGAACTTCGGCACGCCGACCAGCCACGGCTGTGTCAACATGCGCCCGGACGAGGCGGAGATCCTCTTCGATTGGGCCGCACAGGGGACTGAGGTGGTGGTCTACCAGTAGCAGACGCGCGTGCTCAAGAAGTCCGGCTTCTGCCGGAAGCCGGACTTCTCTGGCTGCTAAATCTCCGCCAGCGCGTCGAATGTCGACTTGAGCGTCGGGTAGAGCCCGCGGTAGACGTCGTAGACACGCTGGTACGCCGCCACGCTCTCGGTCTGGGGCAAGGTCGAGCCGGTGACGGTGATGGCCGCGTCGCAGGCCGTATCCACATCGGGCCAGGCGCCCGCGCCCACGCCCGCCAGTAACGCTGCCCCGTACGCTGCCCCCTCGGTCGTGTTGACCGTGACCAACTCGCTGTCCAGCACGTCGGCCAGAATCTGCCGCCACAGCGGACTGCGCGCCCCGCCGCCCGACACACGCACCTGTTTGATGCTCGACAGCCCGGCCTCCTGCATGAGTTCGAAGCTGTCGCGCAGGCCGAAGGCGACGCCTTCCAGCACAGCGCGGCTCATGTGGGGCAGGGCGTGGCGCACGGTCAAGCCCACGAACGCGCCGCGCGCCAGCGGGTCCGGGTGGGGCGTGCGCTCGCCGGTGAGGTAGGGCAGGAAGACCAGGCCGTCGCACCCGGGCGGCACGTCGGCCGCCGGCGCCAGTAGTTCGTCGAAGCTCATGTCGGGCGCGACCGTGTCCCGGTACCAGCGCAGACTGCCCGCAGCCGAGAGCATGACGCCCATCAAGTGCCAGCGCTGGGGCACCGCGTGGCAGAAGGAGTGGAGGCGTCCGTTGGGTTCGATGAAGGGCTGGTCCACCGTGGCGAAGACCACGCCCGACGTGCCCAGCACCAGCGACACGATGCCCTCTTTGACCGCACCCACGCCGACCGCACCCGCCGCCTGGTCGCCGCCGCCGCCCACCACCGGCGTGCCCGCGCGCAGTCCCGTGGCCTCCGCCGCCGCGGCCGAGATGACGCCGGTGACCGCCGGGCCTTCGTACGTCGGCGGCAGCCACTCCATGGGAATGTCCAGCGCGGCCGCGATGTCGGCGGACCAGTCCCGGGCGGCCAGGTCGAAGAGCACGGTCCCCGCGCCGCCGGCCCGGTCGGTGGCATAGTCGCCGGTGAGACGATAGCGCACATAGTCCTTGGGCAGGAGCACCCGGCGCGCCCGGGCATAGATCTCCGGCTCGTTCTGGGCGACCCAGAGGATCTTGGGCGCAGTGAAGCCGGTCAGCGCGTCGTTGCCCGTCACCGCGATGAAGCGTTCGCGGCCGACGCGGCGGCGGATTTCGTCGCACTGGGCGCCGGTGCGCTGGTCGTTCCAGAGGATGGCCGGGCGCAGGACCTCGCCGTGTTCGTCCAGGAGCACCAGCCCGTGCATCTGTCCGGTCAGGCCGATGCCCGCCACGTCCGCCGGGTCGACGCCGGTCTGGGCCAGGACGGCGCGGATGCTGCCGACGGTGCCGTCCCACCAGAGTTCGGGATCCTGCTCGCTCCAGAGCGGCTGGGGCGTGGCGTAGCCGTACTCGGTGGCGGCCACACCGAGCACCGCGCCCGTCTCGTCGATGAGCAGCGCCTTGGTGGCCGTGGTCGATGAGTCAATGCCAATGAAGGTTCGCATGGTGACGTCTCACTTTGTGTGGTGTGTCTGTGCGGATCGCTGAGTTGACGGACACGCAAACTGGCCGCATGCGCCGGGGCACGCACTTGCCCAGAAATTAGAGAACAAGTCGGTACGCGTACATACTTGTTGGAATCACATTAAGTATATACACTATGTCCTGAAGTGAAAACCGGATCGCAACAGCGCCAATGATCCTCAATCGATCCGGCAAAGCCGCCACTGTTCTCACGCATCACTGTTTTCACAGACCAATGTTCTCACACAAAGGACGTGACAGATGATCAGGCTGTGGATGCCACGTCGACAATCGAGCGTAACTTCAACTTTCTTGCACCGGCCGCGCCGACGGTTCGGCCTGGCTACATGCCTGCTAGCCTTGGTGACGGCGCTTGCCATTCCGGCCGGTGCGCACGCGGCCACGCCCAGCTTTGACGACCATGCGGCCGGCCCGGGCGGCGACAGTGCATCCGTCAACTTCCTGCGTCCCCCCAGCCGGCCGCCGCTGCCGGCGCGCCTGCCCCAAATCGGGCCGGAAATCAAGCGCGCCTACATGGATGACATCGACCTGCGTACGACGGCGTTTGTGCCTCAGCCCGGCGAGTGGATCCCGGATTTCCCCATTCCCGACGAGGAGCGCTGGATTCGTGTGGACTTGAGCGAACAGACGCTGATCGCCTACGAGCGCGACAAGCCGGTGCGGGCCTTCATCATTTCCTCAGGGCTGCCGGGCACGCCCACGGTCACCGGCGAATTCCGCATTCGGGCCAAGGTGCGCAGCCAGACCATGTCCGGCGGCAGCGAGGAGTTGGGCACCTACTACAGCCTGCCCAACGTGCAATGGGTGCAGTATTTCTACGAAGACTACGGCTTCCACGGCTCGTACTGGCACAACAACTTCGGCAACCCCATGAGCCACGGCTGCGTCAACATGACCAATGCCGACGCGCGCTGGCTCTTCGACTGGGCCGGCCCCGAGTGGGACGGCAGACATTGGATGAGCAGCACCGAGTCCAATCAGGGCACGCTCGTCATCGTGCATGAATGACGGTGCAATCCCAGGCAAAACGAGGCCGGCTCACGCGGAGCCGGCCTTTTTGTGCCGCAGTTCGATGGTTCACGATGACACCGTGGACGACTTCAGTTCCAGAGTGCAACGCTAAGTCGTCACTACAGTGTGATGTACTAATCTCTCAGCTCACCGCCATGATGTGGGGCTGCACCACGCGGCAAAGTTCGTCGACGGTCAGGCGCATCATGGTGCGGTCGTCGCCGCCGCCGCCGTAGATGACGCCGTCATGCGCGGCGCCGGTGGCGACGACCGACGCGTCCAGGATCACCGGCAGGTCCGTGCGATGGCCGAAGGGCGGCACCCCGCCCGCGGGATAGCCCAGCAACTCCAGCACCACCTCCGCCGGGGCCAGCTTGATGCGCTTCTTGCCCACGTTGAAGTGGTCGGCCAGCAGGCGTTTGTCCACGCGGCTTTCGCCGTTGCTGATGACCACGACCGGCTGCGGCGCGCCGCCGTCCACGCCGGGTTGCTCCACCAGAAACAGCAGCGTCTTGACGATCTGGTCCGGCGCAACGCCGAGGGCCGCGGCCGCCGCGGGCACGGTGGGCGTGTCGCCGATCTCGTCGATGAGTTGCGCCTGGATGCCGGCTTGCTCCAGATAGTGCTGCAAGTCCTGGGGTGTGCGGTGCATGGTGTGCGTCTCCGTCGTGCTGAAGGTGGGTGCTGCTGCTGCGTGCCATCTTATCACAGGGCAAAACCGGCGCGCGAACCTTGGGCGCGCCTTCCTCCTGTGCTATGATCAAAGCGCTCGTGTCTCCCCGCCATCACACCGACGACAGGTCATGATTGAAGCGATTACCTTTGATTTCTGGGATACCATCGCCATCGATGATTCCGACGAACCCAAGCGCGCCGCCATGGGGCTGCCCTCCAAGGCCGACGCCCGGGTGCAGCTTTTCACCGAGCATGTGACGCAGCGCCACGACGGCATCACGCCATCCCAAGCCGCGGCGGCCTATCGCTACGCCAACGCGCGCTTTCGCGAGGAGTGGCACAACGAGCATCGCACGCCGGGCGTGACCACGCGCATCTACTACGCCTACGAGCAACTGGGCTTGCGCCCGCGGCCGGGCGCCTACGCCGGCTTCGTGCGCGAGATCGACGGCCTGGTGCGCGACATTGAGGAGATGGAGATTCGCATTCCGCCGGACTTCGCACCGGACATCCATCTGGCTCTGGCGCAACTGGCCCAGGAATACACGCTGGGCATCATCTCCGACACGATCCACACCCACGGCCGCGGTCTGCGCTATCTCTTGCAGCAACAGGGGCTGCTGCGCTATTTCAGCTACTTTATCTTTTCGGATGAAGTACGCGCCTCCAAACCGTCCATCGAGGTCTTCCGGCAGGCGGTGCTGGGGCTGGACAAGCTGCCCCACCAGATCGTCCACGTGGGCGACCGGGAGAGCAATGACGTGGACGGCCCCCGCCGGGTGGGCATGCGCGCCATCCTGTTCACCGGCATCATCGACCGCGGCAGCGACAAGACCCGTGCCCACGCCGTCTGCCGCAGCTACCGGGAATTGCCCGGAATCGTGCAACGTCTGCGATGACCACGCCCGCGCTCGACGCCATCATCCACACGCTGGCAACGCGCTTTAGCGCCGCGTTTCCGCCTCAACTGGACGGTCCGCGCACCATCGGGCGCGAGGCGGAGTTCCCCGTGGTCAACAGCCGGGGCGAGGCGGTCGACGTGCGCCGGCTGTGGGATGCGCTCATGGCGCCCGGCGATCTCAAGCCCAAGTTCGAACCGACGGCCACCCCGGGGCACGAGTTCATCGTGGCGCTCCAGGGCGCCGATTTCAGCTACGCGTTGGAGGTGGGCGTGGGCACCGTGGAGTTGAACACCCGGCCCTGTCGCACGCTCTTTGAATTGCAGGCCATCCAGGAACGGGGCATGGAGCGCCTGGCCCGGGCGGCGGCGCGCTACGACTGGCGTGTGCTGGGCTACGGCATCCAGCCGGTGACGCCGCCCAGCCTGCGCATCATGTCGCGCAAGCAGCGCTACATGAGTCTCTACCGGGCCATGGGCCGGCAATGGCTCTGGTACACGGTGACGGCCAGCGACCAGGTGCAGATCGACGTGGCGCGGCCGGAGATGGTGGATCTGCTCAACTTCGGCAACCTGATGACGCCGGTCATCATTGCGCTCTGCGGCAATTCGCCCGTCTTCGGCGGCAAGCCCAGCCCCTATTGCAGCGCGCGTGAAGGGGAGATGGCCAACATCTACAGCTTGGAGCACCGCCACGGCATGCCGGCGCGTCCCGTGCACGACATCGCCGACTACGTGGCCACGACGGCCGAGACGACCTATCTCATCGTGCGCGGCGACCACGAAATCTACCCCAGTTCCCAGCCGTTTTCCGCCTATCTGGAAGAACACGGGGCCGACTACGCCGCGTTCCTCTTCCACGAGCACTACATGTGGAACAGTGCGCGGCTGCGCACAGCCTATGCCACCATCGAGATCCGGCCTGCGTGCCAACAGCCGTGGCGCGAGCACATGGCCGTGAGCGCGCTCGGCCTGGGCCTGATCGAGGCCGAACCGGCGATCCATGCGTTTGTCAAGGAGGAACTGGGGCCGAACTACTGGGCCGTCATGCAGGACTACCACGCGCTGGCCATCCGCCACGGTCTGCGCGCGCCCCAGCCGGCGGTGGACTTCCTGCCGCGCATCGTGGACATGGCCCATGCCGGCCTGGAGGCCCGCGGGTTTGGCGAAGAGCAATTGCTGGAGCCGCTCTACAACCGGCTGGCCCGGCGTATGAACCCGGCGCAGCGCATCCGTGCCATCTACCGCACCGACGGCCTGCGCGGCCTCGTCAACCACGCCACGGTGCCGCCGGTGCTCAGCGCGTCCCCGCCGCGGACCGTCACCAGGTTAGCATCCGCTTGAAGACCTCGGCATAGGGCACGTTGACGGCCTCGCCGCCGCGCGTATCCCGTTCCTTCATCCACTGCAAACTCTCTTCGCCCTTGGGAAACTGGCTGACGTGGGCCATGCAGGCCGCCAACTTGGTGGCGTAGACGGCGCTCACGTCCACGTACACGTCGGGCTCCCGGCCCGTGCCGAAGAGGAGCACGCGCTTGATCTGCCCCAGATCGGCGCCTTCTTCGCGCAACTGTTCGGGGCGATAGAGCGGCATGCGCGACGGCATGTACGCGTCCAGCGCGGCCTGGCCCGCGGCGCGATGGTCCGGGTGGATCTGGCCGTTCCAAAAGGGGTCGAAGGTCATGAGCGTGTCGGCCTGGGAGACGCGGTAGAGGCGCGCGATCTGGGCGCGCAACTCCAGGTCGGGCACCAGCTCGCCGTCATGATGGCCGAGATTGTAGGTGGCGGTCAGGCCGAGCACGCGTGCCGCCGCGTCGGTCTCGCTGAGACGGGTGCTGGCCAGGGCCGGGCGCACCGTCGCCGCGTCCTGGGTGCCGATGTCGCCCAGGGTGCAGTTGACCGAAATGACCTCCACGCCGCGCGCGGTCAACAGGCTGATGGTGCCGCCGCAGAGGCACTCCAGGTCGTCCGGGTGCGCGGCCACCACGATGATGCGCTTGACGTCCTCAAAGATCTCCAGGCCGGCCGGCGCGTCGCTCATACGGCTCTCTCCTCCAGGTGTGGTGTGGTTGCGTGGATGACGGGCGTGACGGTGACCAGCGTGTCGTAGAAGATGGCGCCCGCGCCCATGTCGGCTTCATCCTGCCGCGTGATGCGGTTGACGTTGCGCCCGTCCGGGCTGAGCTTGCTCCACCAGACGCCCGGCGCCAGCACCGTCCCCGGCACCACGTCCGCCGTCACCTTGGCCGTGAGTTGGACCGCGCCCAGTTCGTTGGCCAGGGTGACCTGGCGCCGTCTTCCACCTGGCGGCGCGCGTCGTCCGGGTGAATGTGGACGCAGGGCGCGCCTCGCGCCGGGTGAAGCGGGGCACGTTCACGAAGCTGCTGTTGAGGAACGAGTGGGCCGGCGGCGAGATGCAGACCAGCGGCGTCTGGGGCGCGGCCGCGCCGTTGCGCACCGGCGTGTGCGTTTCCATCCACGCAGGCGGCGTGAACGCGGGCAGCGGGTCGTAGCCGTCCGCGGCCATGCGCGCGCTGTAGAACTCGCACTTGCCGCTGGGCGTGGGGAAGCCGCCCGTGGCGAAGGGCGTACGGCTGGGGCAGGTTCAGGCGTGCGTAGCCGTCCCGCAACAGCGCCTCCCAGGTGACGCCGGCGAAGCTCGGATGGGTCTGCGCGTCCACCAGGTTGCGCAGGATGGTGGCGTCGTCCTCCTGGAAGCAGGCGTCGTCGTAGCCCAGGGCCGCGGCCAGCCGGCGGAAGATCTCGCTGTTGGGGAGACTCTCGCCCACCGGCGCGATGGCGGGCCGGTTGAGCGGCAGAAAGTAGTGGCCGTACGGGCGCACGATGTCCCAGTGCTCGAGCTGCGTCGTCGCCGGCAGGACGTAGTCGGCGTAGTCCGCGGTGTCGGTGACGAAGTGCTCCAGCACCACGGTGAAGAGATCGTCACGCTGCAACCCCGCGATGACCGCGGCCTGGTCGGGCGCGACCGCGGCCGGGTTGCAGTTGTAGACCACCAGCGCCTCCACCGGCGGACCCGCTTCTTCCGGGCTGGGCACGGGATCCACGGGCGCGGGTGGTAGTGGGCCAGGGCGCGCCGGGCCGGTCCAGGCTCAGCGCATCGCCCAGCCGGTTCATGTTGATGGTGCGGGGTGTGCGTCCGGCCAGCAGATCGGCGCGGTAGAGGCCCGTGCGGTCCATGTGGGCGAAGCCGCCGCTGGTGCTCAAGGTGATGCCGCCGCCCACGTCGCCGCGCCCACCAGCGCGGGCAGGCAGGCGACGGTGCGCACGGCCATGCCGCCGCCCCGGTGGCGCTGCATGCCGTAGTTGATGCGGATGGCCGCCGGCCGCGTGGTGGCATAGGCGTGGGCCAGCTCGCGGATGGTGGCCGCATCCACGCCGGTGATGGCGGCAGCGCGGGCGGGCGTCCACTCGGCCACCCGGGCGGCCAGCGCGTCGAAGCCCACGGTGTAGCGCGCTACGTAGTCCGCGTCGTAGAGATCGTCGGCGATGATCACGTGCATCATGGCCAGGGCCAGCGCGCCGTCCGTGCCCGGATTAAGGCCGATCCAGCGGTCGGCGGCCTGGGCCGTGCGCGTGTTGGCCGGGTCGATGACGATGACCTGCGCGCCGTCCTTGCGCGCCTGCTGGATGAAGGGCCACAGGTGCATGTTGCTGGTGAGCGTGTTGCTGCCCCAAATGAGGATCAGCCGGGCCTGGGCAAAGGCCTCCGGTTCGGGACCGACCGCCGCGCCCAGGTGTAGAGCATGCCCTCGAAGCCCGCCTCGGAGCAGATGGTGCGCGCCAGCCGGCTCGCCCAGCTTGTGCCACAGCCGCGACGCCATCCCTTCGCCCTGGAGCAGCCCCATGGTGCCCGCGTAGGAATAGGGCAGGATGGCTTCCGCACCGCTGCGCCGGACCACGGCGCTGAGCTTGGCCGCGATCTCGTCCAGCGCCACCTCCCAAGAGACCGGCTCGAACGCGCCGACGCCCTTGGGGCCTACCCGGCGTAACGGAGTGGTGAGCCGGTCGGCGTGATAGGTCCGCTCCAGATAACGGTCGACCTTGGTGCAGAGCCGCCCCGCGGTCACCGGGTGGTCGGGATGGCCCCACAGGTCCACGGCCTGGCCGTCGTCGCGACGCACGGCCACCTGCCAACTGCACGTGTCCGGGCAGTCGTGGGGGCAGACCCCCGTGACGATGTGGAAGGCGGGGTCATGGGCATAGCGAACTCGTGTGGACATGGCATGTTCTCCGGGTGAGATTTGTGCGCTGCGTTGCAATACTCGCGCATGCGACACCGTTGCCCATCATTTAACCACGGGTCGGTCATCGCCCCAAGCGCGGTTGTGTGCGGGTCGCTTGTGCATCATGCACAAGCGACCCGCACAGACTTCGGCGATCCTGGTGATGGAGAGATCCGGCAACGTGACCTATCCTTGATCCCGATGCCGTGCGTCCGCATGGCTTTGCTATGCAGCGTACGTTACTTTCCGTATTCGCTCCCTTACCGTTCCTCTTGGTGCGTTGCTTACCAGGGTACAACGCGGGAAGGAAAAACGACCGTCAAATCGGTTCAACAAAACCTATAGGAGTGTTCTGTATGGCTCTCAATTGCTCGACCGCGCAAGATGTGTCCAAGGTCATTGAGGAAAATGGAATTGAATTTGTCGACCTGAGATTCACGGATCTCTTCGGCCAGTGGCATCATTTTTCGGTGCCGGTTGACTTCTATGATGAAGACGATCTGTTCAAGAGCGGTCTCGGCTTCGACGGCTCATCGATCCGCGGCTTCAAGTCGATTGAAAGCAGCGATATGCTGTTGGTCTGTGATCCCACCACGGCGTTCGTTGACCCCATGACCACGAACCCCACGCTGTGTGTGATTGCCAACGTCTACGAGCCGGGCACCTACGATGCCTTTGATCGCGACCCGCGCAACGTCGCCCGTCGCGCCGAAGCGTACATGAAGGACAACGGCTATGCCGACGTCATGTTCTGCGGTCCGGAAGCCGAATTTTTCATCTTCGACCAGGTGAAGTACGAGGCGACACCGTTCTCCAGCGGCTACGGCATCACCAGCAGTGAAGCGGCCGTGTTTAGCGGCGATTGGGGTCCCGGGCACAAGGTGGGCACCAAGGGCGGCTATTTCCCGGTGGCGCCGTTTGACCAGTTCCAGGACATCCGCTCGGAGATGGTCAACGAGATGATCAAGGCCGGTTTGACGATTGAGCGCCACCACCACGAAGTGGCCACGGCCGGGCAGACCGAGATCGACCTGAAGTTTGCGCCCATGATTCAGATGGCCGACTTCATGCAGATCTACAAGTACATCGTCAAGAATGTGGCGGCGAAGCACGGCAAGACGGCGACGTTCATGCCCAAGCCGATCTTCGAGGACAACGGCTCCGGCATGCACGTGCACCAGAGTCTGTGGAAAGACGGCCAGCCTCTCTTCGCCGGCGACAAATACGCCGGTCTGAGCCAAATGGCCATGTGGTACATCGGCGGCATCCTGAAGCACATCAACTCGCTGTTGGCCTTCGCGGCGCCGTTGACCAACTCCTATCGCCGCCTGGTGCCGGGCTACGAAGCGCCGGTGGTGGTGGCGTACTCCGCCCGTAACCGCTCGGCCGCCTGCCGCATTCCGGTTTCGTCCCAGTCGCCCAAGGCCAAGCGTGTCGAGTTCCGCTGCCCCGATTGCGGCGCCAATCCGTATCTGGCCTTCTCGGCGATGCTCATGGCCGGTCTCGACGGTATCAAGAACCAGATCGATCCGGGCAACCCGTCTGAGATGGACCTCTTCGAGGGTGAGACGCTGAAGCAGGTCGTCACCGTCAAGGGCTCGCTGACCGACGTGTTGGATGCGCTCGAGGCCGACAATGACTTCCTGCGCGCCGGCGGCGTCTTCACCGACGATCTGATCGAGACGTACATTGGCACCAAGCGTGTTGCCGATGTGGACGCTGTGCGCCTGCGCCCCCATCCCCAAGAGTTCGTCATGTACTACGGTATCTAAGCAACGGTGTGGCGACGGGGCAGGCGATCGCCCGCCCCGTCACCGCATGTGGTCGTGGCCGCAAGGCTATTTCACGACACGAGAGGGCGGTCGCCGCAAAGGACGCCGCCCTCTTTTCTGCCGCCTCTTTGCATCAGGCCCCACACAGCGTACAATGTGGCTACGGGCGAGCGCCTCCACTCAAGTCATGAAGAATCATCTGCGCGGCAATGGCGCGCGCAGCGGTACACCTGGTAAGGAGAAACAGGGATGGGTATCGAGTATGCACCGGAGCAACTAGAGCGCGTTGATGAGTTGATCAAACGCAATGACATTCGCTTCATCCGGCTCCAATTTTCCGACATCGTCGGTATCTCCAAGCAGATCACGATTCCCATCGGCCACTGGGACACCGCAGTGAGCCACGGCATCTGGTTTGATGGGAGCTCGATCGAGGGGTTTGCCCGCATTGCCGAGAGCGACATGTACCTCGTGCCCGATCTCGATACCTTCGCGGTCATCCCCTGGGAGATGGATCTGTCCACGGCGCGGGTGATCTGCGATGTTTTTACGCCCGACGGGTCGCCCTTCGAGGGTGATCCCCGCTACGTGCTCAAGCGGCAGTTGCAGCGCGCCGCACAGTTGGGGTTGACCTACGAGGTCGGTCCCGAGCTGGAATTCTTCCTCTTCGTGCGCCACGCCGACGGCTCGCTGCTGCCCCTCACGCCCCACGATCACGCCAGCTATTTCGACATCAGCACCGACCTGGCCCACAGCGTGCGCCGCCAAATGGTGGACGCGCTCCAGTCCCTGGGCATCCGCGTGGAGGCATCGCACCACGAGGTTGCGCTGGGCCAGAGCGAGATCGACTTCACCTACGGCCCGGCGCTGGAGACGGCGGACAACGCCATCACCTTCCGCACGACGTTGAAAGCCGTGGCCCAGAAGAACGGGCTGCACTGCACCTTCATGCCCAAGCCCATTGCCGGCGTCAACGGCAGCGGCATGCACGTGCACCAGAGCCTGTGGAACCTGGAAACGGGTGACACCATGATGTACGACGCCGAGAACGAGTACGGTCTCAGCGAGACGGCGCTCTACTTCATCGGCGGCCAGTTGCAGCACGCCAAGGCCATGGCGCCCATCATCGCGCCGCTGGTCAACAGCTACAAGCGTCTGGTGCCCGGCTACGAAGCGCCCGTTTACATCTCGTGGGGCCGCACCAACCGCAGCGCGCTCATCCGTGTGCCGCGTACGTCGGCCGGACGTTACCGCTCGACTCGCTGCGAGCTGCGCTGCCCTGACCCCAGCGCCAATCCGTATCTGGCCTTCGCGGTCATGCTCGCCGCCGGTTTGGACGGCATCGAGCGCCGCATTGCCCCGCCGCCCGCGGCCGAAGAAGACCTCTACCAGGTGGACGGCAGCCGGGTGGGCTTGGGCGTGCTCCCGGGCAGCTTGGGCGACGCCATCGACGAGTTGAAGAAGAGCGAGGTCATCCAGACCGCGCTGGGCCAACACGTCTACGAACGCTATGTGGAGGCCAAGACGCTGGAGTGGAACGACTATCGCATCAACGTGACCCGCTGGGAGCTGGACCGCTACTTGACGCTCTACTGAGCGGGCGCCACACGGAGCGGCATGGCGGACGAGTTGAAGCGCACGTTGTCTGCAAAGCAAAAGCGGGGGCCGAATTCGGCCCCCGCTTTTCTGATCTCAGCGTGTCGCCGCCGCTACTCGGCTGCGCTCTGCTCCGTCAAGCTCAAACCCTCGGAGCCGTACAGCGACGTGTCGTACTCGACCGCGTCCAGCGTGGCGCCGTCCTGCGCGAAGACGATGACCACCGGCTCGTCGTAGGTCCGGTCTGGCCGGCCGGTCAGGGTCACGGTGAGCGTGTCGTCGTCGCCCTGTTCCCACGTGCCCACTTCCACGATGGGCGGCTCGTCGTTGAGGAAGTCGGTGCTCATCTCCAGCGAGCCGTCGTCGTAGAGCGTCAACGTGATGACGCGGCCGGGGCTGCTGGCCGCCGGCAGCGTGTCCGACTGGTAGGTCGTCACCACGCTGGGCGCGGTCATGGCGTCCATCATGGCCGGCGTGATCTGCTCCAGCCGGTAGAGTTGGAACACGCCGCTCTGGAGCACATCGCCCTCGCGCGTGTAGGTCACGCCCGCGGGCGAGGCGTAGGTGTCGGACAGCGTGCCCGTCATGGTCACGGTGATGGCGCCGTCGATCTCCTCGGCCCAGGCGCCCACTTCGAAGATGGCGCCCTTGGTGGCGTAGATGCTGGTCTGCTCGGCGGCGTTGTTGTCAAAGAGCGTCAGCACCATGACCAGCCCCGACGCATCCGCCGCCGGGTAGACGTTGGAGACGTAGGTGCCGGCCGGGTTAACCGCCGCTTCCATCATGGCGGGCGTGATCTGGTTCACGTGCATGAGGGCGATGGCGTCACCCATCAAGTGCGTGCCGGTGAGCACGTAGCCGGCGTCGACCGGCTCGTCGTACTCCTTCTCCGGCGTTCCGGTCACGGTCACGTCCACCATGCCGTCGTCGCTCGTCTCCCACGTGCCGACTTCGGTGATCGCATCCTTGCCCAGGTAGATGCTGGTCTGCTCCAGGTTGCCGTTGGGGTAGAGCGCCAACACGGTGATCAGCCCGGACGCATCGGCCGCGGGATAGACGTCCGACACCCAGACTGTGCCCAGCCCGTCGGCGGTCAGATCGATCTCCGCGGCCGGCGCGGCATCGCCGTGGTGCATCTCTTCGTGCGCGGCGTGGTCCATGCTTTCCAACTCGTCCGGCGCCAGCACGTGCACCATGGTGAACGGGAAGTTGCCGTCGGAGAGCGTGTCGCCGTCGAGTTCGAACTCAACCGTGGCCGGCGTCTCGTAGTCCCGCGGTGGAGCCGACCAGGGAGAGCGTCAACGTGCCGTCGCTTTCGTCCCACGTGCCGTATTCCATGACGGCGCCCTTGGTGAGATAGACGCTCACCTGCTCGGCGTTGCCGTTGGGGTAGAGCGCGACGATCTGGAGCATGCCGGGCGCGTCCCCGGCGGGATAGAGATCGAGACCCAGGCGCGGGTGGTGTCGTCTTGGGCGGCCGGCGCTGCGGCCACCGGCTGTGCGTTGCTCAGCAGCGCCAGCCCGGCGACGAAGAGCGCGGCGCAAAGACCGAGGACGGTCGTTCGCAATGTGTGCATGGTGATCGTGTTCCCCCTCTTGTAGAAAAGTCACGAACTTCGTACAATCGGGGTTGTCTCGACCTGACGATTGTGAAGTTCAAATGTGACCATTGCGTGATAAAGGGTGCGTGACGGCGCACCCGCATGTGAATTGCTGTGTCTTTGAGAACGTTGATGCAGAGGTGTCCGGTTCCGTTCTCTGTCGGGTTGATGCACGTGGCCGGCTTCATCGCGGGCATCTGCCGGCGTCGCTTGCCGCGGTGCTACAGTCCCTCTTTCGTCTCCGCGATCAGGTGATCGACCACGGCGCGCAGGTCGCCTTCGTGGGCATCGTAGGCGCCGCAGTTGGCGGTCGGCGCTGGTGCCGTGGAGCAGCATGGCTTCGATGGGCGCGATGTAGGCACGACTGCCCAGCTCGTCGATCTCCTCGCCCACCAACTCCAGCAGCTCACGGATCAACTGGCGCGTCGACACTTCCGCGCCCTTGCCGAAGTCGATCATCTTGCCGTCCAGCCCGTAGCGCGCGGCGCGCCAGCGGTTCTCCTCGATGAGTTCGCGGCGATAGACGCGGAAGGTGATGTTGCGCTGACGCAGCTTCCACAGCCAGAGCACGATGGCCTGGAAGAGCGCGGCGATGGCCACGGCTTCGTCCATGCGCGTGCAGATGTCGCAGACGCGGAATTCCAGCGTGGGGTACTGGTGATGGGGCCGCACGTCCCACCAAATTTTGCTGCCGTCGGGGATGCTGCCCGTGTTGACCAGCGTGTTGACCAGCGCGTCGAACTCGGCCGGTGTGCGGTAGACGTCCGAGATGCCGGAGCGGGGGAAATCCTCGAAGATGTTGGAGCGGTAGCTCTTCAGCCCCGTACGCCGACCGACCCAGAAGGGGCTGCTGGTGCTCAGCGCGAGGATGTGGGGCAGCATGTAGCGCACCACGTTCATGGCATCCAGCGCAAAGGCCCGGTCTTCGATGCCGATGTGCACATGCATGCCGAAGATGAGCAGCCGCCGCGCCAGCACCTGCATCTCCTCCAGCACGCCCAAGTAGCGCGGATACGGCGTGACCGGCTGGTCGGCCCAGCGGCTGAACGGGTGGGTGGACGCGGCGACGATGGCCACGCCCTTCTCCTCAGCCAGCCTGCAGATGAAGCTGCGTTGGCGCGCCAACTCTTCGTACGCCTCGCCGATGTTGGCGCAGACCGGCGTGCCCAGCTCGACCATGGACTGGTGCAACTCGGGCTTGAGCTCCCGTTCCACCATGATCAGCTTGTTGCCCTCGATGAACTCGGTGATGTACGAGCGCAGCGCCCGGGTCTCCGGATCCACGATCTGGTACTCTTCTTCGATGCCGATGGAGAGCGACGGTCGTTTGATCATGCGATCTTCTCCGTTTCGCGGATCAGGTGCTCCACCACCGCGGTCAGGTTCTCGCCCGACTCACGCCAGACGGCCAGTTGCCGGTCCGCGCTCGCGCCCCGTTCCAGGATGGTGTAGACGTGGCCCAGGTCGTCCATGGCGTTGAGCTTGACCGCCTGCGGCTCCACCAGCGCGACCAGCTCGCGCAGGAGGTCGCGCGCCGGTTTGGCCTCCTCGGTGCCGAAGTCGATGAGCTGCCCGTCCAGGCCGTAGCGCACGGCGCGCCAGCGGTTCTCGTTGATGAGCGTGCGGTCGTAGATGCGGAAGGACATGTTGCGCTCGCGCAGGTCGACCATCCACGCCACCGTGGCCTGGATCAGCGCGGTGATGGCCAGCGCGTCCCGGTAGTCGGGCACGACGTCGCAGATGCGCACCACCAGCGTCGGGAAGCGGTGGTGGGGCAGGAGATCGTACCAGATGCGCCCGGCGTCGGGGATGCAATTGGTGCGCACCAGCATGTCCACAAAGCTGCGATACTCGGCGTAGGAGGTGAAGCGGCCGGGAATCCCGGTGCGGGGCAGCGCGTCCAGCAGCACCTTGCGGTAGCTCTTCAACCCCGTGTTGCGCCCGGCCCAAAAGGGCGAACTGGTGGAGAGGCAGAGGATGTGGGGCAGCACGTAGGACATGGTGTTCATCACGTCGATGGCCAGCTCCCGGTCCTCCACGCCGATGTGGACGCGCATGCCGAAGGCAAGCATGCGCCGCGCGATCATCTGCGCGTCGTCCACCATGGCCTGGTAGCGGGGCGCGGGCGACGACGTGCGCTCCCAACTGCTGAACGGGTGGGTACCCGCCGCGGCCAGCCGCAGCCCCTGGGCGTGGG
Source organism: Caldilineaceae bacterium (assembly GCA_041391205.1). Classification (GTDB taxonomy): domain Bacteria; phylum Chloroflexota; class Anaerolineae; order Caldilineales; family Caldilineaceae; genus JAWKOK01. Next base: position 49,865 of record JAWKOK010000004.1, read on the forward strand.
CCAGTTCGAGCATGGCGCGGCGCACGTGCAACAGTTTGTCGCGCGCCTCGGCCACGTCCACGCAGACCGGCGTCCCCGCCTCCACCACGGGACTCTGCCCCGGCTCGGCAATCTTCACGTCCGGGTGCCGGGCCTGGATCTCCATGCGATCCCGGGCCATGGACTGGCTCACATACCCGACCAACTCATAGGTCGTCGGGTCGATCAACTGGTACTCTTCTTCGATGCCGATGTTGAAGGATGGGTGGTACATGGGTGGTTTCCAGATGCGTGAAACGTGAAACGTGATGCGTGATGCGTGATGCGTGAGATTTGGAGATTTGTGGAGATTGGGAGATTGCGGGATGTCCCAATCTCTCAGTCTCCAATCACGTTTCACGCATCACGTTTCACGCTTCATTTCTCATCAACGATAAACGCCGGCACAACCGATCCGCCGCCGGCCGTGACGTTGAGCAACGTGACGCTGCTCAGGCGGACCAGACAGCCGCCCACGTGGTCGCCGTTGAACAGGAAGGGATCGCAGTCGACCAGCCGCCGGCCGATGTAGATGTTGTCGCTGGCGTCCACGAAGGGGAAGCCCTCGTACGCGATCTCGACCCGTTCCTGGACGATGGCCGGTTCGCTCAAGCTCCGGGTGATGGCGGCCTGCCACGTGTCGTCGCTCACCTCCCAGCCGATGATCACGCCGGCGCCGCCGTACTCGTCGTTGGGCTTGATGACCAGGTGATCCTTGTTGTGGGCAATCCACGGCAGCAGGTCGATGGCGTTGCCCGTAACGTCGTAGGTGAAACGCTCCTCGATGACACGCGTCCACGGGATGTGCTGGCGGATGCCGTGCAGCTCCTCCGCGGTGAAGAGGTGCGCATTGCGCTCGTCGGAGACGGCGGCGAAGCTGGCCTTCTTGTGGAGCACCTTGCACGTGAACGGGTTGGCCATGCAGATTGCGCCGTCGCGCAGCGCGTGGACGATGGGATGGTCCAGCCCGTACTTCCCCACCAATTCCGTGCTGAGCACCCGCTTGTAGATGAAGTCCACCGGTTGGCCGTCGGCGTACATCTGCCCGTTGCGATAGTCCAACTGCTCGGGCGTGCAGATGACGCCGGTGATGCCGTGGCGGCCGAAATATTCGGCAAAGAGTTGGAACTCGCTGGTGGTGGGCACGCCGTACCAGTCCACGATGGCGATGGAGGGCAATTGCGACCGGTTGCCCCGCCACTCGTAGTAGACGTTGAGCAGCGCGTCCAGCACCCTGCCGCGCCGCAGATCGGCTCCATGTGGAATTCCCGGGAGAAGCGCTCCATCAGCGGCAGGCGCATGAACAGCTCGGCCATGACGTCGCCGTAGGCCATGCCCGCCGGGCTTTCACCGTTGAACTCCACAAAGCTCAGGTTGATGCGCCCGTCGGGCTCGCGCACGTAGAAGCTGTCCAGCCGCGCGGTCGGGATGCTGGTCTTGTATCCCGTGGGCAGCCGGATCATCTCCTCCTCAATGGGGGTGAGATGGACCTGCGCGCGCAGCGCGGGGTCGGCCATGCTGACTTCGCTCAACTTGCCGAAGACGCGCAGCATGAGTTCCGTGCGCTCGCGCAGGTAATTCCAGCCGCGGCGGGTGTGGAAGAGCGGGCGCACCACCGTGCAGAGGGGCCGCCCGCCGAAGACCAGATGGTTGTCGTGGAGGCTGGGCGCGAGCACATCCCAACTGTCGACGCCCAGATTGTCGCTCAGGGCCAATTCGTTGTAGCGGTCGATGATGGAGTTGATCTGGTACATGGGCACCTGTGTTGGTGAAGATGCAATCAGGCGGGATGAGATGAGGCTGCGTGGGCGAGTCCGTCCGCCCGCGCATAGGCAAGCCGGCCGCGCACGATGGTGGCGGCCACGCTCAAATCGGCGTCGAGCACGACCAGATCGGCCCAGGCGCCCGGCGCAATGTTGCCGAATTCCGGCCCTAAACTCAGCGCTTGCGCCGGGGTGCGGCTGGTGATCGGCCACGCGTCGGCCAGCGGCCAGCCCGACGCGGCCATGAAGTTGACCAGCGCCCGGTCCATGGTGAGCACGCTGCCCGCCAACGTGCCGTCGGCCAGGTGACATTGGCCGTCTTTCACGGTGACCGGCTGGCGGCCCAGGTCGTATTCGCCCTCCGGCAGGCCTGCGGCGCGCATGGCGTCGGTGATGAGCAGGGTGCGCGCCGGGCCTTTGCAGCGGGCCAACACACACATGGCCGCCGGGTGCACGTGAATGGTGTCAGCGATGAGTTGCGCATAGACCCGGTCGTCGCTGAGCACCGCGCCCACCACGCCCGGCTTGCGATGGTGCAGGGCGGTCATGGCGTTGTAGGTGTGGGTCGCCTGGTTCACGCCCCGGTCGACCGCGGCGATGCACTGGTCGTAGGTGGCGTTGGTGTGCCCGGCCACGACGACGATGCCGTGCTCCCGCGCCCAGTCGATGACCGCGTCCGCACCCGGCTGTTCGGGCGCCAACGTGATCATGCGCACCGGCCCCGCGTCCACCAGCGCGCGCAACTCGTCCAGATCGGGCGGGCGGATGTCCTCGGCCTTCTGCGCGCCGGGAAACGCCGGGCTGATGAACGGCCCCTCGAGATGCACGCCCAGGATGTGCGCGCCCGGGGGAGGACTTCCCTCGACCGCGGCCACGTTGGCCACCGCGGCGAGCGTGTCGGCGCGGGGTGCGGTCATGGTGGTGGCGAGAAAGCCGGTGACGCCGTGTTGCGCCTCGAGCACGCGGCGATGGCGGCCAGCGCCGTCGGCGTCGCGTCCATGGTGTCGTGGCCGTCCACGCCGTGGATGTGCACGTCGATAAAGCCCGGCAGCACGATGTGACCGGCCGCGTCCAGCACGTCGGTCGTGGCGTCAGCGACGGGTTGGTCGCTGGCTTCCGCCACGGCGACGATGCGCGTGCCGACCACGTGCAGGTCCACCAGCACGAAGCCGGGCGTGGGCGCATGCGGCGCGTCCGGCGCAAATTCGGCGGGAATGGCGGCGTTACGAATTTCCAGCCTGGACATGACGCCCTCAATCCTGCGGCTTGAGCATGATGACGCCCAGCGGGGCAGATTCAACGGCGCGGAGAAGCCGCAGTTCTGCCACGGCAGCTCTCGGCCTGGACGCCGCCCTGGTTGTTGACGCCGCTGCCGCCGAACTGGGGCCAGTCGCTGTTGATGATTTCGTGGTACCGTCCGGCTCGGGGCAGGCCCACCCGGTAGTTGAGGCGCGGCACCGGCGTGAAGTTGCAGACGATGACGATGGTGTCGTTTTCGTCCTCGGCCCGGCGCAGGAAGCTCACGATGGACTGGTCCGCGTCGCTGATGTCGATCCACTGGAAGCCTTCCCACGTGGCGTCCACCTGGTGCAACGCCGGCTGGGTGCGGTAGAGCCGGTTCAGCTCGGCCGCGTACTGCTGCAACTGGCGATGCTCGGGGAAGTCGAGCAGGTGCCAGTCCAGGCTCTTGGCTTCGCTCCACTCGGTCCACTGGCCGAACTCGCCGCCCATGAAGAGCAGCTTCTTGCCGGGATGGCCGGTCATGTAGCCGTAGAGTGCGCGCAAGTTGGCCCGCTTCTGCCAGGCGTCACCCGGCATCTTGTCCAGCATGGACCGCTTGAGATGGACCACTTCGTCGTGGCTGAAGGGCAGGATGAAGTTCTCGCTGAAGGCGTAGATCAGGCTGAAGGTGATCTCGTTCTGGTGATAGCGCCGGTAGACGGTGTCCTTCTGCATGTAGCTGAGCGTGTCGTGCATCCAGCCCATGTTCCACTTGAGGTCGAAACCCAGGCCGCCGGTGTAGGTCGGCTTGGTGACCATGGGCCACGCCGTGCTCTCCTCGGCGATGGTGAGCGCGCCGGGGCAGCGTTCGTGCACGTGCTCGTTGAAGCGGCGGATGAAGTCGATGGCCTCCAGGTTCTCCCGTCCGCCGTAGCGATTGGGCACCCACTCGTCCGACTCGCGGCTGTAGTCCAGGTAGAGCATGGACGCCACCGCGTCGACGCGCAGCCCGTCCAGATGGTACTTCTCCAGCCAGAAGAGCGCGCTGCTGAGCAGGAAGTTGCGCACCTCGTTGCGGCCGAAGTTGAAGATCTTGGTGCCCCAATCCCGGTGCTCGCCCTGGCGCGGATCCGAATGTTCGTAGAGATGGGTGCCGTCGAAGAAGGCCAGACCGTGGGCGTCCTTGGGGAAGTGCGCGGGCACCCAGTCCAGAATGACGCCGATGTTGTGCTGGTGGCAATAATCCACGAAATACATGAAGTCATCGGGGTTGCCGAAGCGGCTGGTGGGCGCAAAGTAGCCGGTGGTCTGGTAGCCCCACGAGCCGTCGAACGGGTGCTCGGTGATGGGCAGCAGCTCGATGTGGGTGTAGTTCATCTGCACCGCGTACTCGACCAACTGGTGGGCGAGATCCCGGTAGTTGAGGAAGCCGTCATCCTCGGGCACGCGCCGCCAACTGCCCAGGTGCACCTCGTAGACGTTGATGGGCTGGTCCAGACGCTGGTGCGCGGGGCGCGCGGCCATCCACGCCTCGTCGTGCCACGTGTACTTGTCGATGTCCCAGACCCGGGAATCGGTGCTGGGGCGCAGCTCGGCGTAGAAGCCGTAGGGGTCGGTCTTGTCGATTTCGTAGCCCAGCAACTGGGATTTGATCGCGTATTTGTAGTGGGTGCCCTCGGGCAGATGGGGGATGAAGAGTTCCCACAGCCCCGAATCTCCCCGCCGCTGCATGGGATGGGCGCGATTGTCCCAGCCGTTGAACTCGCCGATGACGCCGACGCGCTGGGCATTGGGCGCCCACACGGCAAAGCCCACGCCGTCCACCCCGGCGAGCGTGGTCATCTGCGCGCCCAACTTGGTGTAGCTCTCCAGGAAGTTGCCCTCGCCGAAGAGATAGATCTCGTACTCGGTCAGGCGCATGGGGAAGCGATACGGGTCTTCCAGTTCGTACTCGGCGCCGCTCTCGTCCATGACGATCAAGCGGTAGGCGAACGGCTCGCTGCGCCCGCGGAAGACCGCTTCAAAGAAGCCGCCGCTGTGGACGCGCGTCATCTCCGTGCGCGTGCCCGCGGCCACGTCCAACACGTCGACGCTGTCGTCCAGCGGACGGAAGGCGCGCACGACGAGGCATTCCTTGCCGTCGACCACCGTGGTGTGCGGCCCCAGCACGTTGAACGGCGCTCCGTGATAGCCGCCCACGATCGCGGCCACGTCGGCCGACTCTGCCGTCGCCTTGGGCAGCGCAGCGTCCTCGGGTGTCGATTCTGGGGACGCCGACTCTGATTTGACGGGTTTCGCTTGATCTGCCATATCACTTTTCTTCCTGTGCCTTGAATGATACGTTCACGCAAGTCGAGGAGATAAAGAGACTGGGAGACTGGGAGATTGCCCCGGATGTCCCCGACCAATCTCCCAATCTCCAATCCCCAATCTCTACACTCACGTTTCACGCATCACGTTTCACGCATCACATTTGCGACCCCCCGGGCCGCGCGCCGCGCACCGCTCAGGTCTTCACCAAATTGACCCAAGCCATGTCGACTTGAAACCCCCGTCGTTCATACATGGCCACGGCGCGGGCATGATGCACCAGATGGGTGTGCAGTTCGATGGTTGCCGGTTGCCGGGCGGACATGGCGTGGAGACCGGCGTCCAGCAAATAGGCGCCGAGGCCGTGTCCGCGCATGGGTGGTGCAACCCAATAATTGCCCAGGGCCATTGTAGCGCCATCGGCCAGCGGATACCAACTCACATGGGCGCGCAACCGCTGCTTGTCGTCGACCAAAACCAGGCCGCCGTACGCGTCACCGCCGTTGTCGCACCACAGGCTGTACTCCTCCCGTCCTTCGGGCTCGGTGCCGCGGAAGGGGTGCGCGTTGTCCACTGCCACGGCATGGAGCCCCCATCGGGCCAAATCCGGCGCGACGGGCGCAGGCAGACGCCGTCCGTCCAGGCGCAGCGTCATGGAGACGTCGCCCGGATCCTCGACCTTGTAACCGTGCGCGGCAAAGAACTGGATCAGACCCCGCGCCGTGGCCGGAATGCCCATGCGCTCCGTGCTGCCGAAGAAGGGCGACCGCGGTCCCTCCACGCTGCCGTAGCACGGCGTGAGCTGGTCGGCCACGTGGACCGGGCAGTAGTAGAGCCAGTTCTGCGCGGCCTGCAACAGACGGCTGCCGATGCCTTGCCGGCGCAGCGCCGGCGTCACGTAGATCACTGCGATGTGGTGGCGCGGCTCCCACTTGCGGTAGAGGCCGGTGAGCGGCGGCGGTTTGAACGCGTGGACCAGGCCCACCAGTCGCGGTGCCGATGCCGTCTGCTGCCACGCCAGGATCAACCCGCCGGGGTCGAATGCCGGGCAATCGAGCACCCGCCGTGTGAACTCCGCCGCGGTCACCGGCGCGAAGTTGCGCTGTGTAGCAAAAGCCTCGTTCCAGAAGGCACGACCAAGCGTCCAGGTCGGCGGGGCAGAAACACGCGCAGGACGACGTGGCCGGTCCTGAGCGGCGGCAGTGCCCATGGCGAAAGCGTCACCGGTCTTCATGCGCCGATGTACTTGGCAAAATTAATCTTGGCCACGCTCTCGTCGCGCCGTTGCCCTTGATGATGGCCCGATTGTCCGGGAAAGACCGTGAACTCGTAGCCGTCCACCGTGGCCCGCAGCAGAAAGTCGTTGTGCGCCACCGTGTCGGCCACACCGGCCAGGTGTAGCGGCCACCGGTCCAGCGCCAGCCGCTGGTCGCTCTTGACGCGACAGACACTGCGTTGCATGCAGAGGGTGCTGGTGGTGGTGCCCCGCCGGGCATCCAGATAGGTGAAGTGATGGTGGACGCAGGTGGGGCAGTCAAGGATCGCGCAGGCGACCTGGAGCGCGTCGTACTCGTTGGCCCAGACGTCCATGTGCACCGAGGCCGGGGTTGAGCGTGCCCGTGCCCACCGCATGAGCTTCATGGCCTCGGCCGCGGCCTGCAGTGATGGCCGCCACCGCCGGTCCGATGACGCCCGCCGTGTCGCACGTGGGCGTCGTGCCGGGGCGAACGCCATCGCCCAGCAGACAGCGCAGACAGCCGGTTTGCTCTGCCGCGCGCCGAGGAGCTTGGCCGCCGCGCCCTCCGGGATGAGGGTCGCCGTCATGCCGTAGGAGGCAATCACGCCGGTGTAGACCCAAGGTAACGCCAGCTTGGCTGCAGGCGTCATTGAGCAGGTAGCGGGTGGAGAAGTTGTCGGTGCCGTCCGCTGACCACCGTGGCGTCGCCGATGAAGCGAGCACGTTGCCCGTTGACGTCGGTCACCACGGCCTCGATCTCAACATGTCACGGTTGACGGCGCGGAGTTTGCGCCGCCGCGGCTTCGGCAAGGCCGGGATCCGCGGCAATGTCGTCGTCGAAGAGGGTCTGTCGCTGGAGGTTGTTCGAAACTCGATAAAGTCCAGTCGATGATTGCGCGAAGGCGTTGCCCGCCCATGCGCCAGCAGATTGGCCCAGCGCCGTGCCCGTCGCGCCGCAGCCGACCAGGACGACCGTGGCCGCGTGCAGAGCACAACGCTGCGCCCAGCAGTGGAAAGATCGTCTGGCGGATGTAGCGCTGTCTGGGTCATCGTTTGACTTATGGGCTGTAGACACTGCCGCGCAGCTGAACGTGGATAAAGCGACCGGCCGCCGCCGCCAACGGCGACATCGGCCGACCGTCACGGCAACGCTTGGGCACCATCGTACCACAGATGCGACGTTTTTCAGAGGAAGAGTTGCGGCGCGGGTGCGAGATCGGGCAGACCTCTGGATGGAGGTCAAGCGACACACGGCTGACGCTGATCTATCCGACCCCTTCCCGGAAGGTCCGCCGCGCCGTTGGCGGCTGGTGGAATGGGCTCGCGCACGATGCCGCCGCTCTCGCCGCCGATCGAAGCGTACCGTAGCTGTCGACCAGCAGCGCACTCACGTGTGGAGCGAGGGCGGAGTCGCCGTTGACGCTGCGGTGGCGCCAGTTGCTGCCGTCAAAGGTGTAGAGGCCGTCACCCGCGGTCGCCACCCAGGCACGATCGCCGTCCGTGGCAATGGCCGTGATGGGCACGGACGGCACGTCGGCGATGGGCGTCACCGTCTCGTCCTGGAGAGCGCGCCAGCCCGGTCCGTCCCCACCAGCAGCGCACCGTCGCCGGTCTCCGCCAACGGTCACCGTGTTGCTGGGGAGGCCTGTTTCGGCCACGATTGAAGATGCGCAGTTGATTGGCGGCAAACCGGTAGAGCCCGCCGCCGTTGCTGCCGATCCACATGACATCGGCCTGGGGCAGGAGCGCCAAAATGTTGTCACTGGGCAGACCATTCTCCCGGGTCAGATTGAAGAAATCCTCGCCGTTGCGGATGCTCAGCCCGGTCTTGCTGCCGATCCAAACGCGCAACTGCGGGTCCACCGCGATGGCCTGGACCACGCCGCCCACCAGCCCGTCGGCGGTGGAGTAGACCGTCCACGCATCGTCCTCGTCAAAGTAGGCCGCGCCCAAGCCGCCGAACCAGACGCCGCCGCCATAGTCGGCCGCGGACGTCTGCACGCCGTCCAGGGGCATGGCCGCAGTGCCGAAACGACGCAGGCGGGCAATGACCGGGTCCAACGGGTGCATCTGTTGCACGCCCTGTTCGCCCGCAATCCAGACAAAGCCGTTGGCGTCCTGGGCCAGACTGCGGATGCGGTTGTCCACCAGCACTTCGCCGGGCAGGTCGCGCTGCCGCCAGTTCGTGCCGTCGAAGACGCTGACGCCGCCGCCCGCCGTGGCCGCGTAGACCTGGTCGCCCTCCGCGGCCAGCGCGGTGACGGCGAGCGCCGGCAGGCCGTCGCCGTCGTCGTACAGCGCAGCGCAGCGGGCCGTCGTCGGGTCAAAGCGGCAGACTTCGCCCGCGGCCGAGCCGAGCCAGAGTGCGCCGTCGTCGCCGGCTGCCAGCGCACTGAGCGTGCCCACGGGGAAGGCGGTCGCGCCTGCTGTATTGGCCGTGTAGGTCGTCCACTCTTGGCCGCGGATGGCGTGGAGCGCGGCCGGTTGCGCCACCCAGATCGTGCGATCCGACGTGGCCAGCAGCGCGTTGATGGGCGCGCCCTGGAGCGGGCTGTTGCCCGACGTCTGGGTGACGCTGCGGCCGTTGCTCAGGAGCGTGAGCGAGAAGCCCGACGCCACCCACACCTCGTCCCGGTCGCCCACCACGGCCACGTGGTCCACGAAGTCATCGGCCAGCCCGTCGTTGCGGTCCACGTGGGTCCAGGCGTTGTCAGCCACGTCGAAGAAATCCAGGCCGTGTTGGCTGTAGCCGATGGTCAAGAAGCCGTCGTCCACGTTGCACTCCACCACCGACACGTCGTCAAAACTCATGGCGCTGTTGGCGCTGTTGAGCGTGTTCCACGTGCCCGTGCGCGGATCGAAGATCTGGAGACCGCCGTCCGTGCCGAAGACCACGCCGAGACCGGGCAGCGGACAGTAGGCCACCGTGCGGAAATGGTTGAGCGCCAGCCCGTTGTCCACGGCGAACTTGACGAAGCCGCCGCCGTGGTTCCAGGCGACGATGCCGCCGTCGGTCGCGGCCCAAGCCGCGGTGGTGGTCAACGCCAGATCGCGTACCATGTTGGCATTGGCATAGCTGACCAGTTGCGCGGCGCGTGTGGCCGCGGGATCCGGCGTGGGCAGCGCCTGGGAGGTGGGAATGGGGGTGGCCGTGGGCGGCAGTGTGGGCGGCAGCGTGGACGCGACGGTCGCCCGCGTCGTGGGTGTGGGCAAGACGAACGCGCTTGCGGACACCGCCGGGCGCGTCAAAGTCACCGATGCCAACACGTCGTCGAAGATCGCGGCGTCGCCCTCTTCCCACTTGGCCAGCGGCGCCACACCCGTCATCACGAAGAGCCGGTCGTCCGTGGGCTGGGCCATGACGATGCGTCCGGCGAAGGGCGCGTCGTCTTCGGCCGAGACCAGGTCCACGCTGAAGCCCGGCGCGTCGTCAACCGTGACCGCGCGCCGGTTGTCCACGGCGAAGTTGTCCTGTTCGGCGAAGAAGGCCACAAAGCTGTCGAAGAGGTCGCCCAGGGGCAGGTCGGCGTCGCCCGCGGTGACGAACTGGTCCTGCGGCCGCCGCTGAGCAAAAAGATGGGCGCCAGTTCGGCGCTGCTGGTCGGCCCGATCAACGTGACCGACGTGTCGCCCGTGGTGACGGCGAAACCGTCCGGGGCGCGATACGCAAAGCCGCCGCCCGCCACCTGGGTGAGTTCGACCGCCGGTGACGCGTCAACTGTCGCCTCCGGCTCGGGTACGGTAGTCGACACAGGCGTCATGGTGGCGATCGCGGGCGGCGCGGCGAGGGAAGCCGTCTCGGTGCCGGACGTGGACGTCGCCGCAGGAGTCGCGGTCGCAAGCGCACGCGGCACGGGCGTGGCTGCCAGGGGGCGCGCCGTGTTCAGCGTGAGTCGAACGACGAAGATCAGCAGCACCGCCAATAACAATGTGACGATCAGTGCTGCAATGCGAAAACGCGGTGACACCACGTTGACTGGCTCCTCTCGCAAGCGTAGGCGACTTCGGCGCGGCGCGCTCTCCGTCCGGTGCAACTGGGGGCAGCCGACACTGGCTACGATTGTAGCATTGCGCCGGGTGAACGCCAAGCGAACTTTCCATAATCCAGGACGCTGCCGGGCGGGGATTGGTTACCGTCGATTTTAGTTTTTGTGCCTGCTTCCGGTGTGTGAGTTTCGTTTTTACGGCGTCGCCAGGGGCAGTGTGGCGAAAACGTCGACGTCCAGCCCGGCCTGCGGGTGCGGAGCGTACACGAGCCGGTAATGGGCAGCCGCACCGATCATGGCCGCGTTGTCGGTGCAGAGAAAGAGCGGGGGAATGTGCAGCGGCAGGTCCAGTTCGGCCATGCGCGCGACCATGGCGATCCGCAGCGCCCGGTTGGCGCTCACGCCGCCGCAGATGCAGACCTGGCCCACGCCGAGGTCGACCGCGGCCGCAGCGGTCTTGTCCACCAGCACATCCACTGTGGCTGCCTGAAACGCCGCGGCCAGATGGTTGACCACCGGCGCGGCCGTGGGGTCGATGCCGTCGGCCTCCAGGCGGCGGGTCAGGTTGAGGACCGCGGTCTTCAGGCCGGAGAAGCTGAAGTTGAAACGATGTTCCGGCTGGTGGCTCAGCGGGCGCGGCAGGTCGTAGACGTCGGGATCGCCGGCCTCAGCCGCGGCCTGGATGGCAGGCCCACCGGGGAAGCCCAGGTTGAGCAGCCGCGCCACTTTGTCGAAGGCTTCGCCGGCCGCGTCGTCCAAGGTGCCGCCCAGGTGGCGGTAGACGCCGTGGCCTTCCATGAGGATCAGCTCGGTGTGGCCGCCGGAGACGATGAGCACGAGCACGGGAAAGCGATCATCGGGCACGCCCGCGGTGACGTCACCGCTCGCGCCACCGGCGCCGTCGTCCGCGTCCAGCCAGTTGCTGTAGATGTGGCCCTCCAGGTGGTTGACCGCGATCAGCGGCAGTCCGCTGGTGAAGCTCAGCCCCTTGGCTGCGTTGACGCCCACGAGCAGGCTGCCGGCCAGCCCCGGCCCTTGGGTCACGGCGACGGCGTCCAGCGTGCGCAGGTCGGTGACGCCGGCCGTCCGCAGCGCTTCTTCGATCACGGGCTGGATGGCGAGGACGTGCTGCCGGCTGGCCACTTCCGGGAAGACGCCGCCGTAGCGCCGGTGCAGGTCGATCTGGGTGGCGACCACGTTGGACAGGATGCGCCGTCCGTCCACGATGACGGCGGCGGCGGTTTCGTCACAACTGGTTTCGATGGCGAGGATGTGGGTCATGAGAGCAGGATTGGAAGATTGAAGATTGGGTTGGCGGCGAGTTCGAGATTGAGAGATTGGGCGCTAGGCGGGGGCGTCTTGGCGGCCGGCCCAGATGAGCACGGCCAGGGCGATGGCGCCGAGTCCGCCCAGGGCGACGAGCTTGTAGACCCGGTCGTCCAGCAGCAGGGTGAGCGCACCGAAGAGCGCACAGAAGGCCCAGTAGCCCAGGACGATGGTTCGCTCGCTCAGGCCCCGGTCGGCCAGGCGAAAGTGCAGATGGTCGCGGCCGCCCTGGCCCGGCGAGACACCCCGCCGCCACCGGTCGATGATGAGCCAGGCCACGTCCAGCGCCGGCAGGCCGAGCACCAGCATCACGGTGGCCAGCCGCGCCCCGCCGATGATGCCCAGCGCGGCGATGGCGAAGCCCAGGAAGTAGGTGCCGCTGCTGCCCATGAAGATGCGCGCCGGCGCAAAGTTGAAGGGCAGAAAGCCCAGCGCCGCGCCCATCAACGCCACGGGCAGCAGCCCCACGCTCAACTGGGGCGGCTCGGCGATGACGATCATGTTGACCGCCAGCACCGCGCAGAGGATCACCGTGACGCCGGCCACCAGCCCGTTGAGGCCGTCCAGCCAGTTGACCGTGTTCATCATGCCCATGAACCAGAAGATGGTCAACGGCGCCACAATCCACCAGGACAGACCGTCCGGCCCGCCCAGAAAGCCCGCGCCGAACGGATTGTTCACATGCTTGATGAAGATCAACCCGCCGATGGCGATGAGCGCGGCGATGAATTGGACCGCGTACTGGGGCAGCGTGGACAGTTCGTAGCGGTCGTCCACAAAGCCCGCCGCCACACAGAAGACGCTGCCGATGAGCAACGCCACCAGCCGCCGCACCTCGTTGGGATCGTTGCGCGGCGGAAAGAGCGTCCATGTCTCCGGCTGCCAGGTCGGGCCGACCAATGTCACCAGCACGGCCAGCATGAAGCCCGCAAAGATGGCCAGCCCGCCGATACGGGGGATCACGCCCTGGTGGCGACGGCGTCCGCCGGGCCGGTCGACCAGCCCCAGCCGCCGGCCCAGCCGGCCCACCAACGGCGTCATTGCCGCGGTCGTGAGCGTGGCAATGAGGAAGATCAGGACGAAAACCATGGCGAAAACGTCAGGCGCTGCATTGACGCAGCCGGCCCGTAAATCCCGGCGGAAATGGACCGACAGATCGAGCTAGTGATGGCGACATCGAATTTCCGCCGTGGTATTTACGCAACATCGGACTACGGACGCATGTTGGTCAACGTGCGCGGGAAGGCGATGGTCTCACGCACATGGTCCAGGCCGCACACCCACGCCACGGTCCGCTCCACGCCCAGGCCGAAGCCGCTGTGGACCACCGAGCCGTAGCGGCGCAGGTCCATGTACCACTCGTAGACCTCCTCGGGCAGGTCGTGCCGGCGGATGGCGTCCAGCAACTTCTCGGGGTCGCTCATGCGCTCGCTGCCGCCGATGATCTCGCCGTAGCCCTCGGGCGCGAGCAGGTCCACGCTGCGGCAGACGTCGGCCCTCCCCGGTTCCGGCTCCATGTAGAAGGCCTTGACCTGGGTGGGGTAGTGGTGCACGAAGACCGGCTTTTCGAACTGCGCGGCGATGTAGGTCTCGTGGGGGCTGCCGAAGTCGTCGCCCCATTCGATGGCCGGCACGGGATCCTCGTAGCCGGGCACCAGTTCGCCGCGGCGGCCGCCGCGTTGATCATCTCCACGGCCTCGTCGTAATGGATGCCGGAAGGGCGGCGTCACTTTCTCCAGGTGGGTGGTGTCGCGTTCCAAAATGGCCAGTTCGGGGCCGCAGTCGCGCAGGCAGCGCTGCACGATGTGGAGACGAACTGCTCCTCGATCTCCATGAGTTGGTCGAGATCGCAGAAGGCCACCTCCGGCTCGACCATCCAGAACTCCTGGAGATGGCGGCGGGTCTTGCTCTTTTCGGCGCGGAAGGTGGGGCCGAAACAGTAGACCTTGCCGAAGGCGAAGATGTTGGCCTCGTTGTACAGCTGGCCGGTCTGGGCCAAGTACGCGGGCTCGCCGTGATAGTCGACCGAGAAGAGCGTGGTGGTTCCCTCGGCCGCGGCCGGGGTGAGGATGGGCGTGTCGATGTTGATGTAGCCGTTGCCGTCCAGCCACTCGCGGATGGCCTGGATGATCACGGCGCGCACGCGCATGGCCGCCCACTGGCGCGACGAGCGCAGCCACAGGTGGCGGTTCTTCATGAGAAATTCCACGCCGTGCTCTTTGGGCGAAATCGGATACGCCTCGGCCACCTGGAGCACGGTCACGTCATTGACGTCCACCTCGTAGCCGCCGGGCACGCCGGGCGCCCGCTCGTCGGCCTTGACCGTGCCGGTCACGATGACGCTGCTCTCCTGGGTCAGGTTGCGCACCTCTTCGAAGACGTCATCCGTCACGTTGCCCTTGAAGACCACCGCCTGGCAGATGCCGGTGCCGTCGCGCACCTGCAGGAAAACAGACGGCCTTTGCCGGTCTTGTTGTAAAGCCAGCCCTGGAGTGAGACTTCCTCCCCCACATGTTGATCCAATTGTCGAATGGTCACGACCGGTGCCACGCGTTGACTCCTCTGTTGCTGGGTTGACAGCCGTGTTCTACGGCACTGTCACACGGCGATTGTCATGCAGTGATTGTCATGCAGTGCGGGTGATCACGCCGCGTCGCCGTCATCGGCTGATGTTTCCTGGTCGGCGCGCCCGTCCTCGCCGCCCTCGTCATCTTCGTCGCCTTCCTCGTCATTCTCCTCGTCGTTCTCTTCGGTGGCGTAGAACGCTTCGGCATTGAAGACGCCGAGGGGCTTCAGCGTTTCGCCGTCCTCGGCAAAGAGGGACGACAGATCGATGCGAAAGTCCTCCAGCGTGCGCCCGCCGCCGGTGAGCCGCTCGTGGCGGTACTCGTAGCTGTCGCGCACGTCCTGGGAGCGGACGATGTGGGTGTAGGCATAGAACGAAGTCGGCGCGACGTAATCGCTTTCAATGGCCGCGATCACAGGCGCGACCTTCTCCTGCTTGCCGCTGTCACCACCGCCGCCGCTGCGACGCCGGCGCCGGTTGCGGCGGGCGCGACGCTGGTTGTCATCGTCGCGTTTGCGCTTCTGCTGCGACGAATTGCGCTTGTCTTTTTTTTCGCCGTCCTTCCGGTAGTAACGGCGACGGCTGCGTTTGCTGCCGCTCTTTTTCTGGTTCTTGCGGCCGCTCTCTTCGCTCTTTTCGGCCATGATGCTCTCCCCTTGTTTACGGGACTTCGTTGCGGTCGATCTCGGCGCCCGTGGCGTCCAACAGACGGGCGACGGCGCCCGTGCTCCAGACCGGCGCGTCCTGCGCCCAATAGAGCGCCACCGTGTTGTCGTCACCGTCGCTACTATATACCCGGATACTGCTCCCGGCAAAGAGTTGCACGTCACCAAACGTGTAGGTCGGACCGTCCGTGCGGGTCAACTGCCAGCCGCGGAGATTCACCGGGTCATCGCCCTGGTTGACGACGAGTACGGCCTCGCGCGCCAGGTCGCCGGGGTTTTCGACGGTCTGGATTTCGGGCCTGGCCTGGACGGCGGCTTCCCGCGTGGCGGCTTGCGTCTCTGCGGCCGCGGCATCGCTCACACTCACCGGGATGATCAGGCGTTGGCCGGAGAAGACGAAGTCCGGATTGGCCAGGCTGTTGGCCTGCACGATGGCGTCGATGGTGGTGCCGTAGCGCGAGGCGATGCCCAGCAAACTGTCGCCGCTCTGGACGACGTAGACGACCTGTTCGCCGGTGGCCGCGGCGGCCTGCACGGTGGCCACCGCCGGGTCAGCCGGGCCGACCACGGTGGGCAGCACGTCGACCGTCGCCGTGGCCGTGGGCGCGAGGACGGCCTGGGCCGGTGGCGTGTAGCGCGCGGCCAGCACCTCCGGATCGGGACGACGCATCTCCACGATCCATGTGACCAACAGGACAATGGCCAGACTCACCAGCGCATTGACGACTATGACAAATGTGAGTTGTCGACGGTTCATGCCGCGCGTCTGTCCTCATGAAATGACCGGATGGATCCACAGTGTAGCATAGCCCAGGCGGACTTGTCATAGGGTGTGGCTGCTTGAGTGGTTGACGCCGTGCGGGGGACTTCCCGGAAGACTGCATGCACTCTTGGCACTCTGTCTAGCCGGTGCGGTCTTCCGGGAAGTCCCCCGAAGCCTGGCACATGTCGATCGCAAGCGGAACCACATTGCCTGTGGCGCGGTTTAGCGTACAATGAATGACAGTCTGGACGAGTGTCCACATTGCATGAAACAAGAAGGGTAGCGTGACATGAAGCAATCCAATTCCGGCGTGCTCTGGATCGTCGGCGGCGTGATGGGGCTGCTGCTCCTGGGCTGCATGCTGACGTTGGTGGCCAGCCTCTTCATCGTGCGCAGCGACCGGTCGGTGTCCACCGCACGTGTGCAGACAAGCGTCGCCGCGCCGGCGCGCTCCGTTGCGCTGCAGGCAACGCCGCCGCCGCCCGTCGTCATCGCTACGCCGGAAGCCGGTCTCGACTACGAAAGCGCGGCGCTGCGCAACATCTATTTGCAGGTCAATCCCTCGGTGGTCAACGTCAATGTGCTGGGCGCGGGTTCCTCGCTCACCAGCCTCTTCCCCGATGCCGCCGTGCCCCACAACCTGGATCCCAACGACCTCTTCAGCATCAGTTCCGGCTCCGGTTTTGTGTGGGACACCGACGGCCACATCGTGACCAACAACCACGTGGTGGAAGGTGCGGACGAGGTGCAGATCACCTTCGCCGACCAGCGCGTGGCCATCGCCCAGGTGGTCGGCGTCGATGTGGACAGCGACCTGGCCGTGCTCAAGATCGACCCTGAGGGCTATGCGCTGACGCCCATCCGGCGCGGCAATCTGGAAGATGTCTTCGTGGGCATGCGCGTGGCCGCCATCGGCAACCCCTTCGGCCTGGAGGGCACGTTGACGGCCGGCATCGTCAGCGCGCTGGGGCGCTCGATCCCGGCGCGCACCAGCTTCAGCATTCCCGACGCCATCCAGACCGATGCGCCCATCAACCCCGGCAATTCGGGCGGGCCGTTGCTCAACGAACAGGGTGAACTGATCGGCGTCAACGCCCAGATTCGCTCGGAGGACCGGGCCAACAGCGGCGTGGGCTTCGCCATTCCCATCAGCGTGGTCGAACGGGTGGTGCCCAGTTTGATTGAGATCGGCCGCTACGATCACGCCTACATCGGCATCAGCGCCACCACCTACAGCCCGGTCTGCGCCGACGTCTTCGGCTTGCCCAAGGAGGCACGCGGCGCAGTGGTGCTGAGTGTCATCCCGCGCACGCCCGCGGCCCGTGCCGGCATCATCGGCCCCGTGCGCGAGGTGGAGACCAAGTACCCGGACATCTGTCCGGGCGAAGCGGGCGGCGATCTGATCACGGCCATCGACGGCCAGCCCGTGACGTCGTTTGACGACGTGTTGGTCTACCTGCAACGGTACACCGCACCCGGCACGCAGATCACGCTGTCGGTGCTGCGCGACGGCGAGCCGCGCGACGTGAACGTGACCTTGGCGAGCCGGCCCATGCGCTAGCCGACTTCCAAGCCCGAAAACGAGAAACGGCGGCGATCCTACACGGGATCGCCGCCGTTCTTTTTGCTGCTTCGGTTTGCGGTGCCTGTCAGTCGTCAAACTCGATGATGTGCTCCGACGACCCCTGCCGCCACACGCCGTTGGCATCGCCCACCGCCCACGACGAGCGGATGCGGATGCGACGCCCGCCACCACGCAGGGCGACTTCCTGGCGGGGTGCGGGCGCAGGCGGCTGCATGCGCTGCGGCTCCGTCGCGGTGAGGCGGCTGTTGAGCAACTTCCAGCCGACGCGCAATGCCAGCGTGGCCGCGCCCACGAGCACGGGCATGGCCGCCTTGCCCACGGTGGCGGGCAGACTGCTCTGGCGCATGGGCAACTCGGCCTGGTGGTCATAGCCGCAGCGGGGACAGAAGCGCGCGTCCAACGGCGCGTTGGCCTGGCACTGGGGACAAATACGCTGCACGTCGCTCATGGAATCTCCCTCCTCACACCCGTTCGTCACTGTCCGCAGTGTATCACCCCCGCCGCGCGACGTCAATGCGTCGCGCGGCTCAAGCCAGGGACATTCGTTTAGTTCGCACGCCCTCGTGCGAGCCGCTTTGCCAGAGCCGGGTCTACGCCGTCGTTCGCACGAGGGCGTGCGAACTAAACAGGCCATGCGCATCGTCGCTTCAAGTTGAGACTGACCCCTCACACAGCCGCGGCATGGAGCGTCTCGGGGCTGCCGTGCTATAATGCTGCCGTCTGGAACGCGTGACGGCGCCGTACGGTCACACAGCGCAATTTCGACGGTCTGCACCGGGCGCGCGTCCACAAAACTCAAGCAGGAAAGGACAGCGGCAATGCCAGATACGTTGCGTCTTGACGACGGCAACTACATGCGGCGGCATGACGTGCGCAAAATCGTGCGCGCGGCGCTTGCGTTGCAGTGCATGGAGGTCGTCGGGTTCAGCAATGTGGGCAAGTCGGCGCTCCTGCGGCTGCTGGCCCAGCGCGATGTGTGGACCCAGGAGATCGGCGAAGCGGGTCACGATTTTCAGCCCATCTACGTGGACTGCAACCGCATGCTCGACCTGAGCGATCAGGGCTTCTACGAATTGGTCCTGCGCTGCCTGCGTGAGAGCAACGAGGAGGTGGCGGCCAACGAAGCCGTCCAGGCTGCCTACGCCAAACTCATCGCGCCGGACAGCGATTTCCAGATCCCGCTGAGCTTCAACCAGGGTGTGACCGCGGCGCTCAAGGCCGTGCCGCGCAAGCTGGTGCTGCTCTTCGATGAGTTCGACGAACCGTTTGCCAGCATTCACTCGCGCGTTTTCCTCAACCTGCGCGCGCTCAAAGACCGGCACAGCGAGCGCCTGGTCTACGTGACCGCCACGGTGCTGCCGCTCACCCAACTGCGCCAGGAGGACCACGCCGGCGAGTTCTCGGAACTCTTCAGCCATCGCACGTGGTATCTCGCGCCGCTGACGCGCCCGGATCAAGAGCGCTTCATCCAACGCTACATGGACGCGTTCGACGCCCATTTTACCGCCGCAGACGTGGACTTCATCCTCGCCTGGTCGGGCGGACACCCGCGCATGCTCGACGGCGTCTGCCGCGTGCTGTCCACAGCGTTGGCACAGGACGACGCGCGCGATCTGGACCCGGTCGATCGGCGTGACTTTCACCGTCGCGTGGTCCGGCGGCTGCGCAACGACGAGATCTTGCGCTCCGAGTGCAACAAGATTTGGACCAGTTGCAGCGAAGTCGAACAGGCGGAGTTGTTGGGTCTCTTTCGCGCCGACCATGCGCCGCAACCGGCGGTGCTGGAGACGCTGGAGCGCCGTCACATCCTGCTGCCGCTGGACGGCACGTACCGGCCCTTTGCCCGGCTCTTCGGCGAGTTCCTCCAGCGCCTGGTCGTCAAAGAGCAACCCAGCAGCAGCTCGCTCTGGGTCGATGTGGACAGCGGCGAGGTCATCGTCGACGGTGAGGCGGCCGAGACGCTGACCAATCTGGAATATCGTCTCATGCTGCTGCTCTTTCAGAACGCCAACAAGATCGTGGACAAGTACCAGATCGTCACCCAGGTGTGGGGTGAAAGCTACATCGACGACGTGGACGATGCGCGCATCGAAAAACTGGTGAGCCGCCTACGCCAAAAGATCGAGGAGGACAGCGGCAACCCCCGCTTTCTCACCACGGTGCGCGGCCGCGGCTACCGGCTTGTGCTGGAGTAACCGGCCGATCCGGCGCGCGGTACGCAAGGTTGTGCAAGAATGCACAACGTAAATTTGGGTACAGTCTGCATGTTGGCTATACTATGGTGAACTGTTGCCCAATTCATTCGCGCAAGAGGAGAGTGCAATGGCGGACGTTGCCCAAGTTGCCACCCAATCGACAGATTTCAAAAGCATCCGTTTCGACGGGTCGGCCCGGAATTTCGTGCCCGGCATCGCTCTCGTCTTCGCCGGCGCGATGGCGCCCGCCATGGGGCTGACCGACGTCTTCTTCGCCCGGGCCTTGGCGTGGGTGTTCGTGTTGTGGGGTCTGTTCTTCATCTACGTCGCTCTCATCGATGTCTACGAACACTGGGAAGTGACCGACGAGAACTTGCAGATCAAGGACTCGCTGCGCTTTTGGGAGCGCAACCGGGCCTGGTCCTGGGCGGACATCACGCGCATGGACGTCGTGGTCGAACGCAAGGATCTGTCGTGGGACGAAGCCGAGATTCGGGTCTACTACACCCCGGCGGGCGAGATCAACATTGAACGCGAGGATCGGGACTTCAACCCTGAACTGGCGCGCTTGATCATCGACAAAGCGGGGCTGAACCCGGACGCCGACACGCCCGCCACCTTGGGCGAATTGCCCGAAGGCGTGGCGGCCACGTACGTGTGGCGGAAGTAGTCCGCACGATCCCCCCGGTGCAGAACCGGTGACGGGGCCAATCGCATTGCAGCAAAACGGGGACAGCGGCCGCTGTCCCCGTTTCTATTTTCATGGAATGTTCGCCGGCGCGACCGGCGTCAGCGTTCGTCCGCCAGCAGCGTCTCCACTTTCTTCACTAGACCCCGGTTGCCCACGAAGAGCGGCGTGCGTTGGTGCAGTGACGCCGGCGTCAGGTCGAGGATGGGGCCGGCGCCGTCGGACGCATAGCCGCCCGCTTGGGCCGCGAGAAAGGCCAGCGGCGCGGCTTCGTAGGCCAGTCGCAACTTGCCGTGGGGCAGCGCCGCGTCCTTGGTGTCGGCCGGATAGTAGAAGACGCCGCCGCTGAGCAGATTGCGATGGAAGTCGGCCACCAGCGAGCCGATGTAGCGCAGCGACAGCCCCGGGCCGCCCTCTTCCTTGCCTTGCAGCCACCGGGTGAAGCGCTGCACGCCCGGACTCCAGTACTGCTCGTAGCCCTGGTTGACGCTGTAGTACTTGGGCTTCTCCGGGATGCGAATGTTGGGATGGGAGAGCAGAAAACCGCCGATGTTCGGGTCCAGCGTGAAGCCGTGGACGCCCTGGCCGGCCGAATAGACCATCATGGTGCTGGAGCCGTAGATGATGTAGCCGGCGGCCACCAGATCCCGGCCCGGCTGCAACACGTCGGCCAACGTCCCCGGGCCGGACTCGCTGCGCCGCCGGTAGATGGCGAAGATGGTGCCGATGCTGATGTTGTAGTCGATGTTGGACGAGCCGTCCAGCGGGTCGTAGAGCAGCACATACTTGCCCACGGGGAAATGGGCCGGAATGGGGATGATCTCCGCTTCTTCTTCCGAGGCCATGACGGCCAGCCGTCCCGTGTGATCGTTGAGCCGGAAGATGGTGCGCTGCGCGTAGTGGTCCAGCTTCTGCACGACTTCGCCCTGGACGTTCTCCTCACCGGTCGACCCCAAGATTTCCGCCAGGCCGGCCCGCCCGGGTCGTCTTGCCGGCGATGATCTTCGCGGCCAGCATGTCGTACAGAATCCCGGTCAACGTGCCCGTGGCATCCACGTGCTGTTGTTGCTGGTCCAGGATGAAACGCTCAATGGTCGTAATCTTGGCTCCGGGCAAACGTGCGGCCGTCATTTTAGGACGGTCTCTACGCTGCGGAGCGGAGATAGGACTCCAGGGTGATTTCTGTGTCGTTCTGATCGTAGAGCACCGGGCCGCATTGGCGGTGAAGACCTCGGCGGTGACCACGCAGCGCACGATGTCGTTGCGGCTCGGCACCTCGTACATGACGTCCAGCAGCGCGGTCTCGACGATGCTGCGCAGGCCGCGCGCCCCGGTGCGACGCAGGAACGCTTCCGTGGCAATCGCGTCCAGCGCCGCCTGGGTGAATT
This sequence comes from Caldilineaceae bacterium, assembly GCA_041391205.1. Classification (GTDB taxonomy): domain Bacteria; phylum Chloroflexota; class Anaerolineae; order Caldilineales; family Caldilineaceae; genus JAWKOK01. Next base: position 71,576 of record JAWKOK010000004.1, read on the forward strand.
CCAGCGCCACGCCGTCCATGGCAAAGAGACGTTGGAACTGGCGCACGACGCTGTTCTTGGGCTCCACCAGGATGCGCACCAACGTGTTGCGGTCCAGCGCCTCCAGGCTGGTGACCACCGGCAGACGCCCGACGAATTCGGGGATCAGGCCGTAGGTCAACAAGTCATCGGCATGACCTGGGCCAGGTAGAAGCTCTTCCCGGCTGTCCTTTTCCAGCTTGCGAATCTTCAACTCGCTGGCGCCTCGGCGCCTTCGGGCAACGGCTGCTCCGTGGCGGCTTGGGCCTGGTGCAACTGGGTCAACTGCATGCTGGCGGTGAGCTCGTCCCGATTGACAAAGCCGATGCTGGAGCGCTGCTGGAGACGCTTGCGCACCACCTCGGCCAGATGCGCAAACGCGCCGCCGCAAATGAAGAGCACGTTGGCCGTGTTGAGCTGGATGAACTCCTGCTGCGGATGTTTGCGCCCTGAACTGCTGCGGCACATTGGCCACCGTCCCCTCGATAATCTTGAGCAGCGCTCTGCTGCACGCCCTCGCCAGCTCACGTCCTGGGGTGATGCTCGGGTTGTCGCCGCCCTTGGTGCGATCTTGTCGATCTCGTCGATGTAGACGATGCCGTAGGCCGCCCGCTCCGGATCCCACTCTGCGGCCTGGAGCAGCCCGGCCAGATCGTCTCCACGTCTTCACCCACGTAACCGGCCTCGGTGAGGGAGGCGTCGGCAATGGTGAACGGACGCTGAGATAGCGCGCCAACGTCTGGGCCAACAGCGTTTTGCCGCTGCCCGTGGAGCCGATGAGCAGCACGTTGCTCTTGGTCAGTTCGATTTCGTCTTCGTCGGGCGTCTCCGCTGTGGACGGCTGGCGGGGCTGCGTCTCGCCGCCCGCGTGCCTTTGAAGACCCGTTTGTAGTGGTTGTAGACGGCCACGGACAGGACGCGTTGGCCCGGTCCTGGCCGATGACGTGGGTACTCATCCAGATGGGCCACCAGTTCCCGCGGGCTGGGCACGCGTTGCGGAATGGGCGGCGTGCTGCCGGCTGCTCCGCCCGTGCCCACGCCGAAGCCTTCCTCGGCCAGAATCTCCGCACCCAGCATGATGCATTCGTCACAGATGAACGCTTGATCGATGCCTTCCACCAGGCGCGCCACTTCGCTTTCGGCTTTGCCGCAGAATGAACAGTGAATTTCGTCGGTTGTCTGATTCTCCGTCATGGACCAACCTTGCCTCGCATAGTTACACTTGTGCAGCCACGTTTCGCTGCCACGTGGCTGCTGTGCGTGTCACGCCGGCAGCAGCCACATCCCTCTCTTTGCACAGTATACCACTTTGTCCATCGACCACCATGCCCGGCGACCAAAACAAAACCGGATATGACCACCGGTCTGTCTACTGCAACTGTGGTCATATCCGGTTTGGAATGCGTGAATTCGAGACGACGCTTAGCTGTGCGACCCGTCGCCGTTGAGCTCGGGCACCTTGATCTCGCCGTTTTCCACCACGACGATGTCAGATATGTCACCGAGCACTTCGTCGACCAGCCCGTATGTCTTGGCCTCGATCGCGCTCATGTAGCGGTCGCGCTCGAAGTCATGCTCGATTTCCTTCCAGTTGTGGCCGGTGTGCTTGCCGACCAGGTGGAAGAGCTGGGTCTGCACACGTTCCTGCTCGCGGAAGGCGATACGCACATCTTCGGTGTAGCCCTGTGCGCCGCTGCTGGCAGGGTGCAGGTGGATCGTGGCATGGGGCAACGCGTAGCGCTTGCCCTCCTTGCCGGATGCCAGCAAGACGGTGCCCATGCTGGCGGTCACGCCGACGGCATAGGTGTGCACCGGCGCCGGGATCATCTGCATGGTGTCGTAAATGGCCAGGCCGGCGTAGATGCTGCCGCCCGGGCTGTTGATATACATATTGATCGGCTGATTGGGATCTTCGCTGTTCAGGTAGAGCAACTGGGCCACAATCAAGTTGGCGATCTGATCGTTGATGGGCGTGCCCAGGAAGACGATGCGCTCCTTGAGCAACAGGCTGTAGATGTCGTAGGCGCGTTCCCCACGACCGGAACTATCGATCACCATCGGAACCATATTCATCGGATTCATCATTCAGGGTGCTCCCTTTTTGTTCTGAGTGCAATTCGCCGTGGCTACCACGACAGAGATCCAGCGCGCATACCTCGGTTGGAGATTATTTTGCGTATGTCGACGATTCTGTCTTGGATCTACGATACTCTGGTGATACATGCACGACTGTAAGCGCACTCCGCTTGCACATTTGCGTTGTGTTAGCGCTGCCCGTGGTTCCGGCGGTGACTGCGTTGTGCCGGCCGCTATTCGTCGCTTGCCTCGGCAGCGTCGCCTTCAGCGTCATCCGCCGCGTCGGTTGCTTCCTCGTCATCGCCGTCGGGCTGCGGCTTCAACTCGGGCACATCCTCCCCGCGGGCGATGGCCAGGAGACGCTCCAAGGTCTTCTCTTGGAGAATCTGAGCCTCTAGAATCGAGCGACCGGAACCGGAGCGCAACATTTCGGCGAGCATATTGTTTTGCTCGCGCATGGCGGCTTCCGCGTCATCGTCATCATCGTCGTCATCGTCATCGTCATCGTCGTCGTCATCGTCATCGTCGTCGTCGTCATCGTCATCGTCGTCGTCGTCATCATCGTCATCATCGTCGTCGTCTGTCTCTTCCGCAACGATCGCGTCGACATCCGCCTCTTCGACCTCTTCGACCTCTTCCGCCTCTTCGAGTTCTTCCTCGTCTTCGTCGGTGATGCCGAGGATTTCGTTGATCTTCGCTTCGATGTCTTCCTCTTCGATTTCGATCTGCTCGAGCTTCCACAGCTCGGAGATGATGAGATTGCGCTCAGCGATGATCACGGCCTGTTCGCGCAGGCTTTCGCGGTAGTCATCCAGGCTTTGGCCGGTCTGCTCGAAATAGCCTTCGATGTCGTTGATGCCGAACTGGCGCAGGCGCTGGGCGAAATCCGCCACCATGGAGTCGATCTGGTCCTCCACCACCACCGGCGGGTAGTCGAGTTCGGCCTGCTCCAGCGCCGCGTCCAACACCTTGTTGATGTAGGCGTTTTCTGCGTCCTGCTCGGCCTCTTCGCGCAGCGTGTCGCGGATGCTGTCGATCAGATCGTTCAGGGTTTCGTAGTCGGGGCCGACCAACTGGGCAAATTCGTCGTTGAGTTCGGGCTGTTCGTAGGCCTGAATGTTGTTGAGCTTGACGTGGAACGTGGCCGTCTTGCCCGCGTAGATGCTCTGGCTGTCTTCCGGCCAACTCAGATCGAAGTCCTTCTCCTCGCCCGGCGTCATGCCCAGGAGCGCCTCGTCAAAACCGGCCGGCTCCATGGGATTCTCTTGGTCGGGCGTCACATCCCAGTCGGTCTCGTCGAGCACGAGAGTCTCTTCGCCGCCCTCCTCGCCCGCCGGAATCACGCTTTTGACATCGATGTTGAGCAGATCGCCATACTTGCTGGGGCGATCCACATCCTGCCAGCCGGCGTACTCCTCGCGGTAGGCATCGAGCCGCGCGTTGATGGCCTCTTCGCTGATCTCGGTGCTGTCCTCTTCCACGCGCAGGGTGCGGTAGTCGCCCAAGTCGACGACCGGCTCCAGCGGCACCAGAAACGTGTAGGTCATGGGATTGAGCGCCACGTCCACCAGCGAACCCTGCGCGTAAGGATCGATCTCTTCCTGTTCAATCGCGTCGCGATAGACGGCCTGGCCCAGATCCTCGATGATTTCGTTGTAGAGCGCGCCTTCGCCCAAGTATTGGGCGATGATGTTGTAGGGCGCCTTGCCCTTGCGGAAACCGGGGATGCGGTAGTCGCGCGCCAACTTGCGTGCGGCGCGCTTGAGCTGCTCGTCCACACGCGGTTGGTCGACTTCCACCACGACCTGAAGCTGGCGATTTTCCTGCGGTTCGGTGGTAATTTTCAGTGACATGTCTTTCCCTCAATCATTTGGCAGCCGGTCGATGGCCGTCGCGTTCGTTTGAATTCGAGCCGAAACTGTACGTGAAACCTGTCCCGTGTTGGATGGTCCGCATGGACGCATCCTCCCCTTCGCGGATCGATTCGCAAGCGGACACGTGTGTACGCGCCGGCGCCCATGCAAAGCGTCAACGGCCTCACCCGCGTGCCCGAAATTGTACGCACAAATAAAGGGCGCCAGAGAAACGCCCCTCGGGATGTAACCTCGTGAGTATAGCACAGAGATGATGTGCCAACCAAAGTTCAGGCGAGATTAAGGCAATAACATGTCGCGCGCGTTTGGGGACTTCCCGGAAGGGGTCAACCGATCCGCCGTGCGTGCGTGTGCATTTGACCCCTTCCGGGAAGTCCCCAAACGCGCCGTCGCCCTAAATGCGCCCGAACGCCTTCTCCAACTCGCCCGCGCTCAACTGGATCATGGTGGGGCGGCCGTGGGGGCAGGTGCGCGGGGCCTGGCATTCCTCCAACTGGCGCACCAATTCGCGCATCTCGATGACGCTCAACTGCTGCCCCGCCTTGATGGCCGCGCGCTTGCAGACCATCTTGACCAGCCGTGCCTCCAACTCTTCGCCCACCATGTTGCGCCGGTCGCCCAGCGTCTGCACGATCTCGTCGAGGCCGCGCCGAGGATCGTCGCCGGACAAGACCGCAGGCACGGCGCGCACGATAAACGTGTCACCACCGAACGGTTCGACCTCGAAGCCGATGCGGTTCAACACATCCAGATGCTGCGCCACCTGGCCTGCCAGTTCACTGCCGGTGTGCAGCGTGAGCGGTTCCAGCAGATGCTGGCGCGGCACCTCCGCCCCGTCCAGCCCGTAGCGCTGGGCCATGAATTTTTCATACAGGATGCGTTCGTGGGCCGCATGTTGATCGATGAGATAGACGCCCTCGGGCCCTTCGGCCACGATGTACATGGTGCCCACCTGGCCCACCACGCGCAGCGGCGGCAATTTGCGCTTGGTTTCCTGGAGCGGCGCCTGAGGGGCTGTCGATGGCGACGGTGCGTGGGCATCGGACCCAGCGTCCGCTGCCGGAGCGGACGTTGTCGCAGGCGGCGGCGCGGACGCTGCATCCGCGGGCAGCGTGTGTCCGCTCAACCGCGGCGGCTGTGCCGGTGGCGGCGTGTACAGGTCGAATTCGGGCTGCGGCCGGCCCGTCCAGGATCGACTCGCGGCGTGCGGACCAGCCGGCGCGGCTCTACGCCGGCGTCGGCATCGGGCGCATGTGGACTCTGGTCCGGTGCGTCGAGGGCCATGTCCGGCACCGGCGCGTTGCCCATGACGGCGCGGCGCACGGCCTTCTGCACGGCGCTGAAGATCTTGCGGTCATGGATGAAGCGCACCTGCGTCTTCTGCGGGTGCACGTTCACGTCGATTTCGTCGGTGGGCATGTGGACGAAGACCGCGGCAATGGGAAAGCGGCCGCCGGGCAGCAGCGTGTGGTACGCCTGGGTCACCGCATAGGTGAGGTTGCGGTCTTCGATGTAGCGCCGGTTGACGAAGAGGTTGATGTCGCTGCGGTTGGCGCGGGACAACGTCGGCAGGCTCACGTACCCCGTCACGGTGACGGCGCTGGACCGGCGCGAATCCGTCGCCTGCGCGCCGGCATCGGCGGCGCCGAAGTCGATCTCATCGTCCATGCTGCCGGCCAGCAGGTCGTCCACGCCCGTGGTCGCCTCAAGGGTCGCCTCGAGCGCGGTGTCGCCCACGGGCACCATCTGGCGGGCGTGCTCCAGCCCGTAGATCTTGACCAACACGTCAAAGAGATCGCCGCTGCCGGTGGATTGAAAGACCAGCCGGTTCTCGTTGACAAAGCTGAAGCGGCATGCGGGGTACGCCAGCGCAAAGAATTGGACCACGTTGCTGATGCGCCCGGCTTCGGTGGCGGCCTTGCGCAGGAACTTGCGGCGCGCCGGCACATTGAAGAAGAGATGCTCCACGGTGACGACCGTGCCCACGGCCGCGCCGGCGCGACTTTGACCCTGAAGCACGCCGCCCTCCAGGCGCAGTTGCGTGCCGAACTCTTCGTCGCGATGGCGCGTCGTCAAGGTGACGTGGCTGACGGCGGCGATGCTGTAGAGCGCTTCGCCCCGAAAACCGAAGGTGCCGATGTGGGTCAAGTCGTCGGCAGTGGCCAGCTTGCTGGTGGCGTGGCGCTCGAAGGCCAGGGGCGCTTCGGCCGCGGGGATGCCCGCGCCGTTGTCGATGACGCGCAGCAGCCGCTGCCCCCCTTCACGAATTTCGACGCGTACCTCGGTCGCGCCGGCGTCAAGGCTGTTTTCCAGCAGTTCTTTGACCACGTTGGCCGGACGTTCCACGACTTCGCCGGCCGCGATCTTGGCGGCTACGTCGGGCGCAAGTAACTGAATTGGCATGGTCTAGACGGTTTTCCTCACTTGCACCGGCTTCGCTGTCAGATTCTTCGCGCGTTTTGCCGGTTTTTCGCACGTGCGTCACTTTTTGCCGTGCGTTTGCGTCTTCACACACAGAGCGGATTCTGCGTGGCGTCCCTGATTGTGTGCATGCGGCTGTTGCCGGGAAACCGCCGTCGCGTCTGCACAATTTGTGGTCTACCACCGGAAATTTGAGCCGCCATTGGGTATCTGCCTTGCTTGGAGGAAACCTATGCAAACGAACCACCCAAAACGACTTCGCACTTTCGCACGGCCGGGGCTCTACATCGCCCTCTTTGTCTGCTTGAGCCTCGCGTCCCTCTTTGCCGCATGGCCGACGTTGAGCGCACGTGCCGCTGTCTTCGGCTCTGTACCAAACGCGGGAACGATTCCGCCGGCCGGAACGATCCCCGGCCCGTTGCAGGGCCAGGTCAACGTGTTGCATCTGGCGCCCTTCGACGCCGACGTGGCCAACACCGGCGTGGAGATCTGTGACACTGCGGACAACCCGGTTAGCGACGTGTTATACTACGAAGACGAAACCGGCTACGAGACGCTGCCGGTCGGGACGTACCATTGGAAAGTAGCGTTGGAAGGCAGTAACTGTACCAACGTCCCGCTGGAAATCCCCTCGTTCCGTCTCAAGGATCAGCAGCGTTTGCTCATCATCATCTACGGCGACATCACCAACCAGCCGCTCAATCTGGTCTTCGTCATCGTCGACCCGGGCCGCGAGACGACCTATCTGCCCCTCTTCTACCGGGCGCTCGTCGACCAGGCGCCTTAGCACGGGTAACGCGATAAGCCAACACCTCTCGCCGTCTACGTTTCTGCATCCGTAGACAGTGCGGCTCCTTTGAACCGGGGGATAGAATCAGTGGCGACTGGATTCTATCCCCCGGTTCGCGTTCCGGAGGCGCCGCCGCTCATGGCCGGGATGAAGTGGATCTCGCTGGGTTCGGTCAGCCGCCGGCGCATGCCCTTGGTCGAGATGACACCGTTGATCGCGACCGCGATATGAGGGCGGATGCGCCCGTCCTCGCACAGACGCTCCTGCATGCCGGGGAACCGGGCCTCCAGCGCAGCCACCACATCGCCGACCGTCTCGCCCTCCAGCGCCACCCTCTCCGCACCGCCGCTCAAATCCCGATGCAGCGACGGAATCCACACATCATGTTCCATGCCAATCGTCTCCGCTTCCTTGCTCCTGCCGGCCTAATTCCGCTGATGGCCTCAGCATACCACGCCTCACACATCCCCACGCAGTGATCGAGTCCCCATGACAAGCCGTCTTCTCAATCACGTTTCACGCCCCATAATGCGCATCAATCTCCGCCTGATACCGATCCACGCGCCCATCCAACACCTCCTCCAGCGTGACGCGCCGGCCCGCCTGGGACGATTCCAGCATGGCGAAGGCGCAGGCGAGATCGTACAGCCCCTCGCGACCGCTGGTCTCGGGATCAGTGCGCCCTCGATCGCCCGCAGCCAATCAGTTGCTGGATGGCGAAGGGATCAGCTTGAGCAAGAGAAAAAGCGCTCCCGATCGGCGTCGCGCACATGCTCCTGGAAGTAGCGGATCACATTGGCACGGATGCCCCGCTCGCTGACCAACTGCTCATAACGAATGGACCCCTCGCTGCCGTAGAACGCGGGCGCGCCCGGGATCTCCAGCGGCTCGCCGTGCCCGGCCCACGACCATAGCAACTGGGCGACGGCGTCGTTGTCGAAGCCGGCGGTGGCGAAGTAGGTGTCGTCCACGTCGGCCGGGACCGTGGCAATGACGTTGCCGTCCGCGTCCCGGTCCCGGCGCACCGGTTCGAAGGTCTTGGCCTGCGGCCTGCACCCACGCTACTTCGCCGAAGACATAGCGCAGCAGGTGAAACTGGTGCACACCGATGTCGATGGAACCGCCGCCGCCGGCCAGCAACTTCTGGTGACGCCACGGCGTGTCCGCCACGATGCGGTCCGGCGACCACAGCCCGCCCACGCTGCCCATGACGGCCATCTGCGGATCGCCGATCAAGCCCTGGGCCACGGCCCACCCGGCCGCACGTGTGAAGAAGACCCTGGCGCACGTTTTCGAAGACGCTAGGGTCAACCCCCACTGCAACCGCGCCGTCGACCATGTGCCGGGCCAGCTTCACCGAGACGGCCAGCGGCTTCTGGGTGAGCAAGTGCAGCCCGGCGTCGAGCTGCTTCCGCCACCTGGTGATGCAGGGCCAAGGTGGTGAAGTCGTTGACTGCGTCCACCACGCCGGCGTCGATCATCTCCCGGTAGTCGGTGTAGGCACGCACGTCCACATCGTCCCGCAAATCGCTCAGGTACGTGTGGGGAGAGCGGCCAGCCAGATCGCCCGTCTCCGGCGGCAGCACTGCGGGCGCAGCGCGTGGGCCCTTGGCGCGCGTGTGGAACATCCGCGTCCTCCTCGCCGGGCCACCAGCGGTGATGCGGAAGTTGTCAACGCCCAGCCGGCGCAGTTGCTTGTAGCCCTGCGGGTGGGCATTCAAAATCACGGCCGCAGCCGACAATGCCGATTCGAATCATGGGGAAAGCTCAGGTTTGGATCGTGAAGCGTGATGCGTGAAACGTGATGCGTGAAACGTGAATGGAGACTGCGAGATTGGGAGATTGGCGCATGCTGCAATCTCCTAATCTCCATGAATCTCTCAATCTCCACGCATCACGTTTTCACGCATCACGTTTCACGCATCACGCATACATAGGCAACGGCAACGACATCGCCTCGCCGTTGATGGAACGAAAACAGACCGGCTTCGAGAATCTCTTGCAATCGCAGCGATCTCGGCGCTGCAGATGCCTTCGATGGGCAGGTCGTTGGCGATGCAGTGGAGGAAATGCGCGGTGGCGCTGCGCAGGTGCTCCGACGGCGCGGGCACGTCGACCTCGATGCCGTCTTCGTGTTCACGTGTGGCCAGCAGCGTCCGCCCGCGCCCTGGCCCACAAGAGCGTGCCGTCGGTGCCGTAGATGGCGGTTTCGTAGGGAGGGTCAGGTGGCCGATCTGGGTCCGGCGCCTCGGACGGCCGCTGGCCGCGGCCACTGCATGACGATGACGGCGTTGTCCTCCAGCGTGATGTAGTCCTTGGCCAGGTGGCCGGCGGTGCCGGTGACGCGGCTGGGCTGGCCCAACAGGTAGCGCGCCAGGGCCGCGCCGTAGCAGCAGTAGTCCATGAAGCGCCCGCGCCGTTGAGTTCGGCGTCGTGGAGCCATTCGTAGAAATAGGGCGAGCAGCCCAGCTCTTTGGGACCGGCGTGGGCGGCGCGATACTTGGTGCTGAAAGACGGCCGATCGCGCCTTCCTGCGCCAGTTTCCATGCATGTTGCGCGTTGGCGTTCCAAGCGAAGGGCCAGTTGACCATGAGCTTGACCTGGTTACGCGCGGCCGCGGCCACCATTCCCATGGCGCCGGCAGCGTGGACGCCATGGGCTTTTCGACCATGACGTACGCAGCCCCTGTTCGGCCGCGGCTTCTGCCAGGACGGCCCCCGTGGCATTGTCGCCGTAGACGTAGACCGCGTCCAGGTCCACCTGATCCAGCAGCGCGGCCGGGCGGTCAAAGAGCGCATCACAGCCGAATTCACGCTGAACTCGGTCCCGCTTAGCAGCGGGTTGGCATCGGCCACCGCGGCGAGTTTGCCCAGCGATGAGGCGGCCAGATCGGCCAGATTGCCCCAGACATGGTCATGGGTCAGGCCGAGGACGCCGACACGAATTGGTGCAGACATAAAATGAAATTCCTCCAATGTCACATGTGCAGGGGACTGACGGCTTGCTCGATCGGTTCGGGATGGTTCATTATAGCGCGGTCGTTCGTTGCAGAAAATCGTGCACGCAGCATGTCCGTGGATTCGGGGTGACCCAGGCAATCAATCTGGGTGCGAAGAGAGCCGCGATGAATTCTCAGGAAGCCAATGCGGCATCCCAGGCGGCGTGGGACGCCAACGCCGCGTATTGGGACGAGTACATGGGCGCGGAGGCAACGATTTCGTCAACGTGCTCATCTGGCCGGTGGTGCAGCGGCTGTTGGACGTGCAGCCGGGTCAACGGGTGTTGGACGCGGCGTGCGGCAACGGCATGTATGCGCGCAAGCTGGCGGCGCTGGGTGCGGACGTGGTCGGCTTCGACTTTCGCCCACGCTCATCGCCGGGCGCGCGCCTATCCGCCGGGCGACGACGGCGCCATCGCCTACCACGTGCTCGACGCCACCGGCCGAAGCCGCGTTGCGCGCCCTGGGCGACGGCACGTTTGACGCGGTCTCCTGCCAGATGGCGCTCATGGACATGCCGGAGATTGCGCCGCTCATGCGCGCGGCCTATGCGCTGCTCAAGCCGGGCGGCTGCTTCGTTTTCTCGCTGGTCCATCCGGCCTTCAACCAGACCAACGCCACCCGCTTCGCCGAAATGGTCGACCATACGACGGTCCAGCTGGTCACGGTCTTCGGCATGAAAGATCACCCGAGTACATGACGTCTACATCGCCTGGGAAAACGGCCATTCCCGGCCAGCCGGAGGCACAACCGACAGCGACCGGCCGTTGCAGGCGACGCTGGGCAGTTTCGCCGCGGGCTTCGTCGTCGGCGCGCTGGAAGAAGCGCGCCTTCCCGCCGGACCATCCGGCCGGCAACTAACGTCCGCTGAGTTGGGGCGCCAACTTCAGCGAGATCCCGCTGGTGCTCATCGCGCCTGCGCGCTAGGAAGACAAGGGTGAGCCACAGATGGACACAGATGAACACCGATAAAAACGGAAAAAACAAGGAGTTTTTGCCTTGAAAAAATGAGCGGTCTAGTTGGTGATAACAAAAATAATCTGTGTTTATCTGTGTCCATCTGTGGCCTGAAGGTTCTTGTGAAGGGTGTGTCATGGTGAGTTTACCAGGCCGCGTGGCTGTGGTGACGGGCGGCGCGTCGGGGATGGGCGCGGCGACGGCACGGGAACTGGCCGCCAAGGGGCGCGACCGATGGACCTGCGCGGACGGGGCCGCGGCGGTCGCCGCCGAGATCGGTGCGCCGGCCCCCATCACCGGCGACGTGAGCCGGTCCGCGTTCTGCAACGATGTCATCGCCCGGGTGATTGCGGCGCACGGCCGGCTGGACATTCTGGTCAACGCCGCGGGCATCATCAAGCGCACCGACGTCATCGCCACCAGCGACGAGGCGTGGCGCCAGATCTTCGGCGTCAACGTGGACGGCATCTTCTTCATGTGCCGGGCCGCGCTGCCCCACATGCAGGCGCAACGCCGCGGCGTCATCATCAATTTCGGCTCGATCTGGGGCGACATCGGCGCGACGGGCGTGGCACGTACTGCGCACCGGGCGCCGTCCCTGCTTGACCCGGGCCATGGCCCTGGACCACGCCCGCGACGGCAGCCGCATCCTGGCCGTCTGCTGTCCGGGCGAAGTGGACACGCCCATGCTCTCCTCGGAGCGGGCTGCGCCGCCACCCGCGCCTTCCTGGACGATCCTGGCCGACCGCATTCCGTGGGGCGCCTGGCCAGCCCGAAGAGATCGCCCGCGTCGTCGCCTTCCTCGCCTCGGACGCCGCCGCTTCATGACCGGCGCCATGGTGAATGTGGACGGCGCGTTTACGGCGGTAAGGACAAGATTGAGAAATGAAGATTGAAGATTGGTCGTGCCGCGCCGCCGCGCTTCGGCGGATGTGCGCCACACCCAATCTTCAATCTTCCTCTTATTTTCTTCTTCCTGGAGGAACCATACTTCTATCGCACACCTCGGTCGTACCGGCGTCAAGGTTTCGCCGCTGGTGCTGGGGACCGACAACTTCGCCAACCCGACGCCCGAGACGAGGCCGCGCTTTCGTGGCGCGGCGTTGGACGCGGGCATCAACCTGATCGACACGTCCAACAGCTACCGCACCGGCGAGCGAGCGCATCATCGAGCGCGCTGCTGGCCAACGGGCGGCGCGATCGGGTGCTCATCGCCACCAAGGTGCACTATCCGGTCGGTCCCGGCCCCAACGACCGGGGCAACCCGCGACTGCACATCATGAAGGCGTGCGAGGATTCCCTGCGCCGCTTGCAGACGGAGACCATCGACCTCTACCAACTGCACCGGCCCGACATGGAGATCCCGCTGGACGAGACGCTGGGCGCGCTGACCGACCTGGTGCGCCAGGGCAAGGTGCGCTACATCGGCAGTTCGACTGCGCCCGCATGGAAGGTCATGGAAGGGATCATGGTCAGCGAGTTGAAGAACCTGGCCCGCTTCGTCTGCGAACAGCCGCCCTACAATCTGCTGGACCGGCGTATTGAAAACGAACTGGTGCCCATGTGTCAGGCCCACGGGCTGGGCATCATCTCCTGGTCGCCCATGGCCATGGGGCTGCTGGCCGGGCGCTACGCCACGGCGGACGTCTTCCCCGACGACTCGCGCGCGGCGCTGCGCGGCGGCATCTACGCCGAACGCATCACGGCGCAGGCGATCGAGGTGGGCAATGCGTTCGTCACACTGGCGCAGGAACACGGCCTGTCGCCGGCGCAACTGGCCGTGCTCTGGGTCAAGGAGCAGCCGGGCATCACCGCGCCCATCATCGGCCCCAAGCGCATGGAGCAACTGGAGACGCTGCTGCCGGTGCTGGAGATGACGCTCGGCGACGAGTTGCGCGCGGCGTGCGATGCGTTGGTGCCGCCGGGTCACGTTGCGGCCAGCTTCCACAACACGGCGCCGTGGATGAAGGCCAAGTTCGTGTGAGGCTCACTCGTCGTCAACGGTGGAGACGCCGATCAGGTACGCACCCGTTTCGTCGGCTTCCACGTCGCGCACCATGATCAGATACTCGCCGTCCTCGGGCGCCTCGTAGTACACGTCGTTCACGTAAGGACCGTCTGACACCAGTTCTTCTTCGTGCGCGTGAATCGGGCCGATGGCGATCTCGGGATCGATGGCGTACGAGTCGAGCCAGGCCCAGACCTGCTGCCCTTCCGCCAACTCGACCACGAACATGTCCACGTCGCCGCTGTAGTCCAAGTAGCCATAGCGCCAGCCGTCCAGGAGGATCGTCTTGCGGTCGTCGGTGTCGTCCAACAGCGAGCGGCGATCGCCCAACTGGTCCACATCGTAGCCGCGCAGGATCTGGAACATGCGTCGGCGCAGGTCGCCGCTGGAGAGCGCCAACGTGAACGCGCCCTGGTCGTCGAGGATGTAGGTCGAGAGGCCCAAGATTTTGCCGTCGGCCGCCACCAAGATGCCGCCGCTCTGGCCCGGTGCGGTGGCCGCGTCCGTCTGCACGTACGACAGGCCGGTCAGTGTCCATTGGCGCAGCCGCGAGATGATGCCCTGGGCCATTGTCGGCTCGGGATAGAGGTCGCTCTCATAGGGATAGCCGATCAAGTAGGCCACGTCACCCACCTCCACCGCCGCCCGCGGCAACAGGTTGACCGGCTCCACGTCCACGTCGACCGGACCGAGCACGGCGATGTCGGCCAGCAGATCCCAGTCCACCAGCGGCACGTCGTACAGTTCCGTCCCGTCGGGGAAGTAGACAAAGGCCTCTTGATAGGGCCAGACCACATGGCTGTTGGTGACCACGTACTGCTTGCCGCTCTGTTTCACCAGGATGCCGCTGCCCGTGCCGGTCGGTGTTTCCAGGTAGGGAATGGACGGGCTGATCCGTTGGAATATCTCCCCCGGCGTGGGCGGCGCATCATCGGCCTGGGCCGCGTGCGCGTACGGGGCTGACAGCAGGATCAGCAGCAAGCTCAGGATCAGGGGCGGCACGCTGCGCACGACCACGCGTGCAAGAGCGCACGCGCGTGGGGGGATGCGGTCGACACGTGGCGGCTGTGTTGATGTGAACATGGCTCCTCCGGTGCGGGGTGTGGGGCGGGTGAGGCCGGCCGCTGCGTGGGCGGATGTCCGGTCACCTACGCAGGTTTGGCGGTTGAACTGCGCTGGCGGCTCGTATTATACCGTCGCATCGTTTCATTTTCGTTCCGGCGTGAAGGGGACGGACGCGTTTGTTTGATGGGTGGGGAGTTCAGTATACTCGAAACGTGAAACGTGAAACGTGAAACGTGAAACGTGAAACGTGATGCGTGAAGGCGTGAGTGGGTGTTGAGCGCGGTGTGTGAGAAGCGGACTGAGATGAGTGGAGTGGGGGCGGTGAGCGGGGCTGCGGCGTCATTTTGGACGCGCTTGGCGCGGCCGATCGTGGGCCTCGCGCCCATGGACGGCGTGAGCGATCAGCCGTTCCGCTACATCAGCAACAAATACGGCCGTCCCGACGTGACCTACACCGAGTTCACGAGCGTGGACGAACTCTGTCGCGGCCGGCGGCACCGCGCGCTGCGCGGCTTCATCTACGACGAAAGCCAGCGGCCCGTCGTCGCCCAGGTTTACGGACGCGTGCCGGATCACTTCCGCCAGGCCGCGGTGCTCGTCTGTGCGCTGGGCTTTGACGGCATTGACATCAACATGGGCTGTCCGGCCAAGAGTGTGGCCAACGGCGGTTCCGGCGCCGGTCTCATCCGCACGCCCGGCCTGGCCCAGGAGATCGTGCGCGCCACGCAACTAGGTGTGCGCCAGTGGTGTGACGGCATGATCCCGGACGACTGTCCCGATCTCCATGCGTCCGTGCTGGCCGAGGCCGCGCGCCGCCGTGAACATCTGCCGGCCCATGTCGACCTGTTGCGCCGGCCAATTCCCGTCTCGGTCAAAACGCGCACCGGTTACGACACCGACGTGGCCGACGTCTGGATTCCCACGCTACTGGAGACGGAGCCGGCCGCCATCGCCCTCCACGGCCGCACGCTGGCGCAACGTTATGCGGGCGCGGCGGATTGGGACGCCATCGGGCGCGCCGCCCGCCATCTCCGCGGATCGACCACGCTGCTGCTGGGCAACGGCGACGTGTCCGATCGCGACGACGGTGAGGCGCGCGCCGCGGCCTTCGGCCTGGACGGTGTGCTCATCGGCCGCGCCGCCATGGGCGATCCGTTCGTCCTCTTGCGCGCCGAGGACCGGCCCGACTTGACCGCGCTGCCCCACGGTTTGTGGACCATCGCCGTGGAGCACGCGCACGTCTACGCCGCCACCTTCGGCCACGAGGAGCGCTACCACTTCGACCCCATTCGCAAGCACCTCAGCAGCTACTGGCGCAAGGCCGATCGTCACGTGCCGCGTCGCCTCGTCATGAACGCGCGCACCCCGGCTGAACTCGCTTCGTTTGTGCAGCGTAAGGCCCATGTCGCCGGCTGATGCGCCCTCGCTGAGTCGGCGTGAATGTGCTGCTTCGGCGCGCCCGTCCCCAAGACCAAATGGACTGGCTGGCCGTCGGCTATAACCGCGAGTACGTGCGCCTGGTCGGCGGCGAACTGCCGGCTGCGGATCCGCACTACACCGCGGCCAGGCGCCGCCGTTTGGTACGCCAACGTGGCGCGTGAGCCCCACGGATTGGGTCATCGGGTTCTCTGGGCGCTGCGTGGGTACGGCTTGGCTGCACTCGCTCCGGACGGTGGAACGGCAGGCGCGCTATGCCATCGGCATCTTCGGCGCGTCGGTGTGGAATCGGGGCATCGGCCTGGAGGCGACCCGGCTGGTGTTGGCCTATGCCTTCGAAACGCTGCACCTGCACCGGGTCGATTTGCGCGTTTTGGCCTTCAACACCCGGGCCATTGCCATGTACCAACGGGCCGGCTTTGTCATCGAAGGGACGGAACGGGACGGCGCGTGGATCAACGGGCGCTGGGAGAGTGACGTGTGGATGAGCATTCTGGAAGAGGAGTACGACGGACATGATCGAACATGACACATTGCCCTTGGCCGGCCGCGTGGCCGTCATCACCGGCGCGAGCCGGCGCATCGGCATCGGCGCGGCCATCGCCCGGGCCTTTGCCGCGCGGGGCGCCGACCTGTTTCTCACCTACTACCGCCCCTACGACGCCGAAATGCCCTGGGACGGCGCGGCCGACGACGTGACCGACCCGGTGGCCGAACTTCAAGCGCCGGCCGCCGCGTGGCCCACGGCGAGTACGACCTGTCGCAGGCTCGATGTCGCGCCGTCCTCTTTGATGCGGCGGAGGCGGCGCTGGGGCCGGTGCACGTCCTGGTCAACAACGCCGCAGTCTCGCTCATGGGCGACATCCAGGCGTTGGGCACGGCCACACTCGACCGGCACTGCGCGGTCAACGTGCGCGGCATGGCGCTGCTCAGCGCCGAGTTGGTGCGCCGGTTCAAGGCGACCGCGGCGGCCACATCATCAACCTCACGTCGGGGCAGGGTGTGGGCGCCATGCCGACGGGATCGCACGTCACCACCAAGGGCGCGGTGGAAGCCTTCACCACCAGCGCCGCGCCCACGGCCATGCGTCGCGGCATCACCGTCAACGCCATCGACCCCGGCATCACCGACACCGGCTGGATCAGCGACGAGCAGCGCCGCGTGGGCCGCGGCCGCGCCGCGGCCGGGTGGGCCGACCTGAAGACGCGGCGCGCCTCGTCGCCTTCCTCGCTTCGGATGAGGCCGCCTGGATCACCGGGCAGATCATGCGCTCGCGGGGCGGGCTCTGATGTTTGTCACGGCGTGTGTCATCCGCCATCTCTACGTGTCGCCCGGCCACAACTACTTCGGTCGACCCAAGGATGGTCCGGGCGATCATCCCACGTTCGACGCTGCGCAGATCGAGGTGCGCGCGGGCAAGGGCATCGTCGGCGACCGCTATTTCGGCGTGGCCGCGCACTTCGACGCGCAGATTACGTTTGTGGCGTGGGAGGTTTTCGCGGCCGTGGTGGACGAGTTCGGGCTGGAGGACGTTGCGCCCCACCTCATGCGGCGCAACGTGGTGACCGAGGGCGTCAACCTCAACCAACTGTTGGGGCAGGAGTTTACCATCGACGCCGGGCACGGGCCGGTGCGCTTTGCCGGGGCTAAACCGTGCAGCCCCTGCGCGTGGATGGATGCCATGCTCGCACCCGGTGCGCACAAGTTCCTCAAGGGGCGGGGCGGTCTGCGCGCACGGGTGCTCAGCGATGGTGTGCTGGCGCGCGGCCCGGCGGCATTGACATCAGCCGTGGCGCTCGATGCCGGCTCGATCGTGCAGCCGCTGCCGCGCCCGCGTCTGCCGGGATAAAGGAAAACCCACCACGAAAAAACGGTGCGCCGTCCGTCAAGACGGCGCACCGTTTTTTCGTGGTGGGTTTCGATTTCGGCTAGTGTTGTCCGCCGCCTGACGCGTCCTGCAACTGCTCCAGGACACGGTCCAGGTTGAACGACGCGGGCTTCTGGCGCGGCGGGAAGGCGACGAAGTTGTCGATTTCCTTGGCCACGGCCGCTTGCATGTAGTAGATGATGTAGGCGTGGGAGATGACCCAGTCCCAGTACGTGTTCGAATTCTCGTCTGCCCGTTCGAACGGATCCCGGCGCAGGTTGAAGATCTTGGGCGCGCGCAGGCGTACAAACGGCTCGAACCAACAGGCGAGGGTCTTGGCGCGCTGCTCCATGAGCACCACCTTCCAGTCGCCCATGCGGATGGCCAGGATGTCGCCGTCGTCACTGATGTAGAAGAACGCGTTGCGTGGGCTTTCGTCCACTTCGCCCATCAAATAGGGCAAAATGTTGAAGCCGTCAATATGGACTTTGAAGGTCTTGTCGCCGGCCTGATGACCCTCGAGCAGCTTCTCTTTGATGTCGGGTTCGCCCGCGGCGGCCAGGAAGGTGGGCAGCCACTCCTGCATGGAGACGATGCCGTTGAGCACCGTGCCCGCCTTGAACTTACCCGGCCAGCGCACAAACGCAGGCACGCGCCAGCCGCCTTCCCAGTTGGTGTTCTTTTCCGAACGGAAGGGGGTGATGCCGGCATCCGGCCACGTGTTGTAGTGCACGCCGTTGTCCGTGGAGTACATGACGATGGTGTCTTCGGCAATGCCCAACTCGTCGAGCTTGTCGAGCATGCGGCCGATGTTCTCATCATGGGCGACCATGGCGTCGTTGTAGAAACCCTGGCCGCTCTTGCCGACGTGCTTTTCAGCCACGTGGGTGCGGAAGTGCATGGCGGTGGTGTTGTACCAGACGAAAAACGGTTTGCCTGACTCATTCGCTTCGTCAATGAAGCGCAATGCTTCATCAGTCACCTCGTCGTCGATGGTCTCCATGCGCTTCTTGGTCAGCGGACCGGTGTCTTCGATCGTCTGGCCGCCCTTGCCGTCCGCCCAGCAGTGCAGCACGCCACGCGGACCGAAGTGCTCTTTGAAGGCCGGATCCTTGGGATAATCGGGATCTTCAGGTTCCTCCTCGGCATTCAGGTGGTAGAGATTGCCGAAGAACTCATCGAAGCCATGCATGGTCGGCAGGAACTCGTCGCGATCCCCAAAGTGATTCTTGCCGAATTGCCCGGTGACATAGCCCAGCGGTTTGAGCATCTCGGCGATGGTCGGATCCTCTGCCTGCAGGCCTACGTCCGCGCCGGGCATGCCCACCTTGGTCAGGCCGGTGCGGATGGGGTTCTGGCCGGTGATGAACGCGGCGCGGCCCGCTGTGCAACTCTGCTGGGCGTAGTAATCTGTGAACGCCACGCCTTCATTTGCCACTCGGTCGATGTTGGGCGTGCGATAGCCCATCTGGCCGCGGCTGTTGTAGCTGATGTTCCACCAGCCGATGTCATCCCCCCACAGCACGAGGATGTTGGGTTTCTTCTCTGCCATACGGTTTCTCCTCCACGTTGATGAATGTTGGTTACGTTGCTGTTGTGGCAAGCTGTGAACGCGACTGCGGCGTAAGCTCCGGTAGGTCAATGCGGGCGGCCTGATGCTGCCGGCCGTGGCACTGCTTGAATTTGCGCCCGCTCTTGCACGGACAGGGATCGTTGCGGCCCACGTCCGCGAAGGCTCGCTCCAGAATCGCCATGACTTCGGGGATGGGGCGCTCCCGGCGATAGAGACCAACCATCAGCTTCATGCCGAAGTCGGCGTGGTGAAAGAAGTACTTGAAGCCCGCACAGAGATAGTTCAGTCCCGGCTCGCCGTCCGGTGTGGTGATGAACCGGTTCTTGGGACACTCGCCGTGGCAGGCGAAGCGCACGTCGCATTCGTGGCAGTAGCGCGGCAGGTCGTCGTACTTGTCCTGGCCGAACTTGAGTTGCTTGGGCGCGGCCACCAACTCGATCATGTGCTCGTCGTGGATGTTGCCCAACAGGTAGTTCGGCTCCACGAAATGGTCGCACGAGTAGACGTCGCCGTTGTGCTCGATGGCCAGCCCCGTGCCGCACGTCTGGTTGAAGACGCACATGCCCGATGCCTCCAGGCCCAGCCAGTTGCGCAGCGCCGCCTCGATGGTCTGCACATAGACCCGGCCCACGTCGTGCCTGATCCACTCGTCGAAGATGGTGCTCAGGAAGCGCCCGAACTGCTCCGCCCCCACCGACCGGTCCGACACCTGGTCGCCTTCCTGGAAGAGCGTCAGCCCGTCGGCGTTGATGCGCTCCACCACCGGGATGAACTGCATCCACGTCGTCCCCACCTCGTCGCGCAGGAAGCGGTAGACCTCCAGCGGGTAGTCGGCGTTGACCCGGTTGACCGTGGTCAGCACGTTGTACTCGATGCCGTGTTCCTGCAACAGCCGCACGCCGCGCATCACCTTGTCGAAGGTGGGGCCGCCGCCCTTGTCCACCCGGTAGACGTCGTGGAGCTGGCGCGGCCCGTCCAGGCTGATGCCGATGAGGAAGTTGTGCTCCTTGAAGAAGGCAACCCACTCTTCCGTGAGCAGCGTGCCGTTGGTCTGCATGGTGTGCTGGAAGCGCATGCCCGGCCGCCGGTACTTTTCCGCCAGCGCCATGGCCCGGCGGAAGAAGTCCAGCCCCATGATGGTCGGCTCGCCCCCTTGCCAGGCCACGGTCACCTCGTCCACCTGGTGCGCCTCGATGAGCTGCTTGATGTACTGCTCCAGCGTGGCGTCGGACATGCGGAACTTGCTGCCCGGGTAGAAGACCTCCTTGTCCAGGAAGAAGCAGTAGGCGCAGTCCAGGTTGCAGATGGCGCCGGTTGGCTTGGCCAGCATGTGAAAGGCCGGCGGCGCGCTCTCTGGGATGGTGAGGGTTCGTGTCATGGGACGGTTTCCGGTCAACGTGATGATTTCGCGTGACCGTCAGTGTGCCATGAAGGATGGGAACGAGCAAAGCGAATATTGGGGACTGCTGCTCACTTCCGCTTTTTCTTTTTCGGCTTCCGCTGCTTTTTCTTGGTCGCCTTGGCTTGTTTGCGCGCCTTCTTGCGTTTGGCGTGGTCATCGGCAAAGGTTACACGGCCGTCTTGTTCCCCAGGGATGTCAGGGAACACCACCTCCGGCTGGCCGTCGGCGCGCGCTTCCGCTTGGAACCAGTTGGGCTCGGGCGTCACCCGTTCGTCGAGCAGACCCAGTCGAACCTGGGCGCTCTCCCAATCACCCTGGATCGACAGGTCAACCACGTTGTCGGCAAACGCCTTTTCGATGACAGGCGCGGCCTCGACCGCATGGAGCCTTGTCAGTTCGTAGATCAAACCGGCATTGAAGCCCCGTTCGCTGGGCCGGGCCTGCGCAAGGCGTTCCGCCAAGATGGTGACGCATTCGTCACGCACAGCGGGATTGACGAGACCCATCTCTCCTGCAGCCTGCGCTGCGGACATGCGCGCATATTCATCCTCCCGCGGATCGTTCAGGAAATTACTTAGCGCCGGCAGCGCCGCGGCGCCGATCAGCGCCAGCGCCGCCGGGATGTCCTCGTTCGCCGCTTCGATATCGACCTCTGACCCAATGCTCAACATCTTCAGCAATGGCTCGATCGCGCCTTCCGCCTGCAATTGGCCCAAGGCGCGCCACGCGTGGATGGGCGCGTACATGCTGGGGTCGGGCCAGGCGTCAAGAAGCAGATCCTCGTCTGTCGCCAAGGTGATCAGTTCGGGTACGTGGTCAAGGGTAATGCCGTCGCTGCGGTAGTCACGCCATTCTTCATCGTTCAACGGGCGTTCGCCTAATTTGAGCAGTGCCGCCACCGGCTTGCTGTATGCCTCTATGTCTGTCATGGTTTTCTCTCCGCAGTCGCTAGAATTGACTATGTCAGCGTTAGCTTGCCAGCGCGTGCTGGACTTGGCAAATTGTCCAGACAGGTCGATTATGCTAGCATATGCATATATGCATGCATAAGGAGGCTATGTGAAACGTACAACCATCATGGCAGACGAGGAATTGCTCTTCCGTCTTGAACGCCTTGCGCGTCGACAGGGGCGCACCAAGGCAGAGATGATACGAGATGCCCTGGAACTCTATGTGGTGAAGCAAGAAGCGGATCTACCCGAAGCAAGCCCGCTCATGAATCTGGTGGGGTTGGCGGGGCCGGATGCGCCACCCATGGATCTGGCCGACGGGCGCGATGAGGAACTGATTCGCAACGGACTCCATCCGCACTTCGGCTTCACGCAGGCAGACGATGCGACTTCTGGCTGACACCAGCTTTCTGGTGGCTTTGACCAATCCGCGTGAGCGGCATCACAGCGCGTGCGTGGACGTCGCCCAGACCGCCCAGGCACAAATCGCCGTGCCCATCACTGTCCTACCCGAGGCCGCGTACTTGTTATACGCGCGCATCGGCCATGCCGTCATGCGCGCTTTCTTGGCCGAGTTGAGCCAACCGAGCTGGGAAATTCTTGCGGTTGAGGTGACTGACCTGGTGCGCAGCAACGAGATTCTCACCCAATACGCGGATGGTGAACTCGATTTCGTGGATGCAACCTTGGTCGCCTTGGCGGAACGCCTCAGCATCACGACGATTCTCACGCTCGACCAGCGTCATTTTCGCGCAGTGCGGCCGCGCCATATTCCCCACTTCGAGATTCTGCCCCGCGTCTAGCGACGTCGCGTCTACCAATCTCCGCGCCGCGGCGGCCACGGATCGGTCGTCCACGCCAGCCGATCGGCCAGGCGCAGCATGAGCTCCGTTTTCACATCCTGCGCCGCGGCGGCGTCCCACAAATTGTCTGTCTCCGTGGGATCGGCGTCCAAATCGTACAACTCACCCGTGTCGAGCCCGTGGGCATGGACCAGCTTGTGCGTGGCCGTGCGTACCATGGTCAGGTGCGGCTGCGGGTCATTGTGCCACGGCATGGCGTTGAGATACTCGCAGTAGACGTCAACGATGCTGGCGCCGGGTCCGCGTCTCCCGTGAGCAGCGGCCGGAGCGAGCGTCCCTGCATGGCCGGACCGGGCGGCAAACTGCCGCGTCAAGAGCGTGGAAGCGAGATCGGTCAATTCCACCAGCGCGTCGCTACGCACCCGGGCTCCACGCCGGACCACGCACCAGCAGCGGCACGTGCCGCCGGCTCGTAGAAGTACGGCCCCTTGAGATAGATGCCGTGGTCGCCCAACATCTCGCCGTGGTCGGACATGAAGATGACCAGCGTGTTGTCGGCCTGCCCAGTGCGTTCCAACGCATCCAGCAGTCGGCCCACCTGCGCGTCGATGAGATCAATCATGGCGTAATGCGCGGCGCAACATGCGGTGATCGTCGTCTGTCATCTCCGGGAAGGGATAGAGGCCGGGCGTGTTGTACGCCTCGCGTGATCCATGCGCTGGAAAGGGCTTGTCGTCCAGCTCGCCGGGCATGCACCGGGGCAGAGGCAACATCAAGCTGGTCCACATAGCGCTGGAGATACGCGGCCGGCGGATCGAACGGATGGTGCGGGTCGAACGGGTTGACCGAGAAGAACCAGGGACGGGGCGCACCGGCATTGGCCTCCATGAAGGTGATGGCCTTGTCCACACACCACGTGGTCTGGTGCAGCTCTGCGACATCCCCGTCTGCACGAAGCGGCGCTGCGGATGGGGCGTGCGCCGGTAGTGCTCACCCTGCTCGTGCAGCCACAGCGCGTACTCGTTGCTGGGCCACACGGCAGATCGCGCAGGGACGCCGCGTCCGTGGCCATGATCTTGGACGGCAACGGCGTGTGCGACCAGTGGAAGACCATAACCGTCGTCAATGCGCCGTTCGCCCAGCGGTGGCGGCCGGATTGCACGCCGACGGATGCAGCTTGCCGCTCAGTCCGCCCACGTAGCCGGCGTCGGCCAGCAGCTTGGTGACCAGCACCTCGTCGGCCGGGATGTCCTGGCCGTTTTGAAACAGCGGGTCGTGGGTAGCGCCCGGTGAGAAAACTGGCGCGGCTGGGCGTGCAGACCGGGCTCTGGCTGTACGCATGGGTGAAGACAGTGCCTTGTGCGGCCAGCCGGTCAGATTGGGCGTGTGCACGTGGAGTTGCCGTAACAGCCGGTGTCCCAGCGTTGCTGGTCGGTGCAAATCAGAATGTTGGGGCGGGCACCAAATCGATGCGGGCATGATGAGCGTTATCCTTTGCAGAGTGAGGCGCACGGGAATCTTGGTAAGTCGAGCACGCCTACGGCAAGCGAGGCCGGTCATTGGCTATTCTAGCGAACATGAATACGATGAACAATGCCCACCAAACTCAATCCGCCACACCGCCAGGGAGCCAAACGGGCCGCGCTGGCCGGGATAAGCCTGTTGCTTGTGCTGGGGTGCTTCTGCCCGGACAGGCCCGCGCCAAAGCCTGCCGTGTGCGGACACCGTGATTGTGCGGGCGGGCGACACGCTTTCTGCCATCGCCCTGCGCACACTCGGCAACTTGAGCGCGTACCCGCGCATTGGCCGCCACGAACGCCGCGGCGGAAACGGATGCGCCTTCCCCACCATCACTGACCCCGGCGTCATCAACATTGGGCTGGACGCTGCATTCCCGCTGCGTCCACGGACACGGCAAGCCCAGGTCGGGCGGTGGTGCATCGGGCCTCAACTCCGGCTGCGGACACGGGTGCGGGCGGCGATATCGTCGCCGACGAACCCGGAAAATACGACGCTTCGACGGCGCGCGGCTGACCATCGACTATCTGCGCAGCCTGGACTTCCCCGGGCAGCGACCTGGTCATCGAGCAGACGCTGGCGCCCGGCGATACCTACGCGTTACGTCCGCGTCCTACCAGTCCGAAGGCTTCAAGATCTTCGGCCTGCTCGCCGTGCCCGGCGGCGCGCCCGCCGACGGTTGGCCCGCCATCATCTTCAACTACGGGTATATTCCGCCTGAGGTCTATCGCACCACCGAGCGCTACGTGGCCTACCAGGACGGCTTCGCCCGCAACGGCTACGTCACGTTCAAGTCCGACTACCGGGGCCACGGTTTTTCCGAGGGCGACGCGCGCAGTGCGTACGGCACGCCCGACTACGTCATCGACGTGCTCAACGCCACCGCGTCGATCAAACAACTGCCCTACGTGGATGCCCGGACCGGATCGGCATGTGGGGCCACTCCATGGGCGGCTACATCACCGTGCGCGCCATGCTGGCCGACCCCGACATCAAGGTCGGCGTGATCTGGGCGGGCGTGGTCGCGGCCTATCCCGACATCATGACGCGCTGGACGCGCACCTCGGTGCCGCGGACGATCCCGTCCCATGCCCGGCGCTGGCGTTGATGAATTGCAGGCCGAGTATGGCACGCCCGAAGAGAATCCCGAATTCTGGGCCTCCATCTCCGCCAACACGTTTGTGGATGAACTTCCCGGCCCGATTCAGTTGCACCACGGCACGGCCGACGGCTCGGTGCCGCTGCTCTTCTCCGAATTGTTGCGTGATGACATCGAGGCTGCCGGCGGAAGTCCGAGTTGTTCAGCTACCCAGGCGACGACCACAACCTACGTGCTTCCTTACAGCCATGGCGCGCTCCGGTGGCGTTCTTTGACGAGGTTCTGAAGTAAAGCGCAATCCGCAGAGCGCGAGCGCGAACAACGCGAAGATTTTCCCTTCGCGTTGCTTCGCGCCGCCGCGTGTCCATTTGTCCCCCCACTTACTGCGGTTCAGCCGCAACACCCTTCCCGTCACACTCTCCCGCCCCCACGTCATGGGCAGATACTCCACGTCGCGATGGGGCTCAATGAGATCATCATAATGCCGGCTGAGCACGTTGCCCGACTGGCCGGTGGTGTGCATGAAACGGCTCGCGTTGAAGTCGCTCAGGTCGATGAGGCTGCGGAAGCTGGGCACGTGGGTCTGGTTGTAAGGGTCGCTGCCGTCCACCGGCGCCACGTTGACCGTGTAGTCGTCGCCGCCGTTGGCGATGCTGCGGGCGAAGAAGGGCTTGAGCGCGGGCACCTGGCTGAAGGGCGTGTGCGGGTACTGGGTGATGTGCACCTTGCTCCACGCCCAACGGTCCATGTTGGCGCCCTGGCGGTCGGTCATATCATCCAGCGCGGCGTCCAGGGCCAGCAGCGCGATGTCGCCGCAGCTTTCCACCGGCACGGTCAGGACATCGTCGCACCAGAAGCCGTACGTGGCGGGATCGGCGTAGATGTTGGCCAGAAAGGTGTCGTGGTTCCGCTCCGCCATCTGCTGATAGAGATCGCCGCGCAGGTCATCGGCGAACATGGCTTGTCCCAGATGGAAGAGCCATGCTTCGTAGATGGTCGCGGCAGTCGAATCCATGGCGACCGTGGCGTCCCACCCGCGGACCCGATCCAGCGCCGCGTCGGTGCGCGTCCTGTCCACGCCGGCCAAGGCTGGACGATCCGGCGCGACATCCGCGGTCGCGTCCAGCAGCAGCGGCAGGAGTTCGCGCGCCTGGATGCTGGTGCGGTCGCCTTGGATGGCGGCCATGTCGTCCAGTGAGATCGTCGCACCGTCGCGGCTGAATTCCTCGATCAGTTCGTTGATGCGGTCGCCCCGGTAGGGCGGTGTGTAGTCGTTGGAGATGAGATACGGGTAGTCGTCGCCCACGACGCGCTGGTTGGCGCTGGACATGTAGCCCTTCTCCGGGTTGAATGCCCGAGGCAGCTCGTCGAAGGGGATCTCGCCGATCCAGGCGTACTCGTCGGTCCAGCCGGGCACGGGCAACATGCCGTCGTGGTTGGCGCGGATGGGAATGCGGCCGGGCGCAAAGTAGCCGATGTTGCCCTCCACGTCGGCGTAGACGAAGTTCTGGCTCGGCCCCACATAGCGCCGGAAGGCATCCACGAACTCGGTCCAATTCGTGGCGTAGTTCACGTCCAGAAACGCGTCCACGGTGGTGTCGTCCGGGTCCAGCGCGGTCCAGCGCATGGCCATGGGCCGCGCCGTGCTGCTCACGTCGCTGATGAGCGGGCCGTGGCGCGTGCTGCGCGCCGCCCAGCGGATGGGCTGCTCCTCGCCTTTGACGACGATCAACTCCTCCACGATCTCCATGTCCAC
This sequence comes from Caldilineaceae bacterium, assembly GCA_041391205.1. Taxonomy (GTDB): domain Bacteria; phylum Chloroflexota; class Anaerolineae; order Caldilineales; family Caldilineaceae; genus JAWKOK01. The sequence continues at coordinate 98,188 of JAWKOK010000004.1, forward strand.
CCATTCCCCGTTGACCTTCGTACTGGTTGGGGTTGGCCGGGTTGATGCGTTCCACGTAGAGATCTTGCACGTCCGGGTCCACGTTAGTGACGCCCCAGGCGATGCGGCCGTTGTGGCCCGTGGGGAAGCCGGGCAGTCCGGGCAAAGTCGCGCCAGTCGCGTGGATGGTGTCGCCGTGGATCTCCGCCAGATACCAGATGGACGGAATGCGTGCGCCCAGGTGGGGATCGTTGGCCAGCATCGGCAGACCCGTCTCGGTGCGGCTGCCGCCGATGACCCAGTTGTTGCTGCCCACATCCAGCCCGCCCAGGCGCAGACTGCCGCGCAACTCGCTGTCAAAGTCCAGGAGATCGCCGCCGCTGCCGGGGCTGAATTCGCCGGCATCCAGGATGCTCGTCCCGTTTTCGGGGTACGCGGGCAGGATCTGCGGTCCGCTCCGGGCCGATGGCTTGGGTCAACTCGGCGCGCAGCAACTCCAGATCCCAGTCACCGCCCAGATCCCAGGACATCATCTTGGCCCAGACCAGCGAGTCGATGGGCGTCCACGCGTCCGGCTTCACGCCCAGGATCAGGAACTCGGGCGGCAGCGTGTGCCCCTCGGCGATCCAGGCGTTGATGCCCGCGCCGTACGCTTCGATGAGCGCCTGGGTGCGCGGTTGGAGTTGAGGCCAGGCCGCCTCCGCCGCGGTAGACGCCCAGCGTGCGCAGGAACTTGTCCGTACGCAAGGCCGGCTCGCCCAGTACTTCGCTCAGCCGCCCTGCGCCCGTGCGCCGGTTCAGTTCCAGTTGCCACATGCGGTCCTGCGCGTGGACATAGCCCAGGGCGAAGAACGCGTCGTGGTCCGTCGTGGCGAAGATGTGGGGCACGCCCGCGTCGTCGCGCACGATCTCCACCGCCGCGTCCAGGCCGTCCATCTGGACCGTGCCTCGTGTCTTGGGCAGGCTCGTGCGCAGGTAGATGAAGCCGCCCACGGACACGAGCAACAGCAAAATCAACAGCACGGCGAGAATGGTCCAGATTGCTTTGCGCATAGTCAATCCTTGGTGAACGTGGAGGACGACAAACAAGGTTTCGCGGAGAAACCTGGTCTGTGGGGTCAATACGTCAAACCGTGGCCGAACGGAAGACCGGGTCGGCCGAGTCGTGGGGCACGTCGGGGTGTTGCGCCCGCACCGCATCCATGGACGACGGCAGCTCGAACGGGAGCTTGCCCACCGGCGTCACCCGGCCGAAGACCACGTCCAGCAGCGCAGCATCGTTGGCGCCGAAGTTGGCCAGCAGTGCCGCACAGCCGGCCGCGATCTCGGGGATGACGGCCGGACGGTCAAGGTAGATGTCGACGACGGTCGGCTTGGCGGCCAGGATCGCCAGGATGCGACTCAGTTCCGGCTCCTTGAAGTCCAGGTCGCCCGCGTGGAACATGCGCTCGAGGAAGATGCCGTCGCGCGGCTGGAACGGTGTCTTCAGGCGCAGGAGGGCCAGGTCGGCGTCGGCCAGATCCTCGACCACATCACCGTACTGCGCGGCCACGGCCGGGTCGACGTTCTCGATGTAGAGCTTGGGGCGGCCTCGCAGCGGCAACGGGGCGTCGCCGTTGTCCGCACCGTTCTTGAGCAGCACGATGGACTTGCGCTGCGCCGCCTCGCCCGCCGCCCGAAACTCCGGCTTGCCCAGCGTCGCGACCGCCACATCCGGGTCCAGATACGGATTGTCGAAGAGGCCCAACCGGAACTTGTCGCGCAGGATGCGGCGCACCGACTCGTCGATGCGCGCCTCGCTCACCTGCCCATTCTCCACCAACTCGATGACCAGCTCCGGGCACGCCTCGCCGCCGAACTGGTCCACGCCCGCGTCCAGCGCCTTCTTGATGCGCTCCGCCCGGCTCAAGTGCTCCACGCCCCACGCCCGCGCCTCCCACACCACGCCCTCGAAAATGCCGTCGGTGATCAGGCCCCAGTCGGTGCAGACCACGCCGTCGAAACCGTAGTGGGTACGCAGCAGATCGGTGATGATGCCCTTGCTGAAGGCGAAGCCCACTTCTTCGTATTGGGTGCCGATGGGTTGGCCGTAGTAGGGCATGATCTGGGCCGTGCCTGCGGCGAAGGCGGCTTCGAAAGGCGGCAGATGGTAGTCAAAATGGTCGCCGGGATAGACCTGCTCCTTGCCGTAGCTGAAGTGGGGATCCTCGCCGTCCTTCTGCGGACCGCCGCCGGGGAAGTGCTTGGTCATGCAGGCCACGCTCGCCGGACCCAACGTCGTGCCTTGGAAGCCGCGGATGTATGCAGCCGTCATGCGCGCGCTCAACTCGGCATCCTCGCCGAAGGTGCCGTTGACGCGCCCCAGCGCGGCCTCGGTGGCCAGGTCGGCCATAGGATGCAGCGCCACGCGGATGCCCGCGGCCACATACTCCTGGCGCGCCATGTCGGCGAACCTCCGTCACGGCTTCATCGCCGATGGCGGCCAGGCCCAACGGCTCCGGCCACTGGGAGAAGGCGCCCGCCATGAAGCTCGTCAGCGGGTTGTCGCTGAACGCATGGCGCGGGTCGGACGAGATGGTCACGGGGATGCCCAGGCGCGTCTCCTCGGCCAACTTTTGCAGCCGGTTGTGCCCACGCAACCGCAGTACGAGGATCCGGCAGCGTGGACGTTGAAGTGGTTCATCAAGCGCTCGGTCACCAACTCGGTCACGGGCGTCCGTACGAAGCCCCCTTCCGGCGGATTCAAGCTGCCGTCCGGGTTGACCGGCGCCATGGCGTGAAACATCAGCCCTGCCTTCTCCGCCGGCGTCATCTGCGCCAACAGATCGGCCACCGCTCCTCCATCGGCTGCTGCGGATCTTCGTAGACGTCGAGACGTCCGTTCTTGTTGAGATCGCGATAGTCCATGGTGTCTCCTCAAGGACAAGATTTGAAAGACAAGATTGAAGACTGAAGATTGGGCGTGCAGACAGTCGGGAGACAGAGGGGTGCATGTCACATTGGCGGTCGACACTCAAATGTTGTATTTCTCACGCACGCCGGCACCCCCAATCTTCAATCTTCATTCCTCAAATTTTCACTCCCGGTTCTCTTCCCAATCTCCTCCGCACCACCGGCGCCACCTCGGTGCCCAGCAACTCGATCGCGCGCAGGACCTTCTTGTGCTCAATGGTGCCGATGCCCAGTTGCAGGAGCAGCCGGTTGTGCTGGAAGAGCTCGTGTTGGAACAGAATCTTCTCGATGATCTGCGCCGGCGCGCCCACGAAATCCGCTCGCGCAACTGCTTGTTGGCCTCAAGCTGCTGGCGTGGCCGCGCCCCAACCGCGCTCGCGCCGATCTTGTTCATGACCACCGTGGCCGACGGGTAATAGTCGTCGGCGGCCTGCTGCGGATCGTCGGCGATGAAGCCGTGGGAGTTGATGCTCACCGGCAGATAGGCCGGGTCGTGGCCCGCGTGCTGTGCAGCTTCCCGGTAGAGCCGGGCGAAGGGAGCGAAGCGCTCCGGCATGCCGCCGATGATGGCGATGGCCAGGGGCAGCCCCAACGTCCCGGCGGATGACAGACTCGGGCGTGCCGCCCACCGCGATCCAGACCGGCAACGGATCCTGCACCGGCGCGGGTAGACGCCCTGGTTTTGCAGCGGCGCGCGCATCCCCGACCACGTCACCTTTTCCGACTTGCGCAGTTCCAGCAGCAACTCCAGCTTTTCAGTGAAGAGGGTGTCGTAGTCCTTGAGATCGTAGCCGAAGAGCGGGAACGACTCGATGAACGAGCCGCGCCCGGCCATGATCTCGGCGCGGCCGTGGGAGAGCAGGTCCAGCGTGGCGAAGTCCTGGAAGACGCGCACTGGGTCGTCGGAGCTGAGCACGGTCACCGCGGTGGAGAGGCGGATGTTGTGCGTGCGCGCCGCCAGCGCGCCGAGGATGACCGCGGGCGCGGACGAGACGTAGTCGGGCCGGTGGTGTTCGCCCAGCCCGAAGACGTCCAGCCCCACTTGATCGGCCAGTTCCACGCTTTCGACCAGATTCTGCAGCCGCTGTTCCGGGCTGATCATCGCGCCGGTCGCGGGATCGGGCGTCAACTCGGCGAAGGTGTAGATGCCGACTTCGAAGGGGCGTTGCGCCACCGGCATGGGCGTACCGGCCGCGGTGCTTTGCGCGGTCGTCGTCATGGCCTAGCCGTCTTTCTCTTCCACCAACTCCAGCACGTTCCCATCCGGGTCGAAGAAGAAGGCGATGCGCACGTTTTTGAAGTCGCGCGGCGCGTCGCGGAAGGTGACGCCCTGGCCACCAACTCCGCGTGGGCGTCGGTGCTGGGCACGTGCAGCGATGTGGTCGATGCGACCGGCCGGCGCGCTGGTGCGGGAGCGCCGCGTCGCGGCCGATGAGTTCCAGGGTCGTGCTGCCCACGTTCACGAACACGATGTTCACGTCGTCCCAGCGCCGGGTGACGGGACATCCCAGCGTCTCGGTGTAAAACTGCACCATCTCATCCAGATTCTGGGTGAGAATGCCGATGTGATGCGTTGCCTGCAATTCCATGCTTCCCTCCTTGCAAAGGGCGGAGCTGTGAACACAGATGAACACAGATGATTTAGACAGAGGTGGACCCAAACTTCGTTTCCGGCCCGTTCAAGGAGAACGGAGGATCTAAATTCACTGGTCCAAGTTAGATCCGTGTTTATCGTGTCATCCGATCGAATGCCAGAGGCCCTGAATCTTCCGTTTGTGTGTGTCATCTTGCTGATCGAAACTTGGACTCGTTTCTGTAGCCGCATCTGTGTGGCTCTCGCATCTGTCAGGCGCATGATGTCCATCTGTAGGCTCAGCTTGCCGTCCTGTCGTCCAATCGAAACGATCTGGACTGCGGTCAGCGCTGTCCGGCATCATGATGAAGCGCGTTTACTTCCTGGCCGCTGGCCGCCGAGCGCATGATGCCGTCCACGATCTGGACCGCGGTCAGCGCCTGCTCCTGGCCGATGGGCGCACTGTCGTCGCCGTCCAGCCGCTTGATGAACTGCTCCATCAAGTAGCCATAGGAACTGGGATACCCGCCCGGCACCACCGCGTCGATGTTCACTTCCTGACCGTTCATGAGCTTATAGAGCTTGAGCTCGTTGTTGGTCACCAGCATGCCGCCGTCGGTGCCGAAGAGCTGGGCGCACGATTCTTCGGGCATGTTGGCTGCCCACGAGACCTGGAACTGCATGACCGCGCCGTTGGCGAAGCGGATGAAGGCCCAGGCCAGATCGTCCACGTCGAACTTGGCGTTGGGGATGGGCTCCACCGTCTCGTTGCCCCAGCCGCCCAGGCCGACACCCGCGGGCCGAACTTGGCGAAGCTCGCGCCGGACACGCTCACCGGCTTGGGGTAGCCCATGAGGTAGAGCGCACGGTCCAGCGCGTGGATGCCGATGTCCAGCAACGCGCCGCCACCGGCCAGCCCCTTGTTGGTGAACCAGCCGCCGAAGCCGGGGATGCCCGATCGGCGCTGCCAGACAGCGCCGCCGCATAGACCTCGCCCAAGAAGCCGCCGTCCACGTGGGCTTTGGCCCCCGGGTCGTGGGCGTGTAGCGATAGTGGGTGCCCACGTTGAGGATCAGACCCTTGGCCGCCGCGGTCTCGATCATCTCCTTGGCGTCGGCGTAGGTGAGCGCCAGGGGCTTCTCGCAGAGCACGTTGGAGCCGGCGTTGAGCGCGGCCAGGGTCATGGGCTTGTGGAAGATGTTGGGCGTGGCGATCACCGTGATGTCGGGCTGCACCGCGCAGCATCTCTTCGTAGTCGGTGTAGGCGCCGGGAATGCCGTGTTCGGCGGCGACGGCGGCCACGCGGTCCGCGTTCACATCACAGATGGCCACGGGCTCCACGTTGGGCAGCGCCTTGAAGCCCGGCACATGCGCCCGCTGGACGATGGTGCCCGCGCCGATGAAGGCAACTCGGTAAGTCTTGTCGGACATGATTGGTTTCGCTTTCTTGGATGGTGGGGCGGGTTGCGGGGGCGAGGGGCGGGGCATGGCCGCCGTCACACGCAAACACGCCGTCAAGGCAAATCAAATACGGGAGCCACAGATGAACACAGATGAACACAGATAAAAACTAAAGATAAAAATCGGCTAACCGGCCAAATCTCCGTCAATTAAGATCAAAACAAAATCTGTGTTTATCTGTGTTCATCTGTGGCTAGACTCTTTTCATCGTCAAAGAGAATCGCGTGGACGAACTTCGGCCCGTGGACGCCCAGGGTGAGTTCGCCGCCGATGTCGGCCGACTTGCTGGGGCCGGTGATCATGGACCAGTTGGCCGACTGGCGCAGCGTGTCCACCAGGCGACCGTCCTCGCGCAACTCGGCCAGCCACGCTTCCATGGTCGGGTAGAGGCGGCTGGTGGGGATGAGCGATGTGGCGGATGGGCAGCAATGAGGCTGATCGATTGCTCCCCGGCCCGGCCACCATCATCATGGAGCCGGTGCTGGCGAAGGCCGCAGTCACGCCGGTGACGCCGTAGCGAATATGGCGCACGCGCTCCCGTTCCTCGGCCGTCAAGACGCTGCCGGGCGCGATGAAACCGAACTCCATGTCGGCCAGCGCGTCCGCCACGCCGGTGACGGGCAACCGATCGGGCGCCCAGCCGAGCACGGTGCGCTCCTGGCCGGTTGCGGGCCGCGGGCCACGTCTGCCCGCCTCGGCCTCCGCCGCCCACGCCAGCAGCCGGCTCATCAACGCCATGCGCGCCTCGGCCATGGTCTCGACGACTTCGTAGGTGCCGTGGAGTTTTTCCAGTTCCGTGCCGAAGCGCGCCGCCAATGCCAGACCGTCACCCTCGGCCCGGGTCACGGTCATCCGCTCCGCCGTGGTCAACGGGCGCGGATTCGCCGGCGGAAAGGGCAGGTCGGCGCGGCGTAGCGTGCCCCGCAGCCGGGTCAAAATATCGTCACGGGTGGACATAGCGCCTCCACTCAACGGTGCTGCTGCTTCTGCGCTTCGCGCGCACGCCACTGCTCGCGGAAGCTCTTCTTGGCGAAGGGCGGGAAGTTGCGGCTTTGGGTCCACGCAGAAAAGGGCGGCGGCATGGCCTTGATTTCCCCGCCGCTCATGCCGGCCAGCAGGTTGCTGCCGATGGCGGCCAGCTTGCCCGCGCGTTCATAGCGGCCGCGACGTTTCACCGTGTCGACGAACGCCTGGATGGCCCGCTGTTCCGCCCACGCCGCATCGCCTGCCGCCACCTGATCGGCCCGATGATCCAGCAGGAGGCGCGGCAGATCGATCTTCACCGGGCACGCGTCCCGGCACGCGCCGCAGAGGGTGCTGGCATGGGGCAACTTCTCCACGTTGGTCACGTGGTTGTTGAGCAGCGGGCTGATCACCGCGCCGATGGGGCCGCTGTAGGTGCTGCCGTAGGCGTGGCCGCCGATCTCCCGGTAGACCGGGCAGACGTTGAGACACGCGCCGCAGCGCACGCACATGAGCGCTTCGCCGTAGCCCTTGGCCAACATGTCGCTGCGCCCGTTGTCCAGGAGAATGACGTGGAACTCATCCGGGCCGTCGGCGTCACCGGGGCGACGGGGGCCGCTGGTCATGGAGAGGTAGACGCTGCACTGCTGGCCGGTGGCGCTGCGGCAGAGGGCCTGGTACTGAAGAAAGGCGTCCTCGACCGTGGGCACCAACTTCTCGATGCCCATGACCACCACGTAGACCCGCGGCATGCTCGACGTCATGCGCCCGTTGCCCTCGTTGGTGACGATGCAGACCGTGCCCGTTTCGGCGATGGCGAAGTTGCAGCCGCTGATGCCCATGTCCGCGCCGAGGAATTCCTTGCGCAACTGCTGGCGCGCCGCGCTGCACATGATCTCGGGGTCCAACGTGGGCGGCAGGTCCAACTCGCGCTGGAAGATGTCGGCTACGTCCTCCAGCCGCTTGTGGATGACCGGCGCGACGATGTGGCTGGGCGGTTCGTTTTCCAACTGGATGATGTACTCGCCCAGATCGCTCTCGACCACACGCATGCCCGCCTCTTCCAACGTCGCGTTGAGGTGGATCTCCTCGGTGGCCATGGACTTGGCCTTGACCACGCTCTGGGCGCGCGTCTTGCGCGCGATGTCCAGCACGATGCGCCCGGCCTCCGCGCCGTCATTGGCCCAATGCACGTGGCCGCCATTGGCCGTGATGTTGGCCTCCAGCGTCTCCAGCAGATCGGGCAGATTGCGCAGCACGTACTCCTTCATCCGGCGCGTCTGGTTGCGCAACTCTTGGCCGTCCACCGCGGCCAGAGAGCCGACCCGGGCCGCGCTCAGCTTGATGGTGGCGCGGCTGATGGAGTTGGCCTGGAGCTTGTTGCCTACGGCCAGGTCGATGCGTTCTTTGTACGGTGCGTAGAGATTGATGGGTGAGGTTGCCATTGTGTTTATTGCGTGAGTCTACTCTTGGGCGCGCGGATCTTGCCAGCGTCGGGGCATGTCGGCCTCTGCGGGCGCGGCGGTTGACGATGCTGCCTCCGGCGTGTCCACCTGGACCTGGTTGTTGAGCACTTCGGCGATGTGCACCGCGCGGCACGGTTGACCGGTGCGCGCGAGCAGACCGTTGATGTGGGTCATGCAGCTCACATCGCACAGCGTGACCACGTCGGCGCGGCTGGCTGCGATGTTGCCCACCTTGCGTTCGCCCATGGCCGTGCTGATGGCCGCGTTCTTGACCGCAAAGAGCCCGCCGAAGCCGCAGCAATCCTCCGCGCCGCTCAACTCCACCAACTCGGCGTCGTGGACTTGGTTGAGCAACGCGCGGGTCTGCGCGTCGTTGCCCAGTTCGCGCAGGAGGTGGCAGCAGGCATGGTAGGTCAAGCGCCCGTCAAAGTGCGCGCCCACGTCGGTCACGCCCAAGACGTCGACCAGGAACTCGGTCAGTTCAAAGGTGACCGTGCCTAGGAACTCGGCCCGTTGGCGCAGGGCGGCCAGCATGGGATCTTCGAAGAGCACCGCGTAGAAGTGGCTGACCATGGTGGCGCAACTGCCGCTGGGCGCCACGATCGCATCCACGCGGCCGCTGCGCACCAACGGCTCGAAGATGTCCAGGAAGCGCTCGGCGAGGATGCGCCTCGTCCGAAAGCCGGCGTTGAGCGCGGGCTGACCGCAACAAGTCTGCTCCTCGGGAAAGATCACTTCAATGCCGTGGCGTTCCAGCAACTCCACCGTCGCCATGCCCACATCGGGATACAACATATCGACCATGCAGGTCACAAACAACGCCACGCGCCGCAGCCGCTCGCGAATATCCGACGCTCCATGCCCACTCTCATTCACCATTCAAAATTATCTATTTTCCATCAACCATTGCTTTGGCAGTTCATAACAGCGCCGGCACGCCCGTCTGCAACGGCAGCGTCGTCACCTCCACCGATCCGGATGGACAAAACAGTTGATCTCCGTGCGAATGCCCAGCCCCTTGGGCGACGGGCTGTCATCCCACGCCGCGTCCGGGTTGTAGATGCCCGGCTCGACGGTGAACATGACGCCCGGGATGAGCCGGCGGCGATCTTGCGTCTCCAAGTTGTCGATATTGACGCCGCGGTAGTGTATGTCGCTGCCCAAGCTGTGGCCGGTGCGGTGGCGGATGAAATCGCCATAGCCCGCCGCGGTGATGATGCCGCGCGCGTGCTCGTCGATCTCGTAGCCGTGGACCGGCTCGCCCGCCTGCATCCGTGCGTTGGCGAAGGCCACCGCACCGTCACGCGCGGCCGCGGCCACGTTGAAGACCGCCTGCACGGCCTCCGGCACCGTCGCGCCGCAGAAGCCCGTCCACGTGATGTCGGCAAAGCAATCGGCCGGGCTGTTGCGTTCGCGCGCCCACAGGTCGATGAGCACCATGTCGCCCGGCCCGATGGGATTGTGCTCTGCCGCAGTGGGCGCATAGTGGCCCACGGTGGCGAAACGGTTCACCGCCACGATGGGTGGATGGTCCGGGTCCACGTTCTGTTCGGCGAAGCGGGACATGATGAACTGCTGCACCTCGTACTCGGTGGTGGTGCGCCCGGCCGCAGCGTGTCGCCGATGAAGGCGAAGGCCGCATCCTTGGTCGCCAGACAGACCTCCGCGGCGCGTCGGTGGCTCGCCAGTTGCGCCGGCGTGAGCACGGCAAAGGCCGCCTGCACCAGGTCTGCGCTGCTGACGATCTCCACGTCCAGCACTGCCTCGATCATCTCCTTGGTCCCGGCATCCAGCGTGCTCACGTAGGGATGGCGTTGCGCGGGCTGTATTCCATGGCGATGCGCCGCACCGGCCCGGTGGCGCGGCCAGCTTGGCCTCCAGATCCTGCCAGCCGATGTAGGTCGTCATGGCCATGCCCAGCGGCGCAAAGCCGGTCACTTCGATGGCATGGACCAGCAACTGCGGCGCGCTGTCGGCGGGAATCCACAGGAACCAGCGGCGCGTTCCGCTGTTGGTCACCCCGGCCAGGCGCAGCGCCATGGGTTGGATCCCCGGAAATCGTAGAGAAGCCAGCCGTCCAAATCGGCGGCACGAATCAGTGTCTGAATGTCGGCAACGTTCACAGTTTGCTCACAGTTTCGGTTCACTTTTGAAGAGGCGATTGACGTCATTTCTCAGCAGCAAACTGTAGTGTATCACACCCGGAATGATTTGCGAGGATGCTCTTTTTTGTGTACAATGATCGAACAAATGTTTCACTCGGCGCAGGCGTTGACGGCACACAGACGGGGCGGGTAAAATAGGTGCGTTGCCGCGTATGCAGCGGCAGAACCCCTATCCATTTTCCATCCCCTGAAAGGAGATCTTATGTACCAGCAAGTCATGATTGTCGGCAATCTGGGGAAGCGATCCGGAAATGCGCTACACCGCCAGCGGTGTACCGGTAACGAGTTTCAGCGTGGCTGTCGGCCGGCGTTGGACGGGTCAGGATGGTCAGCGACAAGAAGACCACGTGGTTCCGCGTATCAGCATGGCGGCAACTGGCTGAAATCTGCGGGCAATACCTCACCAAAGGGCAAAAAGTCCTCGTCATCGGCGAGATCGATGAGCCGAACGTGTGGACCGACCAGCAGGGCAATGCCCGGGCCTCTCTGGAGATCACGGCGCGTGACGTACGCTTCCTCAGCAGCCGCGACGAAGCGGGCATGGGTCGGCGGCATGTCCTCGTCCATGGCCTCCGGTCCGGACGGCGGCCCCGCCGCAAGCGATGAAGACATTCCGTTCTAGCGCTGGGATCAACAAACGAGCGAGTGGGAGTCCCTTTTGGGTTTACCAAGGATCGGCTTCGGCAAGTAATCAACTGAATCCTACCGGCGCGCCCTAACCGCGCACCAGTGGGTGATTGGGGCGCGCTTACCGGTTCAAGTATAATGCAGCCGCAACTTGCACCGACGAAAGGAGCGGCAGCCGTGGCCTCTGACCAACTCAGCGATATCGTTGAATCCATCCGCCAAGACCTCACCGTACTCAACACCCTGCGCGATGAGACGCTGCAACGCAGCCGCGCCTTGATCCGCTCCTGCGCGCACAGCATCCGCGCCGTGCATCGCCATGACTGGGACGAAGCCACCGAGCTGCTGGCCCGCGCGCGTGAGGAAGCCCGCACCATGGTCGCGCCGCTGGCCGACCATCCCACCCTCTACCATGCAGGCTACACCCAGGACGCGCTCAAGGAACTTGTGGAGGCCCATCTCGTCTTCGCCGTCGTCCGGGGTGAAGAGCCGCCGCTGCCCGCGGACCTCCAGGTCGCACCGTCGACCTACCTGCGCGGCATGAGCGAAGCCGGTACCGAGATGCGCCGCTTTGTGCTCGACCTCGTGCGCCGGGGCGATGTGGCCGCGGCCGAGCCCTATCTGGATTTCATGGACGACGTCTACAGCCTGCTCATCACCGTCGACTTTCCCGACGCCATCACCGACGGGTTGCGCCGTCACACCGACGTGTTGCGGACCGTGCTTGAGCGGACGCGCGGCGACTTGACCATGGCCATCCGCCAGGACCAGATGCGCCAGGCGTTGCGCAGTTTCGAGGCACGCCTGGCCGGTGCGCTGGGGGAAGACGTCTCCCTGGGCGATGCCGACTGGTCGGGCGCCGCCGGGGCCGATGATGATGGCGCCGAGGAGTCGGCCTGATGGCCAAGGATCGTTCGCTCGTGCGCGCCAGCGACATTGGTGCATGGGCCTTCTGCCAACGTGCGTGGTGGTTGGCCAATGTCCAAGGCGCCGAGCACGAGGACCCGGCTGTGCTCACCTGCGGCACGGCCGCGCACGAAGTCCACGGCGAGACGGTGCGCCAAGTCCAATCCATGCAGCGCCTGGGGCTGATCTTGCTGGGCTTGGGCGGGCTGCTGCTGGTGCTCGCCGTCCTCTTCTGGTTCCTGTTCGGGTGATCCCGTGACTGCTCCCGTTTCTCCGCCCGTCGAAGCCGAGTACAGCCGGCTCGTGACCCAACGCCGTTCGCTCACCGAGTACGCTGTCACCGCCTTGCGGACCGCAGCCGCGCAAGCGCCCAGCGGCGAACGTTTCTTCCAGGAAGAACGCAACATCTGGCGCCCCGATTCATGGCTCATGCAGCGGGCCTGGGAAGAACTGGCCGACACCGGCGCAGTGGATGAAGCGCTGGAAGTTGCCGCGCTGCTGGTGGCGCGCAACCCGTTGACCGTGCCCCAAGCCATGTTGCGCGCGGCCGGCGTCGCCGGCGACCGTCCCGACGTGCGCGAGCACATTCTCTCTGCACTGGCGAATGCACAGCCGGTCTTGATGCGTCGGCCGGACGCGGCCACCGAGCGGACGGCACGCGAGCGTCTGCTCATTGCCGCCGCGACCGCCGCCGCGTGCGGTGATGTCTCCACCACCTTCACTTTTCTGGAGCGGCTCGACCAATTTGCCAAGCCGTGGGACGAGATGATCGTCCACCCGGAGAAACGGGAACTGCTGGCCGGCATGTTGGCCCGGCTCGGTCCCCATTCCCTGGCTCTGGCCCTCATCTCGGGGGCGAACCGGCGCTTTGGCGAAGCCGGCGACGTCTTCGTCAACAAAGTGGCGTTGGCCATTGACGAGGACGCGCCTGGCGGCGCCCGGCTGCTGGCGCGCTGTGTGGATGCCATGCGTTACGCCGCGTTGACCACCATGCACAGCCAGCGCATGGCCGTGGCCGTCATGGCGCGCGGCGGCGTGGCCGATGCGGTGCTGCGCCAGTTGGAGACCATTGCCAACGTACAAGAAGCTCGGCGCGAAAGCGGGCTGGCGTTGCGCAAGAACGACCAGCAGTTGCTGCGCCAGGTCAAGCGCCCCCAAGCCAATGCCGACGTCGATTTCCTGGTCTACACCCTGCAGGAAGCGGTGCGCGTCATGCCGCTGCGCCGGATCGACCGGGAGCAGCGCGTGGCGCTGGTGCGGCAGTTGGGCGTACTCGGCGGGCAAAGTGACGGCTGGACCGCGGCGGGCGCGGCGGCCACGCTGCTGGAACTGGGCGCGCCCAAGCTGGCCATCGAGGTGGTGGACCACATCGCGCCCAACGATCCCACCCGCAGTGAAGGCGCCATCGCTCTGGTGAGCGGATTGTTGGCGGCGCACGAGGACGAACTGGCCGCCGAGCAAGTGCAAAAGGCGCTGGCCTGGGCGCGCACGCAGGAGGGCAAGAACGCGGAGCGGGCGACGGTCTGGGGACTGGCCGATGTTTTTCTCGACCACGACCGGCCCGAGCAGGCGTTGGCGTTGCTCGACGCGCACGGTGCAGCCTACATTCATGGACCGGTTGCGCAACCGCTTTCGCAGCGTCGTCAGCGACGACCAGTTGCGCGACGATCGCCTGCGCCTGCGCGCCAAGCTGCAGTTGGGCGACCGGAGCCGGGCCACGGACGAGCTGCTGAGCGATTTGCGCACGTGGGGCCCACGCCTGCTGGAAGGCGAAGCGCTGGTCAATTTTTATCTGGACAGCTTGCTCGAGCCCTTGCTGCGTGCCGCGCGCTGGGCCGACGTGTGGGATCTGCTGCCCGAAATTCAGGACGTGCTCGCACGCGCCGGCGGCGACCGCCACACGGTGCACGTCCACCACGCCGCCGAGTTACTGATCGCGTACATGGACGTCATCCCGGCGGATGCGCAGCCGCTGGAGAAATACGTCGATTTTCTGAGTGGTCTGTGGCGTCAGGACGCCGAACGGAGCATCTGGCAGACCGTCCACGGTATCGAAGGCGCGCTGCCGCTCATCCTCGCGCTGGAAGGCCCCGAAGCCGTCATCCAAATCGCCCGTGTCGCGTCCAAAGAAGGCGAGGAATGGATCAAGATCGGGCCGCTCACACGGGAGGCGGATGCGTGAAGATGTGAAACGTGAAACGTGAAGACGTGAATAAGAGATCGGGAGACTGGGAGATTGAGAGATTGGCGTTACGTGATGCCTCACCTCTCAAGCCCACGTTATCACGCATCACGTTTCACGCATTACGTCTTCACGTTTCACACCCTACCTCTTCTTCGGAATCACAATCCACAACACAATGTACGGCAGGATGCCGGGCAGGCCGCCGGGGATGAGTAGCAGCAGGAAGAGCAGCCGGAACCAGACCGGGTTGATGCCAAAGAACGCACCGATGCCGCCACAGACGCCGGCAATCTTGCCGTTTTGACGTCGCAGTTGATTTTGCTGTTCAGTACCCATGTTTCGCTCCTTCAACCGGTTTGTCTACCGGTCATGTCGATTTTTTCTACACAGATCAGTACGCAACCTCGGGTCTGAGGTTTCACGCGCATAGGACGACAGGCGCACGTGATGCCGTGCGCAACCGGCGCGTGCACGCGCAGTGCGCTCGTCGCCCCATGAGTATAGCAACGGACTGGAACTTGAACAACGGCGCGCGGATGGTGACCGTGGGACACTGCATCCACTTGTTGATTTGACTGGTTCCGGAAAAGTAAAGGATGCGGCATGAGTGAGCCAAACATCAGCGTTTGGATCTTGGGCGATCAGTTGTTGGCTGACCACCCCGCGCTGCGCGCTGCGGAGGCGGAGACCGCCCGGGACCGGGTGCGCGTGATGCTGGTGGAAAGCGCGGCCCGGCTGCGCAAATTGCCGTACCAGCGCAAGAAACTGGTTCTTCTGCTGAGCGCCA
This sequence comes from Caldilineaceae bacterium, assembly GCA_041391205.1. GTDB lineage: Bacteria > Chloroflexota > Anaerolineae > Caldilineales > Caldilineaceae > JAWKOK01. Next base: position 113,252 of record JAWKOK010000004.1, read on the forward strand.
TGCGCCACTACGCCGACGAGCTGCGCGGCCAGGGCTATCACGTCGACTACGTGCAGGCCGCATCGGTGACGGCGGGGCTGCGACAGCACGTGACGGAGCACAAGCCGGCGCGCCTCATCACCATGGCGGCGAGTGAATACGCGGGACGTCGCTTCCAACAAGAGAAGCTAGCCGACCGGCTGGGCATTCCGGTGACGGTGGTTCCCAATGGCCAGATGTTGGTGGAGCAGTACGATCCCGAGCCGTCGCCCAAGCCGGGCAAGCGCGTGGTCATGGAGACCTTTTACCGGGCCATGCGCCGGCATTTCGACGTGCTGCTGGATGGGGACGGCGAGCCGGTGGGCGGCCAGTGGAACTTCGACAAAGAGAACCGCAAGCCACTGCCCAAGCGCGGGTTGGACGTCCCCGCGCCGCGCACCTTTGCCCCGGACGCTGTCACCCGCGCGGTGATGGATGAAGTGGCGGCCATGGACGTGGGCGTGGGCACGGTGGACGGCTTTGCGCTGGCCGTCACTCGGGCCGACGCTGAAGCGGCCTTCGACGACTTCAGCGCCCACCGACTGCCGGGCTTCGGCCCCTACGAAGATGCCATGAGCCGGCGCCATGCCGTGCTTTTCCACTCGACGCTGTCGCCCTACATGAACATCGGCCTGCTGGACCCGCTGACCATGGTGCGCCGCGCCGAGGCCGCCTACGCCGACGGGCACGCGCCCATCAACTCGGTGGAGGGCTTCGTGCGGCAGATCCTGGGATGGCGCGAGTTTATCTACTGGCAGTATTGGCGACAGATGCCGGAGATGCTCACGGCCAATGGGTGGGGCCATCACCGCCCCATGCCCCGCTTCTTCTGGACGGGCGCGACCGACATGGCCTGCCTGGAACACGCGGTTGGCCGCGTCATCAGCCGCGGCTATGGTCACCACATTGAGCGGCTGATGCTCATCTGCAACTTCTGCATGTTGGCCGGCATCGACCCGGCCCAGGTCAACCGTTGGTTCCTCAGCTTCTACGTGGACGCGTACGAGTGGGTCGTCACGCCCAACGTCATCGGCATGGGGCTGAACGCCGACGGCGGCATCACGGCCACCAAGCCGTACATCGCCTCGGCCAACTACATCAACAAGATGGGCGACTACTGCGCCGGGTGTCGCTACGACCACACCCGGCGCCATGGTGACGATGCGTGCCCCTTCAATTTTCTCTACTGGACCTTCTTGTTGGAACACGAAGAAACGCTGCGCAGCAACCCGCGCTTCGGCCCCGCCGTGCTCGGCCTCAAGCACCTGGACGACGATGATCCCGCGGGTAGTCGAGCAGGCGGCAGAGTACGCAGGACTTACGCTTCGAAACCTGACGACAGGCGCGACCAGAGCCAACTCATCCCTTTTCCATGATCGGCACTCCTACATCTGGTGAGTCGGCCATTCACCGGTTTTAAAGCGATACGTGCGTCATGATCGGTTATGCTATTGGCGCAACGTTATCTGATAGTGCCAATATCAGAGCTGATCGTAAAGTGGTTGTTCACTGATTCTTACAAGCTCAACGGTACTTGGGCCGTTCTAAGCGATTCAGCCATCGATTCTGCTTGATTGGCAATAGCGTCAATAGGTTCATCTTCGGCGTACATGATAAGGAAGGAGAAAATCATCGCGTATATGGTTACGGGGACTGGCATTCGCGTACTCGTCATCACTGGTGGCAAATCTCTTCAGGGGACTGCTTTGGGGATTGGGGGAATCGACCGCTTCCAGAATGTCGTCCAGGTAGCTCATTTACTTCAAATAGAACACTCACGGAGACGACGCACCAACGTCCTCGGTGGTGTATCCACGATACGTATGATTCGTAGCGAGTAGCGTCATTAGGTGTCCGCCGGCGCTATGACCGCCGATGAAAACCTGTTTTGGATTACCGTTGAACGCAAGAATGTGTTCCTTGACCCAAGCGAATACCCAAGCGAGGTCGTTGACCATACCGTCATACATGACTGGGGATGAGGCGATGGTCGACGTTTACCTGATGCCAACGTTTGTCCGACATTTCTATCCACGCCTTGCTACCTTGAATCCATCCTCCACCGGATACAAACATCAGTACAGGATAGTACGCATCGCCTTCTGGACGATATGTCCAAACGGCGACGCTCCACCGCATCATCACCGACTCTGTATGCGATGTCCATCATGACTTGACTGCATACACTGTTTGGGTCACAAACTATCTCCTTGGGAACTCGATTCACTGCCGCGTCGCCAGCGGAAGGAAGACCTGCTGGTGTCCCCTGCGCTGCTGCGTGTAGCCGATGATCTGGCTCGCGCCGTCGCTGTCAATCGCTTCCAGCCGGTAGACCGTGCCCACCGGTGCTGCCCGTGACGTCCACGGCGCGGTAGCGCGCGCTGCCCTCCGCGGTGCCCGTGGCCGGGATTAGCTGCGCCACCGGCACATCCTCGTCCGGCGTCGCACCGACGCGCCACACCCGATAGCCGCTCACGTTGCTCTCACTCTGGATTACCCATTCCACCACCGCTTCACCCGCGTCCGGGGCCGCGCGCAAGGCGCAGAGTCCGGCGCTTAGCGTGCCGGTGCCGGCCTGGGCATTCTCCGTCTCCTCGACGGCGCGCAGCCGCCAGTTGCGCGGCTCGCTGCCGAAGCCGGTCAAGTCGACGCGCTCCAGCGCAGTGTGGCTGTCCGCGGCTTGGACCGGCCACGGCGCGTTGGTGCCGTAGTCCACCAGGTCCATCTCCACGGGCACGGCGCTGCCGTCGGCGCGCACCAGCGGCGTGACCAGGGCCAACGCCTGCGCCCGCCCCGACAGCCGCACGGGATAGGGGCCGACCAAACGCGTGGGGGCGCCCCCCGCGGCCATGCAGAGGTCCAGCGGGTCGTCGGCCACCAAACGCAGGGACGCGCCGGGCGGCAAGGTCAAGCCCACGGGCAAGGTGTAGCCCACGCCATCCAGTTGCCATGGCATGGACTGGGCTGTGGGCCGCGCAGCGGGGCTGTCCACGCCGTCGTACAGGTTGACGGCCTGATCGCCGGTGTTGGTCAGTTCGATGTATTCGTAGCCGCCGTCCGGACGGTATTGGATCGCGCTGATGACGATGGGGCCGACCTTCACATTGTCATTGGCGCCGCCCAGCGACGGCGTGGCCAGCGGCACGGTGTAGACGCGCGCGTTGCTGGTCACCACGCGGCCGTAGGCCTGGTCCGGCGCGGTGGGACCGTAGTTCATGGCCTGAGTGTAGCCCAGGCGCAGTGAATCGCCCGGCGCTTCGAAGAGCGCAACGACGCCGCCGTCCAGGGACAGGCGCACGCCCGCGGCCAGGAGCGTCTCCGCGTCGATGGTCAGGTAGCCGCCGGGCGCAATGACGGTGTCGGCGGGTAGGCGCATGCGCCGCGGGTCGTTCGCCGCAGGCCTGGCGGTCGGACACAATGTAACTGGCTGACGTCGGCCGGCTGGTCGCCCGGATTGGCGGACGATGCCGCGCCGAAGTTCACACCCTGGGCCACCACCTCGTTGATCACCACTCGCTGGGGATCGGGCCGGCCAGGCGATCCGCCCACGCCGGCGCTGAGTTGCCACTGGTCGACATCGTCGCCGGTCCAGCTCGTAATGCGCAGCACCAGCGTAAAGCCGTCGCCGTCGGCCTCAGCGGCCACGGCGTCGTCATCGTAGGTGACGCTGACCGCCGTGCGCCCGTACGCATCGACCAGCGTGAGCGTCTCGCCGCCGTTGTCCAGCGCCTTGTCGAACGTGTCGAAGGGCTGGCGGTTGTAGACGAAGGCGAAGGTGCTGCGCTCCGAACCAGCGCGCCAAATACTCGCCCGCAGCCGGTCGCGCCCAGAGGGGAAGCGGTACTCGATGCCGTCGCTGAAATGCCAGTTGGAGAGGTCCACGGCCGTGGCGCCGGCGTTGTAGAGTTCCACATACTCCAGCCGGTCGCCTTCGATGGAGTCGAAATTGGCCAGGTGGTAGTTGATCACTGATGCGCGTCACCCGGCGTGGCCGCCACAGGCAGGCGCGCGATGAATTGATGCGCGGGGGACCAGTGGCTCCAGCGCCCGGTGTTGTCCTTGTGGCGGACGCGCGCGCGGTAGAGATGCCATGGCTCGACCACGCCTTGGGGGACGGTCAGCTCTTCCTGGAAGGCGGGCAACTCGCCGCTCTCCCACACCGCGTCGATCTCGTAGAGCTTGGGCGCGGCGGGATCGTAGAGCGGCGTTTCAGGGAAGGTGAGTTCGGCGATGCGCCATTCCATGGCGGCGAAGGTGTCGCGGCCCTGGGGATCGTCGAAGACGCTGCTACGGAAGCGAAGCTGATCCGCGGGCCATTCTTCGGCGCCGCTGTAGGCGATGGCCGGCGTGTCGGGGTGATCCGTGTCGGTGAGCAGCGTTGCGTCGATCCACGCGCCCCGGTCCCGGACCCATTGCATCATATAACCGGCCATGCCGCGGAAGTCGTGGCTGGGGACGGCGTTGTAGAAATTGCCTTTCTCCGTGCGGTTTTCGTCCACGTAGCGGGAGTCGAAGATGGGGTTATAGTCCCACTTGGCCCGATCCGCGTCGACCATGCTCGGGCCGTCCACGGGGCTGTCGATCATGTCGGCGTGCTCGGCGATCATCATGTCCATCTGGTCGGGGTTAAAGAGCAGATCGCGGATTTCGCGCAATCGGTTCTGGTACTCGATCTGGAAGGCGGAATAGCGTAGCACCCGGGAGTAGAAGGGATCGTCGCCCACGCCGGCCACGATGAACGACCAGGTGATGTCCACGTCCCAGGGGATGACCTGCCACTGGTTTGTCTCGGGATTGTTGAAGTAGTGGTAGTTCTTGCCATTGTTGATGTCGTAGTGGCGCACGGCCTCGATGATGGCGCGGTAGCTGTAGAACCAGGGCAGGTCGAAGTTCTCACGCCACCACTGCTCGCTGTAACCGCCGAACAGATAGGTGTTCATGAACCCGGCCAGGTCGCTGTGATCGGTCACCGCGTCTGCGCCCTGGTTCTGTAGATCGTTGACTTCGATGTCGATCTTGTAGAGATTGCCGTCGGGCAGATCGTGCTCTTCCAGGAAGCGCCCATCCACCTGCTCGATGGCCAGGTAGAGGCCCCAGAAATCGCCGTCGTACTGGTTGTTGCCCTGTTCAGCGCGTTGTCAATGGCGCGCCAGTGGACAAAATGGGTGTGGGGCGCGGCCACCCCGGCCAGGTTGAAGAGCCGGAAGCTGAGCGATTCGAACATACCCTGCTCGCCCCGGTAGCGCCGGCTGCTGTGCTGCATGCCCGACGAGAGATTGAGCTTGTCCCACTTTTCGGCATAGGGCCGGCCGTAGTTGTCATAGGCCTGGAAACGGTGGCCCATGTTGAAGTTGACCTTCCAGAAATTCTTGCCCGTGGCGTAACGGTGCATGCCGCCACGCGCGCGGAAGCTCACGTGGTCGTAGACGTCGCCGTTGTAGACCAGCGTGCCGCGCCAGAGATACTCGCTGCCCATGTACCCGTCGCTCCAGCCCGACGGCGGCATGAACATGGCGTCGGCCACATCCTGCTGCTTGGCGATGAACTGGTAGACCGGCAGCGGGCGCATGGCGTTGAAGTCGAACGTGGTCACGTCCTGGGGGCCGCCCGAGGCCGACGCCGTCCACGCGGGCAGGCCGTCGTAGACGAAGTAGGCGAAGTTGGGCTGGAGATCGTCGGCGTAGGGGACCAGCACCACTTCGCGATCGTCGCTGGCCGCCACCCGGTAGCGAATCAGGTTGCGGTGTTGCTGCAAGCCCGCGGGCAGCACCGCCTGGTAGAGGTCGTCGCCCTGGGGATACATGGGCACACGCGTCCACGTCTGCCAATAGGCGTCGTCCGTCACGGCCAGATAGTTGCCCGGCGTCACCACCTGGTAGTCCAGGGACACGCCCGCCACGCCGTCCGGATCCACCACCCGCGCCGTCATCACCACCTCTTGGCCGGACGCGGGCACCTTGGGCGCATGGGTCACGTCGGTGATGCTGGGCGGCGCGTTGTCGACCTGCACGCCGTTGACCCGGCCCGGCGTGGGCGCGGCGGAGCGCCAGTTGCCCGGTTCGCCGTTGTCGAAGCCGGCATTGAGCAGTTGAATCGAGTAGCCCGGCGCGTAGCCCGTGGTGGGCCAGGGGAAGCCCAGGCGGAAGGTGACTTCGTCGACCTTCACGGCGGCGCGACTGCGCAGGGTCAACGTCTCGCCGCTGCTGGACAGTTTGCCGCCGTACGGACCGAGAGGCTCGAAGCCGAACTTGCGCCGAAACTCGGCCGGATCTTGGGCCACGACGATGTACGCGTCGGGCTGAAGCATCGTTTGATCCGGGAAAAGTAGTCGACCGCATCCTCCAGCGCCCAGCCGGAGAGATCCACGGCCGTGCTGCCCGCATTGTAGAGTTCGATGAACTCCACCTGCTCCGTGGGCATGTCGGGGTTGTAGTGCAACTCGTTGATGACCACCGTCCCCGGACTTTGGGCTGGGCCACCGGGGCCGCCATGAAGAGGCTGATGCCCGTCGCCAACAGGCTGAGCAACACGACCATGACGCGCGTGCGCCTGAGGTGTGTGGCTAGCGAGACGGGGGCGGACGTGGTTGTGCAAGGATGCGTGTGTGTCGACATGAAGATGTGTGCCTGGCAATTCTTGCTCATCCGCCCGCTTGCGTCCGGCGCAATGGGCTCGCGCAGGGGGCCGGGAGGTCCGCGTCTGTGGTGGATGAGCCGCAAGTTTGGATCGGTCGGCAAATGCAGCAGCGGCGTCATTATATCAACGTCGCGTTGGCCGTCACAATGCGGCCACAGTCGTTGCCGCAAGTGCAGTCGCGTTTTCAACCGCCGGAACGGTTTGCGATCCTTGATGGCTTTGTGTAGATTGCTATACGGCACGGCGCAAAATCATCAGGCACACCTTCCTGTAAATTTGCGGCGTATATTGACAGGACTGCTTGAATCACAATCGTTCCGGCGCGGATGGGCCGCGGTGCTCACTGGATCTCCCCGTATCTCCCCGGCAACCGACCATATGCCGCCGGTCTGTTCGCACTGACATCAAGGTTGACCATGAATCTGAAACCGCTCTCCGTGTTCACCGCCGGCGCATGCGCCGTCCTCGTTGCGCTGCTTGTTCACCCGACCATCGCCCATGCGGCGCCCGCCGTGCAAAACGCCCCGTTTGGCCCGCCCATCGAACTCAACAGCGACGCGCAAGGCGCGCACTTCGTGAGCGGCGTCGACCTTGACTCGGACGGCGATATCGACGTCGTCTCCGCGGCCCGGGACGACGGCAAGATCATCTGGTATCGCAACAACGGGGCCAACCCGGTGGGCGTGGAGCAGATCGAGATCGCCGTGGCGCCCGGCGCGTATGTGGCGCTGCCGGTGGACCTCAACAACGACGGCGCGCCTGATCTGGCCGTGGCCGCGGTGGGGACGGTGCGCCCGTCCGCGGCGTCCGCGATCGCCGACGAAGATGCACCCGCCGACAGCGCCGCGCAGCCGGAAGGTCGCGTGCTCTGGCTGGAAAACCAACTGGCCACGGGCCAGGGCTTCATTGCGCGTGACATCCTCACCGGCATCGACTATCCGGTCTCCCTCTTTGCCGCGGACTTGGACAACGACGGCGACCAGGATCTCGCCGGCGCGTCGCGCGAAGACGCCAAGATCATCTGGTACGAAAACTTGGGCGGCCCCGTGCCCACCTTTGTGCCGCGCGTGCTCAACGACGACTACGCGGGCGCGGTCTTCGTCCACGGCGGCGATCTGGACGGCGACGGCGACATCGATCTCGTCTCCGCGCATGAGCGCGTGGACTACATCCTCATGCACGAGAACCTGGGCGGCTCGCCGCCGGAGTTCGGCTTGCAGATCATCCGCACGCCGTCGCCCACCTTCGACCCCACGCTGGATTTTGCCAAGACGGTCTTCGTGACCGATCTGGACGGCGACGGTGACAACGACGTGGCCTTCGGGTCGGAAGAGGGCGACGAGATCGGCTGGTACGCCAACAACGGCGCGCCCGATCCCAGCTTTGAACTGCGCATCATCACCGGCGGCATCAAGCATGTGAAACAGGTGGTGGGCGCGGACATGGACCTGGACGGCGACATCGATCTGCTTACCACCGCGTCGGTGGAGCAGACGGTCAAGATCTTCTGGAATGACGGCGCGCCGGTGCCGAGCTTCACGCCCACGGTGCTCACCGACAAGGCCAACGGGGCGCGCGCCGTGGCCGCGGCCGACATCACCAACGACGGCCTGCCCGACGTCATTGCCGGCTCGCGCTATGACAATCGGGTCATCCTCTTCGAAAACGAGAGCATCCACCGCAGCGCATATTTCCCGCCCGGCGACCGCCGCGTGCTGGACGTGCGCAGCCGCATGCGTCACCTGGACTCGGCCGACCTGGACCGGGACGGTGACACGGACATCGTTTCGGTCTCGGACACCGAGCTGCTCTGGCATGTGAACCAGGGCGGGACGCCGCCCACCTTCGAGACCCGGGTGCTCACCAACGAGCTGGAACAGGGACGTTGGGTCGACCTGGCCGACGTGGACGGCGACGGCTTGGTGGACGCCATCGCCGCCTCCACCCAGGACAATTCCATTTACTGGTTTGACAACCAGGGGCCGCCCGCGTTCAACTTCGAGCGCCGGCGCATCTCCAACAACGCGGCCGGTGCGCGTGCGGCGCTGGCTGCCGACATCGACGGCGACGGCGACATGGACATCTATTCCGCGTCCCACGGCGACAACAAGGTGGCCTGGTATGAGAATCTGGGCGGCGCGCCGCCGGCCTTCGCCGAGCACGTGGTGACCACCGACGCCATCTACGCCCGCTCGGTCTACGCGGCCGATCTGGACAATGACGGCGACATGGATCTCATGTCCGCGTCTCAGGAAGACGACCTGGTACGCTGGTACCAGAACAGTGGCGCCCAGCCGCCGACGTTCACGCCCTTCGTCGTCGCCAGCGCGGACGGCGTCCAGCATGTGCACGCCGCCGATGTGGACGGCGACGGCGACATGGACATCCTCTACGCAGCCGAACACGAGTCGAGCATCGCCTGGCTGGAGAATCTGGGCGGCCCCAATCCCGGCTTCGACCACCACTTTGTGGACACCAACGCGCCGGGCGCCCACGCGGTCACCGCCGCGGACGTGGATGCCGACGGCGATATGGACCTGATCGGGGCCGTCGAGTTCGCCAACGAATTCGTCTGGTACGAGAACAACGGCGCACAGCCGCCCGCCTTCACGCGCCACACGATCTACGACAAGGCGCTCAACGCGCACGGCGTCAACACGGCCGATGTGGACGGCGACGGCGATCTGGACATCCTGGGCGCGTCGCGCGAAGATCGCACCGCGGGCTGGTTCGAAAACTTGGGCGGCCAATACGCGGCGGGCTTCCAGAGCTATCCCTCGTCCCAGGTGACGCCCGGACGCTGGCAGTCCATGGCCGTGCTCAACGTGGTCCATCGCGGCCGTCCCGGCGACGCCGACGTGCGCGTGAACCGGGTCGAGTTGACCTTCTTGGACCAGGCGGGCAATCGCTTGGACGCGACCACCGTGAACCAGCGCATCGCTCAACTGGGCATCTTCCGCGAGGCCAACGGTGACGGCCTCTTCGACCCGGCCGCGGACTACCCCGTGGCGGTGCTGGACCAGTTTGCGCTGGACGCCAACGGCGTGCTCTCCATTCAGCTTCCCATCGATCCGGTGTTGGGTGAGCGGGTGCCCTACGGCGCCCAGGGTACATATTATGTGGGCGTGGTGTTGGGCGGCGAATGCAGCGACCAGGGCGCGCCCTTCAACCTGGCGCTCGTGCTGAGCGGGCGCACGGCGGTGGACAATCTGTACAGCGCGCCGCTGCTGGCCGAAGGGATGCGCAGTTTGGGCGTGGACACCGAGGCCGGCGAGGAGGAGCAGCCGACGACGCTGCTGCTCAACGAATTCGTGGCCGACAACGTGGCCGGCCTGGAGGATCCCGACGAGCCGGGCGAACGCCCCGACTGGGTGGAAATCTACAACGCCACGGCCGCGGACATCGATCTGGGCGGCTTCTACCTGACCGACGATCTGGGTGTGCCGACCAAGTACCGCATTCCCGACGGCGTGGTCGTCCCGGCGTACGGGTACGTTGTCTTCATCGCCGACGGCGACTACATGCAGGGCCCGCTGCACACCAACTTCCGCCTGGACCGGGACGGCGAAAGCATCGGCCTCTTCGACCGCGACGCGAACCGCAACCGCGCCGTCGACGTGCTCACCTACCACAAGCAGGAGCCGGACGTGTCGTACGGGCGCATGCCCAACGGCGGCGACAATTGGCGGGCGCTCAAACGGGCGACGCCGGGCAGCTACAACTTGGAGGCCGATCTGATCGCCGACGTCTTCCTGCCCATGATCAGCCCCGCGCGCGGCTGTCGCTAGTAAATCCCGGCGGAAATGGACCAACGGTTTCTACCAGAGGTACGAGTGCCGAATTTCCGCCGTGGTATTTACGTCGTAATGAACTAGGTCGCACGGGTTGAGGGCACGGGTGGACGTGACGGGTTCCAACCGTGGAAAGTTTGTGACGAGTGAAGGTTGTCGAGCATGCAATTCCGGCCAAGCCAGGCCCAGCCTAGACAGGCGCAGCCGCAACGCAACCGCCCGCGCCGTGGGCGTGCGTGGACGGGGCTGGGCCTGCTGTTGGTTGGTTTCTTCTGGTGGCCGGCGACGACCGGCGTGGTCCACGCCCAGACGGCCAACGACGCCAGCGACGAGATCGTCTACATCGACGGCGTGGGCTACATCCGCGTCTACGACCGGTTGCACACCGGCGGCGGGCAGATCGTCAACTGGCACAGCGAGGAGAACGACTGGCGCGACTTCACCCTGGGCGACTTCAACGGCGACGGCGACGACGAGATCGCCGCGGTGCGCACCGACGACGGCGTGGGCCGGCTGGTCATCTTCGACCCGGTGATCGCCAGCGGTGACGTGGTGCCGGGCCAGCGCGTCGACGACATTCCGTGGAAGGTGCTCTGCGATCTCGTGGTGGAAGGCACGCCCGACCGTCTGGCCGCAGGCGAGTTCGACGCGGGCATCCCCGGCGATGAACTGGTCTTCGGCGCGACCACCACGGCCAACGACCAAGACGGCTTCGGCCCCTATCTCGTCTCCATCCTGCATCGCACCGGCGGCACGGCCCAATGCCCCTGGTCGCCCATGATCGACCGGCGCGAGTTCAGCGATTCGTGGACCAAGATCGCGGCCGCCAACCTGAACCACGTGGGCGTCGACGAGGTGATCCTGCTGGACGACGACGAGTCGACGCTGGCGGTCTACACCATCGCCAACGGCATGGACGACACCACCGACCGCATCCTCAACGCCGAGAGCGACAGCAAAAAGTGGAACGACATCGCGCCGGGAAACTACCAGACCAACCTCGACCAGTTGGGGACCGTGCGCTCCGCACCCTTGGGGCTGGCCAGCATGTTGATCATGCAGTATCGCAACGTGGACGACACCTGGGTCGACACGTACGCGCAGGAGTTTGTGCCGTCGCCGCGTGCGATCTTCCGGGCCGACCTGGACGGCAACGGCGACGATGAGGCGTTCATGTTGCGCGAGGTGCCGACCAACATCAACAGTCCCCGCATCTTCATGCGCAACCCCGGCGGCAGTGCCTTGCCGCCCTTCGAGCAGACGTTGGACAACGACAACGGCTTCCGCACGGGCGCCGGCGGCGATGTGGACGGCGACGGCAAAGACGAGATCGTCATCATCCGCAGCTTGCAGATGCGCCTCTACCTGGACCCCGACAGCGCGAGCGACACCACGCGCTATTCGTACGAGGGCTTCGCCACGTCCACCAATGCACGCAGCATCCAGATCGGGGATCTGGACAAGAACGGGTACATCGGCCGTCCCTATCTCCAGGCCACGCCGGCGGCGCTCAACTCGCATCTGGTGGAAGGCGAAGTCGGCGTCCCCCTGGCCGTGGCCGTGACCCAGCCGGCGGGCGGACGGGAACTGGACTTCACCGTGGCGGTGGAAGGCGAGCCGAACTGGCTGAGCGTGGTACCGGCCACGGGCGGCACCACGCCGCTCACCCTCACGGTGACGCTGGACGCATCGCTGCTCTTCCCGGGCACGTACGCCACTGAGCTGGTGCTCTCCACGACGAGCCAGGACGCGCTGGTCAACACGACGCGCGCCGCGGTCAACTTGACCGTGACCACGGGGATCTTTACCACGCCGTCCAACGTGACCGTCTTCAGCGCCTGTGCGGACGACGCGGCCGACATCACCGTGAGGGTGGACGTGTCGGGGACGACGGGCACGGCGTTCACCGCAGGCATCGAAGCGCCCAACGGCATTGCCCCGGCCTGGGTGACGGTGGCCCCGGAGACGGGGTCCATCCCGGCGCCGCTGACGGTGACGATCGATCCGGCCCGACGTCCGTCGAGCGTACCCCAATCGGCGCTGTTGGTGGCGTCCGCCAGCGGCGACCAACTGCGCGTGCCCATTGCGTTGTATTGCGTGAATGCTGAAGTCTGGCTTCCCGTGATCTTTGCGGAATAGCGCGAATTTGTGACAATAGAGGGGCAAATCCCGACGGAAACGGACCGACGGATTCCGTGGCGGGAAAGCCGTCGAGTTTCTGTCGTGGTATTTGCGCCGCAATGAAGGCGAGCTGTTGTGAAAGAGTTGCCGTCGCGGAACTTACGTCGAAGCAAATGAGTGTCAATGACTGAGCAAGTGCAGTCCCCCCAACGAAAGAGTTTCTTCCGCGCGGATACGGGCGATCGCATTCTGCTCGTGGCCATGGTTGCCGGCTTCTTTTTGGTCGTGGGCCTCCTGCTCCTCGGCCTGAACATGCGCCGCGGGTTGAACCACGACGAGCACCAGTTCGTGGCCGGCGCCACGCTGGTCGCACGCAACTCATTGTTGCCCTATCGCGACTTTCCCTACTTCCACGTCCCGCTTTTGAGCCTGATCTACGCGCTGCTCTTCCAGTCGTGGGACCGGCTGCTGTTGACCGCGCGCGTCTTTTCCGTGTTGATGGCATGGTTCACGCTGTGGCTGGTCTTCGCCGCGGGCTTTCGTCGTCGCGCCGCACCCAGCCTGCGCGAGCGAGGCACCTTTGCCGCGCTGGGCACGCTCTGGCTGGCCTCGCTGCCCATCTTCACCTACACCAGCGGCCGCGCCTGGAACCATGACCTGGGCGTCCTGTTCCTGTTGCTGGCCTTCTTCATCCACAGCGACGCCATGTTGGAGCGCCGGTCGCCGTGGTGGCTGGGCGCGAGCGGTCTGCTGGTGGGCCTGGCCGCGACGACACGGCTCTCCTTTGCGGTGTTGGGGCTGCCGTTCCTGCTCGTCATCTGGCTCTATCCGGTCTACGGCGCCGGCCAACGGTGGCGCGCTGCACTGGCATTTGTGCTGGGCGCGGTCGTGGGCGGACTGCCGACGCTGGCGCTCTTTGCGGCGGATCCGGCCGCGTTTCTCTTCGGGAACGTGGAGTACGTGCGTCTCAACACGGCGTATTACCAGTCCATCGGTGCGACCGAGGCCATGACCCTGTGGGGCAAGCTCGTCTATTTCGGCAAGTTGCTGATCTTGCAGCCGGCCGACGGACTCGCCGTGCTCGTGCTCATCATCGCGCTCGTGCCCCTGGTCGGAACGCTGCGCGGGCGGCTGCCCTTTGCCCGCAACGGTGCGCCGCCCACGCCCAAGGAGGAATCGCTCTTCCGGCTGGCCTTCGTGCTTTTGCTGCTGGCCTTTTCGCTCTTCGGCGCGCTCGCCGCCACGCCCTCCCAGCCCCAATATTTCTATGCCCTCTTCCCGCTGATCATTTTGGGCATCATCTACGCACTGACGGCGTGGCCGGTGCACCTGCGTATCAATGGGCTGCGGCTCTTCATCGCCGGCGCGCTGGTGTCGATCCTGCTGGCGATTCCGGCCTACGCCCCCGGCGTGATGACGCTCTTCCAGCCGGCGGAGTGGCGCCCCAACAAACTTCACGCGCAGGGCCAGTGGGCCATGAATCTGGTCGGCGACGGCCCCGTGCTCACCCTGTCGCCCATCCCCGTGCTTGAGGGCCACGCGGCCATCTACCCGGAATTCGCCACCGGCCCCTTCGCCTGGCGTGGCGCCCTTGGTCGCGCCGGCGCAACGTGCGGATCTCCACCTGGTGGCGCCGGAGGATCTCGACGCGTTTCTGGAAAACACGCCCCCGGCCGCGGTGCTGGTCGGGCTGGACAACGACGACGCGGCCGAAGAGGAGCCGTTGGTGGCCTATGCCCACCGCGCGGCTACGTCCCGGTGGCGCTGCCGGACGACGGCACGCTCTGGTTGCAGCCCCAGGCCCGCTGGGGTGGTGCCATCGTTCTGGGCGGCCACGACCTGCCCCGTGACCCGGTCCACCCGGGCGACAGCTTCGTGCTCACGCTCTACCTGCAGAACAAGGTGGTCCACACCCACAACCTGAGCATTCTCGTACGCCTGGTGGACGATCAGGGCCACGAGTTGTTGCGGGATGAGGGCTGGCCGTACGGTTCGCCCACCACGTCCTGGCAGCCGGGCGTGGTCTGGCCCGACGGCCACGAGTTCACCGTGCCGGCCGATGCCGCGCCGGGCTACTATCGGGTGGAGGTCAGCTTCTACGATCCCGCGGACAAGGCGCACCTGGGCGATGTGGCGACCATCGGCTATCTGGCCGTCACCCCCGATGCTGCCGCGGACGCAGGGGACGACGCACCCGCATTGGCGCAGTACGGCGGCGCCATCGCTCTGCGCACGGCCACGGTCATGGAGACCGCTGTCCGCGCCGGCGACACCGTGCAGGTCGACACGACGTGGCAGGCGTTGGCCCCCATTGCGTCGGACCTCACGGCCTTTCTCCACGTGCTGGATCGGGAGGGACGTCTCGTGGCGCAACATGACGGCGCGCCCGACGGCTTTGTCCCCACCAGCGTCTGGATGCCGGTGTTGCCCCTGGAAGAAACCGTGGCGGTCGATCTCCCTGCGGATTTAGACCCCGGCACCTACCGGCTCTTCCTCGGTCTGTACGACCCCGAGACGCTGGTGCGCGTGCCTGTGACCGCAGGCGACGGCGCCGGCGACACGGTGGTCCCCCTGGAAGCGATCGAGGTCGGCGAGTGAGCCGCGCCGCCGCGGCGCATGGGACGGAAAGCCCACGCCGTGAACGCTGGCATTGGGTCGCGCTGGCGGGCATTGTGCTGGCGAGCGTGCTGGGCAATCTCTATTGGCTGCGCCAGAACATTGTCCTCGTCGGCCGCGACTCCACCGGCCACCTGGAGCGCACGCTCAAGGCCGCCGAGGTGCTGACGCACGTCAACCCCAGCTCGCTCTTCGCGGCGCTGACCATCCACGATTACCGCCCGCCGCTGCTCTACGTTGCGGCGCAGCCCTTCTATCGCCTGTTCGGCATCAGCCTGGACAGCGCCCAACTCACCAACGTCTTCTTTTCGCGCTGGTCATCATCCTCACCTACGTGCTGGGCCGGCGGGTGACGTCGCCGGGGCCGCGCTTTTCGCCGCGCTGCTGGTGAGCCTGCTGCCCATGCCCGTGGCCATGGCGCGCCTCTTCTACATGGAGCACCTGCTCACCACGGTGCTGCTGGTCAACATGCTGGCGCTGCTTGAGGCGCAGCGCTTCCAACGGCGCGGCTGGTCCATCGTCTGGGGCGCGACCGTCGGACTGGGGCTGCTGGTCAAGTGGACCTTTCCCATCTACATCGTGCTGCCGGTGCTCTACGTCCTCTGGCGCGGCGGGCTGCTGGACTGGCGCCAATACCGGCCCCACTCCTTCCGCCCGGATTGGCGGCGCGTGGGCTGGGCATTTCTCGGCGGCGTGCTCTTTCTGGCTTTCTGGTATTGGCCCAATCGCGCCGTGATCGGCGAACTTCTGCTCGGCCCGGCCATTCCCGTGCTCTGGTTCGTGTTGGCGGCCGGCGCCATCTACCTGCTCACCGGGCCCGACGCGCCGCGGCACAATTTCTGGGGCGCGACGGTGTTGGCGCTCTGCGTGGCCGCCATCTGGTATCTGCCCCGGGCCGACTTTGTGACCCGTCTGAGCGAAGTGGCCTTCGGCACCGACCGCGGCAATCAGGAATCGTTCGACCTCTTGAACCTGGCCAACTACACCCGCTATTTCCAGTTCTGGGTGACCTATCACATGGGTCTGTTGCCCACGCTGCTGATCCTGCCCATCGCCGTCTGGGGGTGGGTCAAGCGCTTTCCCGTGTGGCGACGGACGCAGCGTCCGTTCCTGCTGCTCTTGCTCATGCCGCTGTCGACCATGGCCGTGCTCATCTGGCTGGCCCAGGCCAACCCGCGCAATCTGGTGCCCATCGTGCCGGTCATTGCGCTGCTGCTGGCCGACGCGCTGCTGGCCTATCCCCGGCGCGTGGCCGTGGCCATCGGCGCAGTCTGGACCGTCGTGCTGGCCTTCCAGTGGGCGCTCTTCACCTTCGATGGGCTGGCGCCGGTCCATGCCGCGTCGGCGCCGCTCTGGGTGGTCGAGGACTATTCCGCCTGGCCCGCCACCGGCAACACCGATCCGGGCTACTGGATCCAGCCCGACGTGCTCGACGCCATCGGCAACCCCGACGGTGATCCGGCCACCTTCGGCATGCTGGTCGACACGTGGGAGATTCACCGCGGCTCCTTCCGCTATCTCATCGCAGCCGAAGGGCGCAACGTGGAGCTGATGTCGCTCACCGAGCCGGAGGGCCGGGGCTGGAGCGACATGCTGGCCAACCAGTGGAGTCTCATCAAGGACGGCGACAATTCGGAGGTGCGCGAGCCGGGGCTGTCGGTGGTCAAACGCATTCTCGCCGGCGACCCGCTCTTCCACGCGCTCTACCACGAAGTCCGCCGCTACACGTTGCCCGACGGCGACACCGTCTATCTTTACCATCGCCCTGAGGCCGCCGAACCCGTACGCGTTCCCGGTGGTGCTCATCGACACGGCCGGTGTGGCCGAGGCTGTTAATGCCTGGACCGGGCCCGAGACCACGGTCTTTCTCTCCACGC
This sequence comes from Caldilineaceae bacterium, assembly GCA_041391205.1. Classification (GTDB taxonomy): domain Bacteria; phylum Chloroflexota; class Anaerolineae; order Caldilineales; family Caldilineaceae; genus JAWKOK01. The sequence goes on from JAWKOK010000004.1 coordinate 130,311, forward strand.
CCGACACGGCGACCTGGGTGGGCATCCACGACCTGACGGCGCGCACCGTCCTCGTCGGCGACGGCACGGCCGCAACCATGGACCGGCTGCTGCGCGACCGCACCGGCACCATCATCGCCGTCACCCGCTACGACACGCCTGACGTGCAGGACTATCTGCGCGCCCGGGCCGATTACGGCGCGGAGTTCACCGCCGGCGAGTTCACGGCGACGCTCTTCGGCCGCCCCGAGCGCGCCTTGGCGCCGCTGGACCTGGCCGGCACGTGGGATGAGGTGACCATCGACGGCGGGCGCGGCCTGGCCACGGTGGCTCCGGGCGCGCTGCTGCCTCTGGAGTTCGATGTCAGTGGGCGGGTCGACGAGACGCTGAAGTTCTCGTTCCGCCTGGTCGCGCCGGACGGCACAGTGGTCGCGCAGCGGGACGAAGTGGCGCAGTCCACCGTGCGCACCGCGCTCTTCGTGCCGCCCACGGCCGCGCCCGGGACATACACCCTGGCCGCCGTCCTCTACGATCCCGCCGACCTGACGCCCATCCCTGATACGACTGGGGAAACAGAGCCTGCGCTGGGCGAGATTGCCGTGGAATGAGCAGTCGATCCGCGGGGGATCGAAACGGCCTGTTTGGCCGCGCCTGTGCTACAATGGCGACGATTGAGCACTGTGGCGCCACGGTCAACTTGTGCGAGCCGGTCGACCCTGGCTGATTCTGTCATGTGATGAGGGCATGCGCGATGAACAAGCGATTTTCCACCTTTGCCTGGGGTGTATTGGGGTTCAACATCCTCGTGATCATCTGGGGCGCCTTTGTGCGCGCGACCGGGTCCGGCGCGGGCTGCGGCAGCCACTGGCCGCTCTGCAACGGCGAACTGGTGCCGCGTGCCCCGCAGGTGGAAACGTTGATCGAATTCTCCCACCGCATCACCAGCGGCATCGCACTGTTGGGCGTGGTGGCGCTGCTGATCTGGGCCATGCGCAGCTTTCCGCGCGGCCATCACGTGCGCAAGGCTGCCGGCGCCTCCATGTTCTTCATGGTGACCGAGGCGCTGGTCGGCGCGGGCCTGGTCCTCTTCGAATATGTGGCCCACAATGTCTCCATCGCCCGGGCCTACTGGATGGCGGGCCATCTGACCAACACCTTCTTCCTGCTGGCCGCGTTGACGCTCACCGCGTGGTGGAGCGGCGGTCGCGGCCCCATGCGCCTGCGCGGCCAAGGCGTGCTGCTCTGGTCGCTGGTGGCCGCGGTGGTGGGCATGTTCGTGCTGGGCGCGAGCGGCGGCATCACCGCGCTGGGTGACACGCTGGTGCTGGGCGCGGGCATCTCGCCCGAGGAGTCGCCCGTGGTCGCCACCCTGGTCGAACTGCGCATCTTCCACCCGATCATCGCCTTTGCGGTGGGCGGGTTGGTCTTCCTGGCCGCGCTGTTGGCGCGCAGCCGCCGCGTCGATGCGACGACCCAGCGCTTGGCCTTGATGGTCATGTCGCTCTACGTGACGCAACTGGTGCTGGGCGCGCTCAACGTGGCCCTGAAGGCGCCGGTCTGGCTACAGATGGTGCACCTGTTGTTCACCACGTCGATCTGGATTTTGCTGATCTTGTTGGCCGCGTCCACGCTGGCCGTGGGCAAGGAGAGCGCCGCCGCCGAAGTGAGCATGCGGCCCGCACAGCCCGGTGCGACGGCGTAGAAAGTCGACGTTTGCCCTACGTTTGGGCGACGAACCGTACGCGCGGCCGTGGTTTCGGATGCAATCCCGTCCAAAACCAGACCACTTCATGACGACGCACTTTGTCCTGTTGGACCCGTTCGTCCTATAATAGCTTCAAGTTCGTCATGCAGGATTGGCGACATCGAAGGGAGAGACGAATGGCGAAGTCACGTATCAGCAATATGTTGCTTGTGTTGGGCGCCGTGCTCTTGGCTGCGGTGGTGATTCTGGAAATGACCGGCAGTAGCTCGGATCCGCTGTTGCCTGCCTCGGCCGCATTTTTGATCGGCTGCACCGCCGTACTCGATCGGGTGGGTGTCCGCGAGCTTGAGTAATCCAGCCTATGTCCGGCTGAACTTCATTCTGAAATCAAAACGCCACACCCATGGGTGTGGCGTTTTTTTTATCCGCGTTTTTGCCGTCATCAGCCCGAGCGGCGGAGATCGTTGCGCAGCGCGTTCAGCGTTCCCCGCCACTTGAAGACCGCCCGGTTGGCGCGCACCACCGGATCCACCACGTTTTCGCTGACGAAGCCGGCCGTGCCCCGCACGGTGTTGACGGTCTCCTGGGTGTCCTCGATGATGGGCTTGACCTCGGTCTGCACCATCTTGATCATGCGCCAAATCTGCCAGATGAGGATTCCCAGCAGTATGTTGACGATCAACGCCTGCATGGCCAGCAGGATGATGGCCAAGTCGCGAACCGTTGCGCTAATCATGCATCTCTCCTCGTTCCAATCGATCTCATTCTACTTCTCGGGCTGGCGGAATAGGTAGACCAACGCCAGCGCCGTCAACGCACCCAGCGTGGCCTCCAGCGTGTGCAACTGTCCCATTTCCCACAGCGGGATGGACGTGACCACGCCCACCGCTTGCCCGGCGACAAAGCCGACGCCGGCCGCGACCAGATAGAGCACCAGATCGCCGGTTGTGCGCCCCAGCCAAAGGTGAAACGCCCCGGCGTAGGCGATGACCAGCAGCGTTCCCACCAAGAGCGCCGGGGGCACGGCCGGACCCATCAGACGATGATGCCTCCACCCAAGCACAGATCGCCGTCGTAGAAGACCGCGCCCTGGCCCGGTGTGATGCCGCGCAGCGCCTCGTCCAGTTCCACATGCACGCCACCGTCGGCTTGCGGGTGAAGCGTGCACGCGGCCGGTTGCGCCTTGTAGCGAATTTTGCACTCGGCGCGCGTGCCGGGAACAGGGGGCGCATCCGCGGTCCAGTTGACGTCGCGCACCGTCAGCGTGGCGCGATCCAACTCACCGGCCGCGCCCACCACGAGACGGTTGGCGGCGTGATCCAATTCCAGCACGAAGAGCGGCTTCTTGGCGCCGCTGATGCCCAGTCCCTTGCGCTGGCCGATGGTATACGCGGGCAGGCCTCGATGCTCGCCCAGCACGTGGCCGGCCCGGTCCACAATGGCACCGGGGCGCATGGTGTCGGTTGCCCAGTCCTGCAAGAAACGGCGGTAGTCATCGTCGACCACGAAGCAGAGATCCATGGAATCGTGCTTGCTCGCAATGGGTAGACCGTGGGCCGCGGCCATGGCCCGAATCTCGGCCTTGGGATAGTCGCCCACCGGGAAGAGCACGTCGCGCAATTCCGCCTGCCCCATGACGCTGAGTACGTAGCTCTGGTCCTTGCGCGCGTCCACGGCTTTGAGCAACTGTACCGTGCCGTCGTCGTCCCGGCGCAGGCGCGCGTAGTGGCCCGTGGCCAGGTAGTCCGCCCCGAGCTTGCGCGCGTAGTTGAGCAGATAGTCGAAGCGGATGTGTCGGTTGCACGCCAGACACGGGTTGGGCGTCAGCCCCCGACGGTGGCCGTCGATGAAATAGTCGACCACCTGCTCCTTGAAGGGCCGCTCCACGTTGATGAGATAGAAGGGCATGCCCAACTGGTCGGCAACCCGGCGCGCGTCATTGACGCTCTCCAGGCTGCAACACTTGTTGGTGGAACCTTCGCCCGCGCCCACTTCGGCCCACAGGCGCATCATGACGCCGATGCAATTGTAGCCGCGCTCGGTCAACAGCGCCGCGGCCACGGAACTGTCCACGCCGCCGCTCATGGCGACGACCACGGTTGTCTCGGCAGGTGACTTGGCTTGCTTCACGTTCATGCGCCTATTGTAAACGATGTGCGCACTCTTTTTCCACTCCCCGCGTCACCCGATTCGACGTTGCGCGCGCCGGGTTGCGCGCACCGGGGGCAACGTGCGTCCACATGCGCTACTGAATCACCACCGTCGTCTCGATGGTGGTGGTACGTCCGTCGTCGGCGCGCACGGTGCCCGCAGGCGATGGGTGCCGCCTCGACGCGGTTGTTCGTCCCTTCCCAATCCGAGTCGCCCACGGTAAGCGGAAGATGTCGCAGTCCGGTTCGCCGCCGGAGAACGGCGCAGTAATGGACGCTGTTCTCCCGCCGCTCATAGACCTTGTCACCGTCGGGGCCAAAGATCTCGTGGAGCACAGAGTCGATGCTGTCGCCGTCGTTGCTACCCCGGACCGGGTCGTAGGCCACCACCTGGAAGACCAGCGCCGTCAATGTACGTGTCCTGGTTGCCGGGGCCGGTCTGGGCGATGTAGGCGACCAGATCCTGCTAAGCGACTGCCGCCATTGCCACCGCCGTTGCCGCTGTCGTCATAGCGACGCAGGTTGGGGCTGTTGACGGTGAAGTCGACGTTCCAACTCACCGTGTTGTTGCTGCCGCTGGGATGGGCGACGATGGTGGCCGTGTAGTCCTCGTTGAAGATGGGAACGTCGGTGTCCGGCCAGCGCACGCCGTCGCAGACGTAGCACGTTGCAGAAAGGCGGCTCGCCGCCGCCGAACGAGCAGAAGGCCGGATTGCTCTCGCTGAGAATAGACGTCGCGGAAGTCGCCGAACTGCTCCTGGATGAAGAACTCCACGAAGTCGATGCCGTCGCCGTCGTCGTTGCCCCGGTTGGGGTTCCACACCAGCATGCGCAGATACATGCCGTCGCGGAAAGTGGGCTGCCCGTTGGGATCGCGCACCAGCGCCGTGTCGGCCCGAATTTCGCCGGCCAATCCACCGCCGCCACCGCCGCCGATGCCGATCTCTGTGGGCGGGCGCGGTCCTGGGCCACGGGTTGTGTGGCCGTGGCAGTCGGTGTGGCGGTGGGCCGCGGCGTGGCGGTCGGTGTGGGCGTGGGCGGGATCTGGCCCAAAGGAAGCTGGGCGATGTCCGTGTTGCACTCCACAAATTGGGACGCGCCAAGTTGATCCAGTCAAGCAGGCTGCCGTCCAGCGTCTCGATTTCGATCCAGGTGCCGAGCTGGTCGCTTCCCAGCAATTCCACTTCGTCGTCCGCACGGTGACTGCCGATGGGCGGGTCGAAGACCGTGCCCGGCCCGGAGCGCACATTGAGCGCATTGGTCTGACGGTGCATTTGGCCACCGCGGCGTGGGTGAACGGCGCGGCAGGGCGAGCGCACGTTGGTGTCGTGGCGGCTGTCGATCCACTGGAGACCTGCCGTCGGTCGCCACCGACAGCGCCACGGTGTAGTCACCCGCAGCCGAGCGGGGAGGCGCCGCTCACCAGCAGAATGTACATGCCGGATTCCGACCGGTGTCGGCGATGGCGGCGTCGGTTTCGCCGGTGTCTTCACCGCCGGCGCTGTTGTCGTCTTCATGAGCAAGTCCTCTGCGCCGCCGCAAGAGTTCGGCGAAGGCGTCGAAGTCGCCACTGCGCACGGTCGCGGTGATGTGGTCACCTCGCGCAGGCGTGGAAGGCCCAGGCGGCCACCGCCGCGGGCGCAACGTGTCCGTCGCCACGACGCCGGGCGCAAGCGTCCCGTCCAGCGCTCTTTCCACGGGGGCAACTCCAGGTCGCATTGAGCGTGTACGTGCCCCGATCCAGGCGCCGTTCGCCCTGGCCACAACCAGATAGTCGCCCGTGGTGTCGATGGCCACGCCGCCACCTGCGCGCTGTCGGCGTCGGCCAGATTGTCGTCGATGAAGTTCTTCGTCGGGGGTGAGCAACTCGGAGGAACGGCGTGAACGCATCGCTCTCCATGGTGATGGTCACCACGTCGTCGGCGCAGAGGCGCGCGTCCAGGTGTCGCCCTGGCGCGACGTCAGTTCGCCGTCTGCCGGGACACCGGGAGCTGGGGCGCCTGGATGTCCTCCCTGGGCGCGGCGATACCAGTCAACAACACGGCTGCCAGCAGCCCGAAGCAGCAGGCCGGACAGCACGGCGATTTGGGCACCGTGGAGACGTTTCCATCAGGGTGTTCCTCCTCAAACTGTTCGTGACTCGGCGTGCTCAGTTGGTAGCGGGTGTGGTCAGCGCGCCCAGCGCCTCTTGCGCCGACGCACGGTACGGCTCGCACGCGCACCCGAGCACCTTCTCCTGGAAGACGGGGTACGCCGCCGTGGCGTCGCGCTGGTCGATGCACGCCTGGTACGCCCCCTTGGCCGCCTCCAGCAACGTGGTTTCCGCGGCGGTCGCGGTCGCCGCAGCGGCGGAATCGTCGGCAGCGTTGGCGTTCCACGCGTCCAACTCGGCGAGATAGGCCTGCAAGCGGTAATTCTGTCCCAGCCCCATCTGCGTCCACGCGTAATACTGGGGATTTGACGCCGGGTCGAAGGCGGCCAGGGCGGTCTGCAAATGATCTTCTCCCTGGGTCAATGTGATCGCGGCGGCGTCGCCGCGACCGTCGAAGATCTGGGCCAGCGCCAGCACCCGTTCGGCCAGGCCGAGATTCATCACCGTGTGCGGCTCCACTGCCGGCCACGCGGACGCGGGCGCCAGGGCCACGGCCTGTTCCAGGTTGTCGACTGCCCGTTGTGCGTCGGCGATGGCATCTTCCAGCGTGGGCGAGGCGTTGGCAAAGTCCGCGGCGTCGGTGCACTTGGCCTCCGCGGGCGAAAGCTCGCGGCCGGAGGCGAAGTGGAGTTGCGCCTTGTCCATGTACGTCATGCCCAGGAGCGCATAGGCGTTGGCGTAGTCGGGATTGATGCGCACGGCCTCGTTGCCGGCGCGGATGGCTTCGTCAAATTGGCGGTCAAAGAGCGCGGCCCGACCCAGGAAAAGATAGAAGACTTCCTTGCCGTCGTTTTCCTGCCACGACGCCAGTTGCGGCTCCGCCTCCTGCAAAATCTTCAGCGCCTGTTCCGGCCGGTTGGCAAACTCGAAACTCATGGCCTGGGTCAGCCAGAAGAGCCCGTTGGCCCGTTCCTCCAGTTCCGGGCTGATGGCGTGGAGGGCAAGGGTGGCATTGGCTTTGTCGGTCACGGGCACGTTGCTGGCGATGGGACGCCCCAGGCGGTGGCCGCCGTCGGCCGCATCCGGGTCGCCCCCAATGGTCGGCGAGCGGAAGTAGAACTCCAGCACCAGCCCCTCGGGCGCTTCGGCATCGGTCAGGTAGCCGAAGATGAGCATGTCGGCATTGGCCGCGGCCAACACTTCGGCATTGGCCATGCGCTCCTCGGCGGTCGCCCCTCGATGAAGCCCAAGTTCCAGTTCTTCGCGCTGCGCGGCAAGGAATCGTGCCACAACGCCACCGAGTCGAGCGCGCTGCCCCCATTGTTGCCTTCCGTTGCGCTGGCATATTCCCGGGCCAATGTGTCGTACATGGTCTTGCTCAAGTCCGACGCCAGGCTCGATTGCCCCATCGTGCCGTCGTGCAACAGGCCGAAGTCGGCCACTGCCACCTTGAAGCCGCCCTGCATCTGCGACGGATTCAGGTACGCGTTGACCGTGGGGTAGAGCAGCGTCCCGGCAATGGCCAACACGGCCAGCGCGATGACGCCCAAAAGCGGGGCCAACCAGCGCATGGTCCCGCGGCCCCTGCGTGAGACCTCCGGCGCGAAGAGGCGGCCGTCGGCCAGGCGCATGAAGAGCACGGGGATGGCCGCACCGGGCAACGCCGCGGTCATCAACGTGGCGCGCGCTTCGTTCGCCGCCAGATCCACCACGCCGTGCTCCAGCAACCGCTGATAGAAGACTTGGCTGAAGGTGCGCGCGGTCTCCACCGGGACCAGTTCCTGCATGGCGACGACCGCGGGAATGCCGGCCCGCACCAGTTGCGGCGCCAGCCCGCGGAAGGCGTCGGCCGGGCTGCGCGTCGCCGTCTCGCACGCGGCCAGGAAGACCACCCGCAGCGGCGCCGTGTCGTGGGCCAGCCGGTCGAACATGGCGGCGATGTCGCGGTCGGCCACGAAGAGGGGCTGGTTGTCGGCGTCGGCCAGCAGCAGGGACGCGCCTCGGTCGGGGTCAAAGAGGCCGTGGGCGATGATGTGGACGATGTGCACGCCCGTGCGCACGGCTTCTTCCAGCGCCTGCAGCGTGCACGGTTGGGGCAGACGCACCAACTCCACTTCCTTGCTGCCCAATGCTTGCTCCAACTGCGCCCACTCCGCGTCCGCGTCGATAGCCGCGAAGCCCAGCCCCTCCAGCCCGTCCGGGGCCGCAACGGCGACGAGCAGGCGCAGCGGCGGCGTGAGGTACTCCGTCGGCGCGTCGGCGGTGGTCAAGTAGCGGGAGAAGGGCGTGGCCGCGCTCGCGGCCAGTTCCACCACGTCGCCGTCGGGCTGGGTGAGCCGCAGCGTCTCCCACGGCAAGGCGTGCAGCGCGGGCGCGTCCGCGTCGATGCGCAGACGGATGCGCATGCGCGCCGCCGCGCCCCGGGCCACGTCCACCGCCGAGCGGATGCGCAGGTCGCTGGTCAGCCAGTTGTAGAGGGTGGTGCCGGCCACGTCGCTGGGAAAGCCTTGCAGGTCCGGCAACTGGGCCGGATCGAGCACGCCGCGACCAAGCTGTCGCGCTTGATTGAGCTCAAGCTCGACCGGGTAGCCTGCGTCTTCCAGTGGCAAGATGCGGACTTCGAGTGTGGCGAAGTCGTCCATGGGTTGGGCTGTGCCTGTCTGCACAGCGTTCTGCGCACACCGCGTGCGCGCATCAACTGTGCGCTATCTGTACGCAACACAGGCCCAATTATGACGGGTTATGTGACTATGTCAAGTGAGTTAGCACACACCGGCTGTGTGTTCTCGCGCACACGCGGGGTGGATGGGGACGTCGGGGAAGGTGAGCAATACGTCGAGGTGATGGGGGCGTCTTCGGTTGGAAACCGGCGCTGACAGCGAGAAGTGCCCTCAGACACTGAGTCTTCAGTCGCTGAGGCGACTTTTCGCTGTCAGCATCGGTTTCCAACCGTGGAAATCAGCTTAGCGCAGGTGCGGGAACGCGGACTTGCCGGCGTAGCGGGCCGTGTCGCCCAACTGCTCCTCGATGCGCAGCAACTGGTTGTACTTGGCCACGCGGTCGCTGCGTGCGGGCGCACCGGTCTTGATCTGGCCGGTGTTGAAGGCCACGACCAGGTCGGCGATGGTGGTGTCTTCCGTCTCGCCCGAGCGATGGCTCACCACGGCGGACCAGCCGGCGCGCTGGCTCATGTCGATGGCGTCGATGCTCTCGGTGAGCGTGCCGATCTGGTTGACCTTGCAGAGCAGGGAGTTGGCCGCCTTCTCGTGGATGGCTCGCTCGATGCGCTTGACGTTGGTCACCAGCAGGTCGTCGCCGACCAACTGCACCTTGTCGCCGATGCGCTGGTAGAGGAGCTTCCAGCCGTCCCAGTCGTCCTCGGCCATGCCGTCTTCGATACTGATGATGGGGAAACGTGCGGCCCAGTCGGCCCACAGGTCCACCAACTCTTCGCTGCTCAGTTCCTTGCCCTCGATGGGCAGCTTGTAGAGGCCCGAGGCTTCGTCGTACAGTTCGCTGGTGGCCGGATCCAGGGCAATGTAGACGTCCTCGCCCGGGCGGAGGCCGGCCGCTTCCACAGCCTGGAGGATGACTTCGATGGCCTTGACGTTGCCGCCCAAGCTCGGGGCGAAGCCGCCCTCGTCGCCCACGTTGGTGCTGTAGCCGCCGTCGTGGAGCACCTTCTTCAGGCTCTGGTAGATCTCCGATCCCCAGCGCAGCGCCTCGGCAAAGGAGGACGCGCCCACGGGCATGGAAATGAATACCTGGAAGTCGGTGCTGTTGGCCGCGTGCTTGCCGCCGTTGAGGATGTTCATCATGGGCACGGGCAGCGTGCGTGCGCTGACGCCGCCCAGGTAGCGATAGAGCGGAATCTGCAAGTCGCCGGCCGCGGCTTTGGCCACGGCCAGGCTCACGCCGAGGATGGCGTTGGCGCCCAGTTTGCCCTTGTTCTCGGTGCCGTCCAGCGCCAACATGCGCTCGTCGATGGCGACCTGGTCCAGCGCGTCGTAGCCGACCAGTTCTTCGTAGAGCACGGTGTTGACGTTCTCCACAGCCTTGAGCACGCCCTTGCCGCCGTAGCGCGCCTTGTCACCGTCGCGCAGTTCCACCGCTTCGTGGACGCCGGTGCTGGCGCCGCTGGGCACGATGGCCTGGCCAACGACGCCGGTTTCGAGCTGGACTTCCACTTCCACAGTGGGGTTGCCGCGGCTGTCAAGCACCTCGCGGCCGTGGATTTCTGTGATATACGACATGAATTTTCCTCCGTGGTTTGGGCCACCGCTTTGGCCCGGTTGATCCGGCCGGGTTTGTCCCGTTGAATTTGTGCGACAGCCGACATCATCGTCGAACTGCAACTTTCGCCAATGCTGTACGTAATGGTTGACAGAGTCACGTTTGAAAGGGCGTACGCTGTCCGGCGCTTCGACATGCGCAGTCGCGCGTCGAGTACGCCTCAAGCTTTGATTATAGAGCAGGATTCCGGTACGGCGAAAGTGAGACCTGTACCTGAACATCGTGGACATCCGCGAGGCACGCCCGCGGCACGAGGAGCAGACCATGAAGACCGAAACAGTGAGCACTGAAACGATCACACGGGCGCCTGCTGAGACAGCGCCCCAGCCATTGGCCGCCGTGTCAACCCGAGGACAACCACCGGCGACACCAGCCGCGGTGGCCATACCGCCGCGTGCGGACGGGGTGACGCTGCTGGCCGTCTATCATTTCATGCTGGCGGGGCTGTTGCTGCTGGCCACTATGGGGCTGGCCATCCCGACGGTCATCACCGCCATCGTCGGCGTGGTGGAGGACAGCGACGCGCTCATCGCCACCGGGATCTTGGGACTGCTGGCCACGGTCGCCATGGTCGCGTGCATCGTGATGCTGGCGGTGGGCTTCGGCCTATGGACGTTGCGCCAGTGGGCGCGCGTGGCCACCATCGCGCTGTCCGTGCTGGGGCTGATGTTCGTCCCCATCGGCACGCTCATCGGCGGCGTGACACTCTGGTATCTGCTCAAACCCGAAGTGGCGGCCGAGTTCCGATAGCCGCTTGACCTGCCGTCAAGAACAAAGCGGAGTCACAGATGAACACAAAAAACGGCTTGCCGGTGCTTTGGCGGCAAGCCGTTTTTGCTTTTATGTCTGCGCGCTTATTCGTCGTTGGCGTCGGCCCGGGTGACGACTTTGCTGGTCGTCGGGGCTGGGGCCGCGGTCTTCTTCTCGGCCTTTTCGCCCTTTTCCTTCTCCGCCTCGCGTACCGGCGTGGCCTCCGGGTCGCCCGGCAGCACGTCGTAGACCCAGCGCACGGCCCGCCGCCACATGCTGCGCCGCCGCCGCCTGGTACATGGCCTGCGGGCGCGTGCTTTGCCACCAGCCGTACTCCCGCCGTTCCACCGGCACGCTCCATTTCACTGCGCACGCAGCCCAGGAGAGCCCCGCGCCGAAGCCCACAAAGACCAGGTTGTCGCCGGGCGCGACCCGCCCTTCCTCGATGGCCTCGCACAGGGCGATGGGGATGCTGGCCGTGCTGGTGTTGCCGTACCGTTGCACGTTGACAAAGACCTTGTCTTCGCCCAGTTTCAACTGCTTGACCACGCTGTTCTGGATGATGCGCACGTTGGCCTGATGAGGAATGACCAGATTGATGTCGTCGATCCCCAGCCCGGCCTTGCGCATGACATCTTCGGTGGCGGTGGCCATGACTTTGGTGGCAAAGCGGAAGACGGCCTTGCCGTCCATGACCATGTAGTGGCTGCCGTTGCTGACCGTCTCCAAACTCGCGGGCATGCGGCTGCCGCCCGCGGGCACGGCGAGCAGGTCCGCGCCGGAGCCGTCACTGCCCAGGTCGACGGCCAGGATGCCGCCGGGCACGTCGCTGGCGGCCAACAGGACCGCGCCTGCGCCGTCGCCGAAGAGGATGCACGTGTTGCGGTCGGTCCAATCCACAATGCGGCTCAACGTCTCCGCGCCGACCACGAGCACGTACTCGGCGTCGCCGGCCAGGATGTGGCCGCGGGCCATGGAGAGCCCGTAGACGAAGCCGGAGCAGGCTGCGCTCAGGTCGAAGGCCCCGGCATTGGTCGCGCCCAGCGCATCCTGCACAATGCTGGCGGTGGAGGGAAAGATGTGCTCCGGCGAGCTGGTGGCGACGATGATCAGGTCGAGCTTGCTGGGATGGACGTCGGCCACGGCCAGCGCCTTGCGCGCCGCCAGCACACCCAGGGACGCGGTCGTCTCGCTGGGATCGGCGGCCACGTGACGCTGCTCGATGCCGGTGCGCGAACGAATCCACTCATCCGACGTGTCGACGATCTGTTCCAGATCGTGGTTGGTGATGATCTTCTCGGGCACGTGATAGCCCCACCCCACGATCTGTGCATAGCGCCGTCCCAGCATGGGCTCAGCCTCGCGCGGGGCCGCTTCCGGCGCCGGCGGCGCGTGAACACTGTCGGCAAGGGGCGTGTCGCCGTTGTGATATCCGTTTGTTCGCTCTGCCACCTTACGCCTCCTTCCGTCCGGCTCGGCGGGAAACCATCATGGTGTGGCCCGCGCACCGTGCGCGTCGGGTGTTACGCTGCATCGTCATAGCGACGTAGCATGATACACGCATTGTGTCCACCGAAGCCAAAACTGTTGCTCAAAGTCACGCGCACGTCGGCCTGTTTCGCCGTCAGCGGTGTGTAGTTCAAGTCGCATTCCGGGTCTTGAGTGTGCAAGTTGATCGTGGGCGCGATGACGCCCTCGGTGATGGTCCTGGCGCAGATCATCGTCTCGATGGCGCCGGCGCCGCCCAACATGTGGCCCAGCATGCTCTTGGTGCTGCTGATGTCGACCTTGTACGCGTGCTCGCCGAAGACCTCTTTGATGGCGATGGTCTCGCCCTTGTCGTTGAGGAGCGTGGCCGTGCCGTGCGCGTTGATGTAGTCCACATCTTCGGGCATGACGCCGTAGGCGCGCGCCTTGCGCAGGGCCATGCGCATCGCATCCACCGCGCCGCGGCCGGTCTCGTGGGGCGCGGCCATGTGGTACGCGTCGGCGCTGCTGCCGTAGCCGATGACTTCCGCGTAGATGCGTGCGCCCCGGGCCAGCGCGTGCTCCAACGTCTCCATCACCATCATGGCGCAGCCCTCGCTCATGACGAAGCCGTCCCGGTCCGCGCTGAAGGGACGGCAGGCGCCCGCAGGGTCGTCATTGCGCTGACTCAATGCGCCCATGATGTCGAAGCCGGCCACGATGATGGGCACGATGCCGGCCTCGCCGCCGCCCACCAGCATGACATCGGCATCGTCGCGCCGGATGACCTCGAACGCTTCACCCGCGGCGGACGTGCCGCTGGCGCACGCGCTGACCACCGCATGGTTGGGGCCGTGGAGATTGTATTCAATGGCCAGCTTGCCCGCCGGACTGTCCACCAACATGTTGGGGATCAGGAACGGGCTGACACGCCGGAGACCCTTGGTCCGGGCAGTCTCTTGGGCTTCCAAGGTGGACTGCAAGCCGCCCACGCCGGTGGCGACGATGCAGCCCACGCGGTTGGGCGTCTCCGCTGCCAGATCGATGCCGGCATCGGCAATCGCCTCTTTGCTCGCGGCCAGCGCGTACTGGATGATGGGATCCAGACGCCGGGCCTCTTTGCGGTCCATGTAGTTGGAGGGATCAAATCCCTTGACTTCACCGGCAAAGGTGGTGCGCAGTTCACTGGTATCGAAGCGCGTGATGTGGTCGATGCCCGACCGCCCTTGGAGCAGCGCATCCCACGTTTCCTGCATGGACAGACCCAGCGGCGTGATTGCGCCCATACCGGTAATCACGACGCGTGTTGGGGTGTGACCATTGGTCGCCCCCTCGTTGCTACTTGTCATCCTGCCGACATCCTCAACTTAGTTTGGGCACACAGCCGCGGTGTCACCCGGGAAGCAAGCGCGGCTGCATGCAAACGATGCGTGATGGTTTGGTGACGCATAGAACACGCGTCAAGCCAAGAGATAGAAACACGGGGGCGGCTGAAAAGTTGCGCGGGATTTTGGTTTTGCCTCGCCGGCGCGAGGGAGTGTGCCGGCGGGCAGTGAAGCCCGGCGCAGATAGCTCGTCCGATCAAACCGACGGTAAAGACCGCGAATCCTACGGCGCGATTTGCTGGTTGGATTCCCGATACCACCACACTTGCAGGATAGAGTTGCCCGAGCGGTCATAGAACTCGACGCGCACCGTGTGACGATCTTCGCCCACGCCGATGAACTGCTTGCTGGTCTGGACGTAGCCGTCGGTCCAGCGGTCGATGACCAGGGTGTCGTTGAGGTAGAGCCGCACACCGTCGTCCGAAATCACGTTGAAGATGTAGTTGCCGCTCTCAAACTGGAACTGGCCGACCCAGCGCCCCGACCAAAAATCGGGCGCCAGTTGACTGGGCGCGGGCGAACTGGTGCCCCAGGTGTAATCCAGCGGCCGGCCGTTCCCCGCAACTTCGGGCTGGGTGAAGACCGGCACTCCCTGGAGCTCGATGCCGCCGAAGTATTCAGCCTGCCACGGTGCGTTGTTGCCCTGAAATTCCTGCCACACGCGGATGTTGGATCCGCCCGACGCCTGGTAGTACTCCACGGTCATGACGTGCAGCCCGTCCAGTTTGCGGCTGATCGCAAAGGTCTCGTTGGTGCCGCCGTGCCATTCGTCGATGAGCAATTGGCCGTCCAAATAGACGCGCACGCCGTCGTCGGCCTGCACCATGATGCGATAGAAGCCGGGCGCGTAGTTGATGGCCCGTTCAAAGCGCGCCGAAAAGTTGACCGACGTCACCGCGGGGTGGGGCGAACCGCCGCCCCAGTTGAAGTTGATGTCGCCCGCGGTGGCACTCAGCGCCACCGGCGGCAGCAACTGCGTGTTGTTGAAGAAGGTCGCCTTCCAGTAATCCACCGGCGCGGGCGCCACATCCGGCGTGGGGGACGGCGTCGGCTCGGGCGGCAAGATCCCCGGCGTGGGCGTGACCACGGCGACGTCCGTGGTTTCGCCCAGGATGGGCACGAGCTCCGTGTTGCCCTGGACCTCCACCAGCCGTTTGTCCATCCACCCGCGCGCGCCGCTCAGGCAGTCGATGAGGTACCAGGTCTCCAACTCGTTGCGCCCGATGATGTCGCAGACCTGGTCCTTGACGACCTGGCCCGACGGCGGGAAGCGATTGCCCGGTCCCGTGCGCACGTTGACCAAATCGAACATGACGATGGCCACTGCCTTGTCTTGGCCGATGGGTTCCGGCGTGGGCGTGGGCGGCACCGGCGTGGGCGGGACCGGTGTGGCGGGCGCCGGTGTGGCCGGCACCGCCGTCGGCGCTTCGGTAGGCGGCAACTCGGGGGGCGGCAGCTCGGGCGTCACCGGCAGGATGTCGGTGACGATGATGACCGCGCCTGCGGTGGCCGTCGCCGGCCGGTAGATGCCCCAGACCTTGGCCTGGACGCCGCCCAACGGACCGCGCAACGTGCTAATCTCCGTCTCGATGCTGGGCGTGGACCCGACGAGGCCAATGCGCCGGCCGTCGGCGAGCTCGAGATAGGTGGCGAAGGACTGCTCCGTGGCCGGCAGCAGCGTGCCCAGCAAGCCGTAGACGCGCCCGTCTTCGGCCACTTCGGGCGGCGTCTCCTGCGGCTGGCCGCTGATCGCAGGCAGCATGATGCGCACCCCGGCATCATTGCTCGCAGTGTCATTGCCGTCCGTCTGAGTCGACGGGGCCGCGACGGCCGCGCGCCCGGGTGACAGCAGCGCCAAGAGGACGCCGATCAGCAGAAGGGGGAAACGCTTGGCCATAGAACCTCGTGTGAGTGGAACCAAGAGCAGGCAAGCTGAAGATCTGATCAATTATAGCACACTGCCGCCGCGGCGATGACAGCCGTGCGCACTTCCCGGCAGCCTTATTGCGCTCTGCCGTAATCGAAGTTCAGTTCCACGCCCTCGTGCGAACGGGTAGATTGGGGCAATGCCGCAGGCTGCCTGTTTAGTTCGCACGCCCTCGTGCGAACCGCTTTGCCAAAGCCGGGTCTACCCGGCCGTTCGCACGCCCTCGTGCGAACTGGACGGACGTCCGTCCCAAATTCGTGATACACCCTGGACGTGCCCGACTTGACAGGCGTGGCGTGCCATACTAATCTGCACGCTGCGAGCGCGGGCGTCGCCCTTCGACGCCTCGGCTCCGCACCAGAGGAGAGCTTGCGTACCGTGAGTGACTCAGACCGTGAGTGACACAGAACAGCCCAATTCAGACGCATGGTTGCCGGAGGAGGAAGACCCCCGGCGCGCCGGGCCATCCCCTCGGTGACGCCGCCGGACGATGATCTGCCTGCTCGCTTGCGCAACTGGCGCGTCATCGCCGAGACCGGTGAGGATGGGCCAGACGCCGACGCTGTGACGACGTTTGCGGACGACGCCATCACCGTTGAGGTGGACGGCGAGTTCAGCGCGATGACGGTGGCCGTCGCCCACGGCGCGAGCGATGATCCGGCGAGTGACCCCGCGTTGGACCCCTTCGCCGACGACCCGGCCACGTCGATCCCGCCGCTCCTGGACCCCGTGTTGGTCGCAAGCGTGAGCACCAATCGGCTGGCCGTTAAGCCGGGCGCCGTCGTCGAACTGGACGTGACGCTGGTCAACAACGGCAGCCGGCCGGCCCATCTGCGCGTACGGCTGGAGGGCTGGATCCACTCGGACTGGGTGACCATGCCGCGCATGCCGGTCAAGCTGGACCCCGGCCAACGTACCGGCTTCACGTTGACGATTGCCCCGCCGCGCCGCGGTCAGCACGGCCGGCCGCCACGAAATGCTGCTGATTGTCCAGTCGCCCGAATACCCGGAGCGCCAGGCGCGGCTGCCTCTGCTGCTGGCCATCGCCCCGTTTGATGATCTCGTACTCGGCGACCTCCAGCCGCGACGGCTACACGCCACGTGGGCGCAGCGCGCGGCCGGGGGCGTTTTGGCGTCAGCAATCTGGGCAACCGGCAGACGCAGATCCGGCTCGTGGGCCAGTGCGCCGATGTGCCCTGTCTCTTCACCTTTGCCGAAGACGCGCGCGCCGTGCACCACGAAAGCCTCATGCTGACGCTAGATCCGGGCCAGATGACCACGGTGCACATGACCGTGCGGCCCCAACAACTGCCCCTCGTGGGCATGAAGGATCGGACCGCAACTCTGCGTGTGGTGGGCAGCGTGGTCGGCAAGCCCCAGGTGCCGCGCGCCGGGCTGGGCCAACTGCGCCGTCGTCCGCTCATCGGGCCGCCGCAGATGGCCGTGGGCGTGGCCCTGGCGTTGCTGGCGCTGCTCGGGATGGCCATGTTGGGCGCGGTCGGCTTTGGTCTCACCCAGCTGATCGCCACGGCGCGGGCGGCGCCCGGTGCAAGCGCCCATGGCGCCGGTGGTCGTGGTGGTGCCGATCAACGAAGCGGTGCCCGCCGCGCCGTCGCATCACCCGACGGCGTAAGTGCGGCCGGAGTCGCCAACGCGGCTGTGCCGGCGGTGGCACCCCCGGCCGCACGTGACGGCAATGTGCCGCTGGTCAGCGCCGACCAGGTCAGCGTGCCCGGCGGCGTGGCGCCCGGTGTGACATCGGCGGGTGTGACATCGGGCGCGGCCAGCGGCGGTCCTGTGGCCGGCCGCGGCAGCGACATGACCTACGCGCAGCTCTTCCGCGAAATCGGCCTCAAGTACGATCTGGACTGGCGCATGTTGGCGGCGCAAGCCTACGTGGAGAGCCGCTTCGACACGGTGGCCATCGGCAAGGACGGCGACCTGGGTCTCATGCAGGTGCTGCCCAGCACGTGGGGTCAATGGGCGACCGTGGTCGATGTCAGCGATCCCTTCGACGCCTACAGCAACGTGCTGGTGGCCGCGGCCTATTTGGACTATCTGCGCGGACTCTTGGCCCAGCGCGGGTTGACCGACGCGCGCTGGATGTTGGTCGCCTACAATTGGGGACCGGACAAGCTCGGCAACCATCTCAACGCCAATCTAAGCTGGGACGACCTCGACCCCACGCTGCGCCAGTACGCGGTGGATGTGTTGGGCATCGCCGAGACCATCCCGCTGGAATAGAGTGAGGGAGTCCGCAAGAGAGAGCCGGTACTTTCACCGCACACCTTTCGCCATGCAGCCCGAAGGAGAAATGCAACGTCATGACTGAGGAACGCCCCGACCTGAGCGGCCTCGCGCCGGAGGTGTTGGCCTACATCGAGGCGCTGGAGGCGCGCCTGGACGCGCTGGAGAGTGACGATGCCCGTGCCCACAACGAACGCCTTGAGCCGAGCGAACCGCCCACCACGCAGAACGTGATCACCATCAGCCGGCGCGGGGTGGCCAAGCGCACGCCGCGCCATTTCTACACGCGCCAACGGCGCGGCGGCATGGGCGTCTTTGACCTGGACTGTGACGACAATGACGCGCCCGCGTTCCTGCTCACGGCGGATGTGAGCGCCGGCATGGTGATCGTGACGGACCGGGCGCGGGCATTTCGCCTGCCGGTGACGGATCTGCGCGAGGGCGACGTGCGCGCGGACGGCCACGCCCTGGGCCCGCAACTCGGCCTGCAGGAGGGGGAGCAGATTGCGTTGGCTTTCCCCGACAGCGGCGACACCTATCTCAACATCGTCACCGTCCGGGGACAGGTGCGCCGCTTCAATGCCCACTACTTCGGGACGAGCCTGCGTGCCGGCACCATCCTCTTCGATGTGCGCGAGATCGGCGCGCCGGCCGCGTCGTGCTGGTCATCGGGCGGCGGCGATCTCTTCATCGCCACGCAGCAGGGCAAGGGCATCCGCTTCAGCGAGCGCCAGGTGCCGGTGCGCGGCTGTCTGGGCCTACGCGTCGACCCGGGTGACACGGTGGTGGGCGTGGCAGGGACCGCCGAAGAGGACGGCGTCTTTCTGTTGACCGATGACGGCAAAGGGACGATTCGTCTCATGGCCGGCTTCAGCGCCAACAAGTCGCCGGGCAGCGGCGGCAAGGTGGCCATCAAGTCCGACGCGGTGGTCGGCATCGCGCCCGTGCGCATGGCCGACCTGGCGCGAACTGATCTCTTCGCCATCTCCCGGCTGAGCAAAATCATCCGCTTTCAGGCCGAGGAAGTCCCGCCCAAAGAAGGCGTGGTCCAAGGCGTCAACTGCATGAACCTGCGCGCCGATACCTGTACCGCTTTGGCGGCTGCGCTGGTGCCTCCGCCGCCGGCGTGATCGGCGTGTTCCGACAACAAACATTTGCATCAAAACGGCCGCCGCTCCCCGGGAGCGGCGGCTTCTGCATTGGCTCGGGAACCTTTTGTGCCATCTGACCATCCTGGATTGTGAATCGTTGCACAGTCGGCACGAGGGACAAGATCGGCCGGTGGTGGTACAATGGGTACGTTATGGACCAGGTGTCGACAGCGACGCCCCGGACGTGATTTACGTGATTTTAACGTGTTGTTAGCGCCCGGTTGATGTCGCTGCCGTACTCTGCTACGGATGGCCGGCAAACCGGCAGCCTTGGGGCGAAGGTCGGTGTTCGGTCACTTTGAATTGACTTCGGAAGGAGGCCTGCAATGACGGCTTCACATACAAATATCGTTGCCAGCGAGCGCTATCGACGTGAGTTGACCAAGGCGCAACTGGCAGACCTGCTGCGTCGCCTGAGCGGCGAAGACGTGGATCTGCTCCACTTTGACGAGGTGGCGCGACGCTTGCGGGCGCGACAACGCATCGAAAAAGGGACGCAGATGGTGCGCCTCGATGACATCGTGGGCAGCGTCGGCCGCTACAAGGATTTTACCCGGGAGTTCCTTCCCCGCTCCGGCGCCGACAAATCGCGCTGGATGCGCATCGACACCGCCATGAACTCGCTGGAGGGACTGCCGCCGGTTGAGCTCTTCAAGCTGGGGGATGCCTACTTCGTACGCGACGGCAACCACCGGGTGAGCGTGGCGCGCGCCAATGGCCTGAGCCACATCGAGGCGTACGTGACCGAGTACGCGACGCCGGTGCCGCTGGAAGCCGGCGACTTCGAGCGACCAGTGGCTCATCAAATCGAGCAGTCCGAGTTCCTGGCCTTGACCAAGCTGGACGAACTGCGTCCCGACAACAACATCGAGATCAGCGAGCCGGGGCGCTATGAGATTTTGCTGCGTCACATCGAGGTCCACCAATACTTGCGCAGCTTGGACATGGACCGCGCCTTCACCTGAGGCGGTGCAAAGCTGGTATGACACCGTCTACATGCCCATGGTCGAAGCCATCCGCCGCTACGGTGTGCTGGAGCATTTTCCCACACGCACCGAAACGGACCTCTATCTCTGGATTGCGCACCATCGGGAAGAGCTGGCCCAGCGCTACGGTCTGGCGCCGCTGAGTCCCGACACCGCTGTCAGCACCTTTGCGGAGGTCTACAGCGGGCGACCGTTGGAAGAGCGGTCAAGGGGGGCTGCGCTTTGGGCTGCAACGCCTTCGGTCTGGACGAACGGCCGTTGGGGATGAGCGAGGACGAGTACGAGTCAGCAGGCGCCACGATGCCGGCGAAATCCACGCTGGCCGAGGCAGGAAAGAACGCGCCCAGGATGACGCCGACGAAGCCGGCGACGACTTGATGTCAACCGCAACGCCGTAACCGTTGACGTCGTTCCCGTGGGGAAAGAACTGATACATGAAAGCCACGAAGGGCGGGATGCAAAGCCCTGCCCCTTCGTCTTGACCAATGTCACTTCACTGTGTCACTGCCGTGTTGCGTTTCGCGGACTACTCGTCGTCATATTCCTCGTAGTCATCATCCTCGCCCATGGCGGCGCCGATCTCCATGAGCGTGAACGGGTCGAGCAGACCTGGGCGACCACCGACCCACCGGCCGCCAACACTGCTTCTTGCAGACCGACCGCCCACGTGTGCTCGAGAGGAGAATCAGCGCGGCGCTGTCGTTGGGCAAGTCGTCGGCGATGTCGAGAATGTCGTCTTCGTCCAAGCCGAACTCGTTTTCGGCCAGCGCTTCCATCCGCTCCAGCGCGCCCTGAACGGCCCCTTCTTCACCGCCCACGCCGAGGCCCAGCAAGCCGCCGATGATGCCGCCGATCATGATGCGTTCTTCCAAGTCCAGGGTCACTCTCTTGCAGCGCAGTAATGTCGCCGTCCGCGTCCTTGTAGACGGCCAGCGCATCGACGATGCGGATGATGCGACGGCGCGCAGCAGATCGAGTTGCTCCACGACCCATCCTTCGAAATTCGGTTTGTCAAACGCCAACACGAGCAGATGGAGCGGTCCCATAATGAATCTCCTTTTGGTCAGGAATGGAAAGGGCAGTTGATGGCGGCGCACCGGACTCATGTTGCCCCCATGCTTGTCATTCTATCATGAAGATGCACTGCAGCAAGGCGTCAGCTGAAAGATGGCGACACCGTGCTTGCAGTCGAGGATCTGTCAAGTGTGAATCTCGCTTACGTGATGCGCTTGGCTCATGCTGTATGATGCCCGTTTGATGGCGGTCATCCGTATCAGGTTGATCTGTCCGCTCGTTCAGAGGCCCCGGAAACGGGCCTGTCCGCTGTGACTGTGCTGGTCAGCACAAAGCGGGGAGCTTGCTGCGCCGACGGGTGCACAGAGTCCGCATGCGGAGCCTCCCCTTGTCTGCAATGATGCAGCACATACTTGCACCCATCGCCGCCGTCGCAATCGAATCGGCGGTCGTGTTGACTTGCGCCTTTGCCCATGCTACTGCGTGCGGCAACCAATTGTGCGCCGTCAATGCGCCCGCAAAGCTTCCCGTTTTCGCACTTATTCGAGGTTTGTATGCTCCGCGTCAAAATCATTGCGACCATCGGGCCAGCCAGCCGTGACCTGGATGTCCTGCGCAAAACTCGTTCAAGCGGCGTGAATGTCGCGGCTGAACATGAGTCACGGAACACATGAATATCACAGCGGGACCATCGAGCGGCTATCCGCACCATCTCGGAGGAACTCCGCAAGCCCGTCGCCATTTTGGCCGACCTGCAGGGCCCCAAACTGCGCGTTGGTCTCATGCAGGACGGCGGCGTGCCGCTGACCAGTGGCGAAGAATTGATCATGACCACCGACGAGATCGTGGGCGAGCCGGGGCGTGTGCCCGTTCAATACCAGGGGCTGCCCGCGGTGGTCAAGGTCGGCGAGCGCATCCTGCTGGATGACGGCCTGATCGAACTGGAAGTGCTGGACAGCACCGACAGCGACATCCGGACTCAGGTGATCGTCGGCGGTGTGCTCAAGGACAACAAGGGGCTGAATCTGCCCGACGGTTCGCTCAACATCCCCGCGCTGACCGACAAGGATCGGGCCGACGTCAGCTTTGCGCTGGATCAGCAGGTGGACTGGATCGCGCTGAGCTTTGTGCGCACCGCGGCCGAGGTGCTGGAACTGAAGTCGATCATCCGGAATCAGTCTGCGTTCGGGCGCTCGACGCCGGTCATCTCCAAGATCGAGAAGCCGGAAGCCATCACCAACATCGACGCGATCATTGCCGCGTCGGACGCCATCATGGTGGCACGCGGCGACCTGGGCATCGAGACCAGCCCCGAGGCCGTGCCCATGATGCAGAAGATGATCATCACCAAGTGCCATGCCGCGGCCAAGCCGGTGGTGACGGCTACCCAGATGCTCGACTCCATGATCCGCAACCCGCGCCCCACCCGCGCGGAAGCCAGCGACGTGGCCAATGCGGTGCTGGACGGCAGCGACGCCATCATGCTCTCGGGCGAGACGGCCAGCGGCAGCTATCCGCTGGAGTCGGTGCAGACCATGGTGCGGATCGCCCAGGAGGCCGAGCGCGTCCTGCACTCGTCGCCGCGGACGGACTACAAGGCGCCGGTCGTCTTCACCCTCTCCGGGGCCATCTGCCATGCCGCCATGCAGACCGCGGGCGAAGTGGGGGCCAAGGCGATTGTCGCGCCCACCGTCAGCGGCGCGACCGCCAAGCTCATCGCCGCGTTCCGCCCGCAAGTGCCGGTGATCGCGGTCACGCCCAGCCCCATGGTCCAGCGTCAGTTGTGCCTCTACTGGGGCACCTACCCGTTGCTCACCCGGCGGCTGAGCAACACCGACGAGGTCGTCTCCGACGCCATCGATGTGGCCCGGCGCAATCACTTCGTCAACGAAGGCGACACCGTCGTGTTGACGGCGGGCGTGGTGGGCAGTGTGCGCAGCGCCACCAATCTGCTGATGATCCGCAAGATCGAGCGGGTGCTCGCCCGGGGCATCGGCTTGGGCCAGCGCGAGGTGGCGGGCACACTTCTGCGCATCCATCCCCCCATCAGCGACGGCAACATCCAAGTCGGTCCCCAGGACATCCTCTACTGCGAAACCATCGATCGCAGTTGCATCAAGCTGCTCCAGCAAGCCGGCGGCATCGTCACCCGTGAGGGCGATCTGGACAGCCCGGCCGCAGTCGCCGCCGTGGACCTGGGCCTGCCCGCGGTGATCGGCGTGGGCGAGGACTTCAGCAACTTGTCCGAAGGCGCCAAGGTCATCATGGACGCCACCACCGGCGCCGTGATCGAGTGGCAGAAGTAGCCGCGTCCACGGCGCGACCGGGGTGCATGTAACCAAAACGGGCCGGGGTTCGCTGCGAACCCCGGCCCGTTTTTTCGTGGCGTGTCTTGCGTTCAGATGCGCTCGGGCTGGAGGTTGCCCGCTTCGGCGATGGCGCGGCGCACGTCGACGCGGAAGAGCAGGATCAGCCCGGCCGCGAAGAAGATGGCCACCGACAGCAGCGCCAGCCGGTAGTTGCCCGTAAACTGGAGCGCAAGGCCGAAGACCAGCGGCCCCAGCCAACTGGTCCCCCGCTCGCTCACCTCGTACAGACTGAAGTATTCCGCCTCTTGCCCGCCGGGGATCATCTGCGAGAAGAGCGAGCGACTGAGCGCCTGGCTGCCGCCCAAGACGATGGCGATCACCCCGCCCATGACGAAGAATTGGGTCTGGTTTTCCAGCAGCCCGTAGGCGTAGAACAGGGTGCCCGTCCAGATGAACAAGCTGATGATGACGGCGCGTTTGGTGCCCACGGCCCGGGCGATCCAGGCGAAGGCCAGCGCGCCCGCAAAGGCCAGAAATTGGACCATGAGGATCAGGCTGATCAGGGATGACTCGCCCATGCCCAACTCCTGGCTGCCGAACTGGGACGACAGCGCGATCACGGTCTGGATGCCGTCGTTGTAGAGCAGGTAGGCCAGCAGGAAGAGCAGCGTGTGGGGAAATTGGGGCAATTGGCGCAGCGTGTGGCCCAGTTGGTGGAAGCCCACGGTGAGATAGCGTTCACCCGGCGGCAGCGACTTGCGCGGCCGGTGGCGGCGCAGCGTCAGCAACGGAATCAACGTGAAGATCGCCCACCACATGCCCGCCGACGCCATGCTGATGCGCACCGCATGCCCCGTGGACAGCCCCAGCGCCTCGGCGTTGAGAAAGAGCACCAGGTTGGCAGCGAGCAACAGACCGCCACCCAGATACCCCAGCGCCCACCCCTGGGACGAGACCCGGTCGCGCTCGTCCGGCCCGGAGATCTCCGGCAGAAACGCGTTGTAGAAGACGATGGACGCGCCGAAGCTCAGATTGGCGATGAGAAACAGCGCACCGCCCAGCAGGTAGTTGTCGCCCTGGAGGAAGTAGAGGCCCATGGTGGCAAAGGCCCCGATGTAGGCAAAGACTCCCAGCATCTGCTTCTTGATGTGGGAGTAGTCGGCCACCGCACCGAGAATGGGCAGGAAGAAGACCTGCAACAGCACCGACAGCGACACCATGTACGGGAAGAACGAGTCGGCCAGCACGGGAATGCCCAGCGGGTGGACAAAGCCGTTGGCGTCCGCCGCCTGCTGGGTGACGGCGGTCAGGTATGGCCCCAGAAAGACCGTGACCACGGTGGTGGAGAAGGCCGAATTGGCCCAATCGTAGAAGTACCAACCATACTGCTCCCGGCGGCTGGGTCGGCGGTGGGCATGATTCTCTGCGGTCATGGGCGCACTCTGGTTTCTGGACTGCGCTGGGGGATGAAAACCGGGGTGCCAATGAAAGACGTGATGCCGCGGGTATGTGCAACATCACGTCGTTTTCGATTGGTCCTGAGTGGTACGCAGCGCTGCGCTTCGGCCAAACGCTGTTTTGCTGGCCGGCGTCACGTGCGTGGTCGTCCGCGTTTAAACGGGTACGGGGAGAGCGCGCACCATGTCAGCTACTTCGCCGTCGCTTCCTGCAACTGCACATCAGCAGTGCGCGGGCGATGGCGGCAATCCAGCGTCCGACCTGGGCGAATTCCGTTCCTTCAGGCCACGAAGGTGGTGGCGGCGAGCGTGCCCAGAGCGGATGCCGCTGGTCACCATGGCCGGTTTCTGGTCAGGGAATCATGTTCTTGTTGGTGTGGATGGCCGCATCGTCCAGCGCCCGCTCCACGGCCTTGCCCGTGATTTCGTTGCCGTCGGCGTCGCTGCCCAGCACGCTCAGATCGACCAGCATGAGGTGGTTGTCCGTGCCGCCGCTGACGATGCGCAGGCCCTCGTCGGCCAACGTCGCCGCCAGCACCTTGGCATTGTCCAGCACCTGCTGTTGGTACACCTTGAAGTCGGGCTTGAGCGCTTCGCCGAAGGCGACGGCCTTGGCCGCGATGACGTGCATGAGCGGGCCGCCCTGGGTGCCGGGGAAGACGGCCCGGTCGATCTTCTTGGCGTACTCGGCGCGGCAGAGGATGAGGCCGCCCCGAAGGGCCGCGCAGGGTTTTGTGGGTGGTGGTCGTCACCACGTCGCAATAGGGCACCGGGTCAGGATGAAGGCCGGCCACCAGCCCGGCCACGTGGGCCATGTCCATCATCAGCAGCGCGCCCACGCTGTCGGCAATGGCGCGCAGCCGCGGGAAGTCGAACCAACGGGGGTACGCGCTGGCGCCGGCCACGATCAGCTTGGGCCGGTGCTCTTCGGCCAGCGCCTGCATGGCGTCGTAGTCGATGGTCTCGGTCTCCGGGTCCAGGCCGTAGTGGACAAAGTTGTAGAGCTTGCCCGAACTGGTGAGATGGAAGCCGTGGAAAGATGACCGCCGTGGTCCAGCTTGAGCCAGCACCGTGTCGCCCGGCTCCAGAAAGGCCAGGTACGTGGCTTCATTGGCCTGGGCGCCCGAGTGGGGCTGCACGTTGGCATGCTCCGCACCGAAGATCTGCTTGGCCCGTGCGATGGCGATCTCCTCGGCCACGTCCACGTAGACACAGCCGCCGTAGTAGCGCTTACCCGGGTAGCCTTCGGCGTACTTGTTGGTGAGCACGCTGCCCATGGCCGCCAAGACCGGCGCGGTCACATAATTCTCGCTGGCGATGAGTTCAATCCCGCTGAATTGGCGGGCGCGTTCTTGTTCGATGGCGGCGTAGATTTCGGGGTCGCTGGCGGCTAACAGTTGGCGCGGATCGGGCTGATCCGTCCACCGCGGGAGGACGTCGGTCAACTCCGGCAGGGCAGTGACAAGGCTACTCATGACATAGCGCTCCTTCGCAATCAAGTGAGTCCAGACGAAAATCCTGTCGCAGTGCGGCACGAAGTCTATGGTCGCGGCTTTCCTTCGTTGCCCATGCAGACCGATGGCGAAGCGGGTGACCGGCAGAGCCGCACGTGCGGATCATCGCCAGCGCACGTTAGCACGCTTCCGATCTTTCGTCAATAATTTTGGCGCAAAACGACTTGCGCAGGAGACGCCGGGGTCCGGGTGCGAGATCGGTCGCGTCCGTTCGTGGGCTGTTTCGCCCGGCGCCCAATCCTGTTACAATTGAACGGATCCTTCCGTGGGGATTGTGGCCGGTTGGCCCATTGTGTAGACGCACCGTGCAGACAAGTGCGGTGGCCCGTGCGCACACTGTGACCACCGGGACATCTCAAGCATATACAATTCAGGGAACTCGCCTGAACTGCATTCCGGTCGAACGGGCCGATTGTCAAGTATTTTGTCGAGGTCGAGGGCCGGCATGCAACCTGGTCAACTGAAGTTTGATGCGAGCGTCAAGTCACTGGCATACACGAGCGCCTGTTCGTGGGAAGAGTTTCTGGCGTATGACAATGACCTGCGGGGAGTATCTCGCTCATCCGCCTGGGCGAAGCACGTCTGGACGGCGGCGCGCAGTTGTTCTTCAATTCCTACCCCGACACGCTCTACTTTGTCGCCCTGGTGGCTGTGGACGATCCGGATACGCTGGCCGTCGTTGCCGGTGTTGAAGCGCATCGTCGCCGCCGGGCCGCCGGCTTACGCATCATTAGCGACGACGGCGAATTGGCCCTGCTCGACACGCTGTTGGATGACATCAACTTGAGTGAGGACCTGGATGACCTGGACTTGCCCCAACTTTTGTCTTTGACGAAGGAAGTGGCAGTTACTTGCGCCCATTTTGCAGGAACAATGGGGCAACGCCCGCAGGAAGCGCGAGGCCCGCTTGGAATCGTGGCTGGAAGCGCACCCCCGAATACGAGGAACTGGACGACGACGGGGACGCTCTGGTCACCTGGTGACCGTGTTAATGAACGAGATGCGGCTTTGGTACAATAGTGGTCTGACAAAGGTATGTGTCAAAGAGATCCGGCAGCTTCTGGCCGGTCTCCAGAATGACGATGAATCCGACGAAAATGATGATTGAACAGTTTGCACATGAGGCACGACCGCGCCACTCCTGCGCCATTCCCTCGGCTACGGGCGCCGGTGGCCGGTCGTCGTTCTGCTGGCGACGCTGCTGCTGGTCGCTGGGTGCGGTCAGGACTACACGTTCAACGGCACCAAGTACGATCCGCCCGTCGCCGCGCCGCCGCTGGTGGGAACCAACTGGGACGGCACACCGTTCGACCTGAGCGCGCTGCGCGGCAAGGTTGCCCTGATCTTTTTCGGCTACACGGCCTGTCCCGACATCTGTCCCGTTACGCTGGCTGAAATGAAACAAGTGTACAATCAGCTCGGCGATGCCCGCGAGGACGTAGCGGTCGTCTTTGTCACCGTCGATCCCGAGCGTGATTCGGTGGAGCGGTTGGCCCAATACATTCCGGCCTTTGACCCGGCGTTCTATGGCGTGTATATTCCGCCGGAGCAACAGGAAAGCGTGAAAAAAGGCTACGGCGTCTTTGCCGAGAAACGCGACCCCGGCGACAGCAGCAGCGTCGACTACCTGGTCGACCACAGCGGCTGGATCTACGGCGTCGACACCAAGGGCAACCTGCGCACGGCCTACGGTCACGACACGCCGATGGCCGAAGATTGTCCCCGATGTCGTCCCATCTGCTCCGCTGGTGCGGCGCAATCACCACGGCGAAAATTCGGTATCCCTGCCAGTGGTAGAAACTGTGGGTCCATTTCCGTCGGGATTTGTGGCCACGGTTGCCAAAGGGAGAGTCATCTGCGTGCCCGAACGTGCGAACTCAAATTCCAGTTGAACATGACCTGCGCCGGTGCCTGCCGCCAGCGCTGCCTTCGTTCCTGCTGCGGCACATGACGCCGCACGGGACGGTTTGACGGCACGTTCTGCCGACCGCTGAGTAGCGCGTTGCTGGCCATGCTGGCGGTCACGGTTCTGGCGATCACGGCGTGGCCAGTGCCGGCTGTGGTCCTGGATTTCTTCGAAGTCATCGCCTCGCCTGATGAAGTCCTCTCGAATGGAGCACGCTCGCCGAGGTTCAATATCCGAGGGCTTCAACATTTACTGCAAGGAAGCAGCCGAACCGCCCGCGGCGTACCACATCATCGGCACGGAAGTGGCCCAGGGGTCGACCGACGTGGGCTACTTCTACAGCTTTGCCGTGACCCAACTGGAGCCGGGCGTAGCCTACTGTTTTCGCTCGAAGGGTGACCACGGACAGCACGGCGCCGCGAAACGCGTTACGACCGCTTCCGGCTTCGGCCTCAACATCACGCCCACGCCGACACCTGTGATTTGCCGGGCGCCGGCGTAGTGGACAGTTCACCGCTGCAGACGCCGCCTGTGGAATCCCTCAACCAGACGGGCAGCGTACCGTCGCTCGATGCCACGGCCACACCGCCGACCTTTGACACGCAGCCCGCCCAACCGACGGCCACACCCATTACCGGCCAGCCCTTTGGGCAATGCCGCGCCTCCCGTCCCTCCGGACGCCAATGATGCCTGCTGAATAATCCCGGTCATAGACAATGCGGCGCAGAGCCCACTGGGTGCCGCATCCGGCACGACGATGATCTCGCCGGACGGCAGCGGTGCGCAGAGCCAGAACGCCGCGCCGCCGGGCGCGGATACGGCGCTGGCCCAGGTGCCGCCCACGCCGCTCTACATCGTCTTGACCGCGACGCCGACGTCACCCGTGGCCGCGGCGGAGGCCCTTGCCCCCACACTCACACCGCTGCCGACGGCCACGCCGGGCAGTGCGACGCTGCTGGCGGCGCTGCGCGTGCCGTATGCGGAGAACATTCTGCTCGCCACGCTCTGTCTGGTCTTCGTAGGCTGGGAGCGGCCTGGGTATCCTGGGTATCACCAGCCTCGGCTTCTCACATCGCGCCCACGCTCAAAGCCGAAGTTTGCGCGTCCGCTCCTCCGTCGAGTCGTCGGTATCGCGCCTAGTGATGCGACAAGCGTGAATTGACGGAAAAGTTGAGTGCGCACGCCCGTGCCGCCACGTGCTTCCACCAGTTATTTGTGCCGCACTGAACGTCAGGCGGCGCAGGTCTGGATGCAGATGCGCACCTTCATCGCCATCGAACTGCCCGACAACGTGCAACGAGCCATCAGCACTTATTAGGCCCCACGTGGCCACCGCATTGCGCGACGCAGGCGTGACCGCGGCCTGCGCTGGGTTGCGCCGGAAAAGATCCACCTCACCCTGCGCTTTCTCGGCGACACCACGCGGCGCAACGCCACATTCTCGCTGATCAGTTGACCACCGTCGCTGCACGCGCACTGTGCCCTTCGCGTTGACGGCGGCGCACCTCGGCTGCTTCCCCCAATGTGCGCCGTCCCAGCGTCATCTGGCTGGGCGTCGACGGCGACAGAACAGCTGCGCTTGCCACGCACGCTCAGGCGGAGACAGCGGGCGCGCACGCAGGCGGCCGGCTTCGATAGCGAGTCTCGGGGCTTCTCCCCCATCTCACCCTGGCGTGGACCGCGATCTGCCGACCGACTTCCGCCGCGCTCGGCGCGTCTTGACGCAGCGGATCTGGACACCTGGAGGCCACGGCCGTGCCCTCCTTCGCCGTCCGTCGTTTTGTTCACATGCAGAGCGTGTTGAAGCCCACGGGCGCAGAGTACACGGTCCTGGCGCTATGTCCTGGCGGGCTAAAGAGGAAGGTGGCATCGAAGGCAAGCCGGTGTCCATGGTTGGAAACCGATGCCGACCAGCAAAGAATCGCCTAAGCGACTGCAAGACCAGTGCTTTGAGGCACTTCTCGCTGTCAGTACCGGGTTTCAAACCCGTGCATCACGTACCGTTATCTGGTCAGGGAGCGTTCGGCTTCGGCCAGGGGCACGGCCATGTTGCCGGGGCGACCATCTCTTCTTCACGACGCCGGAAGCAGCGGTTGCGGCGCTGCGTTCCAGGTTGTGGGTGATCAAGCCCAGCGGCACGCAGACGGCCAGCCCCGTGAGCAGGCCCCAGAGACTCAGAGCTACCACGCCGATCAGTTGGGCTTGAAACTGCCCGGGGAAATCCACGGCGAATCCTTGCGCAACAAAAGAGGCCGGAGACGCCCTGCCCGGTGACACCCAGGTGGCTTTCCAAGCCGGTCATCTGCCAGCCGAGACCGGCCACCCCGTCCGCCAGCAGCCCCACCATGAGCAAACCGAGGATCGCCGGCAGACCGGCCGCGCTCAAGATGCCGGTGGCGTCGTGCAAGCCCAGGCGCGTGTCTACGATGTAGGTGACGAAGGGCACGGTCAACCCGGCGAGGATGCCGGTCAGAAACGCCGTGCCGGGCTGGACAAACGGTCCCAGCGCCATCCCTGCGATCAACCCCGCGACCAGGCCGCGCGCGCTCAACGTCGGATGGCTCGTCCCGCGCACAAACCAGGTGTAGACCAGCGGGATGAGCGAGCCGGCCGCCGCGCTGAGCACCACGTTGAGGCTGCCGCGCAGCAGCGCCACATCGGTGAGCACGCTCACTTGCAGCGGATTGGACCAGAGCCAGCCCGCGCCGCCGGCCAGCATGACCAGCGCACCCACCACCGCCAGCAGCGGCAGTTGGACGGCCGGAGGGTCGTGGCGGGGTCCGGTCGCCGGCGGACGCCAGACCACCAGCGCGGCCAGGGCAAAGCCGGCCGCCACCAGAAAGACGGTGCCCGCGCCGCCGAAATCCACGAAGCCGTGGCCCAGATTCAGATTGCGTCCCAATGCACTCAGCCAGCCGCCGCCTTGCACCCAGTTGCCCGCCAGCGGATAGACGATGCCGCCGACCACGGCCGCGATGAGGAGCGTCACCAACGCCGGGGCGCGGCCCCGAAGCGACAGCACCACCAGCGCTGTCGCCGTCATCACCCAGGGCAAATGCGAGAGGAAGAGGCCGTAGGTCAGCGCGGTCACGCCCGCGCCGGAGAGCATCCAGCCGCTCAGCCCGGCCATGCCCCAGCCCATGCCCCAGTCCGCGGACAGCGGGCTCCATTCCCAGACCAATGCACGCAGACCCGGCTGCGGGTAAACCAGGCCGATGCCGCCGAATTGCAGCGCGAACCCGATCATCCAGTAGACGGCGGCCACCACGCCCACCGCGCCCAGCGCGCCCAAGGCGCTGTCCCACGCCTGCTGTCCCGGCAACCCCGAGACACCGATCAGGATCAACCCGGCCGGCACCAGCAACGCCAGCGCCGCGGCCAAGATGTACCAGAAGATCGGCGTGGACGCCGCGACTGTCGTGGTCACGGGATCGTTTTGGGCCAAGGCAAGCGCCGGCCACAGGGCTGCGCACGTTGCGCCGGCGGCATATACAGTTCTGTGGGGAATTCGCCTGCGAGGTTTGCGGCAGTGCATGATGAGTCGGGACTCACAGTCTGGTGGCGGCGATGTCGGTGTGACGATGCGACACATGTCACTGCGACACAATGTCATTGCGACACCGTGTCATACTGCGCGCCAACATGTAGGTCTTTCCGGAAATCCGCCTGAAATCCGGCGCAGCGTACCTGGGAGTACTCCCCAACGCCGGCGACAGAGTCACGTTCCCGGAGAGATTCAAAGTGTGCGTATGATACCAAAATGAACGGGGAACCCCAAAGTGTGGTACACTGCGCCGTTATGAGTGCTGCAATTCGTGCCAACTTCTTGGCAAAAATGACTGGTTTGCCGGGATAACCGGTACCTCTGTTTCACCCGAGAGGATCGTCTGTGCGTCGGGAACTCTGGCTCAACCGCGTGCTGCCGGGCGCAGTCTGGTTGGCCGCATTCGGTCTCTATGCGCTGACCGCCGCGCCCAGCATCGTCGCCTTCTTTGACGACACGCTGGAATTTCAACTGGTCGCGCCCACCTTCGGCATCGCCCATCCCACGGGCTATCCGCTCTACGTGATCTTGGGCGGGCTGTGGACGCGCCTGCTGCCGCTGGGCAACTGGGCGGCGCGTATGAATCTCTTCAGCGCATTCTGGGCGGCCGGTGCCGTGCTCTTCCTCTTCCTGTTGACCCGGCGCCTGGTGCAACACGCCGACGGCGCGCCCAATCAATGGGCGGGACTGGCGGCGGTGGCGGCCTTTGCCCTCGGCCCCGTTTGGACTGCCCAGGCGACCGTGGCCGAAGTCTATGCGCTCCACATCTTCTTCGTGGGCGCGATCCTCAACACGGCCATCGGCATCAACCAGGACGTGGGCACGCCCCGCTTCAACCGGCGCATGACCGGGTTGATGCTCCTCTGCGGCCTCAGCCTGGCCCACCATCGCACCACCGTGCTGCTTGCGCCGGGACTGGCCCTCTACCTCCTGTGGAGCGTGCCCGGTCTCTGGCGTCCGCGCCCCGTCTGGCTGGCGTGGCTGGGTGCGCTGCTTGCGCCGCTGCTTCTCTATGCGTGGATTCCTCTGCGCGCGAGCATGGGTGTGCACGATCTCAACGGCAGCTACGTGGCGACCTGGACCGGCTTTTGGGATCACGTGCTGGCGCGGCAATACGGCGCCTTCTTTGCCGACAACCCGCTGGCCGTCAGCCGCACGCCGTCCGACTGGCTGGCCCTGGTCGTCACACAGTTTGGCGTCGTCGCACTGGTCTTGGCGCTCCTTGGCCTGCCCTGGCTGGTAGACCGGCGGCGCCGCCCGGTGAAGGCGTGGATCTTCGTCCTCGTCGTGCTGCTGACCAACCTGCTCTTTGCGCTCAACTACCGGGTGGGCGATGTCGAAGTGTTCCTGTTGCCGGTGCTCTACTGCGCCGCGATCTTTGTGGGCGGCGGCGTCGGGCTGGTCGACCGGCTGGTGGGCAACCGCACGGTGGCCGCGGCGGGCCAACTTGTCTTGGTGCTGCTGCTGGCTACCGGCATCCCCGGGCGCGGCCCGCTCACGGATCGTCACGCCGACTGGGCAGCCCACAACGCCGCGGTGGCCATGGCCAAGGTGGACTACCCGCCGCAGAGTCGGGTGGTCGGCCTGGAAGGCGAAATGACCGCGCTCAAGTACATGCAGCAGGCGGAAGGACTCGGCCGCGCCGCCACGCCCATCGTCGCCAACGACCCGACGCAGCGGGCCGCCCTGGTCGACGAACTGATGGCCCAGGAGCTGCCGGTCTTCCTCACGCGCGAAGTGGCCGGCATCGAAACCCGGTACAGTTTCACCGGCGAAGGACCGCTGGTGCGCGTCTGGCCCCGGGGCGCCACGACGACCCCCGCGCCCGGTGTCTCACTTGATCTGCCCGTGGAAGACGCCGCGCTCACGTTGACCGGCTACGATCTCATGCGGCTGGAGCAACCGGGCGCACCGGCGCTGCGGCTGGTGCTCCACTGGCTGCCCGCAGACACGGTGACCCAGGACTACAAGGTGTCGCTGCGGGTGACCGACGCCGCGGGTGCGCCGGTGTCGGGGGCGGATGGAACGCCGCTCATTGTGGATGCGTTTCCTCTGCGACAGGTGGCGCGCACGAGTCAGTGGGCGCCGGGCGCGCCCGTGACGGACGTGTACGATCTGGCCCTGTCCCCGGCGGCGTCGGCGTCGGCGACCACCTTGACCGTGATCGTCTACGACGCGGCGACGGTGGCCGAGCACACGCGCGTCGACATCGACTTGCGACCGCTCTGGGCGGGTGCGACGCCGTGAGTCGAGAGACGCGGTCTATGTGTTCATTTTCCGCCGGATTTTGGCCAGCCGCGCAACTCATGCCATAATCGTGCGTTGACTGGGGACGCGACAGGTCCACTGGGTTTGTTGCGCTGCGGCCAGATCGAATTTGGCAACGGGGACGTCCGTGCCGTCTTGGCTACGGAACGTCGTAGATGATTGTCTTTGAAAAATGAGGGAGAACATTGGGATGACAACAATGCATCGTCTCAAGCATTCATTCGTGTTGACACTTGTGGGCGTGCTGGCTCTGGCGGCGTTTGCCGCGTGTACGCCGTTGGACCCGTCCATGACCATGGGTCAATCCGATGCGCCCGCCGGACCCGGCGCGGAAGCGACGGCCCCGGCGGCGGAAGAGGCCGCGGCCCCGGAAGGCACGGGCGCCATGGCCACCGTGGCCACCCGGTCGCTGCGGGTGCGCAGCGCCCCCAATCCCGACGCCGAAGTCGTCGCCGGTGTGCGTGAAGGCGAGACCTATCCGGTCGTCGATCTGAGCAGCGACGGCGAGTGGGTCTTGCTGGCCGTGCCGGCCGCGCCCGACGGCCAAGGCTGGGTGGCCGCGAACCTGGTCAGCATCAACGGCACGCTGAGCGGCAGCGCCGATGCGATCCTGGTGCCGACGCCCGCCGCGGCCGGTGAGGCCACGCCTGCGCCCGCCGAAGAGGCCGCCACCGGAGATGCGGCCACAGACGATGCGGCCACCATCGAAGTCCCCGTGCCCGATCCCGGTTTTGCCGTGGTCGTCACCGACGGCACGCGTCTGCGCGTGCGTGCGGAACCGACCACCGACTCCGACATCGTCGGCTACGTCTACGCCGGTGAGGTCTACGAGGTACTGGGCACGAGCGACGACGGTGTGTGGGTCCAGATTGCCGGCAGCACCGAAGCGGTGAGCGACAATCCCGACGGCGGCTGGGTCGCGGCCGAGTTCCTGGTCGTGGGTCAGTAACGTGAACCGTACATCTGCCGGGGGGCATCATGCTTCCCGGCAGGTTGACATCGTCCAACCGAAAGCTGACGTTCCTGACCGGTTGTCCTGCGGGGCGACCGGTCGCTTTGTTCCTTGCGCAGGCGGCGTTCCTTCCCATGGCAGTTGAGATTCGGCGACAGCGCATCTTCAGACAGCGCGTCTTGATGGCGGCCCTGCACGGCGTGGCCTTGCTCCTGCTCGGGCTGCATCTCTACGTCCGCACGCTGCCGCCCACGCCCGCGCCCATCCCCGCCCCAGGATGCCGAGAGCGTCTGGTGGGGCCTGTGGCCGGTGACCTACGCGCCCGCCTGGGCAGTCTGGGGTGGCGCGCTGGCCGTCATCGCTGCCATCGCGTGGGCGTGGTGGCATGAGGTCCGCGCGCCGGACGACACCGTGGTCGACACGCCGGTGCAGATGTCCGGGCGCATCTTGGTTGTACTCAGCCTGCTCCTGATCATCGGCTTCTTCCTCTTTCCCATCGCGCACACACGCTGGGGTGACGCCTACATGATCTCCCGCGCGCTGGCGTGGCCTGACCCGGCCCTGCGCCTGACCCATTCGTGGCAGGCGCCGCTGGATGTCTTCGTGCATAGCCGTGTTTGGCTGGCGTTGCAGCAGCCGTTGCACTGGGCCGATGACGCCACGCCGGTTTACCGTCTGCTCAGCCCGCTGGCCGGCGCGCTCTATCTAGCCGTGGTCCTCGCGTTGACGCGCATGCGACGATTGGCCCCGGCCTGGCTCACGTATGGCCTGCTGGTCACTTTGGGGCTGCTGCAACTCTTCTTCGGCTACGTGGAAAACTACAGTTTTGCCGCGGTCGGCGTGCTCGCCTACCTGTGGCTGGGGTTGCGCGTGCCGGCCGGGGCAAGTCCGCTGTGGCTCGCCGCCACCGTGCTCGCGGTGACCAACGCCACCCATCCCAGCACCATCGTCTTGGCGCCCAGCCTGCTCTACCTGGGGTGGCAATCTCGGCGCGCGGGAAACAAATCGTGGCCCGCCGTCGTCTTGGAAGTCGCCGCGCCCATGGTGCTCATCGGCGCGGCCACGTTTGGCCTGATGGAGTTCGGCGGTCACGGGCTGCGCGCCCTGTTGACCAGTGACCGGCCGGGCGGCGGCGATGCCCGCTGGCTCGTGCCGCTCTTTGCGACGACCACCCGCTGGGAGCAATACACCATGTTCAGTTGGCCGCATCTGCGCGACTGGCTCAACCAACAACTGCTCGTCGCCCCCGTGGTCCTGCCCGCCCTGGCAGTCCTGGGCGTCTCCGCGGCGCGGCCTCAGTTGAATCCCGAGATTGACGACGACAACTACCAAGCCCCAATCTCCCAATCTCTCCAATCTCCCATCTCAACGTCGCCGCACCCAATCTTCAATCTTCAATCTTCAACCCTGTTCCTCTCCATCGCCGCCGCCTTCTACCTCCTCTTCACCTTTCTCTGGAACCCGGACTACGGCGGCCAACGGGATTGGGATCTCTTCAGCCTGGCCGCGTTGCCCACGACCCTGCTGCTGGTGGCGACGGCGCCGCGCCTACTGCGTGGACGTTATCTGGTCCCCGCTATGGCGCCGTTGATCCTGGTGCAGGCCCTGCACACCGCGGCCTGGATCTACCAGAACACCCTCCCGTGGCAATGGCCCGGGTGAGCGGCTGCGAGTTGTGACCATGACCCATCGTTTCGATCTTCTGCCCCGTGAACCGGCTGCGCCGCCGCCGCCCCGTCCCACCTTTGGCCGTGGCCTGCTCAGCGGTGCACTCGTCTTTCTCGTGCTGGCCGTCTTTGCCCTGGGCGCGTCCATCATCGGCTACGCCCTCATCGCGGCCGACCTGCCCGCGCCCGGTGAATTGCGCAACCGCGCCTCGACCTTCCAGACCACGCGCATCTACGACCGGGAAGGCAATCTGCTCAACGAGACCTTCGATCCCAACGCGGGCCGGCGCACCGTGGTGCCCCTGGCCGAGATGTCGCCCTACCTGGTGCAGGCCACCATCGCCACCGAAGACGCCAACTTCTACGACCACCGCGGCATCGACCCGGTGGCGCTGGTGCGTGCGCTCTACTACGCCGTGCGCGAAGGCGACGTGGTCTCCGGCGGCTCGACCATCCCCCAACAACTGGTCAAGATGGTCATGCTGTCGCCCGAACGGACCATCCGCCGCAAGGTCAACGAGGCGATCCTCTCCGCGGAGATCAGCCGCCGCTACAGCAAGGAGCAGATCCTCGAGATCTACCTCAACGAACTGTCGTACGGCAACCTGGCCTATGGCGCCGACGCCGCGGCCGAGACCTACTTCGGCAAAGAGGTGCGCGAGTTGACGCTGGCCGAAGCCGCCCTCCTGGCCGGTCTGCCCCAGTTGCCCGCCTACTACGACCCCTATTCCCATCCCGACCGGGCCAAGGCGCGCCAGGAAGTGGTGCTCGGTCTCATGGTGGAACAGGGGCTGATCAGCGGAGAGGAGGCCGACGCCGCGTGGGCGGAGCCGCTGGCCTACCAGCCGGTGGAATTCGACCTGGACGCGCCCCACTTCACCCTCTTCGTGCGCCAGCAACTGGAGGCGATCTTGGGGCCGGAAGCGCTCTACCAGACCGGGCTGGAGGTCTACACCACGCTGGACCCCACCTTGCAGACCGCGGCCGAGGGCATCGTAGCCGAGCAGGTGGCCAAGCTGGCCGAGCACAACGCGTCCAACGGCGCGCTGGTGGCGCTGCGCCCGCAGACCGGCGAGATCCTGGCCCTGGTCGGCAGCGCGGATTTTGACAATGTGGAGATCGACGGTCAGGTCAACATGGCCCTGGCCCCGCGCCAACCGGGCAGCTCCATCAAGCCCTTGGTCTACCTGGCCACGTTCGAGCAGCCGGACAAGCCTGCGGCCGAACGCTGGACGCCCGGTACGCTGGTGGCCGACATCAAAGAGGAGTTCCCCGACGGCGCCAACCCGCCCTACGTGCCCGTCAACTATGACGGCCGCGAGCACGGTCTGGTCCCCGTGCGCACGGCGCTGGGCAGCAGCTTCAACATTCCGGCCGTGCGGGCGCTGCAACAGGTGGGACTGGATGCGTTTCTCGCCCTGGCCCGACGTGTCGGCATCACCACGCTGACCCGGCCGGACTACGGCCTCAGTCTGGCGCTGGGCGGCGGTGAAGTGCCGTTGTTGGAGTTGACCGGTGCGTACGCCGTGCTGGCCAACGGCGGCGTGCAGACACCGCCGGTCTCCATCCTGGAGATCCGCACCGGCGCGGGGGAGACGCTCTGCAAGCTGGGCAGCGAACAGCCGTGCCAGCCGGCCGAGGCGCGTCAAGTGGTCAGCCCGGTGGACGCGTTCCTCGTCACCGACATCCTGCGGGACAACGAGGCGCGCACGCCTGCGTTCGGCCCCAATTCGCTGCTGCGCCTGGACCGGCCCGCCGCGGTCAAGACCGGCACCACCAACGATTTCCGTGACAATCTCACCGTGGGCTACACGCCCCAGTTGGTGACCGGCGTCTGGGTGGGCAATGCCGACAACTCGCCCATGCGCAACATCTCGGGCGTGAGCGGCGCGGGCCCCATCTGGAACCAGTTCATGACCACGGCCCTGGCCGGCGAACCGGCGCTGGACTTCACGCCGCCGCCCGGTGTGCGCCAGGTGGAGGTCTGCGCGGACACGGGCACGCGCCCCAGCCAGGCCTGCCCGGAGCGCCGCCAGTGGTGGTTTGCTGAGGATCGCCTGCCCCTGCCGCCGGAAAAAGATCTGTGGCAGGTGGTGCGGCTGGATCGCAACAGCGGTCAGGTCGCCACCGAGTTCACGCCGGGCGACGCCATCGAAGCGCGGACCTTCAAAATTTACCCGGCGCGCTATCGCCAGTGGGCCGAGGAGCACGGCATTCCCCAGCCGCCGCCGGGCGCAGTCCCTGAGGACGTGGCCACCGTCGCGCCGGGGGAGACGCCGCCCGGCGCCACGCCGCCGGCCCCGCCCCAAAGCGCGCCCAACGTCGCCATCCGTGAGCCGGCCGAGGGCTGGGTGGTGGACGGCGTGGTGACCGTGGTCGGCAGCGCCAACGTTGCCAATTTTGGGGGCTACGAGTTGCAGTACGGGGTGAGCCACAATCCGGGCGCGTTCAGCCTCTCCTTTGCCGGCGGCAGCGCGCCCGTGGTCGACGGTGTGCTCGGTCAATGGGACACACGTGGGCTGGACAATGGTCCCCATACCCTGCGCGTACTCGTGCGCGACCAGGCCGGCTCGCTCTACGAAGCGCGGGTGCGTGTCTTCATCGAGCACCAGCCCACGCCCACGGCCGTGCCGCCGACAGACACGCCTGTGCCTGCGCCCACGGCCACCTGGACGCCGCTGCCCACGGACACGCCGCCGCCGACCGACGTCCCGCCCACGGAGACGCCCGTGCCCACGGCCACGTGGACACCCGAGCCGGTCCCGCCCACCGCCACCTTCACGCCGGAGCCGCCCGCGCCGACGGAAGCACCCACAGCGCAGCCGGAGGTCGCCGCGCCGCCCCCGGTTGAAGGCGGCGGCGTGATTTCAGGGACGGCGCCGATCACGAACGCGCCGTGAATTATCCGTTTCTATTTTGAGGATTTAAAAATTCATCGGGGGAGAGCGCGACGCCAGGAAACTTCTTCAGTAGTTGCTTGTCAACAGTGACAAGCGAAACGTCGAGGTGTTTTGCCAGGACAACAAACTCTGCATCATAGGCTGAACTCTATGCTGCGCAGCCAGCGTCAGCACTTGTGCAGAGGCGACTTCGTACTCGTTGTGCTCCATCATTGCCATGGCGGCATCGGCGATTCTAATCGCTTTTTCGATGTTCAGATATCCCTTTTGCAGATACAGGCTTAATACGTTGCGGAATTCGCTCCGCCACAGTGCCGGTGCTACCCACTCTGCGTCTTTACGCAACACTTGCTCGCAAATATCTGAGCGCTCGCCTGAAATAAAGAGATATGCGAGTACATTCGTGTCTACAACGATCATGGCCTTCCTGCTTCGATCGCATGAGCCAACTGTTCGTCGTTGATCGGATGCTCTTGCGTGAGATTGCGCAGTTCTCGTGCTTGCCTAACGAGTTCATCGACAGGCTTTGCACGACTCATGACGGCGCGTTCAATGCACACAATAATCTCACTATTGATGGAGCGACGGTTTGCCTCTGCATGTACCTTCAAACGTGCGTAAAGCTCGTCCGGAATATTCTTCACGGTAATTGTTGTCATATTTCCCTACCCCCTCCGGTATGATATTGGAACCATTATGGTTGCTTTGTGTGAATCTGTCAATGCCTTTGGTGACATAACCGCACAAAGAGTTTCCAGGAGACGAGTACGGGGCGGGCCACCGATCGGTGGCCCGCCCCGTACTCACACAACAGGGAGGTTGGAAGGATAGGAAATAGCTGTCTAGTAAATCCCCACGGCTTCTACCACTGGTACAAGTGCCGAATTTCCGCCGTGGTGTTTCCGCCGCAATGGATTAGATGAAGAGCAGTTGCGCGTCTTCGGCCATCTCGAGAAATTCCATGGCGCCAAGAATGCCGTCGACTTCGTCCACCAGGTCGTCCTCTTCGAGATGCATCATGTCGGCGGCCATGCGACAGGCGTAGATGCCGGCGCCGGCGTCGTGGATCATCTCCAGGAATTCGGGGACCGGCGGCATGTCCAACTTCTCGATCTCCTTCTTCATCATGTTGGTGGCCAGGTCGGTCATGCCCGGGAAACCGCCCACCATCTGCGGCATGTGCATGGCCGGGTTGCCCACCGGCACGACTTTGAGATGCTCGATCTTGGACTTGGTAATGATGTCCATGCCCCAGAAGGTGAAGAAGACGTCGACTTCAATCCCCATCATGCGGCCGGCATTGGCCAACACCAAGGCGGGGTATGCCATATCCAAGCTGCCCTTGGAGCAGATAATCGATAGTTTGCGGGTGCGTTCTTCGCTCATGGTGATCTCTCCTGTGAGAAACGTGATGCGTGATGCGTAAAACGTGAAGCGGGATGGGTGAGATTGGAGACTATGGAGATTAAGTGACGAACAGGAAATGCGAATCTCCCCGTCTCTTTATCACGTTTCACGCATCACGTTTCATTCCTAGATGCAGCCCTTCGGCTTGCCCAAGCCCGCGATCCGGGCGACTTTCTTGGCCGGGCCCTTGGGGAAGAGCGCGTACAAGGTCTTGGTGTCCACGCCGGAGCGCTTGCTGATGGCACGCAACGTGGGTGATTGACCGGTCTGGGCGAATTCGTCGCGCACGAAGTTGATGACGGTCCAGTGCTCGTCGGTCAGCGCATCGATGCCCTCTTCCTGCGCCAGCACGGCGGCGATCTCGGGCGTCCACTCGTTGGGGTCGGTCATGAACCCTTCGGCGTCAAATTGGACGGTCAAATCGGCAACAGCGGTCATGATTGGTTGGTCCTTTCTATTCTCAGAAATCGTTTCTTTGCTCGGAAAGTCAGTTGTACTGCTGGGAAATCTTCTTCAACATCGCCATGGTGATGGCCAGGCCGCGGCGCACTTCGGGGTCGCGCATCTCACGCAGCAGGCCAAACATGGACGTCGGTAACTCGTCCGGTCGCTCTTCGACTTCCTGGAAGCCCTGGGTCAGACTGTTGACCAGGTTCATCATCTCCGGCTGGGTCAGCGCCTTCACCGTGTTGAGGATGAGCACCACGTTGTCACCCAACTGGCGCACATCGTCTTCATTGAAGGAGGTGACGATCTGGTCCATGACATAGGCGCCCTGCTTGGCGAAGCCGAAGTAGCCCTTCTGCTC
Source organism: Caldilineaceae bacterium (assembly GCA_041391205.1). Classification (GTDB taxonomy): domain Bacteria; phylum Chloroflexota; class Anaerolineae; order Caldilineales; family Caldilineaceae; genus JAWKOK01. The sequence goes on from JAWKOK010000004.1 coordinate 172,189, forward strand.
CATGACGTTCAACTGCATGGTCAGCCCGTCCACCATCTCCTTGCTCAACGGCGTCAAGTCCTTCCAGAGGTCGTACATGCTTTCCACCTGGCCCAGCATTTCGTTGAAGGTGCGGGTGTTGCGGGCGACCCGCTTGGCCAGCGCCAGCACATCCTCCAGTTGGACGTATGCCTGAATCTCCTCCAGTTGCTCCACCGTCATCGCATACATGTCGCTGACGACCGGCGTCACATCTTCCTTGAACTCGTCAAACTCGCGCTGGCGGCGGCGGTCGTCGTAGGCTTTCTCGGTGAGAAACTGCACCTGTTCGCCCAAGGCGGCCACATTCTGTGTCAGCAGATCGAGCTTGCGGCTGATCTCGTCGAGACGTTCGCCGGCGGCGACATCTTCGGGACGCTCTATCACGACGCTCATCACATTCCTCCTCTACTGCCACTTGCCGGCCATGCTCATCTGCGCCGGAATCGGCAGTTCTTTGCCCTTGAGCAGAATGTTCCAGTAGATCCAGCGGAACATCATCTTGCCCCAGTGGTTCACCCGTGACTCTTCCAGCAGCGAGAACGGGCCCACCCCGGGCAGCGGGAACTTGCCGGGCAGCGGCTCCACGTCGTAGTTGAAGTCGATGAGGAAGCCCTTGCCGAAACCGGATTCGATGTAGCAGTTGGCGTGTCCGTCAAAGGTATCGCGCAGTTCCAGGCCGTCCAGATAGCGCATGAAGTTGTCGATGAAGACATCCACCTCGAAGTGGGCCACCGAACCGGCCTTGGAACTGGGCAGGTCGGTCGCGTCGCCCAGCACGAAGATGTTGTCGTACTCCTGGGCCTTGAGCGTGTGCTTCTCCGTGGGCACGAACATCAAGTCGTTGCCCAGACCCGAATCCTCGATCACCTGGGAGCCCATGTTGACCGGCACGCTGATCAGCAGATCGTAGTCCACCGTGCGCTCGTCAAAGGAATGGATGGTATTGGCGTCCGGGTCCACCCGCTCAATGTTGAACTCGGTGATGACGTTGATGCCCTTCTGCTCCAGAATGTCGCCCAGGAGACCGGCCGCCCGCGGCTTGGTGAACGCGGCCGGCAGCGGGGTGGCCAGGGTCAACTCCACACGGTCACGCAGGCCCTGCTGGTGGAAGAAATAGTCGGCCAGGAAGAGGAACTCCAGCGGCGCCACCGGGCACTTGATGGGCATCTCGGCCACGTTCAGCACCAGCCGGCCGCCTTCCCACGTGCGCAGGAACTTGTGAAGCGCCACCGCGCCGTCTACCGTGTAGAAGTCGAAGATGTTCTTGCGCCAGCCGTCCTCGGTCAGACCGGGCGTCTCGTCGGGCACGACGCGCGATCCCGTGGCGATGACCAGATAGTCATAGTTCAGATAGCGGTTGTCCTTCTTGATGCGGACCCGGTTGTTCTCCGGTTCAATCACCTCGATCTCCGAGATGACCACATCAATGCCCATGGGCAGATAGTCGCGCTTGGGCTTCATCACGTCGGCCTTGGCATACGTGCCGAAGGGGATGAAGAGGAACCCAGGCTGGTAGTAGTGGGTCTCGTCCTGATCGACGATGGTGATGTTCCACTCGTTGGGATCCAACTCGTGGGAGAGTCGGTTGGCGACCATGGTGCCGGCGGTTCCGGCGCCCAAAATCAGCAACTTCTTCATGTGGCTTGCTCCTTATTTCACGATCCTGCCTCAAAAAAAGGCTAAATCTTGGTCAGCTCGGCAATGTTGTGCAGCTTGGTGTACAGCGTGCTGCGTTCCTGAATGATGTGAGACACGATGTCGGCGATGCGCTGCACATGGGTCAGCAACTCGCGTTGGGCTGCCGGCGAGACTGTGAAGACCTCGTCCACATGCGCAGCCAGCGTCGCTTCCGGCAGGTCCAGTTCTGCGGCGATGCGTTTCAGCGCTTCCGGCTTGGGCGGCCACTGCTCCGGCGCGATGCCGCCGATGACGAGCATGGCCTTCAACTCGCTGCCGGCATGGATCAAGCCCCGGGCGCAGAGCAACCCCAGGTGACTCTGGATGAACTGGGGCCGCAAGCTGGGATCGTGGGCGAGGCCGGCCCAAAGCTGCATGCAGCGTCTGTGGGCCACCGGCGATGTTTCGGCGGCGACAAAGAGGCCGCAGGGGTTGCTCGGCCGCGTCACCAACTCGCCGTTCAGATCGGTCACGAGAATCATCACGCCCAGCACATCGGCGAACGTATCCTGGATCAACTGCACGCAGTCCAGCGGCAGCAGTTTGCGCAGATCCTCCACGGCCTGGGAAGGAGTGATACTTCCATTGCTCTGGACCATGTCACTGCCGTTGGTCGTGCCGTTCTGGTTTTTGAGCCAGGATTCCACCTGCTGGCGGGGGAAGCGCCACTGATTGCCCACTTTCACCGCCGGCACGCGTCCACTGTCGGCCATGCGATAGATCGTCGTGCGGTCGACTTGGAGAATTTCTTGGAGTTGCCGGGTGGTCAAAAAGTTGGACATCGTTCGCTCGTTGCGTCTGCGTACCTGTCAGATATGGTTGCTGCATTTGCTGCATCGAGTTGCATTTGCTGCATCAAGTTACATTTGCAGCATACCCCGGGTTGGCGCCGGGCGCTTGTGACAGATGTCACAAGATCTTTGGGACATTTTGGGACAGGATGAAAAGCGGGGAGAAACGAGTGGCCAGGCACGGAAGATTGGGAGATCAAGAGATTCAGAGATTAGCGTGTCCGCCCCTCGCCCTCGCCTCTCGCCCCCCAATAAACAAACGCCTCGGCCATCGAGGGTGATGGTCGAAGCATCTGTTTCGGAAAAAGCATGATGTTGTTTTGGTGTTGCCGTGTCACTCGACGACGCTGGCGAGTGTTGGGTTCAATTGTTTAGGCCGCCGAAGGCTCGGATGTGAGCTTGCGGCTCTTGTGCTCTTCAGAACTCTTGCGCCGGTTCAGCAGATTCAAACTCCACCGGCGAGTGCGGCGGGGCAGTAGCTGCTGCCTGGCCCATTTGCGCTCCAGTTCCTGCATGCGCAGACGCTGGACTTCGAGTTCGAGCAACGGATTCATCTGGTACATGACGTCCCCCTGATATCGGTACGCATTGTCTGTGGTACAAAGTCAATCTGTCCATCGACCAACCGCATGCGCCCGATGTTGTGGACGCACTTATTGAACGTAGCGGCGTTGTGCTCCTTCGCCGATGGCCGCCCCGGTGCGCAGCATGCGCATGATGGGTTCGACCAGCCGTTCAACGCTCTTGCCGAGCTGTGTGCGGTTGGCTGTCCGACCGAACCGGTCGCCGCGCAACATGGCGCGCATCCGGTTCTCTTCGTGGGCGATCCGGGTGAACTCCTGGTATCGCGCACGTGCCACTTCGTAGTCCTTATTGGTCACGAACATGGCCGTCTCCTTTCATCGAACCAACCTGGTTTGATCCAAGATTCTGTGAAACTTGCTTGCAGTTTCCGCACACATCCTGTATATTGTGGATGTGTTGTGTCCTGCTTACAGTGCGATTGTAGCACACAAAATACACAATGTCAACACCCAAAATACACAATTTTCTGATACTCTTGTGTGCGCCTGTGTGAGGCGTGTGGAGAAAGTGACGGCGACGGACGGTGCGGGCTAGTAAATCCCGGCGGAAATGGACTCATGGTTGAGAAACCAGGGTTTTCTCTGGTCAGCGGCGTCGATCTGTATGCCAAAACCCTGGTTTCTTTCCGCCGCATTGAACCAACGAGTGTGACAGGAATCTACACCGTGGCGCCAGAGAATGAGATGCCCAGAATGAAGGACGAGGATGCTGCGTCGATGAACGCGCACGATTCCACCCTGGAACGCGCCTTCCGTCTGGTGGAGCAAGTGTGTGCGCCGGACACGTCGGGGGAATCTGTGCAGGCTGCCCGGATCCAGGGCAATGCCGTGGCCCACATTTTAGACGGCTGGCAGGCCGGGTTGGCGCTGCAGGCCGCGGGTCTGCTCCACCGGCTTGTGTGTGTGGGCGCCGTGACGCCGGCGGATGTCACCGCTGCCTGTGGGCCGCGCGTGGCGTCGCTCTGTGAGGATTTCCTGTGTCTGTCCGCCACGGATGCGGAACGCAAACCCCGTGATGCGAGCGCCGCGCCGTCCTCTGCAGCGTTTCAGTTTCTCGACAAGCCGGCTCAATGGCCGGGGCGCCATGTCATCTACCAGCGCATCCGCGCCTATTGCGCCGCCTACAGGGATGCCGAGCTCGGCTTTTTGCAGGCCGCCGTGCTCTGGCACCGCTTCCACGTGGCGGCCGCCGGCGGCATCGACCGGGGCGTCTATCGCGAAGAGGCCACCCAACTCCTCGGCCCCTTCCTGGAGATGCTGGGCATGCGCCAACTGCGCGGCGAGCTGGCCGAATGGCTCCAGCGTACCGACGATTCGCCCGCGGAAAATCCGTGGCAGCCGCTGCTGGATGCCATTGTGACGCGGCTGGCCGTGCTGTTGCCGACGGCGATATTTGACACACAAGATACACAAACACATATTTTTGAGGCGTACAATACCTCCTTCATGACACAGCGGGAGCCACAGGGGCTGACCGTCGAGATTTTGGTGGACGATGAGGAGGAATGCTACGCGGCCCTGCATCAGATCCATCACATGTTCCTGCCGGTGGAAAACGCGCTGACCGACAACATCGGCGCGGGCCGGGTGAACGGCTATCGCAGCATCCAGACCAGCGTCATGGTGCCCGTGTCGCTGCCCAAGATGCCGGCCGATGTGGCGGCGGCGCGCATCAAGCACGCGGCCCGGGAGCAGACCCGCCGCCAGCGCATCAATTTCCGCATTGCCACCCGCACTATGGACGAGATCAACCGGTGGGGCATGGCCGCGTTCTTGCTGCGCGAGCGGCTGGACGATCAGCTCGCCTCCGGTTGGTGGCAAAACGCGAGCGCCGGCTATGCCCAGATCACGTCCGCGCCGCTGGGCTCGCTGCCGCCGGAACTCTTCGTCTTCAGCCCCCACGGCCAGCTCTTCCGCTTCGAACGGGGCTGCACGGTGGTCGACTACGCCTACCACGTCCACTCCGAGCTGGCCGACCGCTGCTCCCGTTTCTACGTCAACGGCTTGCCCGTGGAGCCGGCCACCGTGCTCCATCACCTGGATCTGGTGGAACTGGAGCACGATCCGCTGGCGCCCGGGCCGACCCAGGTCTGGCTGGATGCGGCCCAGACCAGCCGGGCCCGCTCCAAGATCGACCGCCATCTCAAACGGTCCGGCCAGGGCGTCTATCAAGGCCAGCGCATCGTGGCCCAACGGCGCAAGGCGTTGGAGGAACACTTCGGCTTCAACATGCCGGAGCACCGCGTCAACCAGGCCATTGCCGCCTCCATGCGCCGCCTCAAGCTGACGCGCACCGAGGAACTCTACGCCGAGATCGCCGCCGGCCGTTGGGCCGTGGACCGCATGCTCCATCGCTTCTTCGCCGAAGAGGTGATCCGCCAGGTCGACATCCCGCGCGACGTGCGCATTCGACCCCAGCAGATCCAACTGGCCCAATGTTGCCTGCCGCGGCCGGGCGATGACATCGTCGGGCGGCTCTTGCGCCGCCGCGGCGTGGTGACGGGACTGAAGATCCATCGCTCCGACTGCCCCAAGTTCGGCGGCCACGTGGACCCCGCGCACCCGCCCATGCCGCTGCGCTGGCGGTTGCAGCCCAAGTTCAACACGCTGGTGCGCGTTGAGATGAGTGCGCTGGACGAACACGGTCTCTTGGGGGACGCCGTGGAGCAGATCTACGCCCAACTGCCCCGTGTCACGCTGCACAAGGTCGAGGCGTCGACGCGCCAGGGGATTGCCACCCTGCGCTTCACCATCGAGGCCGAGGGGATGGACGTGATCGAGACCATCGTCGACGAACTGCGGCGTATGCCCCAGCGCAACATCGACCGCGTGCAGATCCTGCATCTGCCGCCGTCGGAACAGGAAGAGATCCTGGCACGCCCGGCGTCGGGCAACTTCAACCCCTACAGCCGTTTGCCGGTCCACGACCGGGAGATGTTCTTCGGCCGCGCCCACGATCTGGCCCGGGTGATGGACTGGCTGCAATCGGGCGCGGGCAGCATCTGGCTGCGCGGCCAGAAGCGCGTCGGCAAAACCTCGCTGCTGCTCCATCTCAAGCGCTTCTACCTGGAGGAACAGGGCTTCGTCCCCATCTTCATCGACTTTCAGTTGCTGGGCAGCATGGATGAGCGTGCCATCTTTTTCGAGATCGCCAGCGCGGTCTACAGCGAACTGCAGGATGACGCCAGCCGTGCCGATCTACGGCTGGGCGATGTGGGCGCGCCCCTGCGTGAGCTCTTCGAACACGACCCGCGCGGCCAGTTCATCGCCTATCTGCGCGGCATTCAGCGGCGGCTGCGGCCGCGGCGTCTGGTGCTCATGCTCGACGAGTTCAGCCGCACCATCGATGCGTTCCAACATGAGCGGATGAATGACGCGTTCTTCCACCAGTGGCGCGGCGTCATGTTGGCGACCATGCCCCATGTGAGCTACGTCACCGTGGTGCAGCAGAAGAGCTACGACATGCTCACCGCCCAGCGTGCCCAGGAAGAGGTGGATCCCATCTGGGAGCTGCTGGAGCTGGGCGAACAGTTGCCCCTGCGCCCGCTGGACGAGTACGACGTGCGCCGGCTGATCGAGTGGCCCATCCGCAACGTACTGGAGTACCCGCCCGAGGTGATCGACTATGTGGCGCGCTTGACCGGCGGCAGCCCGTTCTTGATCCAGGCCTTCTGCTTCAAACTAGTCACCCACATGGCGCGCGCCGACCACCGCCAGGTGACGTGGGCGGACGTGGACATGGTGCTCATGGACTTCATGCAGCCCAACGAGAGCCTCTTCTCGCACCTGCTGGATCTGGTCCACGGGCTGGGCCATGTGGTGACCCAGGCGCTGGCCCAGTCGGCGGAAGACGACGCCGACGGCATCGTGACCACGGCGCAGTTGGCGGCGGCCTGTCCCACGCTGGACGAAGCGACCCTGCTGCGCACGCTCCACGAACTGGCGGCGCAGGACATCATCGTGGCGGTGGAGCCGGAGGGCTGGCGTTTTGCCAACCAGATTTTCGGCCAATGGCTGGCCTTGAATGTGCCACAACCTTGAACGAAGGAGGACGGTGAACGATGGACCATGTGGGCAACAGATTCTTTGGACGCGAGCGCATCGTGCGCGAGATCGTCATGGGTGTGCTGGCGCCGCAACCGACCAGTTTTTCCATCGTGGGCACAAAATACACCGGCAAGACGCTGCTGCTCCAGCACCTGACCGCACCGGACGGTCCGTTGCACGGCGAGGAGTTTGACGCGTGGCGTCCGGCTGGCTTTGCCGACGGCCGCGCGGTCATCTCCACCATCGTCGACTGTAGTTGGAGCGACGTGCGCAGCGACCTCATGGGCTATCTGGTCACCCATGTGCGCCGCCAGTTGGAGACCGACGAGGGCATCGACCTGGACTGGCGCGCCGTGGAGAACCAGCCCACCTCCGCCCGGCAAATGTTGCAGGTGACGCGCCAGTTGCGCGGCCTGGGTTTGCGTCTGGTCGTCTTCATGGACAACTTCGACCGCATCTTCGAGGACCAGTTGATCAGCCACGACAACGCCGACGAGTTGCGCCCCCTCACGCTGGAACTGGCGCTGGTGGTGACGACGCAGCAGCCGCTCCACGATCTGGACCGGGAGCTGGCTGCGTCGCCCCTCTTCAACGTCATGACCCAACTCTTCATCGGCTTGATCGAGCCGGAGGCGGCGCGGGCGTGGCTCATGGAGTACGCGGTGCGCTTCCCCGCGGTGACGGAGTTGATGGATCTGCTGCTGGAACTCACCGGCATGCATCCCTTTTTGCTGCGCCGCGTCGGGGACATCTTCGGTGAGATCCAGCAGTACCTTGCGCCGGGGGAGGTGGCCGGCCCCGCGCACGCCGAGTTGATTCGCCTGCGTCTGGCCGAACACGGACGCCTGCTCTTCACCACCCAGTGGCGCAAGTTGCAGGAGCCGACGCGCATCCCCGCCGCCACCGTCCAGACGTTGCTGACCCAGTTGGTTGCGGGGCCGCTGTCCCCGGCCAAGGTGGAGCGGGCGCAGATGTCCACGCTCAACTGGCTGATCAACCAGGCGGTGGTCAGCTTTGGTCCCCAGGGGTACAAGCTCTACTCGCCCCTCTTTGCCGAGTTCATCGCCCCCCGCTTGCTGCCGGCCCAGGAACAGGCGCCCCGTCCCGTCACGCCCGGCACACCGCTGGAAGATCTGCCCATCTACACCGAACTGACCAAGACCGAAGAGGCGCTGCTCCGCTACTTCCGCGCCCGAGCCAACACCATCATCTCGCCGGAGCAACTGCTAGCCGACGTGTGGAACCGTCCCGACGCCTCGCCCCGGCGCGTCCAGGAAGCCATCCGCCGCCTGCGCCTGCAACTGGCCGAAGCCCGCCCGCCCGTGGGCAACATCGAGAACGAGCGCGGCCGGGGCTACCGGTTCGTGCCGAGCGGGGCGTGAAGCGTGATGCGTGAAGGCACGTGCGAGAGATTGGAGATTGGGAGATTATGAGATTGGTCGCATGTGCCACGCTCCAATCTCCCAATCTCCCAATCTCTCAATCACGCATCACGTTTCACGTTTCACGCACCACGTTTCACGCATCACGTCTCACGGTTTACAATACCCCCATGTTCACCAATACACTCATTCTCATCAAAGGCGCGGGCGACTTGGCCAGTGGGGTGGCGGCGCGGCTCTTTCGGGCCGGCTTCCCCGTGGTGATGACCGAGACGGCGACGCCGCTGGCCGTGCGGCGCGCCGTGGCCTTTGCCGAAGCGGTCTACACCGGCACAGCGCAGGTGGAAGAGATCGCCGCCCGGCGCTACACCGTTGACGAGGCGTGCACCCTGACGCAGGAGCCGGATGCGCTGCGCCGGGCCATCCCCGTGGTGGTGGACCCGGCGGCCACCCTGGTGACGCGCCTGCGGCCCGCCGTGGTCGTCGACGGCATCATGGCCAAGGCCAACACCGGCACCATGTTGGCCGACGCGCCCATGGTCATCGCGCTCGGGCCGGGCTTCACCGCCGGGCGCGACTGCCACGCCGTCATCGAGACCAACCGCGGCCACGACCTGGGCCGTGTCATCTGGCAGGGGTCTGCGGAAGCCGACACCGGCGCGCCCGGCGTTCTCCCCGGCCTGCCGCGCATGACCAGCCGCGTCCTGCGTGCGCCGGTGGACGGCCACGTCGTCGACGCGGTGGCCATCGGCACGCAGGTGCAGACGGGCGATGTGTTGGCCCAGGCGCAAGGGCGCGACGGACAGACGGTCCCTCTATGTGCTCCCTTTGCCGGGGTGCTGCGCGGCATCATCCATCACCGCGTCGCCGTCCACGCCGGCATGAAGGTCGGCGACCTGGACCCACGCATCCAGCCCCGGAACTGCTTTACCATTTCCGACAAATCGCTGGCCGTCGGCGGCGGCGTACTTGAAGCCGTGTTGATGTTGCGCCGGCAGCAGACCACTTCACAGGACGTGCAGGCATGACATCCATGACGCTTTTCGCCGTCGAAGGCATTCCGCTGGTCAAACCGGGCGATGACCTGGCTGCGCTCATCTGTGCCGGTTTCACCGAGATGGGGGAGACTCTCCAGCCGGGCGACATCCTCGTAGTGGCCCAGAAGATCGTCAGCAAGGCGGAGGGGCGCTTGGTCCACCTGCGCGACGTGACGCCCGACCGGCGCGCCCGGGGCGTCGCCCAGGCCGTCCGCAAAGATCCACGCACCGTCCACGTGGTGTTGAGCGACAGCCGCGAGATCGTGCGCATGCGGCCCGGGCTGCTGGTGGTGGAGCAGCGCAGCGGCTGGATCTGCGCCAACGCCGGCGTCGATCGCAGCAATGTGGATGAAGATGAGGTCCTGGCGCTGCTGCCCGGAAGACGGATGCCGGCGCCGCGGCCCTCCGTGCGCAACTGGAGGCGCATCGGCGTCGCTCCGGCCGTCATCATCAACGACAGCCACGGGCGACCCTGGCGTGGGCACGGTGGGCACGTGCATCGGTTGCGCGGGCCTGCCGCCCGTCTGGGACCAGCGCGGCCTCCACGATCTCTACGGCTACGAATTGGTGGGCAGCGAAGAGTGCATTGCCGACGAACTGGCCGCGGCCGCCAGCCTCCTCATGGGGCAGAGCAACGAAGGCCGGCCCGTCATCGTCATCCGGGGCTATCGGCTGCCCGACAAGCCCCATCGACCGGCCACGGCCATTCAACGCCCGGCGGCGATGGATGTATTTCGGTGATAAACGTGAAACGTGAAACGTGATGCGTGATGATCTGTGTGGCACGGTTTTCCGTCATCTCCAACGGCCTCACATCCACGCCCTCACGTTTCACGCATCACCGCTCACGCATCACGTTTCACGCACCAAAGGAACACACCATGACCCAACCCATGCAAGACCGCGTGGCCCTGGTGACGGGGGCCGCGGGCGGAATCGGGCGGGCGACGGCGCTGGCGTTTGCGGCGCGGGGAGCGGCCGTGGCCGTGGCCGATGTGAACGCCCCCGGCGCCGAGGAGACCGCCCGGGCAATCAGTGAGGCGGTGGACGCCTTGCCGCTGACCGTGGACGTCAGCCGCGCCGACAGCGTGCAGGCGATGGTCGACGCCACCGTGGCCCACTTCGGCCGGTTGGACTTCGCCCACAACAATGCCGGCATCGCCTACACCGAAGAGCAGGCCGCCGCCGTGATCGACCATGACGAGGGAGTCTGGGATCGCATCATCGCGGTCAATCTCAAGGGCGTCTGGCTCTGCATGAAATCTGAACTGCCCCACATGCTCGACCGGGGCGGCGCCATCGTCAACACGTCGTCGATCTTGGGGCTGGTGGGCGGGCCCGGCTTCAGCGCCTACGTGGCCAGCAAACACGGCGTGGCCGGCATCACCAAGACCGCGGCGCTGGAATACGGCCGCTTCAACATACGCGTCAACGCCGTCTGCCCGGGCCTCATCGACACGCCCATGGTCGCGCCCCTGATCACCGACGAAGACCGCCGGCAAGCCGGTTCGCAGCCAGGTGATTCGCCGGCCGGGCGCGCCGGAGGAGTGGCCGCGGCCGTGGTCTGGCTCTGTTCCGACGAGGCATCGTTTGTCACCGGCACGCTCATGTCGGTGGACGGGGCCAGGTATGCCCACTGACGTCGACCGGCCCCGTGCGGTCCGTCCCGGCGAGGAGGTGGACGGCGGACGCACTCCTGGCCTACTTGCGCACGGTGCGGCCGGAGCTGACCGGCCGCTGGAGATCCGCCAGTTTCCCAGCGGCTACTCCAACTTGACCTACGCCGTGAGCAGCGGCACGCAGGAATTTGTCCTGCGCCGCCCGCCCTTTGCGCGGCCGTCAAGTCGGCCCACGACATGGGGGCGCAGTACCGGGTGCTGGCCGGGCTGCATCCCGTCTATCCCAAGGCGCCGCGCCCCCTCGCGTACTGCGACGACCCCGCGGTCATCGGCGCCGTTCTATGTGATGGAGCGGGTCAACGGCGTCATCCTGCGCGCCCAGCCGGCCCCCACACCGGCGGACCTGCCCCTGGTCAGCGCTCGGCGCCTCGGTTTGGCCGTGGTGGACGAACTGGCAGCCATCCATGCGCTGGACGTGGACGCGGCCGGGCTGGCGGATCTGGGCCGGCCCGCGGGCTACATCGCGCGCCAGATCGACGGCTGGACCCGGCGCTACCAACGCGCCCAGACCGATGGAATCCCGCAGCTCGACGCGGCTGCGTCATGGCTCCACGCCAACCTGCCCGCGGAAGCCGACGCCACGCTCATCCACAACGACTACAAGCACGACAACGTGGTGCTCGCGCCCGACGACCTGACGCGCGTCATCGCCGTGCTCGATTGGGAGATGTGCACGCTGGGCGACCCGCGCATGGATCTGGGCACCACATTGGGCTACTGGATCGAGCCGGACGATCCACCCGCGCTGGCCGGCATGTTCGGCCTGACCACGCTGCCCGGCACGCCCACGCGCGCCGACGTCGTCCGGCGCTATGGGGAAACCAGCGGTCGGGACGTGGGCGATCCCCTCTTCTTTTACGTCTACGGGGTCTTCAAAATTGCGGTGATCGTACAACAGATCTATGCACGCTACCGCCAGGGCCACACGCAAGATCCGCGCTTTGCGCCGCTCATCCACGTGGTGCGCGGCTGTGGGGAGATGGCGGCCGCCGCGCTGGCATCCGGGCGCATTTCTCAGGGCGTCTGATCGGCCCCGGCGGACGCCGCTTCCGCATTGGCCTCCATGGCCTTGTTGACGGCATTGGCAGCCGCCGGCCGCAATGCCGGCTCGCCGTAGAGATCGGGGAAGCGCGGCTGAATCCCGGCGTAGAACGCCCGAATCCGCACAAAATCCGCCTCGATGTCGCCCGTGGGATAGAACGGCGCCGACATCCCGATCTCCCGTTGGCCGTAGTCGAGATAGCCCAAGGTGATGGGCACGCCCGCGCCCATCGCGATGTTGTAGAAGCCGCTGCGCCAGTACTTGGTCTTGCTGCGCGTGCCCTCAGGCGTGATCCCGATCACCAGTTCATTCCGCCGAGCGTACTCGGCCACAATCTGATCGACGAAGTTGCGGCTGCGCTCCCGGTCCAGGGGAATGCCGCCCAACTTGCGCATGATCGGTCCCAGCGGGCCGCGAAAGATGCTGTGTTTGGCCACAAAGACCGGCGACGGCAAATTCAACGCGCGCGACGCGAACACAAGTAAGATCCAGTCCCAGTTGGACGTATGGGGCGCCACGCAGACGATGAACTTGCGCTCCGGCGGACGGACCCCGCGCACGCTCCACCCCAGCAGGCGCAGCACACTGAACCAAAGGCGCGCCCAGTTCGTCTCCGGCACGGTGGCGGGGAGTTCGGGCTTAACCGTCATTGGCGGCCTCCGCCTGTGCTGCGCCAGCCTGTGCTGCGCCCGCCGCGACCACCGCGTCCAAAATCTTGCGGTAGCCGGTGCAGCGACAGAAGTTGCCCGTGAGTGCCTCCTGCGCGTCGGCCACGGTGGGCTGCGGGCGCTCTTCCAGCAGTTTGGCCGCGCTCATCACAAAGCCGGGGGTGCAGTAGCCGCACTGCACGCCGCCCGCGTCCACAAAGGCCTGTTGCACCGGATGCATGTGGGCCGGGTCGCCCAGCCCCTCCACGGTGACGACCTCGCTGCCGGAGGCGCGCTCGGCCGGAACCATGCACGCCATCACCGCCATGCCGTCCAGGAAGACGGTGCACGCGCCGCATTCGCCCTCGGCGCAGCCCTCCTTGACGCCTACGAAGCCGGCCTCGCGCAGGCTGTCCAGCAACGTCATGCCGCCGGGCAGGGCCACGTCGCGCCCGTTGACGTGGGCCGTCGTGCCCGCACGTGACGCTGCGCCGGCCACAGGCCAGACGCCGCCGCTCTCGCCCCACAGCATGACGGGGTGCGCAGGCCAGCCGTCCCGGGCCCGGTCGTCGCGCAGCGTGCGCAGCAGACGGGCGACCAATGTCTCCACCATGGCGTGACGGTAGGCCGCGCCGGCGCGGATGTCGTCGATGGGCGATGCCGCGTCCAAGGCCAGGCGCGCCGCCTCCCCAATCACCGCGTCGCTGAGTTCCCGGCCGCGCAGGTACGCCTCGGCCGCGGCGGCGCGCACGACGACCGGTGCGACCGATCCCAGCGCGATGCGGGCGTCGGTCACCACCGCGCCGTCCCGGGCCACGACCGCGGCGGCGCTGACAACGCTGATGGCCTGGGCGCGGCGCAGGCCCAACTTGATGAAGCTGCCGGCGGCGTGGGCGGCCATCTTGGGCACGGAGATGCGGATCAGGATCTCATCGTCGGCCAGGTCGACGCGGCGGAAGCCGGTGATGAACGCGGCCAGCGGCATGGTCCGCTCGCCCCGGGCCGCGCCGGCCACGGTCACCGTCGCGTCCAGCGCCATGAGCGGCACGATGGTGTCGTTGGCCGGGCTGGCGGTGATGATGTTGCCCGCCACGGTGGCGCGGTTGCGAATTTGCGGCGCGCCCACCTCCCAGCAGGCCCGCGCCAGGGGAAACGCATGGGCCACCACCGGCGCACTGGCCACGCACTGGTTGTGGGTCACCAGCGGGCCCAGGTGCAGGTGCGTCGCGTCCTCGGTGATGGCGGCCAGGCCGCGAATCCGGGTCAGGTCGATGACGCCCAGCGCGCCGCCGTCGGGCGCATGGCGCACACCCCGGTCCATTTCCAGCAGCAGGTCGGTGCCGCCGGCCATGATGCGCGCGGCCGCGCCGTGAGTGGCTTTGAGGGCCAGGGCTTCATCCAGGGTTTGGGGTGACAGATAGAATCGGTACATGGGATCGTGTGGTGTGTGGGCGGATACGGGCTCGGGCAAAGCGTCACCCGGCGGCGACCCGCCAGGTCATGACGGCGACGGGCGCGGCGTCCAGCGCCTGCCGGTAGTCGGCGTCGTCGGCGAAAGTCTGACGCGCCGGCACGCGGCCGTGGACGCTGACCGTGAAGTCGTGCACGCGATAGGGCCAGGGTGCAAACGCGATCGTGTCGTCGTCCCAGGTCATGGTTACGTCGGTGGTGGCGCCGGCGTAGTCCACGGGCACGTCGCTGAAGATGCGGCGGCGCTCCCACGGCATCTGCACCTGGAGCGCGGCCACGTCACAGAATTGCAGCAGCGTGATGTTGGCGTCCAGATGGGCCGGCGCCAGCCAGCGCTGCATGGCGGGCTGGTCGGCCCACGCCGCGCGCAACGTTTCGACCTGCCGAGCGTGGTCGTCCACAAAACGCTGGATCGCCTCTTGCGCGGCGGCGGAGAGACCGTGGCCGGGATAGGTGCCGTAGAGCCGCGCCGCGTGGCCGCTGATCAGGACGCCGGCATACGGATGTTGCTGCGCGGCACGGTCGATGCCGCGTCGCCACAGCGCCACTTTGCCCACGGGATCGTCGTCGTGGACAAAGTCCATGGGGACGCCGTCGCCGCGCAACTTGGGCGCGATCTCCCATTCGTACCAGCCGTTGTCGTGCTGCGCCACGGCCATGCGTACAATGTCCACCGGCGCGGGCGGGGCAAAATCGTCATTGCCCCAGGCGCGACAAACTGCGCCGCCATGAGGGCATGGGACGTTTGGTTGATGCAGAAAAGGCGGCCATCGGCCAGTTTGCGTACGATCATTGCTCAGCGCGCCGGTCCGTCGTGGCGGTTGGTCTTGGCTGCCGGCACGGTTAGATCTGCCGGTCCGTCTGCCAAACAAACGTGGCCACGCCGCCTGCCACGCCGGCCACCAAGCTCAAAAAGGCTTGCCAGCCGCAAGCGTAACAACCTGCGTCCCACCACAAAATGCCCGAAGAGAAGCCCGATGCCGCCCATGACGATCGAGGGCGTGACCGGAGCCTCTGCGCCGGGTGTGTTGAACGCCGCCTCCTGCATCTTGTCGATCTGCTCTTCGGCCTGCTCCGCACTCCAGCGCAGGTAGACGGGAAGCGCCAGGGCCGTGAGCACGATACTTGCCAAAAATCGAATCATGCGCTTGCCAAGATCCTCGTGATCTGTTCAATGTGCAGCACGTCATGCAGGCCGACTTGCATGGCTGCATCTGTCATCGTAAAGAGTCCACGTTCCGGGTGGATTCCGGTTGCCTGCCATTGCTCGGGCGTCAGGCCCCGGAAGAAGGCCACAAAGCGGGCGCGGGACTCGACCAGCGCGGCCAGCACCGTGGCCGGATCCTGTTCGTTGTAGCGGCGCTCGGTCGCCAACGCCTCGTGGTCGTACCCGGGCAGATCGGGTGTGCCGCCGGCGGCCATCATCTGCGCGCGCTGGTAGAAGATCGCGTCGTAGTCACGCAGATGACAGAGCACCTCCAGCGTCGTCCAGCCCTTGGCGCCGTCGTCGGGGTCGCGCAGCGTGGTGGCGGTCGCACCGTCGACGCACGCCATGATGTGTTGGAGGATGCGAACGGTCAATTCCATCTGGCGCACGTGGCGCGTACGCACCAGCTCGAGTTGGGCCTGGTCGGTCAAAGTCGCAGTCGTCATGGTGATGTTTCGGTGTGTCCTGACAAGTCCGGCTTCTCCAAGAAGCCGGACTTGTGGTGTGCTTTAGAAGCCGTCGGCGAAGGTGTCGATCATCAGCTTTACATCGCCCAGCGGATAGAGAATGGGGCACGTGGCGCCGTTGGCCATGTACTCGCGCACCTTCTGCTTGACCTCGGCGGGTGTGCCGCTGGCGGTGATGCGCTGCACCAATTCGTCCGGCACCAGAGGCATGGCGGCGCGCACCTGCTCCTTGGTGGCGGGCCAGCCCAGAATCTTCTGGATATCGGCCACCACTTCCGGCTTGACGCCGCTGGCCTTGGCGATGTGGGGCTGCTGGGCCAGGTACTGGGTGAGCAGTTCCTTGGCGCCGTCCAGCGCGGTGCGCCGGTCTTCGTGGACGGAGCAGACGATGAGTTGCGGCCGGTCGATGTCGTCCAGGCTGCGCCCGGCCCGGGCCGCGCCGGTCTCCAGTTGCTCCAGCGCAGGGATGTTGTACTCGGGCGGCACACAGTAGTTGAGCACCGCGCCGTCGGCGATCTCGCCGGTGAGTTCCATCATCTTGGGGCCGGTGGCGCCGATCATGATGGGCACGTTGCGCGGCGTCCGTCGCCCGTGGACCACGTCCAGTTCCACACCTTTGAGCTGGTGGAATTCACCCTCGTAGGTCACGTTCTCCAAGTTGAGCAGCCGGCGCAACAGGTCCACGGTCTCGCGCATGGCGGTCAGCGGTTTGCGCCGCTCGATGCCCACGTTGGCGGCCAGCGGATCCCACCACGCGCCGATGCCGCAGATAACCCGGTCCGGCGCCAGGTCGTCCAGCGTCAGGAAGGTGGCGGCCAGCAGGCCGATGTTGCGCGTCCAGTTGTTGATGACGCCCGAGCCGACCTTGATGCGGTCGGTCACCGCGGCGAACGCGGCCATGGGCACGATGGCGTCGCGCACCAGGCGGCTTTCTGCCTGCCAGACGGCCTCGAAGCCCTTCTCTTCGGCGTAGCGCGCGTACTCCATGCCGTCGCGCAGCGGGTGTTTGTCTTGCAGGTAAAGGGCGACCCGCGTGTATTTCTGTTCGGACATGGCTGACCGTCCTCCTTGTGGGGTGGCAGGGTAAGGATCATTCTTGGTGCGCAAAGTGTACACCCCGGCACGAGTGAGCGTCAAGACAGTTTGGACGCATTCCGCCGCGTGCTATAATCCTCGCGCAGAGACGTGCGGCAAGTTGCTGTCGCGCCCACTATAAAAAGCAAAATCGAGCCACAGATGGACACAGATAAACACAGATTAAACAGAAAAAACACAGATTTTGGATGCCATTCATCAGAGGTGTCGCAAGTTGCCAGACGAAATCAGACCATCTGTGTTTATCTGTGTGAATCTGTGGCTAATTGCAGTGGAGTCACCGATGGGCGCAGATGGGCACAGATAGCACAGAGCAGACGGAGTTGCTGCATACGCTGGTGCGGACGCGCCGGTCGATCCGGCGTTACGACGGCCGGCCTGTGGCGCGGGAACTGCTGCACCGGCTGCTGGAGGCGGCGGTCTGGGCGCCGTCGGCCCACAACCGGCAACCCTGGCGCTTTTGCGTGGTCACCGAGCGGGCGACGCAGGAGGCCTTGAGCGCGGCCATGGGCGCACGCTGGCACGCCGACCTGACGGCGGATGGGGCCGATCCGGCCTTCATCGCGCGACGGGTTGCCATCAGCCATGCGCGTGTCACCGGCGCGGGTGCACTCGTGGTGGCGTGCATGAGCATGGAGGAGATGGACGCATATCCGGATGCCACGCGCGCCCACGCCGAATGGACCATGGCCACTCAGAGTGTGGCGTTGGCCTGCCAGAACCTGCTGTTGGCCGCCCACGCCCACGGCTTGGGCGCCTGCTGGATGTGTGCGCCGCTCTTCGTGCCCGACCTGGTGCGCACCGTGTTGGACTTGCCGCCCGCGTGGGAGCCGCAGGCGCTCATCACTTTGGGCTATCCGGCCGAAAGCAAAGAACGTGACCGCGCCCCGTTGGAGACGCGCGTCGTCTGGAGATAGAGGGAAAGCCACGCATGCTTGAGACGCAGCAAAACCGCAACCAGCCGGCAAGGTCCCATGCCAACCACGGCGACGCCGCCATCAAGGTCGTCGCGCTGGCGGGCGGCGTGGGCGGGGCCAAACTCGCAGCGGGCCTGCAAGCCGTGCTGCCGCCGGGCGCGCTCACCGTCATCGTCAACACGGGCGATGACTTCGAGCATTGGGGTCTGAGCATCTGTCCCGATCTGGACACGGTGCTCTACAATCTGGCCGATCTGCACAATCCCGAACAGGGCTGGGGGCGCCGGGGCGAAAGCTACAACGCGCTCCACACCATGGCCAACTTGGGCGGTGAAGACTGGTTCATGTTGGGCGATCAGGACTTGGCGCTCCACCTGCGCCGCACCGAGTGGCTGCGCGAGGGGCTGTCGTTGAGTGAGGTGACCGACCGGCTGCGGCGCGCCTTGGCCATTCCCAGCCGCATCGTCCCCATGAGCGACCAGCCCGTGCGCACGTTGGTCCACACCGACGAGGGCGATCTCCCCTTCCAACACTATTTCGTGCGCCGGCGCTGCGAACCGATCTTCATCGACATTTCGTTCGTGGGCGCGGGCGAGGCCCGCGTGCCCGACGCCGCCGAGGAGGCGTTGGACGCCGCGGACCTGGTGGTCTTCTGCCCCAGCAATCCGTACTTGAGCATCGACCCGATTCTGAGCGTGCCCGGCATGCGGAGGTTGGTGCGCACGCTGCCCGTACCCAAGATTGCGGTCTCGCCCATCGTGAGCGGCGGCGCCATCAAAGGGCCGGCGGCCAAGATGATGCGCGAAATGGGCGAGATGATCAGTCCGCTCACGGTGGTCGACCACCTGGACGGGCTGTTGACCGGCTTCGTCCTGGACGCCCAGGACGAGGTGATACGCGACGCCGTGGGCCTGCCCACGCTGGTCACGGACACCATCATGCACGACATGGCCGGCAAGGCGCGCCTGGCCCAGGAAGTCATCGACTTCGGCCTGGAGTTGGCCAATACGGTGCAACCGACCGCGCCCCGTTCGCCTCAATCCGTCCAACCCCAGCCCGCACCGTCTCAGCCCGCACCGTCTCAGCCCGCACCGTCTCAGCCCACACCGTCTCAGCCCACACCGTCTCAGACCGTGCGGTGATGTCATGAACGCCTGGGTTGTCATCCCGGTCAAGCCGCTCGGCGAAGGCAAAAGCCGGCTTACGTCGGTGCTGGCCCCCGCGCAGCGCAGCGCCTTGTCCCAGCGCATCCTGCAGCGGGAGCTCGACCTGGTCCTGGCGCATGAACTGGTGGCCGGCGTGGCCGTCATCAGCCGCGACCAGGCGCTGCTGGACGAGGTGGCCGCGCAAGGTGCGGTCCCGCTACGCGAGATCCAGCCCGGCCTCAACCAGGCGCTGGAAACGGCCCGGCAGGAGATGCTGTGTCGCCACGCCGACATCCTGCTCATCCTCCCGGCCGACCTGCCGTTCCTCGCCAAGCGGGACATCGACCAGTTGCTCGCGCCCGTGCAGCAAGGCACGCAACTCGTCCTTGCCCCCAGCCCGGACGGCGGGACGAATGCGCTGGCGCTCACGTTGCCGTCGCCCCTGCGCTTCGCCTTCGGGCCCCACAGTTTCGCCCGCCATCGTCAATTTGCCCGGCAACTGGGGATCAGCCAACAGGTCATCATTTCGCCCACGCTGGCCTTTGACGTGGATTGGCCGGCGGATTGGGAACTCCTGCGCAGCGCATTTCCCGATTTGGCGCCGAGTCCGACCGGCTGGGAATCCATGAAGCAGACAAACCAGGTTTTCGAAAAAACCTGGTTTGTAAAACTGGAATCTCGTCCTGCCTGCGCTGAACCGCGCCTCGCCGCATGCCTGACGGTGGCCGCAGCCGGCACAACGGGCGGGGTCGTCGTGGTGACGGTGCACGTCCGCGGCCCGACGTGCGGCACGGAGAGCGCCGCCGCGTCCAGCACTTGCCGGCGTAGCCCGTCATCGAACGGGATCTCCAGCGTGGCGTCGGCGTAGTGGAGCAAACCGTGGGGTGGGCGGCGTTTGTACCGGTCTTCCACCAGCAGTAGGCGCCCGATCCAGATGGCCAGCCGGCGTACGGTGTGGCCGAGCGGACGGCTCTTGACCTCCACCGGAATGATGTGGCGCTGGCGGCTGCGCGCGCTGTTCCACCAGATAGTCAGGCTTGCCCACCAGACCGTAGCGACGACGATCAGCCGGTTCATCCGCGGTCCAGTCGGCGGTGTCGCCGTAAACAGCGGCCGCTGGGCAGGCCCGTGTCGACACGCCGCCGGCGCACCGCCAATGTAGGACCGTGCCCACGGCCAAGGCCAACAATGCGACAGCCATTGGCCATTCATCACGGCGTCTCCCTGATTGCGACGATTGATCCTTACGTCAATGCGGCGTAACTTTTCCCCGTTGCCGTGCGTCTTAGCTGGTGAGTCCCTGCATCGTCACAGCTCGCGGAACACGGGCAAGCCGCCACGCATCCATCACCCGGCATCTCCTGCAAGGCGCACCATGGGCGGATTGTATCACGATGAGACCGACAGCCGTTGTTCCCGTGCCCGCCGGGCGTAGTGCGCGACGGCGCGCCTGGGGCCTCATCGTCATGCTGGCGGTGAAGCTGCCTACTGCCCGCCCATGCGCGCACGGCCCCACCGGCCCGGTCAGACGCCACGCCCGCGCCGGGAGTGACCGTGGACCTGGAAACGTTGGTGGACAGCCTGACGTGGGGCAAGGATCTGGTGCAGGGCGGCGCACCGGCGGGCGCACTCATCGAAGTGCTGCTGGACGAGGACGTCAACGCCACCACGTTGGCCGACGAGACCGGTCAATGGCGCGGCGTTGCTCTTCGCCACGCCCGGGTCGCATGAATTTGAGGTGCGTGCTCGGGACGCAGCCGGAGACCTGCTCGGTGCCTTCGGGCCGGTGACGATCATCGTGCCGGCTGCACCCGCTGGGCCAGGCGGTCGCTGCTGAGACGGTGACTGCGGCGACGGTGACTGCGACCACCGTGCCGGGATGGCGCACAGCGCTCGGCGTCGTGGCCAACGCGGTCATCCCAGCGACCCGACGCGCAACGCCACCTGAGGCTGCAACCGACTGCAGCGGCAACGCCTGCGCGCGCACCTCGGCGGGCTTCGCCCATGCCGACCGCCACGCCGGTACCGCCGACACTGACACCCATTCCCTCCGCGACGGCAACTCCGTCGCCGACGGTCCCAGCCACGGCCACCGCAGCCAACCATGACCTTCACAGCGACGCCGTTGCCGACCGCAACGTCGAGGCCCAGGCACGACCGTCTTCGCCACGCCACCATGGGCAGCCGTCGAGCGCCGCCGGCCATGGCTGCCGTGCCGCCGGGCAACGTCCGTCTCCTCAGCCCGGACGACATGGAGAGCGGCTACGGTCATACACCTTCGCCTGGAGGCCGACTTTGCCTTGCCGCCGGGGCTGGCCTTCGAACTGATCTTCCCTGGCACGAGAACCGGGACCCGCTTTGGCCACCGGTTTCGGCCTGGCGCCGCCGACAAGGGGCACGTCGCTCGCCGTCGACCTCAACCAACTGGACCACGATCTGGGCAATCTCTTGCAACCGGGGCTGTATCGCTGGGGCGTGCTCCTGGTGCAGGTTGCACCCTACCAACGGCTTGCATTTTGGGTGATTCACACCGTTTCCGCTTCGACCGGACCTACGGACATCGCGTCGAACCCTTACACAGAAACAGCGCCGTAAATCCCGGCGGAAATGCGGCGTCCCCACCATTGGTGGGATTGGTCGGTTCACTTCCGCCGTGGTATTTACGCCGCAATGAAGTAGGAGATCAGATCAATGCAGAACTCGTCGTCGCGTCGCACCCCCATGATCTTGGCGTGGATCGCCTTGGCCCTGGTGTTGAGCATGCTCGGTTTGCTGGCGGCCAATCGCCCCGGACTGACGGCAGAAATCGGCCAGTGGCTGCCGCGGCGCTCCTTGCCGCAGGCCGTGGCCAGCATGAACAGCGTCATTCGCTGACAGCGACACCCTCTACGTCGTCGGCGGACGCATTAAGCAGCCGAACACAGTCGCCGCCACCACGGCCGTCTACTACGCGGGCATCGGCCCCGACGGCGCGCTGGGCGACTGGCTCCAGACCACGTCGCTGCCGGAGCCGCTCTTCGGCCACGCGGTGAAGTGGCCACCGACACCCACATGTACGTGCTGGGCGGCTTTCTCACGGGCCGCGACGGCCGGCCGCGCAGCAATGTGTGGCGCGCGCCCTTTCAGGCCGACGGCACGCTGGGCGCGTGGGAAGCGATGAAGAACATGCCCGAGGCGCGCAACTTCACCCGGGCGGTGTTGCTGGACAACCGTGTCTACGTGGTGGGCGGCTATCAGAACGGCGGCACCTTCGGCGAAGTCTTCGTGGCCGATCTGTGGGCCGGCGGAATTACTCAATGGCGCGGATCTCCTTGCCGGATTCGGTCTATCGCCACGCGTTGGTGACGTACAACGGCTCCATCTACGTCATCGGCGGGCATCTGGACAAGGCGTGCTGCCCGGCACGCCCGACAGCCAGGGCAACATCGCGGCCTGGGCGCCCGTGCGTTCCCTGCCCGCGCCCGCGCCTACCATGCGGCCACGGTCTACAACGGTGACCTGGTGGTGCTGGGCGGCGAGTCAACGACGCGGTGCTGGACACGGTCATCGCCGCGCCGTTCCAGGCCGACGGCAGTCTGGGGGACTGGGTTGCGCTGTGGTGCCCCAACGCATGGAACGCTTCGAAGCGGCCACCTGCCCGTACCGGCGGCGACACCATCTACGTGACCGGCGGTCTCCTGGGCGGCCTCTTCTACGCCACCGTCTTTGCCTCGGGGCAGCCGCCGACGCCCACGCCGACGCCCACCGCCACCTGGACGCCCGCCCCAACCGCCCGCGGCGCTGGCGTGGTGCTGGACAACGCGCCCGATCACTGGGTTGCGCCGGGCGAGACGATTGACTGCACGATCTGCTATCGCAACGATGGTGCCGGCGCGCTTGAAAGCGTCGCGTCCCGACGGGCCCGTGCCCGAGCACGCCGAGTTGGTGGAAGACGCCATCGCCGACGGCGACGCCGACGGCCACACGCTGGTCGCCCAGGGCAGCCACACGGTGGTGCGCTGGACCTTCAGCACGCACTGGACGCAGGCTTGGGCGGCACGCTCAACACCGGGTGCGCCGGGCGCCACCGGCCGCCGCGCCCATCCCCTTCGCGCTGGCGATTGCCAAGGAAGGTCCGGCCACGGCCGCGGCCGACGCCACCATCGAGTACACGTTGACCGTCACAACCTGGTGCCGTTGACCGTGACGAACCTGCTGGTGGAGGACATCATGCCCGCAGGGGGCGGTCTATGGGCGGCGCGGACGATGCCGCGGGCGTGGTCAGTGGACGGCGCCGGCGCTCGGTCGGAAGAAGGCCCGTACCTTCACCTTTTCGATGCGCGGCCGCGCGGGCCGTGGTCAACCGCCTCTACCGGGTCATCACCGGCGAGGGGGCGAGCGCAACCGGCGACGCCATGGTCGTCGCGCCTGGGCGACACTTCACCACCGCCGGACGCGGACCCGATCTTCATCGAGAACGGGGGCATCGTGGCCAGGTGGACCCAGGACAGGACGACCTTCGGACGCACGTCCAATGCGGTGCGCAACCGCGCCGGATGCGGAGTTGTTCATGCCCATCATTTTCCCGCTAGCCGGCGCGCCGGCTTTGTCCGCCAACATCTCGGTCCGAACATTGAGTAGCCCCATGCCATGACCGACATTGCAGCCTGCCGACGAAGCCGGCCGCACCATCAGAAGTGAGAGAACACCATGACCAGCGTGCATCCCAGTGGACAATCCGCCCCAATTCCCACGATGCGGGCGTGGCAGCGAATCGCATTCCTCGCGGCGCTCGCCGTGCTGACCGCCCTGCTCGTCGACGTGGGCATCGCTCTGGCGCAGTCGCCCGATCTGATGCGCAAAAACCAACGACGTCGGCGGCGTCACCGGCCCGGGCGAGCCGTTCACCTGGACCATCACGGTGGAGAACCAGGGCAGCGCGGCCGCAGTGGTTCGGGCCGGCGCAATGTTAGTTTCCGACGCGCTGCCCAGCGGCCCGATCTACGGCCCCTTGGTCGTCGACACCACGGGGGTAGAGAACCTGGCCGCGCTCGACTGCAAGACCAGCGCCATGGTCATCACCTGTCGCGCCGTTGGCACCCCCATCACCATGACCGTGGGCAGCAGCCTCCAGGTGAGCCTCCCGGTCACCCCGACGACGACCGGCGATCTGGTCAACCCGGCCGCGCCGGGCGTCTGCCGCGCCGATCCCTCCAATTTCGTGGCCGAAAGCAACGAGGGCAACAACAATTGTGCCGACACAGTCAGCGTGCAACGTGCGGATCTGGTCGTCGCCAAGGTCAACGACACGGGCGGCAGCGTCGCCTTGACCGACAACTTCAAGTGGACCCTGACGATCACCAACACGGGGGCGCGACCGGCCGCTTTCCCCGACGACAGCATCATCGTGTGGGACGAACTGCCGGCGGCCGCGACCTACGCCCAGCCGACGCTCACCCAGCTTGCGGGCATCACCGCGGGGCAACTCGCCTGCGCTGTGCAGGCCAAGGTGCTGAGTTGCCGCGCCGTCGGTCCGGTGACGTTGCCGGCCGCGGGTGGCGGCTTTGCCGTGGAGGTTCTGGTGACGCCGACCGCGGCAGGCGAACTGACCAATCTGGCCACCGCCTGCTCGGTGGACGTGGCCGATGTGGTGGACGAGAGCAACGAGGCCAACAACAGTTGCAGCGACACGGTCACCGTCACCGGGATCGATCTGCGCGTGCAGAAACTGACCGCCGCCGGGCTGGTCAACCCGGGCGACACAATCGTCTACACGTTGGCCTACGAAAACCGGGGCGCGCTGACGGCCACTGGCGTCACCATCAGCGAGACGGTGCCGGCGGGGACGGTCTACGTGGCCGCAGGCAGCGCCGCCTGGAGTTGCGCCGACGGCGCGCCCGCGGGCACAACCTGTCAACTTGACGTGGGTGCGCTTGCGTCCAATGGCGACGACACGGCCGTCTTCACGGTGCGCGTCCTCGATCCGCTGCCGACGGTGATGGCGGCCATTGTCAACACGGTCGCCATCGCCGACGACGGCGCCAACGGCCCCGACAGCCGTCCAGAGAACAACCGCGACACGGTGAGCCTGACCGTCGCTGCGTTCCCCAAAATCGTCGTGGAGCAGCGGGCCACCCTGATCGATGATGCCGACGGCGACGCGGTGCCCGGTCCGGGCGACAAGTTGCGCTACACGCTGCACGTCGAAAACCAGGGCAAGGTGCCGGCGACGCTGGTCGAATTGACCAACGCACCGGGCAGCACCGCACCCTTGGTGGTGGGCTCGGTCACGACGAGCGCCGGCGCCATTGTGACAGGCAACACCGTCGGCAACAGCACGATCGTCGTCGACCTGGGCACCATGGCCGCGGGCGCACAGGTGGACGTCACCTTCGACGTCGTCATTGTGGCGCCGCTGCCCGTCGGCGTGACGCAGATCAGCAGCCAATCTTCCGTCACGGGCGGCAACTTCGCCCAGGTCTTCAGCGACGACCCGGACACGGCCGCGCCGGCGGATCCCACGGTCACGCCGCTGACGGCCCAGCCGGAGATCCGCGACCATGGTGGCGGCGCTGGCGGTGGATGCGGACCAGGACGGCCGCCCCTCGCCGGGCGATCAACTGCGCTACACGGTGACCATCACCAACGCGGGCAAGCGCAACGCGTCCGGCGTCAACTTTGTGGACATCCCCGACCCCAACACCACGCTCGTCCCCGGCTCGGTCGCGGTGGACGGCGGGCGCGGGGTCGTCACCAAGGGCAACGATGCGGGCGACGCCAATGTGGCCGTCACCATCGGCGCGCTGGACGGCTTGGGCGACAGCGTGACCTTTGTCTTCGCCGTCACCATCCACATGCCGCTGCCGGCGACGGTCAACAATGTGGTGCGCCAGGGCATCGTGGGCAGCGACCAGCTCCCCAACGTGCTCAGCGACGATCCGGCGCTGCCGGGCGCGGAAGACGCCACGGTCACGCCCATCAGCGCGGCCGCGGTGATCGTGGCCGAGTTGCGCGACGTGCTCGCGGTCGATGCCGACGGCAACGACGAAGCCACGCCCGGCGACACGCTCGAATACGTCGCCGTCATCCGCAACCGGGGCAACAAGGGCGCCCAGGGCGTCATCTACCGCAATGCGCTGCCGGCGGAGGTGCTGCGCACGGGCACACCCGTCGCCACCACCCAGGGCACGGTCACCAGCGGCAACGACACGGCCGACCGCACCGTGGTCGTGGACGTGGGCGCCGTCGCCGTGGGCGAACCGGTGGAGATCCGCTACCGTGTCACCATCGACCCGGCGTTGCCGCCGACGGCGCGCAGCATCACCAACCAGGGCGTCGTCGTGACGGCGAGCGGCGACGATGTCAGCACCGACGATCCGGACACGCCCGCCGCGGCGGATCCCACCATCACGCCCATCCGCGCCGACGTGGTGATCTACACGACGCTGCGCGATTACCTGTGGAGCGATGCCGACAACAACCGGCGGATTTCTCCCGGCGACATCCTGCTCTACCGGCTGGACCTCTACAACTTCGGTCTGCGCCCGGCCGATGAAGCTCGCATTAACATGTCCGAGTCGCAACGTCTGGCCCTGGTGAGCGGCACGGTGCAGAGCAGCGGGGGCACGGTGACTGTGGGCAATGCCGCGGGCGACAGTCACATCACCATCGAGTTCGACGCCATCGCGCCGGGCGCCCATGTGCTGGTCACATTCCGCATGGAGGTGGGCGACGTGACGGGGCTGCAATCCATCGCCATGCAGACCTGGACGCGCTACCTTGCGCCGGACGCGAGCGTCTTCACCGTCTTCAGCGACGATCCCGACACGGCGCTCATCGGCGATCCCACCGTGTCGGCGCTCTTCACCACGCAGCCGCCGGTCGTGTCGTACTTGCCGCTGCTGTGGACAGAGCGGGGGGACTGAGCGCGGCGACATCACAAAGTGTGGACCGCTTACGCGACTTCGGCGCCGAGGCTGGTACAATGAACAATCTGAGTAATCCGGGCGGAAATGGACCCACGGTTGCTACTTGAGGTAGAGATGCCGAATTTCCGCCTTGGTATTTACTCGGCAATGAACTGAGCCGTTGACAAGGAAGCCAGCCTTGGAGTGTTGTTGTGGGACCTTTTGAAACTGACCGGCTGCGTTTGCGCAAGTTCCGCGCCGATGAATTTGAGACCATCTTCCGGATCATCTACAGCGATCCCGGCGTCTATGCCATGTACAGCAGCGTCGGCGGCGACTTCGCGGCGGCGCAGGAACGGTTCATGCAGGCGGTCTACCAGCCGAACAACAGCGAATTCGGCCGGCTGGGGGTGGAGCTGAAGGAGGAACAGATCCTTATCGGCCAGGTGCACCTGGACCCCCACGTGTGGACTGCGCCGGATTTCGTCGTCAACGGGTCCGCCCCGTTCGGTGCGATCGAAGTGGAACTGGCCTTTGCGTTCGGCAAGGAGTACTGGGGCTTCGGCTACGCGTACGAGGCGTGCACACGTATGGTCCAGTACGCGTTTGAGGAGCTGCGGCTGCCCCGGCTCGTAGGCGGCGCCATGCTGGAAAACGAGCGCTCCGTCAACCTGCACGAGCGGCTGGGCTATCGCCTGGTGCGCAACCCGGACCAGCGCGATGTGGTGGGCTGGATCACGATTTTGGATAATCCGGGACTGGCGAAGAGCTGACTCGCCGCTCAGAAGCCCATGGGAATGAAGCCGGTGACCATCAGCAGCGCCATCAAAAGCGGCTGGTGAATGACATAGATCAGCAGCGAGTGACGGCCTAGAAATTGCAGCCCGCGGAAGAGGAAGAAGTCGCCCCATTCGGGCAAGGGGAAGCGGCGGCCCTGCTCGTCATACGCCATGTTGCCGATGAAGATACCCAGCAGCACCACCCCGAACCAGGGAAAAATCGGGAAGAAGTCCGGCGGCGCGTAGTAACGGGGCGTGAGGCCGAAGAAGACGAGCCAGGTGCTGTGGATCAGGTTGAGTTGGCTGATGAGGATGAAGATCCCGCCGATCAGGTTGAAGAGGATCCACAGAACCAGATTCAGCCACTTGAAGCGCAGAAACGGATACCCGGCGATGATGGAAAAGCCGATGAGTTGCAGCACACCGATGTGGGCGAACCCGTTCCCCGCAGCCCACATCACCACGGCCACAGCCACGCCGATCCCGATGATGCGCAACCCCCGCACCAGGAACTTGCGGAAGAGTCCGTCGGTGCTCCCCTTTGCCCGTATCGCAGCGCGATAGCTCAACGTCATGGAGACGCCGACCAGCACGATGAAAAGGCTGGCCGTCGTACGCTGAAAGTACTTCCAGAAACCTGCATAGAGCACCAGATCGGGCATGATCTGGTAGGCCCACAGATCCCACATGAAGTGAAAGATGATCATCATGACGATGGCGACGCCGCGCAACGTGTCGACCTCCCAGAAGCGGGAGGTGCGCGTGCGCATGGCCTGGGCCGGCATGGTCTGCTGTGCAGTGGACAAAATCCATAGCTCCAATCTTGATAGACACTAAACGCTCTTCCCGCTGTGTTGGAAATACCAGGCCACAGCTTCGGTGCGGTTGCTCACGTTGAGCTTATCGTAGATGTTCTTGAGGTGGAAACGGACCGTGTTCTCGCTCACGCTGAGGGCGGTGCCGATCTCCGCATTGGGAAGGCCACGGGAGAGATGTTGCAGGACTTCTTGCTCGCGGTCCGAAAGCTGGGGCGTGTGCTCCGTGCCGCGGCCAAAGGTTGACATCCAGCGCTGCGCGGCCCGGGGAAAGACCAGCCGCCCCTGCGCCACCTGGCGAATGGCGTCGATGGTCTGCGTGGGCGATTCGGTCTTGAGCGCGAACCCTTCCGCGCCCAGTTGCAGCGCGGACTGAATGCTTTCGCCGTCGGCAAAGGCGGTGAGAATCAGAATGCGGACCGGATGGTCGTGGCGGCGCAGTTCGGAGAGCGCACGCAGGCCGCTGTAGGGCATCTGCACGTCCAGCACGGCAATGTCCACGTCAGGATGCTCGGCGAGGAAGGCCAGCAACTCGTCGCCGTCGTAGACCGTGGCCACCACCTCCATGTCCGGCTGGCGATCGATGAGCGTGCGCAAGCCCTCGATGACCAGGGCGTGGTCGTCGGCGAGAACGATGCGAATCGGCCGTGCGTCTCCCCACGTCTGCTCAGACATGGGCCGGGACTTCCACGTGAATGCGCGTGCCCTGCCCCGGTTCGCTGACCAGATCGAAGCGCCCGCCCAACAGCGCCACCCGGTCGCGCATCCCGCGCAGCCCGATGTGATCCACGTAGTCGCCGTCGTCAGCGACAGTCAAGTCCGGCGGGACAAAGCCGCGCCCGCTGTCGGTCACGTCCAGGCAGATGCGGCCGTCGTCGCGCCAGAGCCGCACCGTCTGCCGTTCCACGCCGGAATGGCGATAGCCGTTGGCCAACGCCTCTTGCAGGATGCGGTAGAGCGCAATCTTGACCGGCAGCGGGATATTGTCGGGGATATCCTCGGTCTCCAGGGTGATGGTCGTGCCCGTCCACTCCTCGTGCTGAATGATCAATCCCTGCACAATCGACACCAGGGCGCGCGTGCGAAATTCGGGCGGGCGAAAGGTGCCCAAGAAGAACTTGATTTCGTAGAGCGACGACTCCAACAGCATGCCCACCTGGGCCAGACGCGGGGCAAGATCACTCTTGGGTGACAGCGTGTGAATCTCGTCCTGCACCCCCGTCAGCAGCGAGAGCGCCGTGAAGAGATACTGCACCGGCCCGTCGTGGATGTCGAGAATGATGCGGCTCAACTCTTCCTCGGCCACGGACAGCATGCGGTGTGACGGCACAGCGTGCGCCGTGCTTTCACGCGCCGCGTCAACGGACACTGCGTCCACTGATACCGCGTCCATTGGCGGTGCGTGCTCTGAAGTTACGTCGGCAGGCCTTGTGTCCGCCAGTGCGGGGGATTGGCGCTTCGGTTCGGACATGAGACTTCCTTTTCGCGACCACACCTACTCAAACGGGTAGGCACGGACTATCGCTCTGTGTATGGCAAGACTATCCAATGTTTGGTTGATTGGATGAATCAGGAAGTGTAGACTATTCTACAAACCGAAGGATGGTCATGTCAATCAAAGATTGGTTGCGTGTACACCGACGTGAAACGCGCACCTGCACTCCCGACGGACGCTCACGGCACACGTGGTGTTGTGCCCGAATGACGAGTTTCCGCCGCGGTATTTCTGCCGCCGCACGGGCGCGTTGAACCCGCAGGTTCTGTTTTCCTCAATTTTGTGGTTCACTTACATACATTCGTCCGCCTTTCCCCAAGCAGACCGGGAGGGGCCGGCGCATGCGATCGGCAGACTCGCGCATGTGCGCGTGTGGCCGTCGCGTGTGACCGAACACGGGCGCACCCATTCCATTCCGTTTCGTCATGCAAAGGAGGAACCGATTCATGAGCAACGGCTTCGACGCTGTTTCCAGCAAGAGCGAGATCTACAATCCGTCTGAGGCTGTCATCGCCAACGCCAACGTGCCGGATTACCAGGCGCTGCGCGAGGAAGCCCTGGCCGACCCCCTCGCCTACTGGGACGCCCGCGCCAAGGAATTTATCGACTGGTACGAGCCGTACACCCAGGTGCTGGACGACAGCAACCGCCCCTTCTTCAAGTGGTTCACCGGCGGCAAGGTCAACATCGTCCACAATGCGCTGGACCGGCACGCCAAGAGCTGGCGCAAGAACAAGCTCGCCCTGCTCTGGGAGGGCGAGGACGGCGAACAGCGCACCTTCAGCTACTTCAAGCTCTGGAAGTCGGTCAATCGCTTCGCCAACATCCTGCGCAGCATGGGCGTGAAGAAGGGCGACACCGTCACCATCTACATGGGCCGCGTGCCTGAACTGCCCATCGCCATGCTGGCCACGGCCAAGATCGGCGCCGTCCACAGCGTCGTCTACGGCGGCTTCAGCGAGCAGGCGTTGGCCGACCGCATCACCGACGCCCAGAGCAAGGTGGTGGTCACCTGTGACGGCGCGTGGCTGCGCGGCAAGACCGTCAATCTCAAGGACATCGTGGACGAGGCGGTGCAGCGCAGCCCGGTGGTGCAGAAGGTGATCGTCTACAAGCGCACCGGCCAGGACGTGAAGATGGAGGCGGGCCGCGATTTTTGGTGGCACGAACTGGAGAAGCTCCCCTTCGCCAGCCCCTATGCCGAGACCGAAGTCATGGACGCGGAAGATCCGCTCTTCATCCTCTACACCTCGGGCACCACGGGCAAGCCTAAGGGGCTGATGCACTCGTGCGGCGGCTACCAGGTCTACATCGCCACCACGCTCAAGTACGTCTTCGACATCAAGGAAGACGACCGCTACTGGTGCGCCGCGGACCCGGGCTGGATCACCGGCCACAGCTACATCGTCTACGCACCGCTGATCCTGGGCGCGACGAGCTTCATGTACGAAGGCCCGCCCGGCTATCCCTATCCCGACAACTACTGGGCGCTGACCGAGAAGTACAACATCTCGATCCTCTACACTGCGCCCACGGCCATCCGCAGCCTCATGCGCTTCGGCGAGGCGTGGACTCAGCGCCACGACCTGAGCAGCCTGCGCTTGCTCGGCTCGGTGGGCGAACCGATCAACCCCGAGGCGTGGCGCTGGTACTACACCCACGTGGGCGGCGAACGCTGCCCCATCATGGACACGTGGTGGCAGACCGAGACCGGCGGCTTCATGATCACGCCGACGCCGGTGGTGCCGCTCAAGCCGGGCAGCGCCACCATTCCCTTCACCGGCATCGAGGCCGACGTGGTGCGCGAAGACGGCAGCAGTTGCGAACCCAATGAGGACGGCTATCTCGTCATCAAGGGACCGTGGCCGGGCATGGCGCGCACGGTGTGGGGCGACCCGGATCGCTACAAGCAGACCTACTGGTCCGAGTTCGACCAGTTCGGCTGGTACTTCACCGGGGACAGCGCCCGTCGGGACGAAGACGGCTACTTCTGGATCATCGGCCGCATGGACGACGTGATCAAGGTGTCGGGCTATCGCCTGGGCACGGCCGAAATCGAGAGCGCGCTGGTCAGCCACGCGACGGTCGCCGAGGCCGCGGTCATCGGCGTGCCGGACGAGCTCAAGGGCAACGTGATCCACGCCTTCTGCATTCTCAACGCGGGGGTGGACGGCTCCGACGAGTTGGTCAAGGAACTCAAAGCCCACGTGCGCCACGAGGTCGGTCCCATCGCCATGCCGGCGGAGATCGAATTCGTGCCCAGCCTGCCCAAGACCCGCAGCGGCAAGATCATGCGGCGTCTGCTCAAGGCGCAAGTCATGGGCCAGCCGGTGGGCGACACCAGCACGCTGGAAGGCTAACTCTACCTCGTTTTGTGGGGGCGTCGCTGACGCCCCCACGCCCCGTCCAAAGAATTGACATTCGTTTGATCGATGGCGCCCGCGGCCGGACGCCCGGAGTCCTTTTGCGCCAATTTTCGGGGCGTTGGGCGTGGCTCCGGAACGTAGGGTGTCTTTCAGTGTGGGGGCAAGCGCGCAACTTCCCGGAAGAGGTCGCGACCTCTCGGGTGACTGAAGGCGTGCTGATCTCTTCCGGGAAGTGATTCGCCCCCAGCGTGAAATGCACTCGGGAACGTCGACGGGTGAACGAGCCGGTTGGACAGAGCAAAGGACACACCAATGTCAGAGCCGATGCTGGAACAGATTCTGCAATACCAAGAGACATACACCGCGCCGGACGCGCTGCTGGCCCAGGCCAATCTCCCCGACTTTGACGCCGAGTACGCGCGCAGTGTGGACGATCCCGCGGCGTTCTGGGGCGAGTGGGCGGCGCGCTACGCCTGGTTCAAGCCGTGGAATACGGTGATGGAATGGGAATACCCCAACCACCGCTGGTTCGTGGGCGGCGAGACCAACATCACCCTCAACGCGCTGGATCGCCATGCCGACGGCCCCAACCGCAACCGGCTGGCCCTCATCTGGATCGCGGAGGACGGCAGCGAGCGCAAGCTCACCTACTTCGAACTGCGCCGCATGGTGGCCAAGTTCGCCACCGGCCTCAAGTCGCTGGGCGTGGAGAAGGGCGACACGGTCATCATCTACATGCCGCTGACCATCGAAGGTGTGGTGGCCATGCTGGCCTGCGCCCGCATCGGCGCCATCCACTCGGTGGTCTACGCGGGCATGGGCGTAGGCGCGCTGCGCGACCGCATCCTGGACGCGGGGGCCAAGGTCGTCGTCGCCGGCAACATCGGCATGCGCCGCGGCAAGGCCGTCGACCTGAAGAGCATCGTGGACCAGGCGGTGGAAGACCTGTCGCTGCGCCACGTGATCTGGTACCAGCGCGGGACCAAGGTGGAGCTGCGCGCCCACGAGGTCGACTTCGACGAGTTGCTGGAGAGCAGCCCGCCCACCACCGGCCCGGAACCGCTGGACGCGGAGCATCCGCTCTACATCCTCTACACCTCGGGATCCACGGGCAAGCCCAAGGGCGTGGTCCACGTCCACGGCGGCTACATGGTAGGCACGGGCTACCATTTGCGCAATTTCTACGACGTCAAGGACAACGACGTCTTCTGGGCCACGTCGGACATCGGCTGGGTGGTGGGCCACAGCTACATCGTCTACGCGCCGCTGGTGGAAGGCGTCACGTCCGTCTTCCGCGAGGGCGCGCCCGACTACCCGGACGCGGGCGCGTTCTGGGCGTGCGTGGAGAAGTACGGCATCAATGTCATGTTCACCGCGCCCACTGCCGTGCGCATGTTCATGAAGTTCGGCCCCGAGTTTGTGGACAAATACGACATCTCGACCCTGCGCCAGATCGCGGTGGCCGGCGAGCCGCTCAATCCCGAAGCCATGCGCTGGGCCGTCAAACATCTGCTGGACGACGGTGTGCGCGGCTTCGTGACCGACAACTGGTGGCAGACGGAACTGGGCGGCCCCACCATCGCCACGCCCATCACCAAGACGGCCATTCCGGGCGCGGCGGGCATTGCGTTGCCGGGCGTGGTCGCGTCGGTGGTGGACACCGACGGCAACGACGTCCCTCGGGGCAAGGGCGGCTTGCTGGCGCTCCGTCGCCCCTTCCCCCACATGATGCGCACCATTTGGAACGACCCCGGGCGCTACGCCCAGTATTGGGACGAGATTCCGGGCGTCTACGCTGCGGGCGATGTGGCCAGTTGGGACGAGGACGGCTACATCACCGTGCTGGGCCGCAGCGATGACGTGCTCAACGTGGCCGGCCACCGCATCGGCACCGCGGACGTGGAATCGGCCCTGATCACCCATCCCGCGGTGGCGGAGTCGGCCGTGATCGGCGTGCCCGACCCGCTCAAGGGCGAGGCGATCAAGGCGTTTGTGGTGTTGGCGCTGGGCACCGTCCCGTCGGAGGACGTGCAACGCAGCATCGTGGACCACGTGCGGCGTGAACTCGGGCCCATCGCCACGCCCAGCGCGGTGGAATTCATCGTCAAGCTCCCCAAGACCCGCAGCGGCAAGATCGTGCGGCGTCTGCTCAAGGCCCAGGAACTCGGCCAGGATCCGGGTGACCTGAGCACATTGGAGGATTGAGCCGCACGACAACGGCCCGCAACAGCCGACGTTGCCGTGCGTTCAATAGACATTTTCACAACATCGTTCTGTTCAAGTCAATCTGTCTACACCAAGGAGGACAATCGTGGCAAAGGCAAAGAAGAAACGTCCGAAGCAGCTCACCCAGGAGCAGGCGCAAGCCTACTGGAAGGCCAACATCCGCCTGATCCTGATCCTGCTCAGCATCTGGTTCGTGGTCTCCTATCTCTGCGGCATCATTTTGGCCGAGCCGCTCTACACCGTGCACATTGGGCAACTTCCGCTCAGCTTCTGGTTTGCCCAGCAAGGCTCGATCTACATCTTCGTGATCCTGATTCTGGTCTACGCGGTGATGATGGACCGTCTGGACAAGCAGTTTGGCGTCGATGAATAGCACGCACACGCGTCGACTCCCCATTGAGCAGCACAAAGCGAACGCCAACCGTCACAGCATGTGGGCACCGGGCCGGCGCCAGACGCCCCCACCGGTCGAACTGCCCGCGCATCCAGTGACATTCCGCTCCTAGGAGAACTCAACCATGTCTGTTGAAGTCTGGACATACATCATCGTCGGCCTGACCTTTGCAGGCTACATTTATATCGGCTACTCCAACCGTGTGCGCGACACCAAGGGCTTCTACGTGGCCGGCCAGGGTGTGCCCGCCATCGCCAACGGCGCCGCCACCGCCGCGGACTGGATGTCGGCCGCATCCTTCATTTCCATGGCGGGCATCATCGCCTTTCTGGGCTACGACGGCGCCATCTACCTCATGGGCTGGACCGGCGGCTATGTGCTCCTCGCGCTGCTCCTGGCGCCCTATCTGCGCAAGTTCGGCAAGTACACCGTGCCCGACTTTGTGGGCGACCGCTACTACTCGCAGACGGCGCGTGTGCTGGCCGCCGTCGCCACCATCATCGTCTCCCTCACTTACGTGGCCGGACAGATGCGCGGGGTGGGCATCGTCTTCAGCCGCTTCCTGGGCGTGGGCATCAACACCGGCGTCATCATCGGCATGGTGATCGTGGCCTTTTTCGCCGTGCTCGGCGGCATGAAAGGCATCACGTGGACCCAGGTGGCCCAGTATTGTGTGCTCATCTTGGCCTACCTGATTCCCGCCATCGCCATTGCCAACCAGGTGACGGGCGTCGCCATTCCGCAGATTTCCTTCACCTTCACCGACATCGTGCCCAAGCTCAACCAGCTTCAGGTGGACCTGGGCCTGGTGGAATACACCCAGCCGTTCCAGAGCAAACCCATGCTGGACGTGCTCGCCATCACCGTCGCGTTGATGGTCGGCACCGCCGGCCTGCCCCACGTGATCACCCGCTTCTACACCGTGCCCAACGTGCGGGCCGCCCGCTATTCCGCCTTCTGGGCGCTCTTCTTCATCGCCATTCTCTACACCACGGCGCCGGCCATCGCCGTCTTTGCCAAGTACAACCTGCTCAACACCCTCAACGGCAAAACGGTCGAAGAAGTCCAGCAGTACGACTGGGCCGTCAAGTGGGAACAGACCGGGCTGCTCAAGTTTGAGGACAAGAACGGCGACGGCGTCCTCACCTTCACCGGCCAGGCGGACACCACGGAGATCGTCATCGACCGCGACATCATCGTGCTGTCGACGCCCGAGGTGGCGGCCTTGGCACCGTGGGTGGTGGCGTTGGTGGCGGCGGGCGGTCTGGCCGCGGCGCTCTCCACGGCTTCCGGCTTGCTGCTGGCCATGTCCAGCGCGGTCAGCCATGACATCTACTATCGCATCTTCAACCCGACAGCCACGGAAGGCCAGCGCATGCTCGCCGGGCGCTCCATGATCCTGGTGGCGGTGCTGATTGCCGGCTACTTCGGCATCAACCCGCCCGGCTTCGTGGCCCAGGTGGTGGCCATGGCCTTCGGTCTGGCTGCGGCCAGCAACTTCCCGGCCATTCTGCTGGGCATCTTCGACAAGCGCATGAACAGCGCCGGCGCCATCGCCGGTCTGGCCGTGGGCCTCACCTTCACCTTCGCCTACATCGTGGGCAACAAGTTCTTCGGCATGCCGGCCTGGTTCTTCGGCATCAGCGCCGAGGGCATCGGCGCCGTCGGCATGGTGCTCAACCTGGTCGTCGCCTTCACCGTCTCGCGCATGACCGCACCTCCGCCCATCGAGATCCAGGAGATGGTCGAGAACGTGCGTCTGCCCAGCGGCGTGAGCGAAGCCGTCGCGCATTAGTCCGAACGGAATACAGACCAGGTTTCTCCAAGAAACCTGGTCTGTTCCCCCGGGATTCCCACCGGCCGGACAGATCGCCATCCGGCCGGTTGTGGTGTAAGGTACGTTTCCGGTTCAATGTGTGCGGGGGACGCGTACGCGTCCCCTCGTTTCCCTTCATCTTTGCGGCCGACCTCCGTCCATTGGCTTCAATCAGGCCGGCCGTGTGACGAACAGAGCAAGCAACCACGTCATGGATACACTCGGTTTCCTCCGGCAAGTTCCGCCGTTCGATCGTCTGGACCAGGAGACATTGACCGACGCGGCCGCGGCGATGACGGTCGTGCGCATGGCGCGCGGCACGCAGATCCTGCAACAAGGCGACGCACCCAGCGCGTACCTGAACTTGATCCGCCAGGGCGAGGTCGCGCTGACCCAGGATGGGCGCATGATCCAGGTGTTGGAGGAAGGCGAGCTCTTCGGCTACCCCTCCATGCTCAGCCACGAGCCGCCGCTCTTCGACGTCACCGCGGCGGGCGACGTGGTCCTCTACCGGCTGCCGGAAGCGGCCTTTCGCCGACTGCTGACGCACAGCGCGGTCGCCGACTATTTTCTGCGCAGCCTGGGCGAACGCCTACGTTCGGCCGCCACGTCCGCATCGCCCACCTCCGCCCAAAACCTGGCGGTGCCCGTCAAGTTCCTGGTGACCGGCCCGCCGCTCTTCGTGGAGGCCGACGCCACCATCCAACAAGCCGCCCGGCGCATGACTGACGCCAACGCCGGCTCCGTTCTGGTGGCGACCGACCCGCCCGGCATCATCACCGATCGGGATCTGCGCGGGCGCGTGCTGGCGGCGGGGCGCGGGCCGGAGACGCGCGCGGCCGACGTCATGTCGCGCCCGCTGCTGACGCTGGATTCGGATTCGCCCGTCTTTGCGGCCCTGTTGCGCATGTTGGAGCAGAACATCCACCATCTCGCGTTGGTGGAAGAAGGGGAGGTGATCGGCATGATCAGCTCCTCCGACCTGCTGCGCCACCAGGCCCAGAGTCCGCTCTATCTGCACCGGCGGCTGCAGGAAGCCGAGGGCGTGACCGATATCGCGCAGTATGCGGATGACGTGGCCCACACCGTCGAGTCGCTCTTCCACGGCGGCCTGGGCGCGGCCCAGATCGGGCGCATCACCTCCAGCTTGAACGACGCGTTGACCCACCGGCTGGTCGCCCTGGCCGAGGCGGATCTGGGTGCGCCGCCCACGCCCTATGCCTGGATCGTGTTCGGCTCGGAGGGCCGCTCGGAGCAGATGCTGCTGACCGATCAGGACAATGCGCTGATCTACGCCGAAGACGTCCCCGGCGCGGCCGACTATTTCAGCGCGCTGGCCGCCAAGGTGGTGGACGGTCTCCTGCACGCGGGCTTCCCGCCCTGTCCCGGCGGCTACATGGCCACCAACTGGTGCATGCCGCTGGCGGATTGGGAGGCGCTCTTTGCCAAGTGGATCCGCACGCCCGAACCGCAGGCGCTCATGGAGGCAGGCATCTTCTTTGACTTCCGCCGCGTCTACGGCACGCTGGCGCTGGAGCCGCTGGAGGAGATCCTGGCCGACGCGCACAAGAACGGCATCTTCATCGCCCACCTGGTGCGCGCGGCCCAGGACTTCAACCCGCCGCTGGGCTTTTTCGGCCGCATCCGCAGCGAAGGCGGCAAGATCGACATCAAGCAGGGTGGCATCGCGCCGATCGTGGGGCTGGCCCGGGCCTGCGCCCTCGCGGCGGGATCGCGCGAACGGTCCACGCTGGAACGGCTGGCCGTGGCCGCCAATGCCGGCACCATCAGCCGCGTCGGCGCCGAGAATCTGGCCGAGACCTTCCAGTTTCTGCTGCGTCTGCGTCTGCGCCAACAACTGGCCGATCTCCAGGCGGGCGACGCGCCGTCCAACCTGCTGGCCCTGGACGCGCTCTCCGGCATGGAGCAGCGTCATCTCAAAGACGCGCTGGGCAACATCCGCCAGATGCAAGAGGGGATTGGGGCGACGTTTCAGACGGGGATGATGCGATGAATATTGGTTATTAGCTATCGGTAATTTTTTATTTGTCAATTTGGGTCGCATCGAATTGTTTTCAAATGAAAAATTACCGATAACCAATGAGATTTTTCCGGGAGTTCACCCATGCGTCACACAATTGGCCGCCGTCTCGTGGTGGTCTTTCTGCTGGGCATTGTGTTGCTCAACTATCCGGTGCTGGCGCTCTTTAGCCGGGCGGAAATGGTGGCGGGCGTGCCGTTGCTCTATGTCTATCTTTTTGCGGCGTGGCTTGCCTTGATTGCGGCCATGGCGTTGATCGTGCGGCGGCGCGCGTAGGCGGCGAGGGGACGATGCTGGCGGGAGGCACGATCTTTCTGGTGGTGCTGCTCTACATGAGCGTGCTGTTCACCATTGCGTACGTGGGCGACAAGCGCGCCGACGCCGGGCGCAGCATGATTCGCAACCCGTACGTCTACGCGCTCTCCATGGGCGTCTACTGCACGGCGTGGACCTTTTACGGCAGCGTAGGCCGCGCGGCCTCCACGGGCGTGGGCTTTCTGCCCGTCTACCTGGGGCCGACGCTCATGGCCGCGCTCTGGTGGGTGATCCTGCGCAAGATCATCCGCATCACCAAGGACAACCGCATCACGTCCATCGCCGACTTTGTGGGCTCCCGCTACGGCAAGAGTACGCTGCTGGCCATGCTGGTCTCGATCATCGCCGTCGTCGGCATCGTCCCCTACATTTCGCTGCAACTGCAAGCCGTTTCCACTAGCTTCACATCGCTGTGGACGGAGCCGGGCCGGGGCATTGCGGAGACGACGGCCATGTTCAGCGTGCGGGACACCGCGTTCTATGCGGCCTGGGTGCTGGCGGCGTTCGCGATTCTCTTCGGCACCCGCCATCTGGACCTGACCGAGCACCACGAGGGGTTGGTCGCGGCCA
This sequence comes from Caldilineaceae bacterium, assembly GCA_041391205.1. Classification (GTDB taxonomy): domain Bacteria; phylum Chloroflexota; class Anaerolineae; order Caldilineales; family Caldilineaceae; genus JAWKOK01. The sequence goes on from JAWKOK010000004.1 coordinate 212,100, forward strand.
TCGCCTTTGAGTCCATCGTCAAGCTGGTGGCGTTCTTGGCGGTGGGCATCTTCGTCACCTACGGCATGTACGACGGCTTCGGCGACATCTTCAGTCGCGCCGCGGCGGACCCGGACCTGCGCCGGCTGCTGGTCATGGGGGACGGCGTGGACGGCAGCACCTACGCCAGTTGGGCGTGGCTGACCATGCTGTCCATGCTGGCGATTCTCTTTCTGCCGCGCCAGTTTCAGATGCAGGTGGTGGAAAACACCGACGAGCGCCACCTGGGCAAGGCCATCTGGCTTTTTCCGCTCTACCTGCTGCTGATGAACATTTTCGTGCTGCCCATCGCGTTTGGCGGACTGCTCTACTTTCCCCGGGGGACGGTGAACGCCGACGCCTTCGTGCTCACGTTGCCCCTGGCGCAAGGACAGAGCGCCATGGCACTGGTCGCCTTCATCGGCGGCGTCTCCGCAGCCACCAGCATGGTGATCGTGACCACGGTGGCGTTGAGCACCATGGTCTCCAACGATCTGGTCATGCCGCTGCTGCTCAACTTTCCGCCGCTGCGGCTCAACCAGCGGACCGACCTGAGCGGGCTGCTCCTGGCCATCCGCCGCATCGCCATCGTGGCCATCGTCATGTTCGCGTACGCCTACGAGCGGGCCACGGGCGAGACGACGTCGCTGGTCTCCATCGGCCTGATTTCGTTTGCCGCGGTGGCGCAGTTTGCCCCGGCGATTCTGGGCGGCATCTACTGGCGCGATGCGACGCGCACGGGCGCGGCCGTCGGGCTGGTTGCAGGCTTCGTGATCTGGGCCTACACCCTCGCCCTGCCGTCGCTGACCTCGCCGGGGTGGATCATCGAGAGCCTGGTCAACCACGGCGCGTTCGGGCTGGCGTACCTCCGTCCCTATGCGCTCCTGGGTGTGACGGGGCTGGATCCGGTGTCGCACTCGCTCTTCTGGAGCTTGTTCGTCAACGCCGGCCTCTTCGTCATCGTTTCGCTGCTGACCCAGCCGAGCGTGATCGAACGGAGCCAGGCCAGCCGCTTCGTGGACGTCTTTCGCCTGGCGCCGGAAGGGCTGCCGCTGCGCCGGGGCACCGCTTCGTACGCCGCGCTGCAAGATCTGCTCAAGCGCTTTTTGGGCGAGCGACGCACCAATGCCGCGCTACGCACGTACGCCCACCGCCGCGGGCTGGACTGGGAGACCGACATTGTGGAGGCCGATGCGGACCTGTTGCAGTACAGCGAGCAGATCCTGGCGGGCGCGATCGGCTCGGCGTCGGCCCACGTGGCCATCACGTCCATCGTCCACGACGAGGCCCTGGGCATGGACGAGCTCATGCGCATGCTCGACGAGACGTCCCAGGCCATCGCCTACAGCCGCCGCCTGGAAGAACGGTCGCGCATGTTGGAGGAAAAGTCGCTTGCGCTGGAGACGGCCACCACCGAACTGCGCCAGGCCAACGAGCGGCTGCTGGAGCTGGATGTGCTCAAGGACGAGTTCATCTCCACGGTGACCCACGAGCTGCGCACGCCGCTGACGTCGATCCGCGCCTTTACCGAGATCCTGTACGACAACCCGGACCTGGACCCGGCGCGGCGCAGCGAATTTCTGGCTATCGTCCTGCGCGAGAGTGAGCGGCTGACTCGGCTCATCAACCAGGTGCTGGATCTGGCCAAGATCGAGTCGGGCACCGCGGAATGGGACCTGTCCGACGTGGACCTGCGCGCCGTGGTGCTCGAATCGGTGCAGGCGCTGCATCAGCTCTTCGCCGAGCACAACGTGGCCTTGGAACTGGATTTGCCCACCCAAGTGCCGACCGTGCAGGCCGACCGGGACCGGGTGCAGCAGGTCATGATCAACCTGCTGAGCAACGCGATCAAGTTTGCGGATGCGGCAGACGGCCAGGTGGCGGTGACGCTGCAAGTGGATGGGCAGCAGGTGCGCGTCGACGTGGCCGACAACGGCCCCGGTCTGGACACGGCCGCACAAGCGGTCGTCTTCGACAAATTCCGTCAGGTCGCGGACCGGCGCAGCGGACGGCCCCAAGGCACGGGGCTGGGCCTGCCCATCAGCCGCCAGATTATCGCCCATTTCGGCGGCGAGCTGTGGGTGGAAAGCTTGCCCGGCGCCGGTGCCACCTTTTCGTTTACGCTACCCATCCCGGCCGGCTGATGCCCGCTTTGACCGCCGGCACGAATGGACATCATCAAGAGTTGAACCACGTTCCTTTGTACGACAAGGAGCTGAAGACCCCATGAGCAAGAACGTGTTAATCGTGGACGATGAGCCCAACATCGTCATCTCGCTGGAATTTCTGATGGAGCAGGCCGGCTATACCACCGCCGTGGCACGCACCGGCGATGAGGCCCTGGCGTGCATCGCCGACTTTGCGCCGGACCTCATCCTCCTCGATGTCATGCTGCCGGGCATGAGCGGCTTCGACATCTGCCAGACGGTGCGCCAGACGCCCGATTGGCAGCACATCAAGATCATCATGCTCACGGCCAAGGGGCGGGATGTGGAGGTGAGCAAAGGGCTGGCATTGGGCGCCAATGCGTACATCACCAAGCCCTTTTCCACCAAGGCCTTGATGGCGGAAGTGCAGGAACAGTTGACGGACCACGCGGCGACCAAGCGATGACGGTGCGGCGGACGGGCGAACAGGCATGAAGCGCACACAGACCACCTATTTGCTGACAATCGGCGCACTCTTCCTGCTGGCGTTGGGCGCGGGCGGGGGCTGGTTCCTCGCGTCCTGGGCGGCGTCGGGCGTCTGGTGGCCGCTCGTCCTCGTCGGCGCGCTGATCGTCATCAGCGGCTGGCTGCTGCACCGTTTCGTCCACGCCTATTTCTTTCAGCTTCGTGAACTCACCGAGGACGCGCAGACCATGCTGCGGGTCAACCCGGAGCACCGCGCACAGGCCACGGGCACGCCGGACGTGCGTACCTTGGCCGCGACCCTCAACGAGTTCGCGGCGGAACGGTCGCGCGTGCAGGCCGACCTCTCGGCGCAGATCGCAGACGCGCGCACCGAACTGACCGAGGAGCGCAACCTGCTGGCCGCGCTCATGGCCGAACTGGTGAGCGGCGTGCTGGTCTGCAATTTGGACGGCCAGATTCTGCTCTACAACCGCAGCGCGCGCACGCTGCTGGGCCAAGAACGGGGCGCGCGCGCCGCGGGCGGCTTTGTGGGGCTGGGCCGCTCGGTCTTCGGGCTGGTGGACCGCAACAGCATCACCCACGGGCTGCACCAGCTGCGCGATGGCTTGGCCTCGACCGATGCGACCGCGGGTCCGCCCATCTGCACCTTCGTCACCACCGGCGCCAACGGCACGTTGCTGCGCGCGCGCATGGCCCCGTTCATGGACCGGGACAATGCGCTGGGTGGCTTCATCCTCGCGCTGCAAGACATGACCCAGGGCATCGAAAGCAGCAGCCGACGCGACTTCCTGCTCCAGACCTACACCGAAAAGGTGCGCGGCGCGCTGGGCAACATCCGCGCCGCCATCGAGACCATGGGCGCCTTTCCCGACATGACCGACGAGCGCAAGGAGCGCTTTCAGCAGGTCATCGAGGACGAAGCGCAGCGGCTGAGTGCGCTGCTCGACCGCACCATGCGCGACCACGCGCGCGATCTCAAGGCCCAATGGCGGCTGGAAGAAATGGCGGGCGACGATCTGCTGCGCGCGCTGCGCAACAACCTGGAACGGGAACTGCCCGTGGCCGTCCACCTTCACGGGCTGGGCCAACTCGTCTGGCTCATGATCGACAGCTACACGCTGGTCCACGGCGTCACGGCCACCGTGCGCCAGCTCCATGCCCGCCACGGCGTGGACGCGCTGCACTTGTGCATCGTCGACGATCCGGGCGCGCCCACGGACTTCGCCGCGGTCGACCTGTGCTGGGACGCGAGCGGACACACCCATGCCGAGTGGCAGGCCTTTGCCCAGGAGGCCTTCATCGTGGAAGAAAACGACGCCACCTTGACCCTGCGCGAGGTGGCCGACCGACACGGCGGCGAGGTGTGGCTCCAATTTGGCGGCGATGGGGAGGCGGGCGAACAGGTCTACTTCCGCCTGTTGCTGCCGGTGGCGACGGCCCCCAACGCCGCACCGGCCCCCGTGGCCGCGCCCGATCTCGTCCCGGCCACGCTGGAGAGCCGGCCCGAATACTACGACTTCGACCTCTTCCACCAACTGGGCCAGCGCCCGGAACTGGATGCGCAACCGCTGCGCAGCCTGACCTACACCGTCTTCGACACCGAAACCACCGGCCTCGATCCGCGCCACGACACCATCATTTCCATCGGCGCGGTGCGCATCGTCAACGGGCGCGTGCTGCGCCAGGAAGTGTTCGACCAGTTGATCGATCCCGAACGACCCATCCCGCGCGTCGCCACCGAGGTCCACGGCATCGACGACGCCATGGTGGCGGACGAGCCGCCCATCGAGCAGGTGCTGCCCCGTTTCGCCCGCTTCGCCGAGGCGACGGTGCTGGTGGCCCACAACGCGGCCTTCGACATGCGCATGCTCCAGCAGCAGGAGGCGGCCACCGGTGCGCGTTTCATCAACCCCGTGTTGGACACGCTGCTCCTCTCTGCCGTGGTCCACTCCAGCCGGCACGACCACAGCCTTGAAGAGATCGCACGCCGGCTGGGCATCAACATTTTGGGGCGTCACACGGCCCTGGGCGATGCGCTAGTCACGGCGGAGGTGTTCCTGCGCCTCATCCCGTTGCTGGAAGAACAGGGCATCACCACCCTGCAGCAGGCCCGGGACGCGGCGCAACAGACCTATTTCGCCCGGCTCAACTATTGATCCGCCTGGGTGGGATGCAGTACACTGTGCCCACGAACGCCAACAGACCGATCGTCAACAGATTCTGAATCGCTGCGCAACCGGTCCGTCGGACAATTGGTGCCAAACGGACGACGCGCGGCGCCGCGCAGAACCCCCGTTTGTCGACGTCACCAAACCATCACCAGGAGAAGAGAACGTCATGACGCTACCCACAGGTGTGCAAATCATCGGCCCGATCACGGACAACGTGGACGAGGTGCTGACGCCCGAAGCGCTGGCCTTCGTCGCGGGCCTACACCGCACGTTCAATGCGCGCCGGCTGGAGTTGCTGCGCGCCCGCTCTGCGCGCCAGGACGCCATCAACGACGGCTTCACGCCGGGCTTCCTGCCGGAGACGGCCGACGTCCGCGCCGGCGACTGGCGCGTCGCCCCCGCGCCCGGCGATCTCAACGACCGCCGCGTGGAGATCACCGGCCCCACCGAGCGCAAGATGATGATCAACGCGCTGAATTCGGGCGCCAAGGTCTTCATGGCCGACTTCGAGGACGCGCTCTCGCCCACGTGGGAGAACGTGATCGACGGCCAGATCAACTGCAGCGACGCCATCCGCCGCACCATCGAATTCCACAACCCCGACGGGCGCGTCTACAAGCTCAACGACGTCACCGCGACGTTGCTCATCCGCCCGCGCGGCTGGCATCTGGTGGAGAAGCACGTGCTGGTGGACGATGAACCGATCTCGGCCAGTCTCTTCGACTTCGGCCTCTACATGTTCCGCAACGCCCAAGAACTGATGGACCGGGGCAGCGGTCCCTACTTTTACCTGCCCAAGCTGGAGAGCCATCTGGAAGCGCGGCTGTGGAATGACGTCTTCGTGGCGGCGCAGGAGCAGTTGGGCATTCCCCACGGCACCATCCGCGCCACCGTGCTCATCGAGACGATTCTGGGCGCGCTGGAGATGGAGGAGATTCTCTACGAGATCCGGGACCACGCGGCCGGTCTCAACGCGGGGCGCTGGGACTACATCTTCAGCGCCATCAAGAAGTTTGCCCGCCGCGCCGACACGGTGCTGCCCGACCGCGGTCAGGTCACCATGACTGTGCCCTTTATGCGCGCCTACACCGAGTTGATGGTGCGCACGTGTCACAAACGCGGCGCGCACGCCATCGGCGGCATGGCGGCGTTCATCCCCAACCGCCGCGACCCCGAAGTGACCGAGAATGCACTGCGCAAGGTGCAGGAGGACAAGCTGCGCGAGTTCAGCGACGGCTGCGACGGCACGTGGGTGGCCCATCCCGACCTGGTGCCCACCGTGCTCGACGTGGCCGACGAGTTCTTCGGCGACAAGCCCAACCAGAAGGAACGCCTGCGCGAGGATGTCCACGTGACGGCCGGCGAGATCACCGCCGTGGGCGTGCCGGGCGGCACCATCACCGAGGCGGGGCTGCGGCTCAACGTGAGCGTGGCGCTCCAGTACATGGACGCGTGGCTCAACGGCAACGGCGCGGCCGCCATCAACAATCTGATGGAAGACGCGGCCACGGCGGAGATCTCCCGCTCGCAGATCTGGCAGTGGTTGCACCACAACGCCGCGCTGGACGACGGGAGCCCGGTCACGCGTGAGATGTACACGCAGATTCGGGTGGAAGAGCTGGCGAAGCTGGGCGGTGCCGAGGCGTCCCGCTACGGCGAGGCGGCCGATCTGCTGGATCAACTCTGCCTGGCCGATGAATTCATGGACTTCTTGACGCTGCCGGCCTACGCGCTGTTGGATTAGCGGTGCCGTTCAGCATCGGCGGCAACGGTTGAAACCGTCGCCTGCTACGGCAAACAGGCTCAAAGCCTGTTGCGTCGACCACCCAAAACGTGCTTGAGCACGTTTGCCGTAGCAGCGCCGAATTCATTCGGTGATGATTCGCCGGCGCCATGCCGCCCGCTACGGCACGGCCGTTGAAACCGTCGCCTGCTACGGCAAACAGGCTCAAAGCCTGTTGCGTCGACTTCCGCAACGTGCTTGAGCACGTTTGCCGTCGCAGCGCCGAATTCATTCGGTGATGATTTGCCGGCGCCATGCCGCAACGGTTCCGGCGGCAACGGTTGAAACCGTCGCCTGCTACGGGAAACAGGCTCAAAGCCTGTTGCGTCGACCATCCGCAACGTGCTTGAGCACGTTTCCTGTCGCAGCGCCGAATTCATTCGGTGATGATTCGCCGGCGCCATGCCGCAACGGTTCCGGCGGCAACGGTTGAAACCGTCGCCTGCTACGGGAAACAGGCTCAGAGCCTGTTGCGTCGACCACCCGCAACGTGCTTGAGCACGTTTGCCGTAGCAGCGCCGAATTCATTCGGTGATGATTCGCCGGCGCCATGCCGCCCGCTACGGCACGGCCGCCGGTACAACGCAAAAGGGCGAGTCGCAACGACTCGCCCTCTGATTTCCGGCTTGACAGAAGAAGAAACCTAGAGCACTTTGACGACCACGTGGGCCTTGTTCCAGAGACCTTCCAGGTCGTAATACGCCCGCATCTCCCGCGTGAAGAGATGCACGATCACGTCCCCGTAGTCCAGCACGGCCCAGCCGCTGCCCCGCTTGTCCACCCCGTCCAAATGGAGTGGGCGGATTTGATGCTCAAGCTTCAAGGTTTGGAGCAGGTCGTCCTCGATCGCGTTGGCCTGCCGCTCGTTGTCTACGGTGGCAATCACAAAATAGTTGGCCAACGACGTAATCTCACGCACATCCAGCAACAAGATGTCCGCGGCTTGCTTTTCCTCGACCTGATCGACGATCAGGCGGGCGAGTGTGATGCTATCCAGAGAAGCCTCCCTTTGTGCACGATGGTTTCAGTCCCCGGTCCAATCTCGGACCTCGGTATCCCACAAATGTGCTGCTAGTGTACCACAGGGCCTGGGCCAACTCAAGGGGAAAACGCCCATTCGCCGCGCCGCATGACCGGCTCACGGCTGCCGTCGGCGCGCACGCCGTCGATGTCCATGTCCGCCGCGCCGATCATGAAGTCCACGTGGATGGCGCTGGAATTGGCGCCCGCGGCCATGAACGCGTCCTCGTCCATGGTACGCCCCTCCTCCAGGGTGAAGCGATAGGCGCGCCCCAGCGCAATGTGACACGAGGCGTTCTCGTCGAAGAGCGTGTTGTAGAAGAGCAGGTTCGACTGGGAGATGGGCGAACTGTGGGGCACCAGGGCGATTTCGCCCAAGCGGCGCGCGCCCTCATCCGTCTCCAGCAGGTTGTTGAGCACTGCCTCACCCCGCTTGGCCTCGGCCTTGACCACCTGGCCGTCCGCAAACGTCAGGCTGAACTCCTCGATGAGCGCGCCGCCGTAGAAGAGCGGCTTGGTGGCGCGCACCACGCCGTCGACGCGGGCACGGTGGGGCAGGGTGAAGACTTCCTCGGTGGGCAGATTGGCCGTGAAGTTGATGCCGTTCTCCGCACGCATGCGCGCCGCCATCCACACATGCCGGGGCGGCAGTCCGATGGTCAAGTCCGTGCCCTCGGCGCGCAGGTGCAGCGCATCGTACTGGTGCCGGTTGAGGAAGGCGCTGCGGCCGGACAGATCGGCGATGTGCGCCTCCCAGCCCGCCAGCGGATCGTCCCCGTCCAGCCGGCACATGGTGAAGATGGTCGACCACATGCGCGCCATCTGTTCGTCCGCGGGCAGGTCGGGGAAGAGGCGGGCGGCCCACCCCGGCACCGGTACCGCGGCCAGAGACCAGTTGATGGCGCTGCGCGAGATGTATTCCGAGGCCGGCCGCCCGGCGCGCACGGTGGCCGCCAGCAGCGCTGACAGATCGCGCTCGTCGACGCCGGTCATGAGCTCCGGGTCGCTGCCCACGATGCGCAGAATGGCATCGCCCCGTTCGGCGAACTCCAGCGCCGCCGCGGTGGGCCAGTGGGACACGATGTCAAACGAGCCCCCCGGACCGTGATCCAGACGCAGCCGGTTCAACGTCTCATCGCCCCACAGCACATCCACCAACTCGGCTCCGGCTGCGTACGCCTGCTGCGCGATGTGATGCACCAACGGCCGCGCCGCAAACGGCGTCTCCCGGCCGATGAAGAGCCGCTGTCCCGGCTGCAAATTCAGGCCGACCTTGACGATCAGCTCGGCGTAGGCGTTCAGTTTGGCGTCGAAATCTGGGGTCATGAGTTGTGCTCCTTATAGGTAGGGCGTGATGCGTGAAACGTGATGCGTGAAACGTGATGATCTGTGTGGTACGGTATTCCCTCATCTCCACGGTCTCGCATTCACGTGTTCACGTTCCACGCATCACGCATCACGTTTCACGTTACACGCATCACGGAATAATATGCACCGGCATCCCCAAGTACGCGATCTTGTAGAGCTCCGCCGCGTCTTCGTCGCCCAGCATGGCGCAGCCGAAGGTGGCCGGTTGGCCGATGAGGCCGTCCCAGAGCTTCTCGTTGGTGTCCCAACTGATGGGGATGCCGTGGATGCCGTTCTCGTACTCGCCCACGTCGTAGATGCCGAGCCAGTAGGGCATGTCCAGCCGGTACGCGCCGCTCTTGGCCATGTCCAGCTTGGTCTGGACGGCGAAGGTGCCCGTGCGTGTGATCCACTCGCCGTAGCCAGTGCTGCAATTCCAGGTACGGACCGCGGTGTCCCCGTGAAAGAGCCAGCACTGCTGCCGGCTCAAGCTGACCAGGAAACTGGTGCCGGAGTGGGGCACCGGCGGCGCGGCCATGGGCAACGGCGGCGCGCCGAAGGGAATGCGCAGGTCCAGCCCGGCATAGACCGTCTCCGTGTCGGGCAGATCGTTGTACTCGAGGATGGCCAGCATGGGCGTATTGAAGGCCTTGGCGATCTCCGACAGCGTGTCGCCGGGCCGGACGGTGTAGCTGTAGAAGCCGCGGCGGGCCGGGCCCACGTGTGTGTCAGGCGCGGCGTCGTCCGCCTGCGCAGCCGTCGCCACCGGCGTGGACGGGATGAGCAACGTCTGTCCGGCCACCAGGTCGTCGCGATTGACCAGCGCATTGGCGCGCATGAGGTCGGGCAGGCTGACGCCCGTGCGCGCGGCGATGGCGCTCAGACTGTCGCCCGGCGCCACCGTCATCTGCGTCGTGGGTGCGCCCCCTTGCCGGTCGGCCGCGGGCAGCCCGGCAGTGAGATCGGCGGCGGTGGCCGGGAGAATCAACTCTTGACCGGCGCGCAGACGGCTGTCGTCCACGTCCGGGTTGAGTGCGGCCAGGGCGCGCACATCCACACCCGTGCGGGCCGCGATGCCGGCTAGCGTGTCGCCGCTCTCCACGGTGTAGCGCCGGTTGCGCGCGGTGGCCGACGGCGCGGCCGCGGGCGACACGTTGGGAGCCAACGAGGGGTCGATGGCCGCGCTGTCGGGGATCGTCACAGCGTCGGACATGGTGACGGAAGCGGTGATCGTTGGGGTGGTGGTCGGAACCGGCGGCGTCACGATTGCTTCCGGCGGCAGGATCAAGCGCTGTCCGGCCATGACCGCGTCCGCGTCGTCCACGCCGTTGAAGAGCATGAGCCGCTCCAGCGTGACGCCGTACTCCTTGGCGATTTCACTCAGCGTCTCGCCGGGCTGCACCTCGTGGGTGGGCGCGTCGGTTTGACCCCGGGGCGCGGCGTGACCGGGGCGCGGCTGCACCGCAAGCAGAGAGGCGACTGTGACGATCAACAGCAGGCGTGTGAGTGTCTGAACCATGGTTGTATCACATTGACGCTTACGCGGCGTGGCCGTTGTGTGCCGTCACCGGCGTACGCACACCGGTTTGCACGCGCCAGAGCGCGGCGTAGATGCCGTCGCCCTCGGCCAGTTCATCGTGGCGACCGGCTTCGCGCAGTTCGCCGTGGTCGAGCACGAAGATGCAGTCCGCGTTGCGCACGGTGGAGAGCCGGTGGGCGATGATGATGGTCGTGCGCCCCACGGCGATGCGTTCCAGCGAGCGTTGGATGGCGGCTTCGGTCTCATTGTCCACGGCCGAGGTCGCCTCGTCCAGGATGAGCACGGGCGGGTCCTTGAGCACGGCGCGGGCGATGGAGATGCGCTGGCGCTGGCCGCCCGACAGCTTCTGGCCGCGCTCGCCCACGATGGTGTCGTAGCCCTGGGGCAGCTCCATGATGAAGTCGTGGGCCTCGGCGATCTTGGTCGCGGCGACGATCTCGTCCATGGTCGCGTCGGGCATGCCGTAGGCCACATTCTCGCGCACGGTGCCGTGGAAGAGGAAGACGTCCTGGCTCACAAAGCCGATGGCCCGGCGCAGATCCGTCATCTCCAGCGTGCGCAGATCGCGGCCGTCCAGGAGGATGCGCCCGCCCAGCACGTCGTAGAAACGCAGCAGTAGCTTGACCACCGTGCTTTTGCCCGCGCCGGTCGCGCCCACGAGCGCGGCCGTTTCGCCCGGCCGGATGTGGAACGAGAGATCCTGGAGCACGCCGCCGCGCGCGCCGTCGGCCGTGATGCGGTCGGCCACGTCGCCGTTGCCGTAGTCGAAGGTGACGTCGTCGAAGATGATGTCGCCCTGGACTTCGGCCAGGGGCAGGGCCTGGTCGCCGCTGAGGATCTCCGGCTTGGTGTCGAGCAAGTTGAAGACCCGGTTGGTGGACGCCATGGCTCGCTGGTATTGATCCAGGGTGTTGCCCAGGCTGGTCAGTGGCCAGAGCAGGCGCTGGGTCATGAAGATGAGCACGCTGTAGGTGCCCACTTGCATTTGGCCGTTGAAGGTCATCAGCCCGCCGAAGTACATGATGGCCACGAAGCCGGAGACGATGAACATGCGAATCAGCGGCACGAAGGCCGAACTCAGGCGGATGGCCTCCCGGTTGCGCTCCCGGTAGACGTTGCTCTCCTTGGTCATGCGCGCCAGTTCAAACCGCTCGGCCGTGAAGCTCTTGATGGTGGCGATGCCGCCCAGGTTGTTGCTGAGCTGGCTGTTGAGGAGGCCCACCTGTTCGCGCACGGCCGCGTACTTGGGCGCGAGCAGCTTCTGAAAATAGATGCTGCCCCACACGATGAAGGGCATGGGCAGCACCGTCATCCAGCCGATAGTCGGGGCGATGACCATGTAGGCGGTGCCGATGACGATGATGGTGGTGATGAGTTGGATGATGTCGTTGAGCCCCTGGTCCAGGAAGCGCTCCAACTGGTTGATATCGTCGTTGAGCACCGACATGAGCGCGCCCGAACTGCGATCCTCGAAGTAGGCCAGTTCCAGGTGCTGGACGTGGTCGTAGGCGTCGATGCGCAGGTTGTGTTGCAGCGTTTGGGCCAGGTTGCGCCACAGGATTTTGTAGATGTACTCGAAGAGTGACTCCAGGCCCCAGACGATCAGCGTGAGCACGGCCAGCACGAACAGTTGCGACTGCACGGTGGCCAAGCCCAGGCCGGCAAGAAACGAGTCTTCCTGGCGCACCACCACGTCCACGGCCACACCGATGAGCAGCGGCGGCGAGGTCGACGAGCTTGTTGAGGACAGAAAAGACGACGGCCCAGATCAGGCTCCCATGTTCGGCGCCGGCATAGTGCCAAAGACGAACCAGCGGGTGGGCATGTGAGTCGGTGGTCATAGCGCGGTTGTTCTCCCAATGGACGGTTGAATCACAAACCATATTACTTTAGTTTCCGGTAAAAGTTGAGCAAGCAGGAGCGAAAGACAGACGGCGATTAGTCGTCCACACGTAGACCAATCCTGAAGGAGGGACAATGCTAACCGCCGTCGAAGCAATATACAAGCAATTGTGTTTGTCGTCCAAGTCACACCCGTGGGAACGAATTTGGGACTGGCGAACTGCTGACCATGGTGAGCGGTGCCTTTCTATAGCCGTGGTGCGGCTTCCGGCGCTGCAACTGGGGATTGGATGCAGCGGGATCGGCGCAGTTGGTCAGCCCTGTTATGGTTCGTGGCACATTGATGATCTGGTTGAAGCTTGAACGCTATGTGGCAAAACGCGAAACCGTTATGAAGGGCTGCGGTGGTCAGTATCGCTTGACGGGATTCGCGGCCGCTAGTGGGATGGCTGGGCAAACACTATATCGTTGGTCGGAAAGCCATCCCGGTGGTGTTGGGTCATCGTCGTCTGGTCATGCATGGGAAACGGATTCCTCTGTTGCGCAAGATGTGGTGCCAACCTGAAACCGAAACTGAATCGGGCCATCGTGCTCAGAGAGGCCGAGTCTCGATCTGCCTGGCGATGTCAAAGTGATGGACGCAGGGTTCAAACTCAATGAACTGCTGAGCCGGCGTCAAAGGCTTCGTGCTCAGGATGCAGTCGAACTGCACCGCCGCCGCAGTTACCTCATCAGGCGTGGCGCCAAACCCAAGTATGGGGTGTTGTCCGCCGGCACGCATGCACAAGATGAACGAACGCGGCCACACCGCCAGACCAGACGACCACAGTCCACGATGGCCGCACGATTCAAGTCGCCTTCTAGGGCTGGTCACCAGTGACACCAAAGTCGCGATATCCAGGCGACCTCCGCTCTATGTCTTCAGTGACCCGCTCTACACCAAGCCGCTGATTCTGGCCACCGATCTGGATGTGCAGCCGGAAACCTCTAGCCATCTATCTTGCCGCTGGGTGAACATCCTGGCCGCCAAACATGGTGGCTGCATCGCCAGTTTGTCTTGCGCGAGGCCTGTTTCCGTTTGCCTGAGTTTACCGCGGCGCCATCCTAGCCTATGTTGCTGCCCACCGCCATCCGACCGGCTTCGATCGCCAACCACAAGCCACACCCGGACGCTTCGACGGCTGTCGACAGGTCGATTTTCCAGATATGACCGAGTTCGACCGGAACTCGTAAAAGGCCTCTGTAACTGACCATTTACCCAGGTGCCGGTCATCGCCGCCAGAAACTGGCTAGACGACCTTTACCGGAAACTGTATTATGATAGCCCATGCCGGGGCCATGTCGGGAATGACGCTTGCGATGACACCGTCCGGTGGCTCTCCAAAAGGGAAATTCATGCCGGGGCTATCGGATGTGCTTTGCAAGTGGCGTCATATCTTTGCAAAATGTTTGGGGGGATTTGCGCGCGTGCTCTGGGGGATTAGGACAAATGGGGGGGATCGTGCATACTGTCGGCGAAGATGACACCACTGTCCGGTACCGGATTTCTCGATTTGTATAAAGGAGCAAAAAGTATGGAGCAAACATCGTCGCGTAACCCCGTCCCCAATCCCCAGACCTGGCGCAAGCTTGTCGCCCCTTATCACCAACCGGATGTCCGCAAGAGCGTCGCCCAACTGATCACCTCGTTCGGCGGCTTCTTCGTGATGTGGGTGCTCATGTATCTGAGTCTGCGCTATGTCGGTTACTGGCTGACGTTGTTGCTGGCCGTCCCCACTGCGGGGTTCCTGGTGCGCATCTTCATCATTCAGCATGATGCGGGCCACGGATCGTTCTTCAAAACGCGGCGCGCCAATGACATCACCGGCTATGCCTGTGGCGTGTTCACCATGGTGGCCTACAAATATTGGCGGCGCAACCATGCTCTCCACCACGCGCATTCGGCCGACCTGGGCGAGCGAGGCGACGGCGATGTTTGGACCATGACCGTGGACGAGTATCTGGCCGCGCCGCGCCTGAAGCGGATTGCGTATCGAATCTTCCGCAACCCCTTCTTCCTCTTCGTGATCGCGCCGCCGATCCACTTTATGGTCATGCAACGCCTGCCCCTCAGTTTGGATGAGAGCGCACGCAACGGCGAGCGCTCCTCGGTCTGGTGGAACAACGCCGCGATCCTGGCGCTGGTCTTGGTGATCATGTCGGTGATCGGGTGGAAGGCGTTCCTGCTGATCCATCTGCCGGTGGCATTTTTGGCCGCCAGCGTGGGCACCTGGCTCTTCTACGTGCAGCATCAGTACGAAGACACCTACTGGGAGTACAAGCCCGAGTGGAACTACACCGAAGCCGCGCTCCACGGCAGCTCCTACTACAAGCTGCCGCGCATCATGCAGTGGTTCACCGGCAACATCGGCTTCCACCACATCCACCACCTGAGCCCGCGCATCCCCAACTACTATCTCGAGCAGGCCTACAAGGAAAACCCCGAGTTGCAGAACGTGGTCCAACTGACCATCTGGGACAGTCTCCAGACCGCGTTCCTGACCCTGTGGGACGAGCGCGAGAAGAAGCTGGTCAGTTTCCGCGACATCAAGCGCCTGCGTCCGGACACTGCCAAGGCATGACGCCGGCTTGCCGCAAATTTGACCCGGAACCTCATCTGGTTCCGGGTCTTTTTCATTGGTAATTTCTCTGCCGGTTGGCAACGGCTGCTCCATGGTGTAGGCTATTCCACATGCAACGAACCTCACCAGCCAAGGGAGCACACTCATGAAGATCGGCATCGTCTTCCCGCAGACAGAGTTTAACGGCGACCCGGCCGCGATCCGCGATTTCGTCCAGACGGCGGAGGATCTCGGCTACACCCACATCCTGGCCTACGACCACATCCTCGGCGCCAATCCGGTGCGACCGGGCGGTTGGTCCGGCCCGTACACCCACCGCGATCCCTTCTACGAACCGTTCCTCCTCTTCAGCTACATGGCCGCGCTCACCCACACGCTGGAGTTCGTCACCGGCATCATTATCCTGCCCCAGCGCGAGACGGTGCTGGCCGCCAAGCAAGCCGCCACGCTGGACGTGCTGTGCGACGGCCGGCTGCGGCTGGGCGTGGCCACCGGCTGGAACAAGGTGGAATACGTGGCCATGAACCAGGACTTCCACACCCGGGGCAAGCGGCTGGACGCGCAGGTCGCGCTCATGCGCCGGCTGTGGACCGAACCGCTGGTCACGGTGGACGACGGCTGGCACACCATCGACGATGCCGGCATCAATCCGCTGCCCGTGCAGCGGCCCATCCCCATCTGGTTCGGCGGCCACGCCGACGCGGTGCTGCGGCGGGTCGCCGCCACCGGCGACGGCTGGCTGCCCAACATCCGCACGGGCGGGAAACCGCCGGTCCGCTGGCGCAGCTGGACGCGTATCTGGCTGAAGCCGGTCGCGGGCCGACATCGGCATCGAACCGCGCATCGCCTACGGCGACGGCGACCGGACAGGTGGGCCTGCATCGTGGCCGGTTGGCGGGACGCAGGCGACCACATGACCATGCACACCATGCGCGTGGGACTCGCCACGCCCGGCGAACACCTGGAAGCCATGCGCACCTTCGCCGCCGCCATCGGGCTTGCGCGTTGAGCCGACCAGAAAGGACGCGCGCATGACAGACGTGACGGTGGCGCAGGGCGCGCGCAACAGCCTGCGCTGATCCTCTTGCTGACCGAACGCAGCCCACGCCACCAGCAAGCGGCCATTGACGCCGCGCCGCCGGGCACGACCGTCGTCGTGTTGCGCCACGCTGACGCGATGCCATCCTGGCTCGGCTGCCCGACGTGGATTTTCTCATCAGCGAGCGGGCCGGGGTGATCGATGCGGCCATGATCCGCGCCGGCACAAAGCTGCGGCTGATCCAGCGCCTGGGCACGTTCACCCATGATATTGATTTGGAGGCGGCGCGCGCGGCCGGCATCCCGGTCTACACGTTGCCGGTGCGCGGCTGCATGATGGTGGCCGAGCACATGCTCCTGCAGATGCTGGCCCTGCTCAAGCGCCTGCCCGACGCAAGCTCCTCAGCCCTGGTCGAGGATGATTGGGGCCGGCCGTCACGGCGCACAGACGAATACCTTCGCCAACTGGACAGAGCGCCGCGGCGGCGCCCCAGCCTCTCGACGCGACGGTGGGCATCGTCGGCTTCGGGGAGATTGGTGCAGTTGGCCGACGGCTGCGGCCCATGCAGCCGGCGCAGGTGCTCATCACAAGCGCACCCGGTTGCCAGCCAATGTGGAAGCGGAGCTGGGCATCACCTACGCCACGCCGGCGGCGCTCTTTGCGGCCAGCGACATTCTCTGTTGCCTGCTGCCCTACAGCGCGGCCACCGACATGTCCCTCAACGCCGCCGTCTTCGCGGCCCTGCCCCCGGGCGCGCTGGTCGTCCTGCGGCAGCGGCGTCATCGACGAGGCTGCCTTGGCCCACGCCCTGCGTGGCGGACATCTGGGCGGCGCCGCATTGGACACCTTCAGTGGGAGCCGTTGCTGCCCGACAATCCGTTGCTCGCACTGGCCCGGGATCCGGCCATGAATGTGCTGCTCACGCCGCACACGGCCGCGGGGACGGGCGCCGGCCGCGGCGGGCGCGCCGGCGACTATGTGCACGTGGTGCGGGCGCTGGCAGATGGACACGCATCGTAGTCCGTGCCTTGCGCATGTTGACCGTGTGGGATGGCTGTCAAGACCGGAGTATGTTGGGGAAGCCACCATATCGGTGACGGCGAAGTTGGGACCGCATAAAGCGGTTGCAAGAGCATGGTATCTCCCGTATACTTGCGGCGGCTTAACGCATGTTGCTTCAGAAATTGCGATATTCCACCCACTACAGCGCCAATCAGCGTTCGGACGATTCAAAGGTTTGTGCGTTCCTCATGAATCTCACAGGTGTGTTGCAACGCATGACCTCGACGCTGTGGCCGGTCGTTGTGCGCAGGAGACTCAGAAGTTTCTTGCCAAGCAAGGATCTGAGTCTGCTTACTGCTTTGAACTCTTTCGACGTGCGCTGGAGTTGCGCGACGAACACGCCTGGGAACACGTCTATCACCAGTACCAGGATCTCGTCGCCAGTTGGATCAGCGCGCACTCCGAGTTGAGGAAAACCGGCGAAGATCTCCATTTTTTCGTCAACCAGGCGTTTATCAATTTCTACCGTGTGTTGCAGTCACCCGGAAAGTTTGCGCGATTTGCCTCGCTGAGTGCGCTTCTTAGCTATCTCCGCGCATGCGCTCACAGCGCTGTGCGCGACGAAGCGCGCAAGCACACGATTCCGGAAGTCGAACTGCCCGACTACGTGGAGATGAGCAGCGATGAGGATGTCCAGGTGATGATTCTGGACAGCGAGATGCAAGGAGCGCTCGTGAATCTCATCGGCGCGCGCCTAAAGAGCCGCAAGGAAGAGGTGATTCTGGAGTCTTGCTTCGGTCTTGATCTCAAGCCTCGGGAAGTCTATCAACGGTACGCAGATCTGTTCGATTCTCAGCAGGAAGTCTATCGCGTCAAACAGAATCTTCTTGAACGCCTCCGCCGGGATACGGAGTTGCAGGCGCTGTGGCAGGAACAAATCCGTACGTGAAATCGAGGAGACGCTGCTTTCTATCTTTATAACGGTCACACTATTTGAGCTTGGTACATCTTCCAAGGCAAAGACCGGCTAGATTGTACCAAGTTCAAGTGACGTATTTATACAGAGAAGCGTGGGGGCACGAGGTGATGTGGATCTATGCAGAGATTGTGATAACAATGTGATGGCTTGCACTTTCCCACCGGAACTGACCGATCTTCAGTTGGCGATGGCGTTGGACGGCGAGGCAGATGCCACGGTCAACGCGCATTTGGCCGCGTGCCCACATTGCCGTGCCCGTGGTGCTGCCCTGGCGCGTGATGAGGCGCGTTTGCGGGCGCAACTGTTCCGCCAGTTTTGTCCGCCCCCGGACGCGTTGCGCGATTTCGCGTTTGAACTACTGGACGGGGACGATGCCCGCTCGGTACGTGAACACCTGGCGATCTGTCCACACTGCACCCGTGAATACTTCATAGACTACGCCGAACTTCTCCAGGCGCCTGTTGCACCCGCCTCGGACGCATCGCTGACAGGCGCCGGTATCCCCGGCATATTTGAGCGGATTCAATTTTGGATAGCTCAAACGCTGCAAGGCGCGGGTGGGCTGACACCGTCTCTGTCCGTCCGTGACGGCGGTGACGATGACGGTGCACTAGGCATTTTTTCAGTAGGGCCTGCGCAGATCAGCCTTGAGCTTGATGCGGTCTTTGATCAACCGGGGCGGCAAGTGCTCGTCGGCCTCGTCTCCGGCGTGGAGACCGCGGCCATGGAAGCACACCTGTGGCGCGATGGGATCCTTGTGGCTGTGACCGAGGTCGACGGCACCGGCAGTTTCGAGTTTGCCGATGTCGATCTAGTGGCAGGCGTGTACGAAGTGCTATTGAGTTGCCCCGACGTCAAGATGCGAATTCCTGCTTTCACGCTGCCCTGACGGTCAGTTTTCCCGCGCCCGCCTGCTTCGACGATCTACTGTGATGATTTGCTGTGACCATCAGGCATGTCGTGGCAGGGTCTGTTTCACTGTGGACACACGCTCATCTATGCCAAGCAATAGATGAAGCATTTTCTTTCGAAATGGCTGACCATGACCCCCTCTGATCTCGTAGAAATTTGGATTGAACGGCCCTCCACCGTCGACGCTGCTCGCTTTTTCCACACCAATTGTCCTGATTACGATGATCGCATGGCGGAGGCATTGAAGAACGCCGCGCTACAAGCCATGCGCAATGACACGCAGCATGCCATGCAGATCGTGACACTGCTCCACGCGGCGGCAGAATACACCCAGGCGCCGCGCGCGCGTGGGTACGCATTGTGGGCCGAGGCTGTGGTGCGCTCTATCGGCCTGAGCGAGTTCGCCTATGCGTTGACCTGTTACGACCGCGCCATCGCGATTTTCGCGGACGACGGCGATGAACTGAGCCAGGCGACCATGCAAATCTCGCGCCTCTGGTCATTGACCAACCTGGGGCGGCATGAGGAAGCGTTTGACGCTGCCGCGTGGGCCGGCCCAGTGCTGGAAGCGCATGGGTGCTGGTTTCCGCTGGCGACGCTCCACATGAACACAGCCATTGTCCACAACCGGTTGGGCGATGATGCCAAGGCGCTCGTGACCTACGATCGGGCCCAGCGGTCCTATCAGGAGTTGGGCGCAGACGGTGAACTTTGGTGGGCACAGGCTGAGCACAACCGGGCGATGTCGTTGCGCAATCTCGGGCGCTTTCAGGAATCCATGCAGGCGAGCCAGCGTGCCCATACCGTGCAAATGCGGCTGGGCAACAAGATCGAAGCGGCGCGCGTTCATCAGGAACTGGGCGTGACCTATTTTGTCCTGGGCCGCTACAACGAAGCGCTGCGTCTGCTGGAGGAAACCGTTGCGGTCTTTGCTGGGGACGGTCTGCGACGCCACGCCATCCGCGGTGAACTGTACGTCAATGATTGCTTGCTCCAACTTCGCCGCTTCGATGACGCGTTATCCAATTCGCAGCGTATCCGAGCGTATTTTCGCGAACTGGGGACACCGCTGGAAGAAGCCCATGCCGCGATGGACGAAGCGATCGCCCATGCCGGCATGGATCGGCCCGATGCTGCACTTCAGGCCATCAACGAGGCGCGCGCCCTCTTTGTTGCTGCAAACAGTGATGTCTGGGTTGCCCATGCCGAACTGGAGGCAGCCGGCGTCCTCCATACGCAGGCCGCACATTCTCGTAGCCTGGAGCGCGCACAGGCCGCCGGCCGAACATTTGCCGAGCACGGGCTGCGGTCAAGGAGGCCGAAGCGATCCTGGCGGCCATGCGCTGCGCTGGCGCTGTCCGACGGCGACACGGCTGCCCAGTTGTTGCAACGCCTGGAGAACTTCGGAGAGGCCAATCTGTCGCCCGCAATCGGCTATCAGATGCACTATCTGGCGGCCAAAATCGCCGGCGGGACGGGCGCAGTCGAGGCCATGACGGCGCTTGGAGCAAGCCATTGCCGCGCTGGAACGGCTCCGCGGCAATATGATGGTCGAGCACCGCATCAGTTTCCAGGAAAACAAGCAGATCCTCTACGAGGAGATGGTCGATCTCTGCCTGCGTCGGAATCTGCCGGACAAAGGGCTAGAGTACGCCGAGCGTGCCAAGTCGCGCGCTTTGCTGGAACTGTTGGACCATCGCCTTGACATCAGTCTGGAGGCGGCCGCCGATGAGGACCGTCCGTTGGTCGCCGAACTCACGACGCTACGTGCCCAGCGCGAGCAACTCTTCCAACGACATAATGCGGACAGTGATGTGCGCGAGCGTGCGTGGATGGCTCCCGCCGCGGACCAGGAATACCGCGGGCAAGTCGAAGAGGTGGAGACGCGCATCCGCCAGCTGTGGCACACGCTGCTGGTGCGCCGCGCCGAAGCCTATACCCAGGATGCCGACCTTTGGCAGGTGCGCACGGAGCCGATCCAGCCCTATCTGGATGGGGAAACGCTGTTGCTGGAGTATTTCGTTGTGCACGACCGATTGGTGCTCTTCTGTGCGACGGACACTACCGTCACGGCCCGCCGGCTACCGGTGACCATGGCGCAGGTCGCGCAGTTCCACTCGCGGTTGCGCCGTAATCTGCGCCTTGCGCCACGGAGTTCGGCCGCACAATTGCCGGACTTGACCGTGCGTGCCAACCAGATTCTGGCCCAACTGTATGACAATCTGCTGGCTCCGGTCGCGGAGATGTTGGCGCGGTTTCCCAAGCTCATCATCGTGCCCCATGGCCATCTTCACTACGTACCCTTTCACGCGCTGCACACGGGTGAACGCTACCTGATCGAATCTCACACGCTGCAATATCTCCCCAGCGCGAGCATGTTGCGTCATTGCACGGACGTGTCGCGCCGCGGCCAAGGCCTAGCCGTTTTCGGCCATACACAAGGTGGAACCTTGCCCTTCGCCGGGCACGAAGCGCAGACCATTGCGCGCCTCTTCCAGGGACGGCTCTACCTGGAAGAAGAGGTGACACGCGGGCAGATCCAGGCTGCTGGCCGGGAATACGGTCTGCTGCACGTGGCCACCCATGCTGCATTCAATAATGATGAGCCCCTCTTTGCCGGGATTGCCCTGGACGACGGCTGGCTGACCACACTGGACATCTTCGGCCTTAAGCTCGACGCAGACTTGGTCACCCTGAGCGCGTGCCAGACGGGGCGCAGTGTCCTCGGCGGCGGTGACGAGTTGCTTGGGCTCATGCGCGCCTTTCTCTACGCCGGTGCGGCATCGCTCCTGCTCTCGCTCTGGCCGGTGGAGGACCGCTCGACCGCGCTGCTCATGGAGGCGGTCTACCGCAGTCTGGCGGACGGTGCGAGCAAGGTCGACGCGCTGCGGGCAGCACAGCGCCAGTTCATACACAGCGCGCAGTTCGATGACCCAGCGCAGGCGGCGCGGTTCGCACATCCCTATTTCTGGGCGCCGTTTTATCTGGTGGGGCATGGTGGGGCGTTGCAGGGTTAAACAGGCCATGCGTACACGCCAAGTGTACGTGCCTGTTGTTCAGAGCAATTGAAAAGGGTACATACACACCGACACGCCAGGGTTGATGCCCGTGTCTTGCCGGAAATGGCCCTGATGTTGCCTTCAATAGACGATCCATTTTCTATTGGCGCTGTATCGGAATCCCAACCGAGGAGGAATCATGAAGAAGATCGCTGTCACGTTTCTGGGTGGGCTGATGCTGTCCGTACTGTGTGTTGCGGTATTGGCGGGATGCGCCGCCCCGTTGGACATACCGCAGCACGGCGCGCCGATGGCTGCGCCGTCGGAGAGCCAGGAATACCGGATTTCAGACGACGGAACCTACATCGAAGGATATTTGCTCCTCACCGGGGCGAGTGAAGACATTGCCCGGCTGCTGGATCCTGAAGATCCAATGCGTCAAGAACTAGTGAATCTCGAGCTCGACGACTCGGGGACACCTGCGCTGTCGTTAACCGAACTGGGCATCGATGGAGACCTACAAATAAAACTGATACGCCATGGCAACAGGAGTTCGCCGCAGGCTTTGGCGGCGGTGTACGACGTATTGACCAGGACTTTAGCAGGGGAGCTAGGCTCTCCCCTGACCGCGCCGCTATTCGCCGACTTGCTCGCAGTGACGACGCCCCCGGAAGTCGGGGGCAGTGGCAATAGCGTTGGCGCCCATCCCTTTGGACCGGCAACGCCAATCTCCGCCACCGGCATCATCACATCGCAATGGGCACTGTCTGCATCCGGCATTGGGCTCTACGACGCCGACGGGCGCACAGTCACTCAAACAGGCAACGGCGTGCAGATCGTCGTGTTTGACACGTCCCCCTACACCCTCAGTGGCGCGGGACCGGAGTTGCAAGAATTGCCTTCGACGGCTTCGCCTCAAGGGGTGGCCAAGTCGTTCCATGTATATCATCCCTTCAATGTCACCTATACGCCAAAGCCCACGACGACCGTCAACATGAGCAGCCATGGCATCTTTGTTCTAGGGTTGGTTCACGCTGTTGCACCTGACGCTGATCTTAAATTGGTGCGTGTTCTGGATGAAGACGGGTATGGCGATCTTTACACGATGGTAGCAGCAATATTGTCTGAGACACCGAGGGACAGGACGTCGCAAACCGTCTTCAACCTGAGTCTGGGTACTCGGGAGACAGATCTGTCAGAAGATACTGTGAACCTGATCCGGGATTATTGTGCCGCTGTGCGAGACAGCAGCAGCTTTACCGGGAACCCTGCCACGCCTTCAGACAGTGCGTGCAGTGGCAACCATCCCCAGTTCAGCCTTGAGACGGTCATGAAGATTGTGGATGAGAAGCAAGTGATTGTTGTGGCTGCGGCAGGCAATGACTCGGCCGACATGGCGACTCCGATGCCGGCCACCAATCCGGCAGACTTCGCAGCAAGAATCGGCCATCTACTCGGCGTGGCAAGCAGCCGGCAAGACGGTGCGCGGTCCTGTTTTTCCAACCAGGGAACGATCACTGCTCCTGGTGGCGATGCAACAGCCGCCACTGGCGCGTGTGACCCTGTAAGCACGCTTCAAACGTGCAACGGAGAGGGGCCATGTCCTTACGGCTTGATCAGCGTCCTGTATCCGTATTCGTACGCTTATTGGAGCGGTACATCCTTCGCTGCACCGCTCGTGAGTGGCCTAGCGGCCTTGGCACTCGAAACATGGGATGCACCAACCGTCACGAACCAGATTCTCTCCGGCGGTTGTACACCGCCTTCGAACTCGACAGATGTCGTCGACGTTGTCCACGTCAATGCCGTGCTTGGCGATGGTTGTCCCTGATTCCCGAAATCTGATCTGAGGCCCACCGTCAACAATCCTCGAAAATCGCAAATTGAGCCAGGCTCCTTGGACCACGTCCGGGAGCCTTCTTCTTTGTGCCAGGCGCACTTGTCCATTGGGTGGATAGGATCGTAGACGTGATGGTGCGCACTATTGTGCCGCAAAACTCCTCCCACGCGCCTTTATTTGACTGAACACGGTGGTCACGGCAGGTTCTCGTCACGGTCACCATGTTGCGCACACAGTTTTTTCAACGCCCAGGAGGAATCCAATCATGCAACGAATGTCACACGGCGACGTCGTCTCCCTCGAACGCGTACAGGCGGCACGCGAACAACTCGACGCGCTCAACCAGAGCCTTGCCATGCCCATCGCGTTTGCCGCGCCGCGCCGGCTGACGGATTTCGGCTACATGTTCGCGAAGTTACAGGACAATGATGCCAATCTGCTGCCGGCCGGTCAGGCCACAGTGGATAACCTGAAGCGTCTCGGTCAGTCCATGCGCGATCATGCGCCGGAAGACGCAAGCAACTCGACCATTCCCTCAGCCTATACCTTTCTCGGCCAATTCATCGACCACGACATCACGCTGGAACTGGCGTCCGATGACTTTGGTGAATTGGATAGCCCCGAAGTCCTCGACGCAATGGAGAAGGTCCTGCAGCGGGTCAAGAACGAACGGACCGCAACGCTGGATCTGGACAGCGTCTATGGCACGCCGGCTCCGTTCAACGGTGAACGCATGCAGTTGGGGCCCGTGTTCCCAAGCGGCAAACCTGTACCCGGCAAGGATATGTATAACGATCTGCCTCGCTCTCCGCGTGACCACGACATGAAGTTCGATCGTTTCGCGTTGATCGGCGACGCGCGCAACGATGAGAACCTGGTCATCGCCCAGTTGCACTTGGCTTTTCTGCGTGCACACAACGCGCTCGTCGACCGCGGCCATACCTGGGAGAGCGCCCGACGCGTTCTCCAGCAGCTCTACCAGTGGGTTGTGGTCGAGGATTTCCTGGTGCGCATTGTCGGCCGGCGTGTGGTGGACCGTGTGAAACAAGGCAGCCAATTCTTCAAACCGACGGATACCAACTTCTTCATGCCGCTCGAGTTCAGTGTGGCTGCGTATCGGTTCGGCCACTCCTTGGTGCGGAATCGGCACGACTATAACCTGCACTATCCGACCGCCGATTTCAATGACCTTTTCACCTACACGGCGCTGAGCGGCCAAATCGGTGAAAAGATCGGCGAAGAACCCATTGAAGAATCCGGCTATGATGAGTTGCCGCGTGACCGCGTGATTCAGTGGGAGCGATTCGTCGATGTGAACCCCAACCCGGCGCGCCTGATCGATACCCGCCTGGTGGAGCCGCTCTTTGAGTTGCGCAACGAATTGGGCATTGTCCACGGCGGTGTAGATGCTTTGCTGGCGGTGCGCAATCTGCTGCGTGGCTACAAACTGCGCATACCGACCGGCCAGGCTGTGGCGTGCGCCATGAGCCTGTCGCCGCTGGATCCGGCCGCGCTGCGCAATCTGATCCGTGTCAACGCCGAACGGGCCGGGATGAACGACGCCGACAAAGACGCGCTCATGAACGCCGGGTTCGATATGCACACGCCCCTCTGGTTTTACATTCTTGCCGAGGCCGAACTGCTGGAAGGCGGCATGCATCTCGGCCCGGTGGGCGGGACAATTGTGGCGGAAGTGATCATCGAAATGATCCGGCGTAGTGCCAACTCCATCTTCGAGTTCGACGGCGACTGGAACCCGTCCCAACTCAGCGGTGCGCTGGAGCAGCAAGTTGACTCCACGTTTAACCTTAGCGATCTGCTGCGTCTGGGGTGTGCTGTAATGGTCACGATATCTTGAACCCGTACAATCGTCCAGAGCAAAAACACGCCCAATTGTACGGAGTTCAAGTGACTTATCGATAAGGTGGCGATACCGCTGCACTCCGGGTGTACAGCGGCAACCCGGACCGCTGTGCGCCCGGAGTCCAGACTTCGTTGCAACACTCAGTGTCCAGACAATCTGCCAGTGGCTAGACGCACCGGCAAAGAAGACATACTCGACTCACATTTCTTATGCATGAGCTTCTTGCAAGGGGGAAGAACGATGACGGCACAATTGCATGACATAGCCGATGGCACTTACGTTTGGCGGGGCGGGCGCAAAATACCGCTGGAAAAGGTGGCGGATCGCTTCACGATCATGCCGCGTAATCGAACCCAATTGAAGCGCATTCAGGCGATTGCCAACGGTGACGCCATCAAGCCTGTGACCAATCAGGTCTACAAAATCGAGACGACGGTGACACGGCGCGACGGTCTGATGGACCATCTGCGCTCCCCCGCGTACCAAGGGATCGTGCACCATGCCTACAAACCAAGCGGCACGGACGGTCACAATCTACTACATTACCGACCGCATCATCGTCCGTTTCAAGCGTCAGGCCGAGGATAATGCAATCGAGACTCTATTGGCTCGGTATGGATTACGTCTGCTGCGCAAATATTCGTTCCGAGCCAAAACCTATCTGCTCCAGGTGACCGACGGCAGCGGCGCGAATCCCGTCAAGATTGCCAATCGACTGGCCGAAGAGGATTCTGAGTTCGGCGGAAGTCAACATGGTCAATCGGCTGCAGCCCATGTTTATTCCGCCCGATCCGCTCTTTGTCCACCAGTGGCATCTCCATGCGGAAGACGGTCCTGAATTGGTCGCGACCGCGTCTGTCAACGCTCCGGCTGCATGGGACATCACCCCCGGTGTGCGCGACGTCGTGGTGGCGGTGTTGGACGACGGCTTCGATCTGACCCATCCGGATTTTTCCGGACCGGGCAAGATCGTGCATCCCAAGGACTATGTGGACGGAGACGCCCATCCATTTCCTGAACTGGCCTATGAAGACTATCACGGAACCCCGACGGCCGGGGTGGCCGTGGCTGAGAGCAACGGTATTGGCGTCGTCGGCATCGCCCACGGCTGCGCCTTGATGCCCGTCCGTTTTCCGCTGGCGGCGGCCGATGACTTTCTCATCGACCTCTTTGCCGAGGTTGGGGCCAAGGCTGATGTGATCTCGTGTAGTTGGGGTCCGCCCCGGTCATGCGTCGCTGCATACCGACCTCGACTTTCTGCTGGGGCATCTGGCGGCCAAAGGTGGGCCCCGCGGCAACGGCTGTGTGATCTGCTTCGCTGCCGGCAACTATAATGCGCCGCTTGCCGTCAAGGATGAGCTGAGCCAGGTGACATGGTTGGATTACAACGCCGGGATTCACCGCGTTACGTTCGGCGAGATCCACAACGGGTTCGCCGCGCATCCCGACGTCATCGCGGTGGCCGCATCGACCAGTCTCAACCGCCACGCTGCGTATAGTAACTGGGGCCCGGAGATCAGCGTGTGCGCACCCAGCAATAACTTCCATCCGCTCTTCTTCGGCGCATTCGTGCCGGGACAAGGCATCTGGACGACCGACAACGAGGCGTTTGGAGTTGACTATCAGCCGGGGAGCCGCTACACCGGACGTTTCGGCGGCACATCCAGTGCGACCCCGCTGGTTGCTGGTGTAGCCGCGTTGGTGCGCTCCGCCAATCCCGATCTAACAGCCGTCGACGTGCGGGATATCCTAGAGCGGACTGCAGACAAGATTATCGACAATGAACCTGATGTCGTTACCGGGGTCAATCGCGGCGTCTACGATGCCGATGGCCGTTGTGACTGGTTTGGTTACGGCAAAGTCAATGCCGCCGCTGCTGTCGCCGAGGCCAAGCGCATGGCTGAGTTGGACGCTTAGTGAGCGTGGCGTACATGTACAACATTAAGACCACTTGGGAGAAATCACCATGTCACAAACGCAGTTTCAGACGCTACCTCAATATGTGATGGAACAGGATGCCCTTGGCGGCAGCGCGGCCGACTATCTCCGCCTGCGCGGATCCAACCTGCTCGCACGTACAGAAGACTACTTTCGCTGGTCCGATGCGCGACGGCAATCGGGTTTCTGGCCGTACTCAAACGCCATTGAAGCGACGCCCGATAGGGAGATGCGTGTCGCAAACGATGCCGGTGTTGCGGTTTCGGGCCTCAACTTTGCCTCGCAGGATTATCTGTCGCTCTCGTCTCATCCCAAGATTCGTGCTGCGGTGCAAGAAGCCCTCAATGTCTATGGTCCCCACAGTGCGGGTTCACCAATGCTGCAGGGTAACACCAAGGTGTCACTCGAACTGGAAGGGCTGATCGCTGATACCTTACAGATGAAACATGTCGTCCTCTTCCCGACAGGATGGGCGGCCGGCTATGGTTCAATTCGCGCCCTTGTACGGCGCAATGACCACGTCATCACTGATGCGCTGGCGCACAATTGTCTGTCTGAAGGGATGATGTTTGCAACGAGAAACATTCATCGCGTCCGACACCTCGACATGGATGCTGTGGCCGACAAATTGCGTCAGATCCGACGGCAAGACTATACAAACGGAATCCTGGTTGTTACAGAAGGACTGTTCTCAATGGACGCAGACAGCCCGGATATCGTTTACTTGCAGGAACTGTGTGACCTTCATGATGCCACGCTGTTGGTCGACATCGCCCATGACTTCGGCTCCCTCGGGCCAGGGGGAACCGGCGCCATCGGCATCCAAAAAATGCTGGGAAACGTCGATCTCGTCATGGGCAGTTTCTCGAAGACATTTGCCTCAAACGGCGGATTCCTGGCCACCGACTCCCGCGCCGTCAAAGAATATGTGAAGGCCTACAGTGCATCGCATATCTTCTCGAACGCACTCTCGCCACTTCAGGCGAACGTGGTCAAGACCGCGTTGGAGATCGTACGGTCCGCCGAGGGCGATCAACTGCGCGCCCAGTTGCTGGATGCCATTCAACATCTGCGGACATCTCTGGCGCAATACGGGATCGACTGTTTTGGCAATCCGTCGCCCATCGTCCCCGTGCCACTTGGTGATGAGGCGCGTGGCCCGGAAAGACGGCGCGGCGGGCTTTAAATGGCTTGTTTGCGAATCTTGTAGAATACCCCGCAGTTGCCAAAGGAATGCCCGGTTCCATGTGTGGCGATGGCAAAGCATACCCGTGAAGATGCTGTGCAAGCGGCCAAGATCATTCATTCATGTATGCAAGACGCGGTGGACGGCGCCGCCGGGCGCACTCGGCTTCACGCAAGTTTGTGAACCTGGGGCGAAATGATTTCTTCATCACGTTCCACTCACCATTCCGCGGTTATGGCGTGAATGTAACGGTGAGAGCGCATACCGCTGTCAACTGCACGAACTCCAATAGACCAGTTGTTGATGCCTTCGTGCAATCTTTCGGGACCGAACTCCCGGAAGATTGCACGAAGCCGAACTATATAACCCAGAGATGCACATATCGGATCGGCCATATGATATAGAGCGTCGTTTGAGCGTCTTCTGCAGAAGAGGCAGCCGATGAACCGACGCCTGCTGGACGCTGGCCTTGCTGGCCACCATCACCTACAGCACCAACACACTCCATCGACGCGGCGCCATCCTCGCCGGCTGGACCGGTGACGCTGCTGACGGCGCTTGTCACCGCGGGCTTGCTCTTCGGCGTCATTCTCGGCGTGACGTCGGTGGGTTATGCGCAGCCCGGCCAAATGCCGTTGGACCGCCGCGGTTTTTGGATTGCGCTGGCCTCCCGGCGTGCTCAACGGCATCATGATCGCGTATCTGTCGCACTCACCCGGGTCAGCGCCGGTCAACTCCATGATCACCATTGCGCTCATTCCCACCTTTACGCTGTTGCTTCCTGGCCTGCGCGAGCCGCTCACCGTGCGCAACCTGACGCTTAGCGTATCGGGCTGGCCGGCCTCTACCTGCTCGTCGGCGTGGGCGGCCGGGTGGACCCGTGGGCGTGGCGCTGTTGGTGATCGGCTCGGCGCTTGACGTCCACATGGTGCTCGGTGCAGTGGTTTCTGCGTCCCTACAACACGTGGATGATCACGACCCTCATCGTCGTGGGCGCGGGCGCCGTGCTCGCGCTCATGTGGCTGGCGCGGGGCGCCGACACCTACGTGCCCGGCTGGTTCGGCTGGACGGCCATCCTCTTCCAAAGCGTGGTCGCAACCTACCTCGGCCGTATGATGACCTATAACGCCGTCAAGATCATCGGCAGCGGCCAGTTCACCTTGCTCGCGCCCCTGGAAACCATGCTCACCATTGTCTGGTCGGTGCTCTTCCTGGACGAACGGCTTGCGCCGCTGCAATGGCTGGGTGCGGTGCTCATCCTCGTCGGCGCGCTGCTGGCGGCTGATGCGGTGTGGCAGCAGGTGACGCGTCGGTGGCATTCAGAACTGCGAACTTCCAGTTAACAATGGTTGGCTCTCCCCACTTCCCCACATCACGCTTGGCGACTTGCCCCGTCTTTTGTACACTGGTGATCTCACATCCTTTCACCGGAGATCACCATGGCGCAACCATCGTCTGAGATCATCGACCTGCTCTGCACCGTCTACCTTGCCACGGCCGGTCTGGACAATCTCCGCCGGCTGCTACGGACGGAGAACTAGCCCATGCGCGGGAGTGCGAAGTCCTACGCCTTGGTCGCGATTCAGTTCGCGGCGCTCATCGCGCTGGCCGTCACCGGGCCTGCGCTTGCGCTCAAGCCGGTGTGGCTGGCGCTGGCGTTGGCCGGTGTGGCGCTGGGCGCGTGGGCGATCGTGGCCCAGCGTTTCATCAACTTCAACATCACGCCCGACGTCAAAGTGGAGGGCTTCCTAGTGCAAAGCGGGCCGTACCGCTGGATTCGTCACCCCATGTACGCCTCGCTCCTCCTCATCGGCCTGGCGTGGGTCGCCAACAGCTTTTCCTGGCTGCGCCTGGCATTGTTGCTGATCCTCGTGGTCGACCTGGTGGTGAAGCTGACCTATGAAGAGCGCCTGTTGACGGCCCACTACCCGGCATACGCAGCCTACGCCCAACAGACCAAACGCCTGATTCCGTTCATCTACTGAAGCCGTCGCCGGTTGACCGTGGATTACCAGCAGAAAGTCGCTGAGGCGACTTCTCATTGTCAGCGCCGGTTTCCAACCGAACTTCCAACCGGAATCCAACATGTCCACGACATCGATGGTCCTCCTCTCCGCACCGGCTGTGACCGTCACGGCTGCGCTCGCCATCGCCGGCGAAATGCGCGGGCGCCGGCGGCTGGTCTACATCTTCAAGCCGCTGACCACCACGCTGATCATCCTCTTCGCGCTCCTGTTGCCGGCCACCGTGGCCGCGCCATACAAACTGCTCGTCGTGTTGGGGCTACTCTGCTCGCTGGCAGGCGACGTCTTCCTCATGCTGCCCCAGGATCGCTTTATCCCCGGCCTGGTCAGCTTTCTCCTGGCTCACCTCTTCTACATCGTGGCCTTCACCCGAGGCGTGGGCTTTGACCACACGCTGTGGCCGCTGCTGCTCTACCTCCTCTACGGTGGCGTCATGCTGGGCTTGCTCTGGCCCCACCTGGGCGCCATGCGCATGCCGGTGCTCGTCTACATGGTCGTGATCCTCGTCATGGGCCGGCAGGCGCTGGCGCGCTGGCTGACGCTGGACACACTCGCCGCCGGGGCTTTGGCAACGGCCAGCGCGCTCCTCTTCGTGATCTCTGGCTGTGCGTCTCGCGCTGGACCGCTTTCGCGGCCGCTTCGCCGCCGCCCGCCTCTTGGTCCTGAGCACCTACTTCGCCGCGCAATGGCTCATCGCGTGGTCCGTGGGCGGCTAATGATCTCTAGTCAGCGTAGTGACTTCTCACTGTCAGCCTGGGTTTCCAACCGTACCAGACCGCAACCACGCGGTTCGCGACCCAGCGTGGTGCTGATGGCGAAGCTCGCGGCGACCGGTCGCGCGCCGGATTCACACAGGAGGAGCGTCATGGTGGAAAGCGATTTTGTCTATGCAGCCGATCTGGCCGAGTTGACGGCCACGGGCATCAAGACGGTGCAGCGGGGCGGCCACACGATTGTGCTCGTGCGCAACGATGACACAATCTACGCCGTGGACAACCGCTGTCCCCACATGGGTTTCCCGCTGGACAAGGGCACCGTCCAGGACGGTCTGCTCATCTGTCGCACAACAACCGCCGCTTGACCTGGCCAGCGGCGGCGCTCGACCAGTGGGCCGACGACGTCGCTGCCTTTCCCGTGGAGGTGCTTTTGACGACGAAATTGGGTCGATCTCCAGGAACATCGCGACCTGCGCCGCACCAACAGGACCGGCTAGCACGTCGGCCTGGAACGGGACATCGCGCTGGTCATCGGCAAGGCCGTGCTCACGCTGACCGAGGGCGACGGCGATCCCGTGGATCCTTCCGTACCGGGCTGGAATTCGGCGTGCGCTACCGGCAGCAGGGCTGGGGCCGGGGCTGACCATACACCTGCTTCATGAACATGCTGCCCCATCTCCACCCCGACGACCGCCCTCGGGCGCTCTGGAGTCTCGCCGCGGTGGCGCGTGACTCCTTCGGTCACCCAGCGCGCTTCTGTGCGGCCGCTGCCCGGCGGACACCCGACGTGCCCACGCTCAAACGCTGGTTCCGCCGCTTCATCGAGGTGCGCGACGACGAGGGCGCCGAGCGCTGCATCGTCTCACTTGCTGCGGGCCGGCGCGACGTCCGTGGAGGTGGCCGACATGCTCTTCCATATGATGCCGACCACCGCTACATCGACGTGGGCCATCCCGCCGATTTCACCAACAAGGCGCTGGAGGCTGCTGGACATCACCGGCTGGGCGGATGCGGAGACAGTGCTCACCAGCCTGGCAGCTATGCCAACGCCGCGCGCAACGAGGAGTGTACTGGCGCTCGCCGGTTGACCTGGTGGCGGTGCTGGAGGAGACGTTCGATAAACTGGGGCGAGTTGCAGGGGCGGGGGCGAGGACGCTGAGGCCGCGGCGATCGATGACGGCTTGGTCGAGGTGTTGTTGGAGGATGATCCTCAGGCGACGGTGGATGCGATGGTCGCCGCGTTGCGCAATGGGCTGGCTCCGGTCGCGCTGGCGCAGACGGTGGCGTACGCGGCCGCGTTGCGCATCGCCCGCTTCCACACCAGCAACGAGTTCGGCGACTGGGACACGGCGCTCCACACCTTCACCTTCGCCAACGCCATGCACCAGGGCATGCGCCGCGCGCCCTCGGTGGAGCTGCTGCGCGGTGTCTTCGACGCGGCCATGAGCATCTATCTCGACCGCTTCCTCAACATCCCGGCGGCGCGCATTCCCACGGCCAACGGCCAGATCCCGGACGATGCCGCCGCGCTGGACGAACTGCGCGCGCTGCTCGACCGCCAGCAGCAGGTGAATCAGGCGGCACGCGTCTTGGCCGACTATGCCTACGGCGGCGGCGACCACGCCCCGTTGCTGGCACAGTTGGGCGCCCTGCTCCTGCGCGAAGACCGGGACTTCCACACCATCCAGTGCGTGGAGGCGGCCATGCGCCAACATGAACTGCTCGGCGGCAATCCGGTCGCGCAGACCAACGTCCTCATCGCCGCCATTCGCTACCTGGCCGCGCATGCGCCGACCGTGCGCGCTCAGGGGCAGACCTATCGCATCGCGTCGCGTCTGCATCGCGGCGAGGAGCTATTTGAAGGCTGAGTGCAAGGGTCACTTTGGTGAGGAATCGGACCGAACAGTGTGGCTATCGGCGGGCGCGTGAGACTCGGCGGGCATCGTTGTGTCATCGACGCCGGCGTAGGCGCGCCGTAGGGCCACGTTGGTGGGAACGCGTGTGAGAAACGCACGGCGGAGGGCGTCGTCGTTGAGCGCGCGCACCTGCTGCATCAACACGTGGTGACCGTCGTTGTGCACCTCGGACGCGCGGGGATCCTTGGCCGCGGTCAGGATCTGCCCGCAGATGCGGAAAATGTCCAACGGCGCGCTGAGGGCGCTGTCGCGCCACACGCCCCGGTCCGCTAGCAGCGTGTCGACGAGTGGCAGCGCGGCCGCAAGGTCGTCGACGGCCAGATAGATCTCCGCCAATCCGGCCAGGCAGCGTGCGGCGCGGTGCGGCTGCTCGTGGACTGTGCGCATTTCGTAGGCATGACGCCACATCTCTTGGCCCGAAATCCACTGGCCCCGGGCCGTCAGGACATGCGCCAACGCCTCGGTCGCCTCGGCCAGCAAAATGAGTTCGCGCAACGCCTGCGCGTGGGCCACGGCCTGGTGCGCATAGGTTGCGGCGCGGTCGTACTCCTGTTGCGCATGGGCGACGTGGGCCGCGCCCACCAATGCATAGCAGCGGCCGCGGGGGTCGTGAATCGTCTCATGGATGGTCAGGTCGTGGGCAATGTACGCGGCCGCTTGCGCACTGTCGCCGAGATAGACATGCGCACGTGCCAAGTAGTAACAGATTAACCCCTCGTTGCCCCGAGATTCGGACCGCCGGCACAGGTCCAACGCGCGTTGAAAATGGTGCAAAGCCGGCGCAAAGTGGTTTTGCGCCCAACGGATGTTGCCTAGATGCCCCTCTCCGATGGCCAGCTTCAGCGCGTCTTTGGCCTCGGTGTGGGCCATGATCGCCGCTTCTTCCGCGTGTTGGGCAGCCTGCCAATTGCCCAACTGATACTCCAGATTGCTCAACATGTGCAACGCATCGCCCCGGAGCACGGGGTCAGTTGCGACAAGCGGCGCATGGATGACGGGCAACAACTGCTCCCGCGCCTGGCGAAACCGCGCTTGGCGCACACGGATGAAGCCGCCCAGCATGTAGCACTCCAACCGGGACATGTCCGACGTGTCCCCAACGTGAGGTGACGAGGCATGGAGTGTCTGAAGCAGCTCCTGCAAGAGTTCCTCGGCGGTCTCCAGGTCGCTCTGTTTGATGTGCAAACGCACGCACGCAATGAGCAGCGCGTGCCGTAGCTGACGCGCGTCCGACGCATCTGCATCGGCCAATGCCGTGGCCGCGGGCATGAACAGATCGACCCCTTCCTGAAACCGTTCGCGGCCGGAGAAGAAATCGAGCAGATCCGGCAGCGCGTGCCGGAGCCACGCCAGCCGGCCGTGGGCGAGCGCCCATGTCCAGGCGCGGCGCAGGTTGCCCAAGTCATCCTGGTGCGGGTCGTGTGGCGCAATGCCCCCTGCCGGTGGAGCCGACTGAACCCACGATTTCACCTCATGCAGATAGTAACGGCTGTGGCGCGCGCCGATCTCTTCGACGGCATGTTGCGCCGCCAATTGCGCATGTGCGTAGTGCTGCACCATCGCGTGCATCTCAAACAGACCCGGCCCCGCCTGATGCAGCAGCGAATGGGCGACTAGCGTAGCCAAACTCTCGACGGCCGCACCGGTCACGGCCACGGCAGCGGTGCGCGAGAAACGTCCGGCGAAGACCGACAGCGCCGCCAGCGTGTGCTGCGCCGGCGTGGGCAACAGGTCCCATGAGGCCGCGAAGACTCGTTCCAGGCTGCGGTGGCGCGCCTCCACTGCGTGCGTCGACGTCGCCAGCATTTGCCACTCGCCTTGACGCAAGACCTGGACCAACTCGGCCGGCGTGAACTGGCCGACGAGGACCGCCGCCAATTCGATGGCCAGGGGATGTCCACCCAGAAGCGCACAGAGGTCGTTGACGGCGGCTTCAGTGCCGGTCAAGGCGAGGGTGGGGTACATGGCGTGAGTGCGCTGGACAAACAGGCGCCCGCTCGGCGTGAGCGCGCCGGCGTCTGCGGAGTCCGCCTGCGATATCAGGGTGTCGGCCGGTGTCGTTCCCGGCGCGGCATAGGCCAACCCGCCCACGGGAAAGACCTGCTCGCCCGC
This sequence comes from Caldilineaceae bacterium, assembly GCA_041391205.1. Lineage (GTDB taxonomy): Bacteria > Chloroflexota > Anaerolineae > Caldilineales > Caldilineaceae > JAWKOK01. Next base: position 247,602 of record JAWKOK010000004.1, read on the forward strand.
GCAGCTGGCGCCAACCGTGACGTCACCAGCACCCGCACGCCGGGCGCGCGCCGCAACAAGTCCACCACGACATCGGCGCCGGCCAGGATGTGCTCGAAGTTGTCCAGCACCAGCAACAGCCGCCGTCGCCGCAGATGGTCGACGAGTTGGGTGGTGGGCGGCGCCGTGCCGGTCAAGCCACAGCCGATGGCGTCGGCGACGGCCGTGGCCAGGCGCTGCGCCAAGATCGTCCCTGTGCCTTCCACCCCGATCAGCGACACGAACCAGACGCCGTGGGGAAAACGTTGCGCCACCGCCTGTGCATGTTGCGGCGGGGCTGCATCCCCGGATGCTGCCTGGTGCGCTTCGTAGCCGTCGACCAGGCGCCGCGACAGTCAGCGCCAGGCGTGTCTTGCCGATGCCGCCTTCGCCCGTCACCGTCACGAGACGATGGTCGTCCTGGGTGAGCAACTGCTCCAACCGGTGGAGTTCGGACGCGCCCGATCAGCGGCGTCAGCGCGCTGGGAATGTTGTGGAGGAATTCGGCCGGCGCCGCGGCATTGACCAAGGGCGGCGCCGGCGTGGCGCTCAGAATCTGCGCGTACAGCAGTTGCAGTTCCTGACCCGGCCGGGCATCCAGTTCGCGGGCCAGCAGCTCGCGGACCTCGTCAAAGTGCGCCCGCGGCTTGCTGCTGACCCGCGGCCATGAGCAAGCGGATGCGGCGCGCGTGCATGTCTTCGTCCAGTGGATCGATGGCCAGCCATCGTTCTGCGACTGCGCTGCCGGTCTCCGTGTCGCCCGTCGCGGTGCAATAGGCCACGAGCCGGTGATGCCCGCGCTGCACAGTCTGGTGGAACCGCTGCCGCTGCAACTCCGCCCATTCGGTGAAGCGGGTGGCGCCGGTGAGATGGAACCAACGAGAAATTCACCCGCATAGCGCTCAAGCTCGCACGCAACGTAGCGGCCGCTGCGGGGGTCAATTGCGCGGGCAGCGCCTGCAGTTCCGTCTCCAGTTGGAGCGCGTCGACACGTACCAGGGAGGAGGGAGCGAAGGCGAGCGTGTCATCGACGAGCAGTAGATCGTCGCCAACGAAGGGCCGTAGCCGCGTCAGCACGGTGCGTAAGTTGGAGAGTGACTGCGCGGTGGAGGTCGAATCCCAAAGCAGATCGGCGACTTCCTCGCGCGTGCAAGCCCGGCCCTTGACGGCCAAATAGATCAGGAGCGCCATGCCTTTCCGGCTCTTGATCGCGCGCTGTGGGCGACCGTTGCGGATGAGCACCGCGCCACCGAATAGCTGAAACTCAAGTCGAGTTTGGGTTGATGGGTCGTTGGCCATAGAAGTCGGGTGCACAGTCCAACGCGAACGTCCAGACTACTATTCCGGTGCGGCGTAAATGCCACGGCGGGAACTCGACGTTTCGATCCCTGGCAGGATCGATCGGCCCATTTCCGCCGGCAGTTACTATAGCATATCTTACACATTCGCTAAACGTGTTTTTGTAATTTGCTTACCGATTGTGCTGCGAACTGGGGGTCCTGAGCCGCGACTGAAGCGCCCGTGAAGCGCTGTTTGTGCAGAATCCGGATCAGTTCGTGCGGTCCGGTCTGCTGATGGTCACATTGTTTGAACTTCGTCCAATCGTCAGGCGGAGAAACCAGCCCGATTGGACGAAGTTCAAGTGACTGATCTATGAGGTGACCAACAACCATCATGCCCCTTACCCTCTCTCTGTTTCATCACTTTGCGCTTCTGCAAGACGGCCAACCGGTCCACGACTTTCGTGCGACCAAGGCCCAAGCATTGCTCGCCTATCTCGCCATTGAGGCCAATCAGGCGCACCCGCGTGCTGCGCTGGCAACGCTGCTGTGGCCCGATGCCGGCGAGACGGTCGCCAATCGCAACTTGCGCCAGGCGATCTACAGCCTGCGCCAGGCGCTGGGCGATTCCGCCGACGACTGTCTTCTGCTCACGCGCCAGTCGGCACAGCTCCGGTTGGGCGATCCGCGCTGCCCGCTGGAGGTGGATGTGGCGCGCTTTCGTGCCCATGTGCAGCGCGGTGAACTGGCCGCCGCGGCCGATCTCTACCGCGGCGAACTGTTGACCGGCCTTGCCGCCGACAGTTGGGCGTTTGACGAGTGGCTCACTCTGGCACGCGAGGGGTTGCACGTCATGGCGTTGGATGTGTTGTTCCGGCTCACCGACCGCGCCCACGCGGCAGGCGACTACGCAACGGCCAAGCGCTACGCCCGACGCCAGCTTGCCCTGGAACCCTGGCGGGAGGAAGCGCACCGGCAACTCATGCTCGCCCTGGACGCCAACGGCGAACGCAGCCAGGCCTTGCTGCAATATCAACAATGCTGCCAGGTCCTCCGGGCGGAATTCGACGCCGAGCCTTCCCACGAGACCACAGCCTTGGCCGCACGCATCCGCGCTGTCCAGGAACGCCGGCTACAGGCGCCGCCGGCGGCCGACCTGTCCACGCGCACTCCGCGTGACCGGGCGCCCGCGGCCAATCCGGCGTTTGTGGGGCGCGACGCAGAACTGGCGCAGGTCGAAAGTCAACTGGCCGATCCCGACTGTCGTCTCCTGACCGTGGTCGGGCCGGGCGGCATGGGCAAAACCAGCTTGGTGATCGAAGCCGCGCACCGTCTGCGCCGCGGCGGTCGCTTTCCCGACGGCATTGTCTTTGTGTCGCTGGCGGACGTTGCGGCGGCGGACGCGTTTTGGTATGCCATTGCCGACCGGCTGGACGTGCATCTCAACGACGAAAGCGCACCCGCCGACCAGATCTGTGACCTGCTGCGGGGACGTCATCTGCTGCTGATTCTGGACGAATTCGAGCATGTGTCCGCCTACGTGGACGTGGTCAGGCAGATGCTGGCGCGCACGGACACGGTGAAGATGCTGGTGACGTCGCGTGCCGCGTTGGACCTGCGCGAAGAATGGAATTTCCCGTTGGCGGGCTTGGGCTATCGCCGGCCTCAGGAAGATGCCGACCCGGACCGCGTTGCGCGTCAGGATGCAGTCACGCTCTTTGCCGCACGGGCGCGCCGGGTCCGTCCCGATTTCGATCTGGAGCAGGAACTGCCGCACGTGTTGCGCATCTGCCAACTCGTGGACGGGCTGCCCTTGAGCCTCGAACTGGCAGCCACGTGGGCGCGCACACTGCCCTGTGCCGTGATCGCGCAAGAACTGGCCCGCAGCTACGAATTGCTCAATGTATCTGCCCGCGACATGCCGCCGCGCCACCGTACATTGGGCGCCGTATTCGAGGAAAGTTGGCAGCGCCTGGACCCGCCCGAACAGGCCGCACTCTGCGCTCTCACCTGCTTCCACCAGACCTTTTCCGCCCACGCGGCCCTGGCCGTGAGCGGAGCTTCGTTGGCAGTCCTTTCCGGTCTGGTCGACAAATCGCTGGTTCGTCTCCTGCCGTCGGGGCGCTACCTGCTGCATGAGATGTTGCGCCAGTTCGTGGAGCAGAAACTGGCCGAGGATGCCGCAGCCGCTGCACGTGTGACGGCCCGTTTCATCGAGTACCACAGTCGCTTGCTGGCGCAACATTGCGACGCCCTCAACGGCATGGAGCAGCGGGCGGCACTGCAGACGCTTCTGCCGGAAATCGAGCATCTGCGGCGTGCCTGGCGATTGGCCGTAACGCACCGGGATGTTGCCGCCATCGACCGCGCCGCGCCCGCGCTGCAAGCGCTCTACTTCGTCCGTTCGGCCTTTCGCGAGGGCGAGGCAATGTTCGCCCTGGCTGCCGCTGCTTTGACCGAGGCCGCCGCACCGGACGCCACGGCGTATCCGCTGCGCCTGCGACTCCACCTGACCCATGCGTTTTTCCTAAACCTGTTGCAGCGCCATGACGAGGCGATTGCCCTTGCCCGCCGCGCCTTGGACGCGGCCGAAGCGGAGAACGACACGGCTCTCATCGTCACGGCGCAGTTGGAATGGGGCAACGGTCTGTCACTCCAAGGGCATCACGAACAGGCCATCGCGCGGCTGCGGCTGGCGGCCGAACAGGCGGCGACGGTCCGGGCGGACGCGCTGCGCGCACGTGCGCTCTTCGCCATGTGTCGCAACTTGCGGCTGCAAGGCCGGCACAAAGACGCAAGCGCCGTCTTGACCGAGGTGTTGACCCTCTATCAGCAGTTGGGCATGGCGCTGCATCAAGCGTTCGTGCTCCAGAAGTTGGGCAGCGCGGCCGAGTATCAGGAACTCTTCGAACTCGCCGTCGCGTATCTGGAGCAGGCGCTCGGCCTCTTCCGCCAGGTGGGCGACGATGCCCGTACCCGGTCGACGCTCCTGCAACTGGGGCATGTCTACAACGCCATGGGTGAGTACTGTCATGCGCAGGCGTGTTTTGTCCAAGCCGCGGAAGATGGGGAGCACAATGAAGACGTGCGCAATCTCATGACCAATCAGCTTTTTCGCGCAACGTATCTCGTGCACTTGGGCGCATACGATGCGGCGCGCCAGGTCGTGAACGAGACCGTACAACTGGCACGCCGCATCGGTCACCACAGTGTCGTGGGCGAGACGCTTTGTCTGCGTGGCACCATGGAGTGTCATCACGGCGCCTACGTGGCGGCGTTGGCAACCTTTGATGAGGCGTTGGCCGTGAGCCGCGCATCCGGCGCGCATCTGGTCGAAGCCCCGGCGCATCTGGGGTTGGGCCTGGCTCGCTTTCGGCTGGAGCGGTACGACGAAGCGGTCCTCGACCTGGAGCGGGCGCGTACACACTTCCGTGACAGCGGCCGCGTGGTGCGCGCGCTGGAGGCGGAGGCACTGTTGGCGCGCGTGGCATTGGCCCAGGGGCATACCCAGCAGGCGCTCGCCACGGTGGACGGGATTCTGGCGGTGCTGCGGCGCCGGCCGCTCCACGGTGTGTTGGATCCGGCCGCGGTCTATCTCTGCTGTCACCGCGTGCTGGCCGCCGTGGCCGATCCGCGCGCGGCGCAAGTGTTGGTCGACGGCTACCAACTGTTGATGACCCAAGCTGCCACCATCGACGACGATGCCGCACGCGCGCGCTTTTTGCATCACCATGTCTCCAACCGTGCGCTTCTCGCCCTGTGGGACCGGCCGGACGCCCCTGTGTCACCTGTCGTCGCCCCGGTTGGCGTCGCCGGCAGGTTTGATCCGCCGACGATCACGGGGCCCAATCCGGTGGGATTGACGTTCCATTGACGTTCCATTGACGCCGGACGCCTAAGCTGCAGGCGTGTGAGAGTTGGAGTGACACCCCTCTACACAACAAGGTGGGTTCGCCTGGACCCACCTTGTGCTTTTGGGGATTTGCGGTTGTGAGCTTCCCTCGAGTTTACAACCGCAAGTCCTCCCCAACTCGCCCGTCCACGTACATGCGCACCACGGGCTGCCCCAACCCCGGCAGCCGCCAGGCCACCAATCCCGCCAGGGCAATCGTAACGCCAATTCCTGTGATGACGGTGGTCAGCGAGAAGAGGTCGCCCAGGACTGCCAGACTGACTCCCGCGATGTAGCAAACATCCCGTTGCAGAAAGAACGCGCTGCTGACCCGTCCCAGCATTCCTTGGGGCGTGGTACGTTGCAGCAGCAACAGCCGGCCCACGTGGAACGCTGCATTGGTCATGTAGTAGATCACGTTGCACGCAAAGAGCCAGCCGATGTTTCCGGCCTGCGCGTAGAGCATGGTGCCGATGCCGGTACCGATGAAACTGTACGCGATCCACTGCCCTTCCCGCAGACGCGGCGCACCGTAGGCCATCAAGTAGCTCCCCGTGACAAAGGCCACCAGTCCCACCGCTTCCAAAACACCAAACATCAGTTCGCCTGCGTAGCCGCTTCCTGCCGTCACACCCATGACGAAGGGAAGATCGACCGCGTTAAGCAGGCCCACAGCCAGGGCAAAGGGGATGTAGACGACGGCAAAGTTACGCAGCGCGGGCGTGCGCTGCACGCTGGTGATGCCCTCGCGCAAGAGCACGAACGTGGGCTGTGCCGTGGGCGCCGGTGTGGTCGTCCGTGCCGGCAGGCGTACCGGCAGCAGAATGGCGGCGGAGATGAAAAACAGGACGCCGTTGAGGTAGAAAATCCAGTCGAGCGGGAACGCCGCGGCCATGGCGCCGGCCACAGCCAGCCCGAACATCTCGGCCCCGAAGAGGCTGATGCTCAACATGGAGTTGGCGGCGGCAAGGCGGTCCGCGTCGACTGTTTCAGGAATCAGGCTGGCGTGGGCGGGGTCGAAGAACTGGCGGACGCTGTTGGCCGCGGCCAAAACGACGAACGCCAAGCGTGGATCAACATGGATCAGCCATGGCAGCGCCAGCATCATCACCGCGCGCGTCAGTTCGGACGCCACCAAAATGCGCTTGCGGTTTCCCCGGTCGGCGACGACGCCGGCAAAGAGGCCGAAGAGCACGCTGGGCAACAGCGCCGTCAGCAGGACCAGCCCCACGCTGGCCACGGTGCCGGTGCTGCGAAAGATCAAGATGGATGTTGCCAGCAGGGTCATGGTCATGCTGACCGTGGCCAGAAACTGAGATGTCCAGAGGCGGCAAAAGACCGCATTGTGGAAAACGATGAGCGGCGTGGTACGCGGCTGCGGACGCGCGCTGATTGGGGCCATGGGTGTGCTGCTGGTAGTCAAGGACGACCTCCTTCTGGGCCGGTGTGAACTGCGGCAACGGGCGCTAAACGCTCGCCGGCATCTCGGCACGCCTGCCACGGGTCCATTCCCCGTGCCGGTTGCGGCGAGGCCCCGACGTGGACTGTGCCGGTACTTTAGCGTGCGTGCGTCGCGTCATCGTCAAACGAACGCTCCGTTTGCGTCCATTGCGCCCAAAGATTGGGCACAGCGGATGTCGCTGCATTGACGCCACAGTGACGGGCCGTTGACTGCCGCCGGTTATGCTGCCCAGCGTGTGCATCAGTGAGACCTCAGCTAGAGTTTGAAGGAGGAAAACCCCATGTTCCGTGTCTCTTCCGTTCCGTCTCGCCAATCGTCTCCTTTGATCGGTGCCGCATCAAGCCGGCGTCGTCGTGGGCTGCTGAGCAGTGTGTTGGTCATGTGCGGACTGGTGCTGCTTTTGTGCACGGGGTCGGGTGTCGCGGCGGCGGCTCCCATGGTGCCCCTGCCCATTGCCTCCGCAGTCGACTTGACCGGCAGTTTCTCTTCCATTTGGGCATCCGCCGCGGACGACATCTGGATCACGTCCACATATTCGGGCAACCTATTCCATTTCGACGGCTATGGATGGACCGAGGTGAACACCGGCTTCAACGGCAGTCTGTCGGCGCTCTGGGGCAGTGGCGCCGGGGATCTGTATGCGGTGGGCACGGACTATGGGACCCACCAGGCGGCTGTGCTTCACTTTGACGGCGCGGTCGTGTACAAGACCCTCTTCGACTCCGGCCTGATCTTCACCGGCGTGTGGGGCAGCGGCCCCGACGATGTCTACGTCGTCGGCAGCCAGTGCGGCAGATGTGCCCCCAGCGCGGCAGACATTCAGGAGCCGGTCGGGCGCGTGCTCATCCTGCACTTCGACGGCAAGACGTGGTCCCCCGTCCTGAACAGTGAAGATGGCGGCCTCCGATCGATCCACGGGCGTGGGCCGGGTGACATTTACGCCGTGGGCCACAGGGTGGAGAGCAGCGGCGCCGTGCGGGGCCTGCTCATGCACTTTGACGGCCGAACTTGGCGCCGCGTGGATCGTGCGGATGACGACTTCATCTACAAGGCCGTGTGGGCTACCGCGACGAGCGTGTACGTCGCCGCGGACGGGGCCATTCTGCGCTTCGACGGCACGCGCTGGACCACCACGCCGGTTGACGCCTACATCAACGCGCTGTGGGGCGACGGCGATGAGGTTTTGGCGGTGGGGAGCGCCGTCTACCACTCCGACGGCAAGTCCTGGCTGCCCCTCTCCACCAATCTCTCCATCAACACCTTGCGTGGGGTTTGGGCGTTCAAGGACGCGGGCTTCTACGCGGTCGGGCCCGAAGGTGTGTTCCAAGTGCTCGGGGCCTCCGTGGAACATCATTACAGTCACCTGCCGTTGGTCACGCGTGCCGCCGAGTGAGCCGGCCGGTGGACGAGCCCCACTGACCGGCCATCTACAACGCAGTGTGCTGCTGACACAACAGGCTTGAGCCTGTTTGCCGTAGCAGGCGGCGGTTTGAACCGCTGCCGCTGCCAAGCCCGGCCTCGCTCGCCGCCGAATCAATTCGGCGGCTGATACAGGAAACAGGCTCAAGCCCGTTGGTCGCCGTGCCATCTCTAGGGACGCAGATCGCGTCGAAGAATCTGGGCCGCCCTCCGCGCCCCAGGTCGCTTGGTCACAACCGCACAATTCGGGTAGACTGGTTTCTTTACCGGCATCGGGCAAGTGGAGGTCGGCGGATATCGGGCGACGGATTCTACCGGGGGTCGACCGTACGCCGGCAACCGACACCGCCCTATACGAGGGAAGGATTTCACGTTGATCCGTCAACGACACCCGCTCGAGATCGTCTGCCACCGGGGCGCCAACCGCCACGCACCCGAGAACACCCTGGCCGCGGCCCAACTCTGTGTCGACTGGGGCGCGGACACGGTGGAGATCGACGTCAACACCAGCAGCGACGGCGTCATGTATCTCTTTCACGGCCCGGAGTTAGAGCGCACCACCGACGGCGTCGGTCACATGGCCAACACGCCCGCGTCCGTCATCGACCGGCTGGATGCGGGCGCCCGCTTCGGCGCCCACTTCGCCGGCACGCGCATCCCGCGCCTGGAGCCGTTCTTGGACTGGGCGCGGGGCAAGTGCAACCTCTTTCTGGACGTGAAGTATGCCGACGCCGCCGCGCTGCTCAAGACGCTCGACCGCACCGGCATGCGCCGCGACGTCTTCGTCTGGTCCTCGTTTGATGAGTGGACGGCCGCGTTCGTCCGCCTGGCGCCGGATGTGCCGGTCAAGGTCAACGTGCGCGATGTGCCCGGCGTCCGCGGCGGCGGACACGTTCAGCGCGCATCGTGGAGATCGGGCTGAGCGCCTCTGCCCCGAGTTGGTGGCAGCCTGTCGCGCCCGTGGCGTGCGTGTGATGGTGAATTATATGGGTGATGATGTGGCGTTGGTGGAGAAACTGGTGGAGGCCGATTTCGACATGATCAACACGGACAACGCCGACCTGTGGCTGGCCGCGGCCCGGGCTGCCGGGCGCCACGCGTGATCGGCGCGGCGTGCTATGTCTACGGGCGCGTCACGGCGTCTTCCATGCGCCGCAAGCCGAAGACGGCAGTCGTGGCGCGCAAGTTTTTGTAGCGGCGCACGTTGATCAATTTGCCGTTGGACAGATAGACTTGCTGGTCGATTTTGATGCCCAGGTGTGTGCAGTACCGGGCGAAGTCGGTGATGGTGAAGGCCTGCCAGCGCGGCACGTCGTACCACGCGTCGGGCAGATCCGGCGCCTGGGGGATGCGCCCGGTGAAGAGCAGGTGCAAGCGACAGCGCCAGTAGCCCCAGTTGGGCACGCTGATGATCGCCTCCCGCCCCACGCGCAGCATCTCGTTGAGAATCATGGCCGGGTCGTCCAGGAAGGGCAGCGTCTGCGCCAGAATGATGATGTCGAAGCTGTCGTCGGGATAGTCGGCCAGCCCCTCCTGCAGGTTGCCCTGGCGCACGCTCAGCCCTCGACGCACGCAGGCGAGCACGCCTTCCTCGCTCAACTCAATGCCCCGCCCCTTGATGCGCTTGGCCTGAATCAGATATTCCAACAACTCGCCGTTGCCGCAACCCAGATCCAGCACGGTCATGTTGGGCGGCACCAGGTCGGCAATGGCCTGGAGGTCCGGGCGCAGATGGGCCGCCGGGGATGGGGCCGGAGCGCGGGTGGGGAACTTTGCCTGGGTCATGCGTGCCTGCCGTCCGTCATTGGGTCGCCTTGGCCGTGACCGTGTGACGCGGCGCCGGCCCGGTCACCACCGGCGGCACCGGGATGCCCGCGGGCGCGGCGATCTTCTCCTCGCGCACCAGCCGGTCCAGAAAACTGCCCAGCAGCTCGGTCATGGTCTCCACTTCCAGCAGAAACGCGTCGTGACCCCACGAACTCTTGATGTCCAGGTACGTCACGTCCGCGCCCGCGGCGGTGAGCGCGCTGACCAGTTCCTTGCTGTGATAGCTGGGGTAGAGCCAGTCGCTGGTGAAGCTGACCACGAGATATTTGAGGTGGATGGAATCGGCGAAGGCCGCCGCCAGCACGCCGGTGGGCTGGGCCAGATCGAAGTAGTCCATGGCCTTGGTGACGTAGAGATAGCTGTTGGCGTCGAAGCGGCGGGTGAAGCTGTTGCCGTTGTACTTCAGGTAGCTCTCCACCTCGAACTCGGTGTCAAACTCGTAGCCGTACTTCTCCAGATGCTGGAGCCGGCGCCCGAATTTTGCGTGCATGGACTGCTCGCTCAGGTAGGTGATGTGGCCCACCATGCGCGCCACCGCCAGCCCCGCGTCCGGCTTCTTTTCGTTGAGATAGTAGTCGCCATTGGCCCAGTAGGGATCGGCGTAGATGGCCTGACGCCCCACCTCGCTGAAGGCGATGAGCATGGGGCTGTGATGGGCCGTGGTCGCCAGCGGCATGACCGACTTGACCCGCGCCGCATGATGCGCCGCCCACTCCAGCACCTGCATGCCGCCCATGGAGCCGCCCGCCACGCAGAGCAACTGGTCGATGCCCAGGTGGTCGATGAGCTTGACCTGCGCGCGCACCATGTCGCCGATGGTCACCACCGGGAAGCGCAGCCCGTACGGCACACCCGTCTCCGGCTCGGTGAACATGGGCCCGGTGGAGCCGTAGCAACTGCCGATCACGTTGCTGCAGATGACGAAGAAGCGGTCCGTGTCGAACGCCTTGCCCGGCCCGATGCAGTCGTCCCACCAGCCCGGCTTGGCATCGTCGGCCGCGTGGTAGCCCGCTGCGTGCCCGCTCCCGCTCAGCGCATGGCAAATGAGGATTGCGTTGGACCGGTCCGCGTTGAGCCGCCCGTACGTCTCATGCGCGACCGTCACCGGCCACAGCGTCGCCCCGCTCTCCAGCGGAAACGGCTCATCCTCGGCAAAGGTGAAGTACTGCTGCTCCACGATGCCCACCGACCCGGGAATCCCACAGTGTTACGCGTCTCCACAGTGTTTTGACGTCGTCATTGGCTGTCGTTGTCCTGTCGAAAGATGTGGAGATTTGAGTGGTGGGGTTTTAGGGTTGTGGGGGTGATGCAAGTCTGCATCACCGAAGCCCTAAATCCCCACCACCCTCAGACCCACTACCCTACCACCCTAAATCCCCACCACCAACTCACCCATGCACTGCCGCGTGCAGCGCCTGGTCCAGATCCCACTGAATGTCTTCGATGTCTTCGATGCCGATGCTCAGGCGCACGAAGTCCGGGGAGACGCCGGCGCTGGACAGTTCCTCCTCGGTCAACTGGCTGTGGGTCGTGCTGGCCGGGTGAATGGCCAGGCTCTTGGCGTCGCCCACGTTGGCCACGTGGCTGAGCAGCTGCAGGCTGTCGATGAACTTCTTGCCTGCCTCGGCCCCACCTTTGATGCCGAAGCCCAGGATCGCGCCCGGTCCCTTGGGTAGATATTTCTTGGCGCGCTCGTGGTGCGGGTGGCTGGCCAGACCGGGGTAGCTGACCCAGTCCACGTCCTCATGGCCCTCCAGGAACTCGGCCACGGCCTGGGCGTTGGCCACATGCCGGTCCATGCGCAGGCTCAGCGTCTCCACGCCCTGGAGCGTGGTCCACGCGTTCATGGGCGCCTGGCATGCGCCGATGTCGCGCAGGATCTGCACGCGCGCCTTGATGGCGTACGGCGGTAGCCCCATCTCGGTCAGCCCGGCGTAGACCAGCCCGTGATAGCTGGGATCGGGCGTGGTGAAGTTGTCGAAGCGGCCGCTGGTCCAGTCGAAGTTGCCGCCGTCCACGATGATGCCGCCGATGGTGGTGCCGTGGCCGCCGATGAACTTGGTGGTGCTGTGGGTGATGATGTTGGCGCCCCACTCGAACGGGCGGCACAGGTACGGCGTGGCAAAGGTGTTGTCGATCATCAGCGGGATGTTGTGGGCCGCGGCGATGGCCGCCACTTCCTCGAAGGGGAAGACGAAGATGTCCGGGTTGCCCAGGGTCTCGCCGTAGATGATCTTGGTGTTCGGCCGGATGGCCGCGGCGAAATTGTCGGGATCCGACGGGTCCACAAAGGTGACGTCGATGCCGATGCGCGGGAAGGTGTAGTTGAACTGGTTGTAGGTGCCGCCGTAGAGCCGGCTGCTGGTGACAATGTGATCGCCCGCGCCGCAGAGCGTGAGGATGGCCATGGTCTGCGCGGCGTGACCGCTGCTGGCGGCCAACCCGGCGACGCCGCCCTCCAGGTCCGCGATGCGCTGCTCCAGCACATCGGTGGTCGGGTTCATGATGCGCGTGTAGATGTTGCCCAGTTCGGCCAGCGCAAAGAGGTTGGCCGCGTGCTGCGTGTCACGGAACTGATAGCTGGTGGTCTGGTAGATCGGCACGGCACGGCTGCCCGTGACGGGATCCGGGCTGGTCCCCGCGTGCAACTGGCGGGTGGCAAAGCCAAACTTGTGTTCTGCCTGCGCCGCGGCGGCGCCCTCGGTGTCACTCATGATGCGTCTTCTCCTTGTGCAATTGGCGTGAATACCACGACAGAAATCCGGCGGTCTAACTCTGGCGGAAGCTGTCCAGGGATTTCTGGCGGGATTCACTTGTGGTGTGTACAACGAAAATAAAAAACCCTCTCGTTCCGTAGATGAGAGGGCCGGGTGCCGTGTCGTTCGCCGTCCGCGCATGGCGGTACAAAAAATCCCCGAGAACGGGGATGAGCAGAAGCGTCGACAACGCGTTCTCTCATCTTCCAGAACTTGTCTGCCGGATTTGGCACCCTGGCGCGTCTTAGCGTCGTCGCTACGCGATGCCGGGTTGCCGAGGCTTCGTCGGGCCGGTCCCTCCACCTCTCTGGATAAGAGTCGTACAGAGGCTCATTTCTCTGCCATGTTCAGAGTGATCTGCGTGTTGTCCACGGCGCATCGTTGCGCACATCAGCAGGGCATGAGCACTATTCGATTGTGGCGGCAAATATAGCAGGTCGCACCATCCTTGTCAAGCGACTGGCGACCTCCTCAGTCCGCTGCGGCGACGACGACCCCGCGCGCCAGCGGCACGTACCAGAGCAGGCTCAGCAGCGCGCCCGTCGCCGTCAACAAGAGCACGGTGGTGTAGGCCACCGGCGGGTAGTGCCCGGCTGTGTCCGCGGGGAAGAGGCCGATCATAAGGCCGATGGCCCACTGGAGAATGAAGGTGCCGCCGATACCGAACAGGTTCACAAAGGTGACGGCCTTGCCGGTCATGGCCAGCGGGAAGAGGGTGCGCGCCTGGGCCATCATCATCACGTTGAAGCCGCCCGTCAGGCCGAAGATGAAGTAGAGCAGGGTGACGACGGCCAAGGGCGGCCGTACCGCCAGCGCAAACTGGCTGGCGATGAAGACGGCGCTGACCGCCACCATGGTCCGGGCCAGCCCGAAGCGATCGCACGCCCAGCCCGAGCCGCCGAACCCCAGCGTGGTGCCCACGCCCAGCGCCAACAGCACGTTGCCGGCGCCGATGTCGTTCAGACCGTAGATGTCGAACAGATACGGTCCCGCCCACAGTCCTTGAAAGCTCATGAGCGTGCCCGCCAGGAAAAAGGTGAGGGGTATGATGCGCCAGATGCGTGCGTCGCCCGCCACATCACGCAAGCTGCCCTGCTGCACATGGTTGCCGGTCCATTCCACACCGGGCGGCGTGTTGCGCGTCCACAGCATGATGGCCGCGGCAAAGAGCGCGGTCACCACCGCGCCGACCAGGAAGACGTTGCGCCAGCCGATGGTCGCGTTGAGCCAGGCCAAGGGTGTGGCCGCAAAGAGCGCGCCGAAGGACCCGATGCCCACCAGCAGTCCCGACACGGTGGCGAAGCGGCGGGCCGGGAACCATTGGCTGAACATCTTGAGCGAACCCATGAGCACGCCCGCCATGCCCGCGCCGATGAGGGCGCGCCCCAACGCCAGCCCGCCGAAGGCCGTGGCCGCGGCGAAGACCAGGCTGCCCGCCACCGTGGCCAGCATCAACAGCGGCGTGACCCAGCGCGGACCCCAGCGGTCCAGCCCGATGCCCAGGGGAATCTGCATGGCGGCGAACGCGGCGAAGAAGAGACTGGTCATGAGACCCAATTGGGCCGCGTTCAAGCCTACGTCGGCCACCAGATCGGGGGCAATGACGGCGTTGGTGGAGCGGTAGAAATAGGACATGAAATAGGCGGCTGTGAAGAGCATGAACACACGCACACGCGACGTCATGATAATGTCTTTCCGATCTTGTAAAAGCGATACCGCTGTGGTTGAATGATCATAGTGCAACACCGTCACCCTGGTAAATCCCGACGGGAATTCGATTCATTTCCGCCGGGGTGTTCACACCGCAATGAACAATGAGAAGCCGGTATGATCAACGAGATTGCTGTGATCGTCAGTTTGGCGTTTGCCGCCAGTTTCTTGCCGCTGCAGTTGGGCGCACAAATTGCCATGTTGCGCAGCCGCCGCGGCTTTGCCAAGGCCGTGGCATTCGTGACCGGCATCGGCGCCTGGCGCTTCTTCCTCGCGCTGCTCTGGATCTTCTTTGCCGCCAACGGCGCCCGTAACGCGCGGCGCGGATTCTCCGACGTGTTCGCGGGGATTTCCGCCACCTTTTTGCGCGAGTTCAAGCCGAACCCGGTCTGGGAATTTGCGTTGGAAGTGCTGTTGACCATGGCCGGCGTTGCGCTGATCCTCTACGCGGTCCGGCAAGTCGCCCGTATTCCCGGCGACGATGATCGCGTCGCCGAAGAAATCGCCGCGCGGGAAATCGAGACGGGCGGCGAATCGCGCTTTGACAAGATGCGCATCACCAATGCCTTCCTGCTCGGCTTCTTCTGGATCGCGGTCAGCGTCAATTCCTACATTCTCACGTTTGCCGCCTACCAGCAAATCACGCTCCTGCCGGCGAACGTCGTCCCCAAGCTCATCATGCTCCTGATCTTCCTGCTCGTGTCGAGCACGCTGCTGCTGATTCCGTTGCTCATCTACATGCTGTCGCCCCGCCGCGCCCAGCAATCGCTCGACCGCTTCTACACGTTTTTCCAGAGTATCGGACGCTGGCTCGGCACCGTGCTCGCCGCGCTCATCGGCCTCTATCTCGCCTGGCAAGGACTGAGCGGACTTCTCTTCCGGTGATGTTGCGGCCCCGGCACGCTTAAAGTGTAGCCGGCGGGCGCTGCGCACCCCACGCACGTGCCTGCTCCGGTTCGCCGGCCGACTCGAATCGCGTCACCTCCTCGCCGAAGCGACCGGCGCACCATATGCCGCCGGGTCGCGCCGCTTCCAGCGTAGATCGGACTGGATGAATCGCAAATGCGGCGCGCGCGCAGAGGGGCCGCCGTGCAGACCGGTTTTGGCTCCGTTGGATGTGCAGTACAATATCCGTCTATGTTGCGCATCACGGCCACCCGATTCCGAATACCGAGCCTATGAGTTCCTCAGAAATTGCGGCCGATGTCCGTGCCGAAAAGGCCGCGGCAATTGAACGCACGCGCTGGTTCTATGCTTTTCTCCCCAACAAAGTCGGCAGCGGCGCCACCATCAGCCTGCCGCCCATCTACGTGACCGAGATCCTGGGCGGCACGGTGGCCGACGTGGGTGTGATCAACTCGCTGACCAATGCCGCGGCCGTGCCCGCGGCCGCGCTCTGGGGCTGGCTCAGCGACCGGGTGGGCACGCGTAAGCACTACCTGGTCCTCGGCTTTTTGGGGTTTGCCATCCCCACCATCCTCATGGGCTTCAGCCACAGCGTCTGGCAGTTCCTGCTCTTGTCGGCATTGGTGGGCGCGTTGGGCGTGGCCGGCACGCCGGTGAGCAGCACGCTGATCATGGACACCACGCCGCGCACCCAGTGGGACACGGCGTTCGGCCGCTTCAACCAGATCGGCGGCTGGGGCATGGTGGCGGGACGGGTCGTGGGGCTGGCGTGCGTGGCGTACGGCATCGCCGCCTTGGGCAATGAGACGACCCAGCGCGGCCTGTGGATGATCGGCGGCGGTCTGGGGCTGGCCAGCGCGGTCTGGGCCTGGCGCGTGGTGCCGGAGCCGCGGCTGCCCAAGCCGCGGCCGCCGCGCCGTCCTTTGACCGAGACGGTGCGCTACACCGGCTACACGCTGATCGAGCGCATGCGGCTGCTGCCCCACTCCGTCTACTACCTGCCCACGTGGAACCCCATCACGCTGGCGCGCATCATGGCCGGGCGCACGTGGACCCGCACGCGCCGCCTGGCCCACCATCTCCACCCCGGCCATGCCCGCGTCGAAGACGACACCTTCAGCACGCTGCGGGCGTACTTCGTCGTCAGTTTCGTGCTCTTCCTGGTCGGGACCATGGCCTACACCCCCTTCGCGGTGTGGCAGCGCGAGGAGTTGACCAACAGCACCAGCAGCGTCTTCCTGGTCGGTATGATGAACAGCATCGCCGCCGCGCTCAGCTATCAGTGGGTGGGCAGCTTGATCGCCCGCTGGGGCAGCCTGCGCGTGCAGATGGTGACCATCAGCCTGCGCATCGTCGTCTTCGGCGGCTTTGCCGTCATGTCATGGCTGGGCGTGCGCGGGCTGACGAGCATCGTGGTGCTCATCGTGTTGCAATCGTTGAGCGGGCTGGGCTGGGCCGGCATCGCCGTCGGCGGCAACTCGACCGTGGCCCATCTCGCGCCGGAGGGACATGAAGGCGCGGCGCTGGGCGTCTACACCTCGTTTCTCAGTTTCGGCGCGATTGTGGGCGCGTTCATCAGCGGCTTCGTCGTGCTGTGGATCGGCTACGCGGCCTCCTTCACACTGGGCGCCATCGGCGTGGCCCTGGTCGTCCTCGCCCTCTGGGTGATCCGCCGGCGCGCCCCCGCCGACGCCCGCGAACATCTGTGATGCCGCGGTCCGCGACGGCTGCCGCTTGCGGCCACGTTCGTGCTATCATGGGCGGCGACACATGCCCGCGCCCCGCGAAGGGCGCTCCATCTCAAGGACGTGACACGTGCGCTTGACTGCGGGCCAGGCGGCCCTGGCCATCATCGTGTGGATTGCGCTGGCGGCATTGGCCGTTCTCACCGGATGGTATCTGCTGGCGGCGATTCTGTCCATGGCCGGCTGGCTGATCGAGTCGCCGTGGCGGCCGTACGGCTGGTCCCAGGAGATACTGGTGCCATTGAGCCGCTTCGCCACGCTGGTGCTGGGCGCGGCCTGGCTCTTCCTCGTCATGTTCATGGAGTACGATCTGCGGCGCGCCTCCAGCGAAGGGCGGTTCTGGCGCCGCAGCGGCTGGTACCTGCTCTTCCTCGTCGCCGCCACTCTCTTGGCACTGGGCATCACTGTCGCGCTGGCGTGAACTCGGGCCGGACTTCCGGGAAGGGGTCAATTGGGGCATCAAGGGCAGCCTCGTCAGGCCCCTTCCCGGAAGTCCCGGCCCCACCCGCGCAAGGGTGTATCACGGATTTGGGGCAGACGTCCGTCCAGTTCGCACGCGCCCTCGTGCGAACCGCTGGCACAAAAGCCAGGTCTGGCGGCCGTTCGCACGAGGGCGTGCGAACTAAACAGGCTGACTACATTGGTGAACCCGGAATGCCTGCGCAGTGACAGAACGCAATGTCGGTGCTATATTTCCGCCGCGGTATGTTGGCGGCTTGGTCAGGTGGCCGAGCCTAATTTTGTGAGAACAATGAATTCACATTCAGCATTGACGGCGGCGGCTGAGGGGCCCCGTCCGAACCTGATAGTCAGTGCCTGCTCCGACCAAGAACCACGGTCAGATAGGGGGCCTGACACGTGTTTCGGGGCGCAGTCAACCGCAACAAGACACGGTACCAACCGTGGACATGAACCCTGTCGCGTTGATCGGATGCGTGCCCTGCGTCGTGGATTGCCGCGGACCAAGGTGAACACGTGTGTGCCGGCCGGCAAGATCGCGTCGACACAGGTTGCTGCGCCGCATTGATTCTGCGGCCGCCGGACCTGTGCCGGCGTCGCCGCTTCCACCCACCTTCCCCTGCGTCTGCCGCCACGGCAGACGTTTTTGTTTTTGCACCTCCTGACAGCGCAACAGACTCGTTCATTGCCGCGTAAATACCACGGCGGACATTCGACGTCTCGACCACCGGTCCGATCGGTCGGTTCATGTCCGCCGGGATTTACGAGGCATAGACACGCATCACCATCCGTGGGCACCCGGGTGTGTGCTGCGCCATTCCTGTGACGGATACGGAGCCGGGCAATTTGCTCGCGCGTCACGCGGCGGGAATGACGCGGCCACGCAACGGCTACATGGCGATGCGCTGCACTGTCCTCGTGACGGAAGGAGAGGCGAACATGGTCGATCCCATCAACATCAGCGATGCGCTGGCGCGCACCATGGAATTGCTCGAGAGCGGCGACTACACCGCGGCCGCGGCCTATCTGCGCGGGCTGCACCCCGCGGACAGCGCCGAGGTCATCGCCGACCTGGAGCCCGAGGAGCAGGCCCACATCGCCTCCTTGCTCGGACCGGAGGAACTGGCCGGCATCCTCGAGCAGCTGGACGAGGAAGAGATGGTGGAAGTCGCCGAACATCTCGACGTGGAGACGCTGGCCGACGTCCTGGACGCCATGGAGCCGGACATGGCCGCCGATCTCCTGGGCGAGATCGAGGACGAGAACGTAGTCAACGAACTGCTCGAGGAGATGGAGGAGAGCGACGAGGTGCAGCCGCTCCTCGAGTTCGAGGAGGACACGGCCGGCGGCATCATGAACAGCGTGCCGCCCTGTCTGCGCCGCTGGATGACCGTCGCCGAGGCCTTTCGCTTCATCCGCGAGAACTATCATGACGTCAACGAACTCTTCTACCTCTACGTGCTCGACCGGCACGGTGTGCTCATCGGCGTCATCAACCTGCGCGCGCTGATCCTGGCCGAACCGGAGCAGACCATCGAAGAGATCATGAATCGCGACGTGATTTCGGTGGACGCGACCGCGGACCAGGAGGAAGTGGCCCAGATCCTGGCGCGCTACGACTTGCTGGCCGTGCCCGTGGTCGACGCCGAGCACCGGCTGGTCGGCGTCATCACCGTGGACGACGTGGTGGACGTCATCGAAGAGGAGGCGACCGAGGACATCTATCGCCTGGCCCAGGTGGGCGAAGAAGCAAGCATCCACACGTCCATCTGGCAGGCCATCCGCAACCGGCTGCCCTGGCTCATGGTCAATCTCGGCACCGCGTTTCTGGCGTCCTGGGTCGTCTCCCAGTTCGAGAGCACCATCGCCCAGGTGGCCGTCCTGGCCGCGTTCATGCCCATCGTCGCCGGCGAAGGCGGCAACGCCGGCACCCAGACCATGACCATCATGGTCCGCTCCATCGCGCTGGGCGAACTGTCGCCGCGCGACACGTGGTTCGCGCTGTGGCACGAATTCCGCACCGGCTTTCTCAACGGGCTGGTCTTGGGCATCCTCGTGGGGCTGATCGCGTGGGCCTGGCAGGGATCGCCGGTCTTGGGTCTGGTGATCGCGCTGGCCATGTGGGGCAACTTGATCGTGGCCG
>JAWKOK010000005.1:0-196965 GCA_041391205.1 Caldilineaceae bacterium
CACCAGCCAATACCGATCGCGCGCGTCCGTGGCCGCGGTGACAATCAGCGGCTGGATGATGCCGTGCTCGCCGATCGAGTCGGCCAGTTCTTGCAGGAGGGCGTCATCAAACTTGCTGCGCGGCTGATGCGGATTGGGCTGAATCTGCGCCACGTCCACCAGGCGTACGCCGCCCGCGTCCGCTTGGGCGAGCACCTCGGCGCTGGCCGGGTTCTCCTCGGTGTTGACAATCAGCGCGCCCAGGCCACGTCCGAGTCCACGGCGGCTGGATGAGTTGCCTGTCATGTGCTTCGCCTCCTCTGGCATTCCGCTCCTCTGACTCTACAGGCCGGTGGCGCGGTTCAGCTTGCCGCGGTCGCCTCGGCGCGCCGCAAGAACTCGACGGCCAACGCATGGTAGGCGAGGGCGCCGGCGCTGGTCGGTGCGTACTGGATGATCGGCTGTCCGTGGCTGGGGGCTTCGCTGAGGCGCACGTTGCGCGGAATCACGGTCTGGAACACTTGCTCCGGGAAGTAGTTGCGCACTTCCTGGACAACTTGCTGGCCGATGTTGGTGCGGCCGTCGTACATGGTGAGGACCACCCCCGCAATGACGAGCTGCCCGTTGAGCACCTCGCGCACCTGGCGAATGGTCTGGAGGAGCAGGCTCAAGCCTTCCAGTGCCAGATATTCGCACTGTACGGGAATGACCACGCCGTCGGTCGCGGCCGTCAGTCCGTTGATCGTCAACAGGCCCAAGCTGGGCGGCTCATCCACAAAGATGAAGTCATAGTCGTCACGCAGCGGCCGGAGGCCCCGTTCAAGCAGACGCTCGCGCGCCATGAGCCGGGCCATCTCCACTTCCGCGCCGGCCAGATCCGTGTTGGCAGGCAGGAGATCGAGCCCGGAAATCGCCGTCGTGGTGAGAATTGAGCCGGCCGTCGTCCCGTCCATGAGCAGATCGTAGACGCTCCGGCTGAGCTGGCGCGGATCGATGCCCAAACAGGTGGAGGCATTGCCCTGGGGATCCATGTCCACCACAAGCACGCGCCGGCCCATGGCCGCAAGGTACGCAGCCAAATTGACTGCGGTTGTGGTCTTGGCCACCCCGCCTTTTTGGTTGGCAAAAGCGTAGATCTTCGCACTCATGCGTGCACTGTCACTCTTCAGATGAACCGGCCCGAGCCGCGCCTCCTGCGGCGCTTACTCGACCGGCGCGGCTGCGTCCGGCGCCTCCGCGGTGAAGGGATGTTGCGCCATGTAGTCAAACACTTGCTGCCGCGTGGGAATGCCGGTCACGCCTTCGGCCTCCACCGACATGGACGCCGTGATATTGGCAAAGCGCGCCGACTCCAGCGGATCTCCCGTTTCTTGCAGCCGAATCATGAAGGCCGTGGCGAACGTGTCGCCGGCGCCGGTTGGATCCAACTCGTGGGCATGTCGCGGCGGAATCTTTGTCTCGCGAATCTGACCGTCCTCCGTGCGCACGTAGACCGTGCTCCCGTCCCGGTACTCGGTGACGACCACCATGGAGAGGAAGTCGAAGAACGGGTCCAGGCGGTTGAGGTCAAAGTCGATGTCTTCCAGGGACAGCACGAGGACATCCACATGGGGCAGAATCTCGGCCGCGTTTTCCCAATGTTTGGCGTGGACGCGACCCGTTTCGTCCCATTCGCGCATCCAGCCCTGGGGCACGGCCACGACCAACGTCTCGTCGCGGTTGAAGAGTTCCGCCACGTCGGGACCGATCTCGTTGACCAGCGGCCCCAACAGCACGGCGTTTGGTTGGCGCAGCGCCGGGGGAATGTCGTCGGCCCGGATCGGCGGCGCCGGCGTAAAGCAATATTGGATGCGGCCCGACGGTGTGTAGATGTTGGCGAATGTCGTGGTGCCCGCACTGTGGAGCAGATGCACATCCACGCCGGCCGGGAGTTCCTCCAGATCGTCCGGCGTCGCGGCGCGTGTGACGATCGTCGGATGCCGGCCCAACTGCTGTGCCACGACAGCCGCGAAGCTCACCGTCCCGCCCAGGCGATGGCCGTCATCCGGCGCGTCGCCGATCAGGTCCCGCGTGACGTGTCCGATGAGCAAAATGTCAGGCCGCGCCCGCTGGGTATGGTTGGGCGCGTCATGGGCCTCCGGTTGCGCCGATTGTAGCATGTGCGAAACTCCAGGGTCAAAGAATTCGGAACCGGCAGGGACTGCAAACCAGGTACTGCAAACACGGTTAGATTATGGCATTGATTGCTGGGATGGACCAAACGGCATAGCGGCGGCGCTAGGACCGGAGACACATTGCCAAAAAGAAGCCGCCCCAAAGGGCGGCTGATGGGTAATGTTGTGCTTGCGGCGCTGCCGGGATTTCTCAATGTTTGGGCATGATGC
This sequence comes from Caldilineaceae bacterium, assembly GCA_041391205.1. Lineage (GTDB taxonomy): Bacteria > Chloroflexota > Anaerolineae > Caldilineales > Caldilineaceae > JAWKOK01. The sequence continues at coordinate 2,364 of JAWKOK010000005.1, forward strand.
TGACTTTGCGCCGATCCCCTTCGCCGATGCTCTCGGTGAAGACCTGGGGATGGTCGCGCAGCGCCAGGTGAATGATGCGCCGTTCGTTGGCCGGCATGGGTTCGAGCGTGACGGATCGCCCGCTGTCGACCACTTGCTGGGCCATCCGCTGCGCCAGTTGCGTCAACTGGGTGACACGCCGCTGCTTGTACTGCTCCACGTCGACCACGATGTTCTTCCACTGGCGCAGCCGCTGGTTCACCATGAGGCGCAGCAGATATTGGAGACTGGCCAGCGTCTCGCCGCGCCGTCCGATGAGTGCACCCAGGTCATCGCCCTGGATGTCGAGCAGGAGATACGGCTGGCTGTCTTCCTCGTCCGGTTCGCGCCAACTGGTGACGATGTCGGCTTCGAAGCCCATGAGTTCCACTACTTTGGCCAACAACTCGCTGGCCATCTCCGCAAGCTCATCGTCTTCTTCGCCAGGGGTCGCGGCCGACGAGGTGGCCGCGACTTCATCTGCCTGGGTCGCAGCGACCGGCGCCGGTGAAGACGTGGTCTGTTGCGGCGGGGTCGCTGGCTTGGGCGCGGCGGCTTCCGGCTTCTCCGTCTTCTGCTCCGGCACGGCTGTTGCTTGTGGCGTTGAATCCGGTGTTGAACTCCGCGTTGAACTCGGCGGCACCGGTGCGACAGGAGCGGAATCCGGCGACGGCGTGCGATTGACCTGAACCCGAATCAAGGCCGGTTCGCTGCCGAATCCCAGGATGCCGCGGCTCCCTTTGCTGACAATCTCGATTTGCAGTGCATCCCGGCTGACCCCAAGTGTGGTCAGCGCGAGGTCAATCGCTTCGTCGACTGTCTTGCCGGTAAATTCTTGGCCGCCGTTGGTCATCGCGTTCTACCTCTTCTTTTTCGACTTGCGTCGTTTGGATTTGCTAGACGTGTTGCTGCTGCCATCCCCGTTGGTCACGACTTCGGCCGTGCTGTCGACAGTGGCCGAGCCGCCGTCACCATTGGCGGTCGCGGCGGCTTTTGTCTCCAGACGAGCCGACGTCGATCCATTTTTGGACAGGCTGAACCGATCCGTGGTCACGGCCCACTGCTGGAGCATCTGCAACAGGTTGCTGGTGACCCAGTAGAGCGTCAGGCCGGCGGGCACTTGCAACGTGAAGAAGCCAAACATGAACGTCATCATCAGGCCGATCTGTTTGGTCATCCCCGCTTGGGCGCCGTCACCGGGCGTGGCGGGTGTCATCCACTTCTGCATGATAAACTGGGTGACCACCAACAGCACCGGCAAGATCAGGTACGCAACCAACAGGGAATACCCGCTGCGATCCAGTTGGGCCAGTTCAGGTGGAACGGACGTGCCCGCCTGCCAAAGTTGACTGATCCAGCTCAGACCCTGCGTGTACTGCGGAAAGCCGAGATTGGGAATCCAGAAGAAGCTGGCGTCGGTGAGACTCGGGCCGATTGCCACCAGCGCCGAGTAGAGACCGAACAAGATCGGCATCTGAATGACCAATGGCAGACAGCCGCTTAACGGATTGACGCCGGCCTCTTGATAGAGTTCCATCTGGGCGCGCGAAAGTTTCTCGCGATCTTTGCCGTATTTTTTCTGTAATTCCTGGATCTTGGGCTGCAGTTCCTTTTGGGCCTGCATGCCGCGGATCTGTGTCAATGTGAGCGGGAAGGTGATCAGCTTGATGATCAGCGTGAAGACAATGATGGCAAAGCCCCAGTGATAGGGCATGCCGATCCGTTGGAGCACACCGTCGAGCCAGATAAGCGCCTTTGCCAGTGGCCAAACAACGAACGTCTGCCAAAGACCCTGGGGCGCTGTGTTGACGACGTCCACGCCTTGACGGGATACGCCACACCCGCTCAATAGCAAGACTGCTACGATGAGCACCAGTAGCAGCAACCATTGCTTTCGTTTCACGAGTTTGTTTCTCCTAAATTCAGTGCAGCGTAAATACCACGGCGGAAATGGACCCACGGTGGCCGGGTCTCGTACAGTTGACGAATTTCTGCCGGATTTGGTGCGGACAGGTTGACCCAAATATCACGCGGCACGCATGCGGTCGACGCTTGTGCTTAGAACCTATCCGGAAATTCACAGCAGACCGGCGTGTCTTGGCTGTTTGGGCAACAACGTCGTCTGCGCACTGGTATTTCCGGATAGATACTTTAGGGCACGGGGTCATAGCCGCCTTTGCTCCACGGCTGGCATCGTGCAATGCGTTTGATGCCGAGCCACCCGCCGCGTGCAACACCGTATTTGTCGATCGCTTCGTACGTGTATTGTGAGCACGAGGGATAAAAACGACAGTTGCTCCCCAATCCCGGCGAGATGAAGCGTTGATAGAACCGAATCAAGGCTAACATGATGGTGCGCATCTGTCTATTTCTCCGCTCCCGAACCGCCGTTTGCGGCTGCGGCGGGTACGGACTCTGCAGGCATTGGTGTCTGCAACAAATGCGCCCGCCGCAAAAGGCGGGCGCAAGCGGCATCGATCTGATGATAGTCTGCACTGCGAATGGGACGTCGCGCGATGAAGACGACATCCCATCCCGGTTCGATTGCATCCAATCGCAATCTCACAGCTTCGCGCAGGCGGCGTTTGATGCGATTGCGCTCAACCGCATTGCCGATGCGGGTACTCACCGAGAATGCGAAGCGGCAATACGGCAAGTCATTCTGCAATACGCAGATCACCAACTCTCGGTTGCTGGCCGATGCGCCACGCCGCCGCACTTCCTGGATACGCTCATTCTGCCGAATGCGATAGCGCTTCTTCACTTACTTGATGGATTTGCGCGGCGTCAATTGAACCGCCAACTGCGCACGACCACGGCGCCGGCGCCGCTTGAGTACATTGCGCCCCCCCGGAGAACTCATGCGTTTCCGGAAGCCGTGCGTCTTGAGTCGTTTGCGAACTTTTGGTTGCCACGTACGCTTTGTAGCCATGCCAATCTCCTTCGTCTCATATGCTGACCGCTCATTAGAGCGTTCGGACCTGGTATCAAACGGGCATTATACGTGGCTGCAAACAGGACTGTCAAATTTGTTGGGCATCTCTGGACGCTTCAAGAACCACTTTCTCCGCGGCGTATGCCCCATCCTGAAGCCGACGCTGCACCGGCGGACGTCGGGCGAATGACGTCGTTGATACGCAGGGCGCACGTGGGGCGAGCGTGGCCCGTCAATTGGCGGGAAGCAGCCGGGGTATTGTCAGCCGGACCGGAGTAGTGGTACTATGAGCCATGTGACACAAACGTTCTTGGCTCATGTTGCAGACCAGTGTACCAGGCAGATTTCTGCTCCGGCAAAGCGTGACGGTGTCACCTCTTTTCCGGACGTGAGTTGCGTACATGAGCGACATTCTTCAGCGTTTCACCGGCACGCCTGTCGCAGTGACGCGTGCCGGCCTGGTGAAAGCGGTCTCGACTGGTTCCGGTCGGCCCGCTGTCGGGTGGCAGAGGGGGGACATATTCCCGCACAGATCGACTTAGGTTCACGGAGAACCGGATGACTGGGCAAGAACCGCAAAAGTCATCGCCGCCAAACTCAAATTCCGCGAATTCGGGATCTTCGGACACCACATCCGCACACTCCTCCGGCTCGTCTGCGCCCGCAACGTCAACGACCGCCGGGCGCACAGGAGATGGTGCACCCCTGGATGACAGCCCGGAGTTGCTGCGCTGGCGCGCAGATATCCTGCTGGATGAAATGATGCTCGGTGCTGTGGACGCAGGCAGCGCGGGGTCTTATGACGCGCGCACGGGGCAGATGGATGACAAGCGCGTCGACGTCGATGCCGCCAACCATGGCGAACCCTCCCATCCCGGACGCTACGACAACGGCACGCTGCGGTCCACCTCTGCAGCAACGTCAGGCCGTGGCACGCCATCCGACTACTCTGCCGGCCGCCCTGACTCCGGATATGCGCCGCCGGCGGGCTGGCGTCCCCGCACGATGCCGCGCCGGCGTACGGCACGCCCGCGACGAGTCCGTCTGGGGCAGCCAGGCGTGGTCCGACGAGGCACCGGAACGGGATTCCGGGAGCGATGTCTACGCGCCACCGGAGCGCGCCGCGCCGGGGACGTCACCGGCCTATGTGCCCCCGTCCGACGACTACGCCGATCACCGCGCTGACAGCTACCGGCCGGATTGCGGCGCTCCGAGTTATGGCACTCCGAACGTTCCGCCTCCAGTGGATTCGGACTATCGGTCCAGGCCATACACGACAGCCGAGCGCGCGATGCATCGCTGCGGCCGCCGTATGGCGCCGCACCGCGTCCGGCGTCTGATGCGCCTCCGTCCGGCGATGCCTTGCTGCGTCCGCCCACGGCAGCCGCACGGGGAACTGTGCAGGAGGAAAGTGACAGCGCGCCGAGCCGTCTGTCACGCCGCGATGATCGGGCCAACCGCCGCAACAACCTCCTGCCCCGCATGTCGGAGACGGATGTAGCGCAGTTGCGCCAGGAGATGACGCAGTTGACCACCGATGTCGAACGGATGCTGCCCGCCGGTCACGACTGGTACACGCGCAGCGATCATCTGCTGTCGCGGGCGGACCACATTCTGCGCACCACACCCGAGCGCTCGGCGGAAGTGGAATACTATCTGCAACAGGTGCGCGGCATCATTCAACGTGCGCAGCAGACCAATGCCGCGTCCCACGCCTATCGCCGGCGTCTGGTCTTCTACCACGTCACCTGGCTGATGCTCGCGGCTATCGGCCTGGCCACATTCGTCCTCTATCGCCAGCCGTTCACCGCATGGATGATCGCTGCGACAGGGCGGCCGGTCGACGGCTTGCTGGCCGCACATGTGGCCGCGTTCATGGCCACCCTTGCCGCGGCCACGTTGGGCGCAGCCTTGGGCGGCTTGTGGAATATGCAGCGCTACGTGAGTCTGGCCCGGGGCTTCTTCGACCGGAAGTACGGCCTGCGTGGCCTGTTGTTGCCTCTCTTTGCGCTGCTGGCTGCGGTCGTCATCTACGCACTCTTCGCCCTCCTCTGCTGGCTGTTCGGCGTGAATCCGGCGCAGCAGCCGTTTTGGGTCATCATCCCGGCTGCGGCCGCGTTTGCCGCCGGCTTCGGACAGGAACATGTCTACGGTACCGCACCGTGATGTCCAGCTCCGTGATGCCCAACTCCGTGACGGCCCACTATCGTAGCGCACGCCATCATGACGCATGCCGCCGGCGCGCGTCCCGTGGACTCCCGTTGAAAGACCTGCCCGTGAACGCCCCATGCAACTGATTGAAGTCGTTGTCAACATCCCCATCCGGCGCACATACGCCCGTCACGAGCACCCGCCCACGACGTCGTCGACGAACCAGGCGCGGAGGACCAGCCCGCGCCCGCCCAGACCTTCCACTATCATCTCCCACCGGCGTTGGAAGGACGGATTGAGCCGGGGCATCTGGTCTGGGTTCCCTTTGGCCGGCAGCAGGTGCAGGGCGTGGTTGTGGGCTTTGCGGAAAGCAGCCCTGTGCCCACGCGGCCGGTGGCGCGGCTGGCGCGGCCCGAGCCGGTGCTGCAGCCGTGGCAGGTGGAACTGGCCATGTGGATGGCCCAGGCCTACGTCGCACCGTTGGCCGAAACGATCAAGCTGTTCATCCCCCCGGGATTGCTCACCAAGGATGGCCGCGCGCCCGCGGCGCGCGCCAAGTACGAATGGGTGGTGGAGGCGTTGGTGGCGCCGGACGCAGTTGCGGCACGGCTGCGCACGGCCGGTCGTGACAGCGCACAGGCGTGTGTGCTCGCCCGACTGTTGCAGCAACCACAGGCGGCACTGGCACGTGCCGAGCTGCGGGCGGTGTGTGCGCTCAAGTCGGACAGCACGTTTCACACGCTGGCCGGCAAGTCGCTGGTGACATTGAGCGGCGACGAGGTCGCGCTGGCCGTCAGCCCGGAGGACGCCCGCGGCACTGCTGGCCGCGTGGCAGTGACAAGTATGCGCCGGTCTGGCGGCGTTGCATGCGGCGGATCGTCCCCTGGGAAGTCGACGCTGGCGGCGGAGACCGGGGCCGATCTCGCGCTGCTGCGGGCCATGCAGGCGGACGGGTTGATTGCATTGCGCGAGCGAGATCCGCTTCCGCGATCCATTGGCCGGCCAGAATGCGCGCACACCCGCGCCCCCATGTTGACGTCCGAGCAGCAGCGCGTGTGGGAGACGGTGCGGACGCATGCATTCGACGACGGCGTCCGACACAGCGAGTTCCTGCTCCACGGGGTGACGGGCAGCGGCAAAACTGAGATTTACCTGCGGGCCATCGGCGCGGCATTGGCCCGGAACCGGCAGGCATTGGTGCTCGTGCCGGAAATCGCGTTGACGCCGCAAACCGTGGCCCGCTTTGCCGGCCGCTTCCCCAGGCGCGTGACGGTCATCCACTCCGAGTTGAGCACGGGCGAGCGGTACGACGTGTGGCGCCTTGTCCGCCAGGGCGAGTTCGACATCGTCATCGGTCCACGCAGCGCGCTATTCGCACCGTTGGCGCGCCTGGGGCTGATCATCATTGACGAGGAGCATGAGTCCTCGTACAAGCAAAATGCCGAAGAATGGGGCAGCTTCACCGTTTTCTACGACGCGCGTGCCGTGGCAACGCAATTGGCCGCCATCACCCAAAGCGCCTTGATCATGGGCAGCGCAACGCCGAGCATGGAGAGCTACTACGCCATGCAGCAGGGCCGGTTGACGCTGCTGGAGATGCCCAATCGCGTGCTCGGTCACCGGGAGCATGTGGCGCGGGAGCAGGTGGAAGCGGTGCCCGTGGCGAGCGTGCCGCAAGGTCAACCCGACCATGCGGAGCCGACCGTCTATGCGGAACTGCCGCCGGTGGAAATCGTCGACATGCGTCAGGAGTTGCGCGCCGGCAATCGCAGCATCTTCAGCCGCAGCCTGAGCGCAGAATTGCAGACGACGCTCAGCGCCGGCGAGCAAGCCATTCTCTTTCTCAACCGTCGCGGCACGGCGACGTTCATCATGTGCCGCGACTGTGGCGCGGTCTCGGAATGTCCCCTGTGCGCAACGCCGCTGACGTACCACGAACGCGCGCAGACGCTGATCTGCCATCACTGCAATCGCCGCTATCCCATCCCGCAGACGTGCCCGGAGTGCGACAGCAAGCGCATCAAGTTCTTCGGCAGCGGCACCCAGCGCGTCGAAGAGTACGTGCACCAGATCGTGCCCCAGGCGCGCGTCGTGCGCTGGGACGCCGATAGCGTGGCGCGCAAGGGCCAACACGCGGCCATTCTGCGCGAGTTCGTCGAACAGCGGGCGGACGTCAAGGTCGGCACCCAGATGATCGCCAAGGGGCTGGACCTGCCCATGGTCACGCTGGTGGGCGTGGTGGCCGCCGACGTCGGGCTCTACCTGCCCGATTTTCGCAGCAGTGAACGGACCTTCCAACTGCTCACCCAGGTGGCCGGTCGTGCCGGGCGCAGCGCACGTGGCGGGCGTGTTGTCGTGCAGACCTACACGCCCGAGCATTATGCCATTCAGGCCGCGGCGCAGCACGACTACGCGGCATTCTATGCGCGCGAACTGCTCTTCCGCGAGGAGCACGGCTATCCGCCGGTTCAACGCATGGCGCGCCTGATCTTCTGGCACAAAAATGAGGCCAAGGCGCAGGCCGAAAGCGAGCGGATGGCCCTGGTTTTGCGCCGGCGCGCCGAGGGGTTGCTATTTCGCGGCGACCTTGATATTCTTGGACCAGCACCGGCGTTTTTCTCCCGCTACCGCGGCTATTTTCGTTGGCAGATTCTTCTCCGCGCCGAGAACCCGAGCGCACTGCTGACCGGTCTGGACATTCCTTTTGGCTGGCGTATTGATATCGACCCAGTCAGCGTGTTGTGAGTCGTGAGGCAATCTAGCAGAAATCGATGACACAACGAACCGGTTCATCGAATGAGATACCGCAATGGCTGACGCTCAGCGAAGCAAGTGACTTCCTCGGCGTCCACTATACAACCCTGCGCTCTTGGGCGGACAACGGTGACATCCCGGTCTTTCGCACGCCGGGGGGGCATCGACGTTTCAGCGTGGGCGACCTGCGCCGTTTTTTGGCCGATCGCAACGCTTCGACTGCGTTGGCCAATAGTGGCGAACTGCTGGATGTGGCCGTGGGCCGCGTGCGCGAACAGATCCAGCAGCAGGGGATGACGTGGCTCCACGGCGGCGACGAAGATGTGCGCGATCTGCGGCGGGAACGAGGTCGCCAGTTGTTCGGTCTGGCTGTCTCATACGTTATGAAGGCGCAGCAGCGCGACCGGATTCTGGAAGACGGGCGCATGTTGGGCTGGGAGTACGGCCACGAGGCTGCATTGGGCGGCATTACACTCTCCACCACCGGGCGCGCCGTGCAGTTCTTTCGTAACCAACTCAGCGAAGTTGTCCGTGATTCCAGCGAGGGTCTGGATGAGGAAGACTTGCAGATCCGACAGTTGCTCAATCATTTTCTGGATGAAGTGCTTTACGCTGTGCTCGACGGATACGAAAAGACGTTGAACGAGCTACAAGCATAGCCGTCGTTTCGGTCCGTCCATGGCCGGCGCTCCTCGTCGGTTCGCTCATGCGTCCAGTCGCCAATTCATCCGGGGATGAGTTACCCGGGACACGGGGTGTATGGCAAACGTAGGGTTTCCGTCAGGCTCGTGGCGCCTCACATAGCGCTTACTGCTTTGGAAGCCGTAAATCCATGGTTGCGTGGGATGCAGGATACTGCTATAATCCCATCGAACCAGTTCCTCGATGGTTTTTGCGCAAGATTGACCCGTGAATCACATTGTCCTATCGGCACGAATGTTTTTGTGTTTTTCGACAAAGACCGTTTCGGCTATAATCACCATTGACTGACTTCAAGGTACAACTCTTCACGGTGTGTTACACAGCTTGTTCACGCAAGTTGTGCAGAATAAAAATCCTTGTCAACCACTTAGCATTCACGCAAAAAGGGAGGTTTTTATGCTAAACCGGAAGAACTTGGTCGTTGTCGTTGCGCTGGTACTGATGGTCAGCATGCTGGCCGGTTGTGCCGCTGGTAACGCAATGCTTGAGCGCGATGTGACCATCGATCCGGCTGCCGCCATGGCTGCGCAGCAGAAGGCCATCGCCGGGCTCGGCTCCGGCCAGGTCGAGTGGACCGAACAGGAATTCAGCAGCTTGCTGACGCTGTTGATCCAGCAGAATCTCGGTACCGACATGATCTCTGGCGTCAAGGCCAACTTTGATCCGTCCGGCCTGACCCTTGCCGTCGGCACTCCGATGGGCGAAGCTGTCCTTAAGGGCAACATCATGGTCGAGGATAACATTTTGAAGGTTAACCTCGATGAGGCCAGCGCCATGGGTATGGAAGCTGTTGGTCCGATCCTGAATGTCGTCCAGGGCGCGATCAACCGTGCGCTGAATGACCCGAGCCTCGGCGTCGCTGTCGACGTGCAGATGGGCGACGGTACGCTGGCTCTGAGTCTGCAGTAAGCATTCTTAGGGTTCGCACAAAGGCCCGGGGAGATTTTCCTCGGGCCTTTTTTATTGGGTGGTTTGGTTGTGGGCGAATCAAGTCTATTTTGACCGCGCGAAAATTTGACCCCCATTTTGACGCTATGCTACAATCATCGTTCGTGGGCCTTTTGCAGAGGTTTGACGCGAAAATTGTTGTCCACGGGTGTTTGTTTGTGCTGCATACCACGCACATTCGTGTCACTAAAGCCGTTGCTGATGTGGGCACGGCGTATGAATAGACTTTGAGTAAACATTTTCACGTTGGCTGACGTACTGAGCGATTATCGAGATTAAGCGGGAGGATTCTGTTGCCTACCATCAACCAACTGGTCCGCAAGGGCCGTAAGAGTATTCCGAAAAAGGAAAAAGCGCCTGCTCTCAGGTTCACCCAGAATACACTGACCGGCCGGACGCGGCGCATGCGCAAGGGGAATCCCCAAAAGCGCGGTGTCTGTACGCAGGTTCGCACCACCACACCGAAGAAGCCGAATTCCGCCTTGCGCAAGATTGCTCGTGTGCGCTTGACCAACGGCATGGAAGTCACGGCGTACATCCCGGGCGAAGGGCACAATCTGCAGGAGCACAGTGTGGTGTTGGTGCGCGGCGGCCGTGTGAAGGATCTTCCCGGTGTGCGTTATCACATCGTGCGTGGCGCGCTGGACAGCACGGGCGTCAACGACCGCAAGCGTGGCCGCAGCAAGTACGGCACGAAACGACCGAAATAATTGCCGGTGGCGGCATTTTCTCAAGGCAAGGAATGAGTCATGCGTAGAAATCGTGCAGAGCGGCGACCGGTAACGCCGGATCCTCGTTACAATAGCGAGGTCGTCTCCAAGTTCATGAATAATCTGATGGAACGCGGCAAAAAGAGCTTGGCCGCAAGCATCATTTACGATGCCTTTGACACCATTGAGGAGCGCACCAAGCGCCCGCCCTTGGAGGTCTTTGAAGAGGCCCTCAAGAACGCGACCCCGCTGGTTGAGGTGAAGCCGCGGCGCGTTGGTGGTGCCACGTATCAGATTCCGGTTGAGATCGGCCCGGCGCGTCGTCAGGCGCTGGCCATGCGCTGGTTGATCGACAGCGCGCGCAAGCGCAGTGGACGTGACATGTCCATCCGCCTGGCCGGCGAGTTGCTGGATGCGGCACGCAACGAAGGCACGACCATCAAGAAGCGTGAAGACACGCACCGGATGGCCGAAGCCAACCAGGCCTTCGCGCACTTCCGTTACTAAGCAGCAAGGGCTACGCACCGCAGCGGACATTCATCAGTCCGACAACTGCTCGGCTCTGTCTCCATTTTCGCTGACAGATGCCGGCAAGCTCCGGCTGAATGTAGTGTGCCGGCGCTGTCCGTCGTGTGAGCGATTGCTTGCGTGGTGGTGCGTGACCTGAAGTCTCAACAGAATCTTAGTTTGCGCTGATATGCCGGCAATCTCTGTATTGCCGGCACTCAATTGTAAATTTGGCGGCGCCTCGCCCTCGCTTGACCTACCGACAACCATGTCTTTTGTCGGTGGGAGTCAAATTGCGAGATTCGGCGCCGCATTATTTTGTCTAAACGCGGGAAAGCCATATGAGCATCGAATTTCCGATTGAAAAAACCAGGAACATCGGCATCATTGCACACATCGATGCCGGCAAGACGACGACGACGGAGCGCATTCTCTTCTATTCCGGTCGCATTCATCGCATGGGCGAAGTGCACGAAGGCACCGCCGTGACCGACTGGATGGTACAGGAGCGCGAGCGCGGGATCACGATTACGGCGGCGGCGATCACCACCACGTGGAAAGATCGTGATACCGGTGATGAAGTCCAGATCAACATCATCGACACCCCGGGCCACATCGACTTCACGGCCGAAGTGCAGCGCAGCTTGCGCGTGCTCGACGGTGGCGTGGTGGTCTTTGACGCGGTTGCCGGTGTGGAGCCGCAATCGGAAACGGTGTGGCGCCAGGCTGATCGGTATGGTGTGCCGCGCATCTGCTTCGTCAACAAGATGGACCGCATCGGCGCCGATTTTGAACGCACCTGCCAGATGATCACCGATCGTCTGGGCGCCGAGCCGCTGCCCATTCAGTTGCCCATCGGCAAGGAAGACAACTTCGCCGGCGTGATCGATCTGTTTGCCATGCAGGCCTTGATCTTCACCGACGAGTTGGGCGCGAAGCCGTCGGTGGAGCCGATTCCGGCGAACATGGTTGAAGCTGCCGAAGCCGCGCGCGAACACATGATCGAGCGCATCGCCGAGACCGACGATGAACTGACCATGATGTTCCTCGAAGGCGAAGAGATCGGCAACGAGGATCTGAAAGAGGCGTTGCGCCGGGCCGTCTGTACCAACGAACTGGTTCCCGTGCTTGCCGGTACTGCGCTGCGCAACAAGGGTGTGCAGCCGCTGTTGGACGCGGTGGTACGGTACCTGCCTAGCCCGCTGGATGTGCCTGCGGTCAAGGGTACGGACCCCAAGACGGGCGAGGCTGTGGAGCGCCAGTCCAGCGTGGATGAACCGTTCTCTGCGCTGGTCTTCAAGATCGTGACCGATCCGTTTGTGGGTCGGTTGGCCTATGCCCGTGTCTATTCCGGCCAACTGAACGCAGGCAGCAACGTCTACAACGTCAACCGCGATCGCAAGGAGCGCGTCGGCCGTCTGCTCCAGATGTACGCCGACAAGCGCGAAGAGATCAAAGAGTGCGATGCCGGTGACATTTGCGCCATCGTCGGTCTCAAGCAGACCTTCACGGGCGAAACGCTGTGCGATCCCAACAACCCGGTCTTGCTGGAAACCATTGAGTTCCCGGACCCGGTGATCAAAGTGGCGGTCGAGCCCAAGTCCAAGGCCGACCAGGACAAGCTGACCGACGCCCTCATCAAGCTGGCGGAAGAGGATCCCACCTTCCAGGTCAACTATGACGAGCAGACCGGCCAGACGATCATTGCCGGCATGGGCGAGTTGCACCTGGACATCATCGTGGATCGCCTCAAGCGCGAATTCCGTGTCGGCTGCAATGTGGGTCGCCCGCAGGTGGCCTACCGCGAGACGGTGACACGCCCGGTCAAGATCGAAGGTCGTTTCGTGCGCCAGTCCGGCGGTCGTGGTCAGTACGGCCATGTCTGGCTGGAGGTGGAACCCAACGAAGCGGGCAAGGGCATCGAGTTCGAGGAAAAGATCGTCGGTGGCGTGGTCCCCCGGGAATATTTCAACGCCGTGGAAAAGGGCGTTCGCGAGGCGGCCGAAAGCGGCGTGCTCTCCGGTTATCCGGTGGTCGATGTGAAAATTGCCCTGGTTGACGGCAGCTACCACGAGGTTGACTCCAGCGAAATGGCCTTCAAGATCGCCGGCAGCATGGCTTTCAAAGAGGGCGTGCAGAAGGCGGCCCCGGTGTTGCTTGAGCCGATGATGCGGGTGGAGACTGTGGTGCCCGAGGAATATGTCGGTGACATCGTGGGCGATCTGTCCAGCCGGCGCGGTGAAATTGAAGGTATGGACCCGCGCAACGGTGGTGTGCAGGCCATCCGCGCGTTGGTGCCGCTGTCGGAAATGTTCGGCTACGCGACGTCGCTGCGTTCGTTGACCAGCGGTCGCGGCACGTTCACCATGCAGTTCGAGAAGTATGCCCGTGTCTCGGATTCCATCGCCGAGAAGGTGCTCAAGGCGATGTAGGTGGTTGCCTCTGGTGAGCCGGTAAAGTCGAAGATGGCGTGGGTGTGAGAACATATTGTCGCCATTTACGCAACTGAATGGTTTTTCACGGCTCAAAATTTGGCATCGACCTCTGATCTGGATTATACTGATCAGGTTTGCGGAGCGTTTCCCGTTCCGCTGGTGAATGTTGGCACGTTCCTGCACCGCCGAATCGATTCGGCGGTGCAGTTCTGCCATAAATAACGGAGCAAAAGTCGCACTGTACCAGACTTACGGCCTTTGTAGACCCGGCCAACAGTTGATGCGAAGGAGAACTTGAAATGTCCAAGGCAGTATTTGAGCGCACAAAACCGCATGTGAATGTAGGGACGATTGGTCATATTGACCATGGGAAGACGACGCTGACGGCGGCGATCACGAAGACGCTGTCGCTGAAGGGCTGGGCGGACTTTTCCAAGTTTGACCAGATCGACAATGCGCCGGAAGAGAAGGCGCGCGGGATCACGATTGCGATTTCGCACGTGGAGTATCAGACGGAGAGCCGGCACTATGCGCATGTGGACTGCCCGGGCCATGCGGACTACATCAAGAACATGATCACGGGTGCGGCGCAGATGGACGGTGCGATTCTGGTGGTGGCGGCGCCGGACGGGCCGATGCCGCAGACGCGTGAGCACATTTTGCTGGCGCGCCAGGTGGAAGTGCCGGCCATGGTGGTCTTCCTGAACAAGGTCGACATGATGGACGACGAGGAGCTGTTGGAGCTGGTGGAGATGGAGCTGCGCGAGCTGTTGGACAGCTACGGCTTCCCCGGCGACGACATTCCGATCGTGCGTGGCAGTGCGTTGCAGGCGCTGGAGTGCGAGAGCACGGACCCGAATGCGCCCGAGTATGCGCCCATCTGGGAGCTGATGCGGGTGGTGGACGAGTACATCCCGACGCCGACGCGTGAGACGGACAAGCCGTTCCTGATGCCGATCGAAGACGTGTTCAGCATCAAGGGCCGCGGCACGGTGGTGACGGGTCGTATCGAGCGCGGTGTGGTCCACCCCATGGAGGAAGTGGAAATCGTGGGTCTGGCGCCGACGCGCAAGACCACGGTGACGGGTGTGGAGATGTTCCGCAAGCTGCTGGACGAGGGGCAGGCGGGCGACAACGTGGGCTGTCTGCTGCGTGGCGTCAACCGCGACGAGATCGAGCGCGGCCAGGTGTTGGCCAAGCCGGGCAGCATCACGCCGCACACCGAGTTCGCCGCCGAGGTGTATGTGCTGAAGAAGGAAGAGGGTGGTCGTCACACCCCGTTCTTCAAGGGCTACCGCCCGCAGTTCTACATCCGCACCATGGACATCACCGGCGCCATCAAGCTGCCCGAGGGTGTGGAGATGGTGATGCCCGGCGACAACGTGAACATGGAAGTGGAGCTGATTTCGCCCGTGGCGCTGGAGACCGGTAGCCGCTTCGCCATCCGCGAAGGTGGCCGCACCGTCGGCGCCGGCGTCATCACCCAGATCATTAAGTAAGAGTTTTTGAAACTTGGGGTCAGGCTGATGTACAATGAAACGTAGCCTGACCCCAGGTTGAAGTATGTACAGGCGAGTAGCTCAACTGGCAGAGCGGCGGTCTCCAAAACCGCAGGTTGCGGGTTCAAGTCCTGCCTCGCCTGCCTGAGGAATGACCACCGGTTATGCGTAACCGGTGGTCATTTTGAGAAAAGACAAATGTTGAGAGTGATAGAATGAGTCGATCGGCAACAACCAAGGCAAAATCGGACAACCGGATTGTCCGCTATCTGAAAGATACCCGCGCCGAGGTTGCCAAAGTCACATGGCCCACCCGCGAAGAGGGTATCCGCCTGACGTGGGTCGTCTTTGTGGTCACGATTATCTCGGCGATTGTGCTCTTTGGCGTTGACACCCTGTTTGGTTCGATCATCAGTTTGATCATCCGCTCGTTGTAAGAACCGCTTCCGCCCCATTCTCTACGACCGTCAAACCGGGCAGAGGATAGACGGGCGCCCGCGCCGAAGTACCGGTTCGGTTCTTAGGCAGATTCCCACAACCGGGGCAGTGCCGATCAAAGGCGCCGGGCCGGTCATAGGAATTGACAGCGGTGTTGACGACTGGGACGAAGCCGCGCTCGCAGCATGGAGCATCTGTGCAAGACGTGTGGCGACGATGTCGAAGGAGAACAGGATGAGCGAAGAACTCGATCAGGCCGAAGCGCAACAAGAAGAAAACGTTGAGCTTGACGAAGAGTTGGCCGCGCTCGACGCGGAAATTGCCGCGCAACTCGATGCAGAGGCCGAGGAAGAAGGCCCCAAGGCCGAATGGTTTGTTGTCCACAGCTACTCCGGCATGGAGAACAAAGTCAAGAAGAACATCGAACACCGTGCCGAGTCCATGGGCATGACCGACCGGATCCTTCAAGTCGTCGTCCCCACCGAGACCGAGATTGAAATCCGCAACGGTGTGCGCAAAGAAGTGGAACGCCGGGTCTTCCCCGGCTACATCCTGGTCAAAATGATCATGGATGAAGACAGCTGGTACGTGGTGCGCAACTCGCCGGGCGTCACCGGCTTCGTGGGCATGGGCAACAAGCCCACGCCGCTGCGCCAGGAAGAAGTCGACAAGATCATGCGGCGCATCGAATCCGACGAGCCGCGGCTCAAGGTCAGCTTCGAAGTGGGCGAGCATGTGCGCATCACCGGCGGACCCTTTGCCGAATTCGGCGGCATCGTGGACGAAATCTACCCGGACAAGGGCAAGGCGAAGATCCTCGTCAGCTTCTTCAACCGGGAGACACCGGTGGAAGTGGATTTCCTGCAACTGGTGCGGGATGTATAGCTGAGAAGTGTGCTAAGTGAGCTACGGGCAGACTCTGCCCGTCAGAAAACGAGCGACAGTTTCACGTTCGTTACGTCAATTCATTTACGCTGGAAATTGGGAGCTTGACACCGGTCGCCAGCCGGGACGCAAGCGCACACCAAGTCCAGAAGGAGCAAGAACATGGCAAAGAAGTTGAAAGCAGTCGTCAAGTTGCAGATTCCCGCCGGCAAGGCCAATCCGGCGCCGCCCGTCGGTACCGCCCTCGGTCCCCACGGCGTGAACATCATGGGTTTCTGCAAGGAATACAATGCGCGCACCCAGGGTCAGATGGGGCAGGTTATCCCGGCGGAGATCACCATCTTCACCGACGGGTCGTTCACCTTCATCACCAAGACCCCCCCTGCCGCCGACCTCATCAAGAAGGCGGCCGGTTTGGCGAGCGGGAGCGCGGAGCCGAATAAGACCAAAGTCGGCAAGTTGACCAAGGCTCAAGTCCGTGAGATCGCAGAGGTCAAGCTCAAGGATCTCACCGGGGTGCCCGTCGAGAGCGCCATGCTGATGATCGAGGGCACCGCCCGCAGCATGGGCGTCACCATTGTCGACTGACGGATTGTTCATCTATTTCACCTGATGTAGTGGGAGGGAGCAATCCCGCCAGGACCACGGAGGATTTTTATGGCAAAGCATAGCCGACGCTTCAACGGCATCGCCGATAAAGTGGACCGCCAGAAGGAATACGAACCGGCGGAAGCTGTCAAGATCGTGCGCGAACTGGCCACCGCCAAGTTCGACGAAACCATCGAACTTCACCTGAACATGGGTGTCGATCCACGCCACGCCGACCAGCAGGTGCGCGGTGTGGTTACATTGCCCGAAGGCACCGGCCGCGAAGTGCGCATCCTCGTCTTCGCCGGGCCGGACGGCCAAAGCATTGCCCGGGACGCAGGCGCGGACTTCGTCGGCGCCGACGATCTGGCCGAGAAGGTGCAGGGCGGCTGGACGGACTTTGATGTCGTGCTGGCCACCCCGGACATGATGCGTGTGGTCGGTCGGTTGGGTCGTGTGTTAGGCCCGCGTGGCTTGATGCCCAGCCCCAAGACCGGCACCATCGTCAACGCCGAGGAGATCGGCCGCGTCATCACCGAGGCGCGTTTGGGTCGTGTTGAGTTCCGCGTGGACAAGACGTCCAACATTCACGCACCCATCGGCAAGGCCAGCTTCTCGGAAGACAAGCTGCTCAACAATCTGGGTGCGCTCATGGAAGCCATCATGGCAGCCCGCCCGACAAACTTGAAGGCGAACTACCTGAAGCGCGTCACCCTGACCAGCACCATGGGCCCCGGCGTCAAGCTCGACATCGGCATGGCCTCTGCGCTCAAGTCGGAGTAAGCGCACCTGAAATTTGTCCGCCCGGTCCTCTCTGCGTATACTGGTGGACCGTAGAACTGAAAACGACTGTCGGTAGTGCTGAAGACAGCAGGCGTCATGACTTAATTGGGAAACAGTTCCCTGCCTGCCGAGGTGATTTCGGACAGTAGAAGCGCCAGGCGTTGCAAGCAACGTTTTGTCACTTCTGCCTGTGTGAATGACGTCCTCGTGTGCACTGCACGAGGACGTTTTGTTTTGCCGGCTAGGAAAATCTGAAGAAAGGGGGAAATGTCGCTTGGCAATTTCACGACAGAAGAAGGAAGAACTTGTTGCTCAGTACAAGGAGCAAATTGAGGAATCCTCTGCGATTGTCTTCACGGACTATCGGGGCACGTCGGTGCCGCAGATCCAGTCGCTGCGCGCCAAGGTAGGCGAGACCGGCGGGACGTACGTCGTCGTCAAGAATTCTCTGCTGGCGTTGGCACTGAAAGAGTGCGGGATGCCGCAGCCGGAAGACCTGCTTGCAGGCCCCAATGGCGTCGCCTTTATCGGCGAAGACATCGGCCAGGGCGTGACTGCAATCAAGGATTGGATCAAGGCGGCGCGCATCGTCGAAATTCGGGGCGCGATCCTCGATCAGACAGTGCTTGACCAGAACGGCGCCGATGCATTGGCTGATCTGCCGACCAAGGAGCAGACCTTGGCCATGGTGCTCGGTGCAATCAATGCGCCGGCCAGTGCGCTGGTCCGCATGGTCAATGGCCCCAGCGCCAGTCTGGCACGGGTCATCAATGCTTACGTGGAGAAGCAGAAGGAAAGCGCCGCGTGACATGCCGCCCACGATCAGTGGGCATGGCCGCACGACGGCGGTACTTGTTTGATGTTGCGCAACGAACTGAAACGAATCGACTGAGTGAATCCCGACGGAGATGGACCGGCAGATCATGCCGATGGTGAAGACGCCGCTTTCCCGTCGTGGTATTTACGCTACATTGCAATGAGGAGTTGAACCCAAATGGCAGACTTGAATGCGATCAAGGAACAGTTGGACGGCCTGACCCTGCTCGAGGCCGCTGAGCTTGTCAAGATGTTGGAAGACGCCTGGGGCGTGAGCGCGGCTGCGCCGGTTGCGGCCGTGGCGGCTGTGGCGGCCGGCGGCGGCGAAGCTGCGGCCGAGGAAGAGCAGACCGAGTTCGACGTCGTGCTCAAGGACGTGGGCGACAAGAAGATCAACGTCATTAAGGCCGTGCGCGCCCTGACCAACTTGGGCCTGAAGGAAGCCAAGGAACTGGTGGAGAGCGCCCCGACTCCGGTCATGCAGGCCGTGAGCAAGGAAGCCGCCGAAGACGCCAAGTCCAAGCTTGAGGCCGAAGGCGCCGCCGTCGACATCAAGTAAGACGGCCTGAACGCAAGAATTTGGGAGGCGATGCTTCGTCTTCCAACGCTTTGCAAGAAAAAGCGGGGCAACCTCGTTGAGGATTGTCCCGCTTTTTGATTGGGCAGGGATCGCAAGAAGGCGCGGGCGCGCGGACGCTCACGGCCGCGCAGAGATGGCCAAATCTAGGGCGACGTGCCGATGGATGCGATCGCTTCGTCAACGGTCATCGAACCAGCGAGGACGCTATTCTGGGCGGCTTGCAGGCGGCGGGCGAACTCGAAGAAGATGCGCCCATTGGGGATGGCCGACGCGTCGTCGCGCAGGAGACGGCGGAGAAACACGAAGTACGGTTGCTCTTCGCCCCAGGTATCGAGGGCCGTCTCGGTGGAGGGCAACAACTGGGCAAACTGAGCCCAGTTGCCGTGGACAGTTGGGTCAAACAAGACATTGAGCAGATTGTACCCCATCTCCAGCCGTTCCGGATCGGTGGTGAGGAAGGCGAACGTGTACGCCGGCGCCAGTGCCCGCGCCGCCCCGTCGACCGAAGGCAAGGGCGCGTAGGCCAGGCGATTGAGCGCATCCCGCTCGCGCAGCAGCACATGGGCCGAGACCAAGCCGACGGCCGGTGACGAGGCAAGATCCAGCGCACTCCAGACCTCTTCTGTGTCGGCCAAGACGGCGGTGTCTTCCCCAATGAGCGCGGCCGACTGTCCAGTAACATAGAACTCGAGCAGGGCGCGCAGGGCGTCTGCGTCCGGCTCTGCCGTGGCCTCGGTCATGGTGCCGCCGGCCGCCGCATATTGCAGGAGAAGGCTGGGATTGAGCCCGGCGTCGCCCAGGCCGCCGGCAAAGATATAGGGCACGCCACCGGCCAAGACGTCATCCCACGTGGCGGGCAGTGTCTGTTCGGCCGCGCCCACGGCATGTACCGGATTGACGACATACGGAAAGCCGTAGATGGTCTCCTGGTAGCGTGCGGACGCCAGCGCAGCGGGATAGATGGGCTGGGTCACCGGCAAGTTTGCGGCGTCCAGCGGCTGCACCAAGCCCAGATCCACGGCACGCCAGAGATCCTGGCTGTTCAGCACCACCAGGTCGGGCAAGATCGCGGGCGCAACCCGTTGTGCGCTGCGCAGATAGTTGAGGATGCCGTTGACCCCCTCCTCCTGCTTGACCACGAACTCGACTTCGCTCGCGGGATAAAGCTGCTCAAACTGTTGCAGCGCAGTGGCCAGCACCTCTGCCGCAGTGTCGCCGTCGGCGGTCATGAATTCAGGCACCCAGACGACGAGCGGGCGAACGACCAGCGGCGGCGCGTCCTCGGCAAGGTCACCCGCGGGCACCTCCTGCGGCGCAACGTCCGGGGTGGTCGCGGCGGTGGTGACCGTGTCACGGTCGCGGCACACCCGGTCAAGACGAGCAGCACCGTCATGAGTGCGGCCAAAATCGGACGCCGGAAACCGGGTACATCAATGCGCCGGTCGTCATCCGGCACAGACAGCGAAGAGGGTTGTCTTGTCGCCACATGGTGATCTGATCGCAAACTTGGCCGTAGGCGTGGGATAGTAAAGCGGAAGCCGTCACCGGTTGCACTATCACCGGTTGCAGTAAACGCCATTGATTATAGCACACGCCAAGCCGATCCCGCCCGACATGTGCATAGGTCAGGTGTATCACAGATTTGGGGCAGATGTCCAGTTCGCACGAGGCGTGCGAACTGTGGCATAGACCCGGCTTTGGCACAGCCGTTCGCACGGGCGTGCGAACTAAACAGGCAGCGCGTCTTGCCCCCGAATGAGAGGCGCCCGCATGTCTGGGCCATCTCACTTTGTCGCGAGATTTCTCTGTGATACAATCTGCCACAATGTCAGTCACCGCAACGAGGCAAAGCAACGATACAGGTTGGCCTGTGGTCGGTCATGGATGGGCGGTCGCACTGCTACAGCGAGCCGTGCCCAGCCCCCGCCACGCGTACCTCATCACGGGGCCGCGGCATGTGGGGAAGACGACACTGGCCCAGGTGTTTGCCCAGACGCTGCTCTGCACGCAGGGTGGTGTCGCTCCCTGTGGGAGTTGTCGAGCATGCCGCTTGATGACGGCCGGCGCCCACCCCGATTTTCGGCTCGTCCAGCCCGTGGACAAAGAGGGCGAAGTGGACCGAGCACGTGGGCTCATTCGTGTCGAGCATGCCAACGAATTGGTGCGAGCCGTGGCCATGCGGCCCATGGAAGGTCGCTACAAGATCTTCCTGATTCAAGATGTGCATGCGGCAAACGACAACTTCGCCAACAAGATTCTCAAAACGTTGGAGGAGCCGTCGGCCCACGTCATTCTGCTGCTCACGGCCGATGACCGTGTCAATGTCCTGCCCACCATCGTCAGCCGCTGCCAGGTGTTGCCCCTGCGTCCGCTGGACTTGACGACCGTGCGCGCGGCGTTGACGTCGACCTGGCAATTAGATGCAGCACGCGCCGATCTGCTGGCGCGGCTGTCCACGGGACGCCTGGGTTGGGCCGTGCAAGAAGCGGACGATGCCCAGTTTCTGGTCACGCGTACGACGAGCCTTGCGCGACTGCAAGAGTTGACGCGCAGCGACCGGATCGACCGGCTGGCGTTTGCCGAAGAGTTGGCCGGCCGGCGCACGCATGGAGCGCTCTTCGAGTTGCTGGAACTGTGGACATCGTGGTGGCGCGACGTGATGCTGGTACAATCAGGCTGTGTGGACGCCTGCACCAACGTGGATTTCCTCGACGCGGTCCAGGACCATGCCCGGCGTTTTCCCCAGGCAGAGGTGCGAGCGTATCTTGCGCTGCTCCAGCGGATCGACGGTTACCTGCACCACACGGTCAATCCGCGGCTGGCACTGGATGTCCTGTTGCTCCGTCTGCCCCACGAACGTAGGCGTGCAGCGTAGCGACACGGGCGCATCCGCAACAAAGCGAACGATGTTTTGAGACAACGATCGATCGAGACGTCGCCGCATCACATACGGCGTCTTGATTTGAAGGAGAGAACCTATGCCCACCGTCGTGGGAGTGCAATTTAACCCGGTCACGAAAGTGTATCATTTCGACTCAAACGGCCACTTGGACCTTGCCTACCAAGACTTCGTGATCGTCAACACGAGCAAAGGCAACGAAGTCGCCCAGGTGGTACAGCCGCCCCACATCATCGACGAGAGCGATGTGGTGGGCGAGATGAAAAGCGTGCTGCGCAAAGCAAATGCGTGGGATCTGGTGCAAAAGGACCAGTGGGAGCACAAGGAAGCGGAAGCGCTGGCCATCTGCCGCACCAAGGCCAAGGAGCACAAGCTCGATATCAAGGTGGTCCGCTGCAATTACAGCTTCAATGGCGGTCGCTTGCTCGTCTATTTTGCGGCGGAATCGCGCGTGGACTTCCGCGCGCTGGTCCGCGAACTCGCCCGCATCTTCCGCACGCGCATCGAGATGCGCCAGATCGGCGTGCGCGACGAGGCCAAGTTGCTGGACGGCGTGGGCAAGTGCGGACGGCAACTCTGTTGCACCAGTTGGCTACGCGAATTCACGCCGGTGAGCATTCGCATGGCCAAGAACCAGCAGTTGCCGCTGAACCCGGACGAGATCTCGGGCGTGTGCGGGCGTTTGCTCTGTTGCCTCTCGTATGAGGACACGTTCTACAAGCAGCAGAACAAGAAGATGCCCAAGCTGGGATCGGAAGTCGTCACGCCCCAGGGCGTGGGGCGCGTGCGTCACCTGCACCCGCTCAAGGAATCGGTCACGGTCATGCTGGAGGGTCAGGTCATGACCGAGTTCGCCGTGGACGAGTTGCTGACGAGCAAGAGCAGCAGCGGCGCCGGGTGTAGCACATGCGGCGGGTGCACGACCAAGCGCCGTGCAGGTGCCGCAGCCGACAACGCCAAAGCCCAGGCCGAACGCGAAGAATCGAAGTCCTCCCAGAGCGGCGAAGGAAGCTCGTCACGGCGGCGCAGTCGACGACGCCGGTCCAAGGGCTCGCGCAAGCCGAAGTCTTAGCAACGGAAGTCTTGGCACCGACGGTCTTGGCATAGAACACAAAAAGGGGATGCTCATGTACCGAGCATCCCCTTTTCGATTGGCGAACAGTGTTAACGGGGCATGGCATTCTCAGGGTGGAAGGCCAACAACAGGTCTATTCGAGCACTGATTCGAGGCTGCCTCCATGGCCGTTTGCTGCCAAATCGAGGGCCGCAGTGCGCTTGAAAATGGCCAGACGCAGCGCAGTGCGCTCATTGCCGTCGATGTCCACCTCGGTGAAACTAGGCACGATGGCAAGATCCATATCGTCCTGCTCCAAATAGCCGCGCGCAATGGCGATGGCCTTGATAGCCTGGTTGACTGCACTGGCACCGATTGCTTGCATCTCGGCATAGCCGTGTTCACGCATAACGCCGGCAATGGCGCCGGCGACTGAGGTCGAGCGAGATTGGGCAGATACTTTGATGAGCTCTGACATGGGTGGGGCCTCCTGTTGACATCCCTGAGTTCCAAGTCGACATATAGTTGAGAGTGGTGTGACGCCCCTTCGGCTGTCTGCAATTCTCAGGTATGATGACGTACTATATACGATTTGGATACGGGCTAGATTCCGCGATTTCCGAATTCGATGAACTCGCAACAGTTTGCGCGTGTTTCACGAGGATTTTGATCCTCCAGAACCGTCAGACAAAACAAAACCGCCGGGCGTGACCAGTTGAACATGGCGCGCCCGACGGTTATCAACTTGCGTAATCCTGCAATCCGATGCCGGATCCAGCCTATTTTGCGTATTCCACCGCGCGTGTCTCGCGCACGACCGTCACGCGAATCTGGCCGGGATATTGCAGATTGTCCTCAATCTTTTTGGCGATATCGCGGCTGAGCTTGATAGCGGCCATATCGTCCACATCATCCGGGCGCACCAGTACGCGAATCTCACGGCCCGCTTGGATGGCGTAGGTTTGGCTCACGCCCTCGAAGCTGTTACCGATGTCCTCGAGTTCGGTGACGCGCTTGATGTACGTCTCCAGGCTTTCACGGCGGGCGCCGGGGCGCGCGCCGGAGATCGCATCCGCCGCGGCCACAATGACGGCCTCGATGGACTGCGGCTCCACCTCACCGTGGTGGGCGGCGATGGCGTTGACGACCACGTCGCTCACACCGTAACGCTTGGCGATCTCCGCCCCGACGATGGCGTGGGGGCCGTCGATTTCGTGGCTGACGGCTTTGCCCAGATCATGCAGCAGACCGCCGAGCCGCGCCACCTTGACATTGGCATGCAGTTCACTGGCGATGATGGCGGCGATGTGGGCGGTCTCAATGGCGTGATCGAGCTGGATCTGCCCGTAGCTGGTGCGGAACTTGAGCCGGCCCAACAGGCGCTGGATCTCACGATGCAGGCCCTGATTGTTGGTCTCGATCATGGCCTGCTCGCCGGCTTCGGCGATGACACGTTCGATCTCTTCGGTGGCCTTCTGCACCTCTTTTTCGATGCGCGTCGGGTGGATGCGCCCATCGGCCACCAGTTTGCTCAAGGCCATGCGCGATCTCGCGGCGCACGGGGTCAAAGCTGCTGATGATGATGGCCTCGGGCGTGTCGTCTACCACCAGGTCCACACCCACGGCCTGTTCGATGGCCCGGATGTTGCGCCCTTGCCGACCGATGATGCGGCCCTTCATCTCATCGGACGGGAGTGAGACGCTGCTGACCGCGTACTCCGAGACATGGTCGCTGGCGATGCGCTCGATGGCCAGGGCCACGATCTCACGCGCCGGTCGGCCTCTTCCATGGTTTCGCTTTCGATCTCGCGAATGGCCCGGGCCATCTCGTTGCGGGTGGTCTCGCGCACGTCGGCCAAGAGCACCTCACGCGCCTCGTCGGTGGACATCTGCGCCACGCGCTGCAATTCGGCGGCCCGTTCTTCCTCCATCTGCGACAACTGCTGTTCCCGCTGGTCGAGCTTGCTTGAGCGTTGGTTCAGCTTGCGTTCGCGGTTTTCCATCTGCTCCAGACGGCGCTCGGCGGTGTCCAAACGGTTCTGGAGTCGCTCTTCGATTCGTTCCAATTCCTTGCGCCGGCGTTCCTGCTCTGTGTCCATGGCGGCCCGCCGGCTCACCTCTTCCTCTTTGATCGCCAGTTGCAACTGCTTGGCACCAGTCTCGGCCTCGGCGATGATGCGTGCGGCCTGCTCTTCTGCACCCATCCGCATCTCGGCCTGACGTTGCCGTTCGCCTTCGATCCCGCTCTTGCGCCCACGATCATAGGCGAGGTAAGCGGCGATACCGGCGGCGACAATCGCAACCAAGGCGATCAAAATGATTGCCAATATCATTGTCCCCATAGTCTGTCCTTGTCGGGTTGACAATCAGCGCGTACCTGTCGAACTCACACATGTGGCACAATCCATGCACGGAGGGCATCAGGCCCGAGAATCATCGAAATTCTGATTCCTTTGTCCGTGCGCACACCGGATGGTACCCACTCCGGCATGCGGTGGCATGGATGGATATGCTGGTGGTGCGGAGAGGGGAGCTGATTGTTGCGTGTTCGTTTCTATCCTCTAGCTCGAGAACCAGCCGTATGGTCGGTGAAAAACAAAAATGCGCCGCAGCAGACGCTACAGCGCATACCATGCATCACTCCGACGAGTCTACGACCGGTGTTGATCGGTGACGCTCAACGGGTACGTCCCCATTGAGGCCACGCGCGATAACCAAATCACATGCCCCAGGCGAGTCCATCGCGTATGCGCCGGTGGACTATTTTGCGGCAACGGTCTGAGCAACGTCTTCACCCTCGCCGTCCAGTGTCAGCGGGAGATGGCGTTCCGGCAAGCCGGCACGGGCGCGGACGAGGCCGTCGATGGTCGTGGCGAGAACTACGTTTTGGCGTAGGGCATCCTTGCTTGCTTCACGTCCCTGTCCGATCAGATCGTCGTTGAAGCGATAGTAGGCTCCACGTTTGTCAATGATGTCGTATTCGACACCGAGGTCGATCAAATCGCCAACAGTGCTGATGCCTTCGTCGTACATAATGTCAAACTCGGCGACTTTGAAGGGGGGCGCGACCTTGTTCTTCTTCACCGTCACCCGGGTGCGGTTGCCAATCACATCGGTGCCTTGCTTGATGGCCTGAATCCGCCGCACGTCCAGGCGTACACTGGCATAGAACTTGAGCGCCATGCCTCCGCTTGTCGTTTCCGGATTCCCAAACATCACGCCGATCTTCTGGCGCAGTTGGTTGGTAAAGATCAGACAGGTGTTGCTCGACTTGACGGCGCTGGTCAGTTTGCGTAACGCCTGACTCATGAGGCGCGCCTGAAGTCCAACATGGCTGTCACCCATCTCACCTTCGATTTCGGCACGCGGCACCAGCGCTGCCACGCTGTCGACGACGACCACATCCATGGCCCCGGAACGGACCAGCGCTTCGGTAATCTCCAGCGCCTGTTCGCCCGTGTCCGGTTGGCTCACGTATAGATTCTGGATGTCAACGCCGATTTTGCGGGCATAGCTGGGATCAAGGGCGTGCTCAACGTCCACAAAGCCGCAGATACCGCCCGACTTCTGAGCTTCAGCAATGGCATGCAGACAGAGCGTCGTCTTGCCGGCGCTCTCCGGCCCGTAGACCTCGATGATGCGCCCACGCGGAATCCCACCGATGCCCAAGGCAATGTCCAAGCTGAGGCTGCCGGTCGGGATTGCTTCCACATTGAGGCGAGTCGCTTCGCCGAGTTTCATGACGACACCGTCGCCGTAGCGCTTGTTGAGCCCTGCCAGGGTGGTCTCCAGGGCTTTTTGACGGCCGTCGCTT
Organism: Caldilineaceae bacterium; assembly: GCA_041391205.1. Taxonomy (GTDB): domain Bacteria; phylum Chloroflexota; class Anaerolineae; order Caldilineales; family Caldilineaceae; genus JAWKOK01. The sequence continues at coordinate 28,880 of JAWKOK010000005.1, forward strand.
CCTGCCATGCTGTACTCCGAGTCGGCGCGCCCGCGCCGTGAGAATCCGCCTAAGACAAACCGATCGGTTCCATCTGCACCCGGCAGATCGCACCGTCTTACGCCAAACGTAGATGCATGTTATGAGCTGCTTTTACATCTTGCCATAGTGTACTTGAGTTGGATGATTATTGCAAAAGCGTGCCAATTCTTTAACCTGCATTTAACCTGTCCATGCGACCATTATGGAATGGTCGTTTTTCGGGGAACATCAAGCACGAGACTCCCGGATTGGGACCTGTCCTATTGCTGGAACTCCCGGCCCGTCAACGCTGAATTTGCCCCGAGCTAGCGCATGAACGGCATGTAGACTTTCTCGCGCAGCGCAATCACGGTCTGGCGCAGTTCGTCGTCACGGCCCAGTTGCTCGGAGATGCGTTCCACCCCGTAGCGGATGGTCGTGTGATCCCGGTTGCCCAGATAGCCGCCGATGGCCGGCAACGACAGTTGGTTCTCCTCGCGTAGGAGATACATGGCGATCTGGCGCGGCCAGGCAATCGCCTTGGTCCGGCGCGCCCCCACCAAGTCCTCGACCGTCAGATCGAAGTAGTCCGCCACGATCTCGATCACATGGGCAGGCGGGCACGGCGTGCGATTGGGCGTGATCGTCTCCAACATGGCGGCCGCTTCGCTGTAGGTGAGGCGGCGATTGTGGAGATCCAGCTGCAGCGCCAACTGATTGAGCGCCCCTTCCAGCTCGCGCACGTTGCTGTCGATGCGCTCGGCGACCAGGGCCAGCACATCCTGCGATGTCTGCAACCCGAGCTTGAAGGCCTTGGACTGCAAGATCGCCACCCGCGTCTCGAAATCCGGTCGCGAGATGTCGGTCTGGACGCCGCCCTCGAAGCGGCTGCGCAGGCGCTCTTCCAACGTGGCCAAAGCCTTGGGCGGGCGGTCGCTGGTCAACACGATCTGCCGTCCGTTGGCGTGCAGTTCGTTGAAGGTGTGGAAGAATTCCTCTTGCGTGCTCTCTTTGCCGCCGATGAACTGAATATCATCGATGAGCAGGATGTCGACCTGGCGATACTTGTTGCGGAACTCCTGGGTGCTCTGCGAGCGGATCGCGCCGATCAGATCATTGGTGAAGGTCTCGGATGAGCAATAGAGTACCTGGCGGCCGAGCTGCTGGGCCCGGTTGCCGATGGCATGGAGCAGATGCGTTTTGCCCAGCCCCACTCCCCCGTAGATGAAGAGCGGGTTGAAGCGCTGCCCGGGCGCATCGGCCACCGCGGTGGCTGCAGCCTCGGCCATGCGATTGTTGTTGCCCACCACGAATGACTCAAAGGTATAATGGGCGTTGAGCTGGGTCGAGTAACGCACCGACTGCCCGGACGCCGGGACACGCGCCCCCGTCGCGAACGGATCCGGCGCGGCCGCCGGCGGCGCACCATCCACCGTCCCATTCAGGTCGGATGCGCCCATGCCGGGCTCCGGTGACGCCGATCCCGATGATGCTGGGCCGGATGACACCGAACGGGTTCCTTCCGGGCCGGACGACGCCGGTGTAGCAGCTGCGGACATGCTCACTTCGGCCACGGTCTCCTGCTGGGCGTAGAGCGGGGTGTCGCTCATGTCCTCGGCGTGCGCGACCGGCGGCTGCTGCACCCGAAACTTGACGGCAATCGTGCGTTTGGCAATGTCGCGTAAAGCCCATTGGATGCGATCACGCAGACGACAGTTGAGCCAGTCGCTGGTGTACGGGCTGGGCACAGCGACGATCAACTCACCGTCTTCATAGGCCACGGCCCAACTGTCGCGCACCCACGTCTGAAACTCATTGGCCGACAGCGTCATGGCAAGTTCGTCCAGCACCGCGTGCCAGACGGCGTGCGCGTCGACCCGCGCCTCATCACGAGGCGTTGAACTCGACACGACCACATCCTCCGGAAGCGCCGAAGTCGGCGATGCCGGCAAGTCGAGGCCTAGCCCCAATTGTGCGGACGGCGTCGCTTCGTTCTGGTCGGCTTCTGGTTCCGGCCAAGTCGCGTCGGCATCGTAGCGTGCTGCTCTTTCAGGTGTGCGTTCCCGCCTTTCGTCTTGGCGTGTCTGATCCTGCTCAGGGTGCTTGGGGGTGCTGTCCTCGTTTCCAAATAGTCGATAATCCGTCAATGAATGCTGCGCACGGGCGCGAGATGAATTGTACGATCTGGGTCTCAATCGTACTCCCTCCAGTTCCGGTATTGCTGCGATGAGGGCCATGTATAAGCGCATGGCCGCAGACTGCGATGATAAAGATCAGGCCATACAGAAATGCTCGTCGGCGACCTCATGCCGCGCACCATCGTCGCGACATCTTGATGAGTCGGCCACGAAGCAATAAACTAGGTCAGAGCGGCGTAAACGCCACGGCGAACGCACGGCATCACCACCAATGGCGGCAACCGTGGATCCTTCCACCGGGATTTACTCGTGTTTTCATGCATCCGTCGGTTACAACACCCGACGGTGAGGGGTGATGTGTGAACGCGCTGTTCGTTCAACCACATCATGCTGAGGAAGCGGACGGATTTAGCCGGGCGGCAGGATGCGATGTCGGCTAGAGTGGCGACGCCTCAGCAAAATCGTGAACGTAGTCTACCAAAGTTCGGGTCTGTTGACAACGTGGCCGAAAGCCGGATCGGCGACAAGATCGACGATCTTATGATCAGTTGCGGCCACAGAAATTATGTTCTACGCGACATCTTGGCGATAGAACTTTTGTTCGCACCAAATGCCCAAACCGCGACACGGACGCCGGTTTGTATCTTTAAGAATTGATTTTCCCATTGCAATTTTGTCGTTAATCGTCCTTTAATCTTGTCCACAGCGGGTACGCGAGTTTTCCAGAGAGGACGGGAGTTACCCCCAAGGTTATCCACATTTTCCCCAATTTTGCCGGCAATCTGTGGGAATTGCGCCGCAAATGTGCGTGATTGGGCCGCCCCATTCATCAACCGTTAACATGCCGTTTGCGCCAACCGTGGCAGGCATCCCGGCGAATTCGGAGCAACAGATCCGTCCCGTGGCCGCGATGCCGCAGGTCAGGCGGACCGTTTTTCGTCGTGACTTGACGCAGTAGCGTAGGAGTGACTGTGCCGTACGAATACATCAACTTCGATCTCACCATCGCCGCCGATCGGTGGACCCGACAGAGCTTCTTCCGCGGCTGGCGCACCATCATGGCCGACGACCCGCGCTGGGCGCCACCGCCGTTGCCCTGGCTGCGCCGGACGCTCACCGGCAGAGGGCACGCCCACATGCGCCGCTTGGCGCCCACGCTTCTCCACGTGCAAGCGGTGCGCCGGCGCGTCGCCTCCCGATCGGATGGGGACTTCGGCGTGGGCTATGGTCTGTCCACGTCGGTTTTCGAGGAAACGGTGGCCGCAGCGGTGTTGCTGACCGATCCGCGTGGAGGATCGGACCGCCTATTTGGCCTTCCCCACATCGTCAATGACGAGGCGTGTCTGGATCGTCTGTTGGAAGGCGTGATGGAACAACTGTGGGAGCGGGGCTACCGGCGGTTGGTGGGGCCGATCGGCGTGTCACCGGCGTTGGGTGGGCGCGCTGCTCAACTACTTCAACCTTACGCCGCCGCTGCACACGCCGTACAATGCGCCCTACGTGCCCGAGTTGCTGGCCCAAAGCCTGGAGCCAGTCCATGAGCAGCAGTTGTTCGTAGCTGCACCCACGTCACATGCGGACGCCGGCGGCGGACCGGCGATCCTCGCACCGGCGGCGATCGGCGTTGTCGGGGCCGCTGTTGCCGCTGCTGCAGAGTGCCAGTGCCACCGACCTATTTCCTCCGCCGGACGCCGAGGAGGCGCGCTTTTTGGCGGATGTCATCGGACAATGGCCGTCAACGCTGTGGGTGGCTGAGATGGAAGGGACGCCGGTCGGCTTTGTGTGGCTGCAAGGGGACTACGCGCCGGTGCTGCGCCGCAGCCACGGCGGCCGCAATCCGCTGTGGCGTCCGTGGATCGCGTACCAGCGCGCGCGGCCGATGCGCGCCGGACGGCTCCTGCTCGGCGGCGTCCTCCCGGCGTGGCGCGGCCAAGGCATCGGCCGGCAGTTGTGGCGCCACGTGCTGGCGACGAGCCACGCGGCCGGCTGGGAGACGCTCACCGTCGGCCCGGTCGACGTGGGGTCCCCGGGCGCGGCCTTCTTGACGGCGCAGGGCGCTACGCCGCAGCAACGCTACACGCTGTTCGCCGGCGAGTTTTGAGTGCGCTGCCTGCCGCGAGACAGGCGCGCTACTGAAACGTGATGGGATAGTCCGGCGGCACGATGCTGATCCAGGTGCGCCCCGGCTTCAGGGGAATCTCGTTGCCGCCGGCGTCGAAGAAGCGCGGCGTGTCGCCGCGGCTGTTGCTCTGCCATGTGCCCTCAAACGCCTGGCCGTCACGCAAGACAATGGCCCGCCCGCTCCCAAACAAGTTGAGCCGAATGCTGAGACTGCCCAGCGAGTCCTCGACGATGTCGGTGACTTGATGGGGCACGACCTGGACGATCACGTTTTCCACGCCCACTTGCGCGCCGCTGTTGCCGTCCAGATGGGGCGCGCCGCCCAGGGTGCGCAGGTAGCGCCCACTTTCGGGGGCATAGGTGTAGCCCACATTGCTGCCGGTCGCCGCGGGATAGGGGATCTGGATGGAGGTCGCCGGCGCACCGCCTGCGGGCGTCGCGCCAAAGGTGAAGCCACGCACCGCGGCCGGCTGCTGGACACCCCAATCGCCCAACCAGCGCACATAGCCGTCCGTGGATGTGCGCAGACGCGTGCGGTAGTCGCTGCCCACGCTGGCTGAATAGCGGGCGTTGGAGGGGTCGTCCAGGTCGATGTCGAGATAGGGGAAGGGCGCCTCGTGCTTGAGCGTGTAGCGCACCGGATCGCTGGCCCCAGAGCAGAGGAGACCGGCATTGTAGAGCGCACCCAGGTAGTAGTTGACCAGGCGCGCGCTGCGCACCGGGCCGATCTGCGCCACGGTGTCGCCGTAGAAGACGCCGCTGAACCGGGTGATGCCGAAGCCTTCCATCAGGTACTCGTACATGACGTCGGCCTGGCTGATGCCGAACTGCGGGCGCGGCAAAGTCATTGTTGATGCAGACGATCACCGGGCGGCGGCCCGCCACGTCGCCTGCGAGCGGTTGACCGGTGAAGGGATTGGCCCCGCCCGGCGGACCGAAGCCGCCGAGACCGGGCAAACCGGGGGCGGAAGCGGCAGCCACCGTCGGTCCACCCGTGCCGCCGGCGGCGACCGCGACGGGCGCGGGCGGCTCCGGCGCGGCGACCACGGCCACGCGCGCCAGCTCGCCCGTGACCGTCACCACGTCGAGGCTGAGCCAGGTCTGCTGCTGCGGGTCGGCGGTGAGGCAGCAGACCTGCACCCAATCGCCGCTGTCGTTGCGCCCCACCACGTTGAGCGTCTGGCCCTCGCCGGCGGTGGCGACGATGGGAAAGGCGGTGTCGGGTCCACCGCGCACATTGGCGAGACTGACGTTGACACGCGCTGGGGTTGCCGCCGGCAGCGGTCGTCGCATCCGCACCGGCGGCGGGAACGGGCGGCCAGCCGGCTCAGGTCCACGTCGAGAAACTCGGTGTTGATCCACTGGTCGCCGGTCGCGCCCGTCACGCAGCAGACCCTGAGCCAGCGTCCGTCCTCGCTGCGTCCAAGCACGTCGAACTCCGCGCCTTCCGCCGCAGTCGCCAGCAGAGAGCCATTCATCTCCGGCACGGCGCACATTGACCAGCACGGCGTTGACCCGCCCGCGGGGCGGAACATCTGCCGGGGCATCGGGTGGCGTGTCCGGCGTCGGCGTGGGCATGAGAATGGGCTGGACGGCGCTTGTGGTCGGGGACGGGGTTGCCCGCACGACCACAGGCGGATCGACCGCCGGCACGGGCGTCGCGTCGCGCGCCGTCCGGCGCGCGGTCGACAGGGGATCGGGGTCGCTTGGGAATCAGACTGACGGTTGCACGCGCCAAGAACCAGCATGATAGAGAGGAGCACAAATGCCGCCAAGCTGCGTTGGCAGCGCTGACGGACGGTGTCGCGGCATGGAGGTGTGTGAGCAAGGTTCATGTTGGTAGCGACGTGCATGGCGTGGACCTTCCTTTCGGGTCCACATCATAATGACAGAGACCGGGTGCGTCAAAAGCGCGTGGCGTTGGGATGGGGCATGTGCGTACATCCAATCTCGACTGAGACTTCCCGGAAGCCCTCCAGGATCTGCCACAAGCGGGACGTGACGGAGGGCTTCCGGGAAGTCTCAGTCGGGTTGTCACGACCTGGCGCCGACGGCTATAATACAGAGACCAAATCCCACGAGGTTCAGATAAGGAGTCGGTATGAATTTCATCAGTCTCCCCATCATCATCGTCCTGCTCGTCGTGCTCATCGTTATCGTGCGGGCGTCAATCAAGGTGGTGCCGGAATACGAACGCGGCGTCATCTTCCGCCTGGGGCGCGTCGGGGGAGCCAAAGGGCCGGGGCTCTTCTTCATCATTCCCATCATCGACCAGATGCTGAAGGTCGACATGCGCGTGGTGACGCTGGACGTGCCCACGCAGGAGACCATCACCAAGGACAACGTGACCGTCAAGGTCAACGCCGTCTGTTACTTCCGCGTCATGGACCCCGTCGCCGCGGTGGTCAACGTCTCCAACTACCTGCTGGCCACCCAGCAGATCGCCCAGACCACGCTGCGTTCGGTCCTAGGCCAAAGCGAGTTGGACGATCTCCTGGCCCAGCGTGACAAGATCAACCTGCGCCTGCAACAGATCATCGATGACCAGACCGAGCCGTGGGGCATCAAGGTGAGCGTGGTGGAGGTCAAGGATCTGGAGTTGCCCGAATCCATGAAGCGCTCCATGGCGCGACAGGCCGAAGCCGAGCGCGAGAAGCGGGCCAAGATCATTCATGCGCAGGGTGAATTGCGTGCGGCCCAGGAGCTCTCCGAGGCGGCGCAACTCATGTCCCAGGCCGACGGTGCGCTGCAACTGCGCTATCTGCAGACGCTCAACGAGATCGCGGCGGAGAACAACAGCACCATCGTCTTCCCGCTGCCGCTGGAGCTGTTCCAGGGCATGATTCGGTCCAACAAGGCGAAGTCAGACGGACAGGGCGGCTAGACGTCATGGCACTCAATCCGGCCACTCGCCCGCGCAACATCACCATTGACCGGGGCGCGGGCCTGCTGCACATCGACTGGGGCGACGGCTACGCGTCGGACTTTCCGCTGCGCTGGCTCCGGGCCAACTGCCCGTGCGCCTCGTGCCGCGAACAGCGCAGTGAAGCCGCCGCGCAGACCGATCTGCTGACCCTCTCGTCCACGCCGCCGCCCAGCGCGGAGATCGCCAACGCCGAGTTGGTCGGCAACTATGCCGTGCGCCTGGTCTGGACCGACGGCCACGACTCGGGCATCTACGCCTACTCGGCGCTGCGCGCGGTTTCGAAGCCGCGGGCAACGATCCCGACGCCTTGCCCTCTTTGCTGGAGTGACCGCCGTGTCCACCAGACGAGATGGAATTCGGTGAAAGACCAACCGACTGTCGTATTCAACTCACGGCGTCGGTTTAGGAGGTTTTCTTGGGTACGTCCCTCACGCTCTTCCGCATGTTTGGGATTCCGGTGCGGATGCACTGGTCCTTCTTGCTGATCCTGGTCTACGGCGCGTTCATCTTTAGCCAACGGGCAGGCTCGGTCGTGATCGGCGCGCTCTACGGCGTGCTGGTCATGTTGCTGCTCTTCCTGTGCGTGACGCTCCACGAGTTCGGCCACGCAGTCGTGGCGCGCCACTACCACATCAAAGTGCCCAGCATCACGCTGCTGCCCATCGGCGGCGTGGCCAATCTGGAACGCATGCCCGACCGCCCGTCCCAGGAACTGGCCATCGCCATCGCCGGGCCGTTGGTCAACATCGCCATCGCATTGCTGCTGCTGCCGGTCGCCGCGTTCAGCATCGGCGGCTTCGGCTTCGGCGGCGGGTTGCCCACGCCGCGCATGTTGGCCAGCAACATGATGACGCCCGGCTTCACCAACTTGATCATCTATCTGCTCAGCACCAACATCCTGCTGGTCATCTTCAACCTGCTGCCGGCCTTTCCCATGGACGGCGGCCGGGTGCTGCGGGCGCTGCTGGCCATGGCGATGCCCTACGTGCGCGCCACGCGCATCGCCGTCTACGTGGGGCGCATCATGGCGCTGATCTTCGCCGTGGTCGGCATTGCCGGCGGCGGCATCTTCCTGCTCCTCATCGCCTTCTTCGTCTACGTGGGCGGCAGCGCGGAGTTGGAGAACGTGACCAATCGCTCGGTCCTGCGCAACATCGATGTGGACCGTGCCCTGCGCCCGCAGCAGTTGACGCTCTTCACCAGCGACCGGCTGAACCGCGCCGTCACACTGCTGATGACGTCGCACCAATCGGTCTACGCCGTCCTCGATCTGAGCAGCCAGTTTGCCGGGGCAATTACCCGGGCCAAGCTCATCGAGACGTTGCGCGCCCACGGCGAAGACGCGCGCGTGGTCGATGCGATGACGCCGGCCAATGAAATTCCGACCGGCCATTCCGATCAGACGCTGGCCGACATTTGGGACATCATGATGAAGTCGGGCAGCCGCATCGTCGCCATCATCGACGACCGGCTCTTCCGCGGCCTGGTCACACTGGACGACCTGGGCGAAGTGGTGCATCTCGTCACCACCACGGGGCGCTACAGCCAATCCACCACGGTCACCGTGCCGCCGGCCGGTCTACCGGGCAGCATGGACAGGGGTGGGTGAGGCATGGCCGAATTCACCACCGCCACCGGCGTCATCTTCTACGAGGTGGTGGGGCCGACCGCCCCCGGCGCATCCGGCGCACCGTTGACGTTGCTCCACAACTTCATGAGCACCGGACAGGCCGCGTGGGGGCCGCTGCTCGACCAGTTGGCCGCTGAGTACCGTGTCATCCTCCCCGACTTGCCGGGGCACGGGCAGTCGGTCGGCTATCCCTACGGCTTCTCCCATCTGGAGATGGCGCGGCAGCTGGCGGCGCTCATGGCCCACGAAGGCGCGGATCGGGGCCACGTGGCCGGGTGCAGTTCCGGCGGCATGATCGCCCAGTTGCTGGTCGACGCGGAACTGGCCGCGCCGGCGACGCTGACGCTGGTCAGCACCACCCACAGCACCGATCCTCGGACCACAGGCGCCGGCGCCCGTCTCGTGCCGGAGAACTTTCAGGCCGGGCGCAAGTGGATGGAGGCGACGGCGCGCCTGCACGATCCCTTCCACTACGACGGGTACTACGAGGAGATCGTGCTGGCCGGGTTTCGCCGGCTCACGGGCAAGAACAGCATCGATTTGCCGCTGGACGCGCTGGCAACGTGGACGCTGCCGGTCTGCCTCATCCACGGCGAAGAGGACGAGTTCTTTCCGCCCAGTGTGCCCACACGCATGGCCGCGGTCTTGGCCGACGCCGAGCTCCATCTCATTCCCGGGCAGAGCCATGCGCTGATCTTTCGCCGGCCCTGGAACGTGGCCGAGCTGATGGTCGATTTTCTCCGCCGTCATCCCATGGCTGCGACACGCATGGCCCAGGGAGACGGCTTATCCCAACCCAAAGGTGGACAGACATGAAGCGCGTGCGACCGATCCAGATCTCCCCCTCCATCCTCACGGCCGACTTCGGCAATCTGGCGGCCGAGATCAAGGCCGCGGAGGCCGGCGGCGCCGACATGATCCACCTGGACGTCATGGACGGCGCGTTTGTGCCCAACATCACCTTTGGACCGCTGCTGGTCCGCACCGTGCGCCGCATGACCGACCTGCCGTTGGATGTGCATCTCATGGTCGAGGATCCGGATCGCTACCTGGACGTCTTCGTCGACGCCGGGGCCAACCTGCTCACGGTGCACGTGGAGGCCACCCGCCACATCAACCGCACGTTGCAGCACATCACGGCCTTGGGCTGCGGGGCCGGCGTGGCGTTGAACCCGGGCACCGCGGTGGAGAGCGTGCGCGAGGTGATCCCGTTTGTGGACATGGTGCTCGTCAGCGAGCGTCAACCCCGGCTTCGGCTCGCAGCGCTTCATTGAGACGAGCACGAGCAAGCTGCGCCGGATGCGTCAGTTGCTGGATCAGCTCAACCCCGTCTGCGCGCTGCAAGTCGACGGTGGCGTGGACACGCGCAACATCGACGACGTGGTCCGTTCCGGCGCCGACGTCATTGTGGTCGGCAGCGCGGTCTTCAACGACCGCGGAACGGTGGCCGACAACATCGCCAAGTTGCGCGGCGCGTTGGCCGGCGCACAGTGGTCGACGGTGTAGGATCGGGCGGACAAACCAGGTTTTGGAAAAACCTGGTTTGTCTGAAGAGTTTCTTACTCCGGGGACCCATCGCGCCGTGTTTAGGCGTGGGGGCCGAAGAGAAGCACAGCCTGGTAGATGAAGGGCAGGACGAAGAGGATGCTGTCGATGCGGTCGAGCAGGCCGCCGTGGCCGGGCAACAACGTGCCGCTGTCCTTGACGCCGACCTGGCGCTTGATCATGCTGATGCCCAAGTCGCCGTAGAGGGCGAGCACGCCCGCACCCAATCCCACCGCGGCGCCGAAGAGCGGGCTGATCATGAGCGGCGAGAACCACGCCGTCAGCGCCGGCCAGCGTCGCCGCAAGCCAGCCGCCGATGGTGCCTTCCCAGCTCTTCTTGGGACTCAGACGTGGCCAAATCTTGTGGCGTCCCAACGTGACGCCGGTGAGATAGGCCATGGTGTCGTTGGCCCACGTGGCGAAAAAGCCCAGGTAGATCCACCACATCCCGTTGTGCAACAGGCGCAGCGCCAGCATCTGGCTGCACATCAGCCCCAGGTAGACGGCGCCGGCCGCGGTGACGATCCACGTGTTCAACGGCCGGTCCACCTGGAAGAGGCTGTAGACCAGCACGCCGATCAGCCCCGCCGTCAGCACGCTGGAGAGCGGCAGCAGCGGCGGTTGCCAGCCCGTCAACACCAGTGCCACGATCCAGACGACGCCGAGCCGCCCGGCCGGGTGATAGCCCCCGATTTCCACCATGCGGTAGAATTCCAGCCCACCCCACACGCCCATGGTCAGAAAGAGGAGGGCGCTGGTCCACGGGCCGAAATAGACGGCGCCGAAGAGAATGACCGCGTAGAAAATGCCTACAATTGCGCGTGAGCATGGGAGCAGAGTTCTGATGGATGATGGTTTGGTCATCACGGCAGCCGGGGAAACGGGCCCACGCTCGAACCGCCGTCGTCGATCGACGCAAGGGGCAGGCAGCCGCCACACGGTCGACTCCCAGACGAAACTGACGAGACGACCGTCCAATGGCGACTACGCGTTCAGCACACGGCCGAAGCGCCGCTCGCGCCGGTTGAATTCAGTCAACGCTTTGTGCAGTTCTTCTTCGTCAAAGTCGGGCCAGAAGGTCGGCGTCGTGTAGTATTCGGCATAGGCGGCCTGCCAGATGAGGAAGTTGGACAGCCGCCACTCGCCGCCGGTCCGAATGATCAGGTCGGGTCGGGCAGATCGTGGTAGAGGTAGGTGCTGAACATCTCTTCAGTCAGCGCCGCGGGATCGATGCCGTCGGCAATGACCCGGCGGATGCCGTCCAAAATTTCGGCCCGGCCGCCATAGTTGAAGGCCACGTTCAGCGTGATGCGATCGTTGTCCTTGGTCACCTCCACAGCGCGCCGGATTTGACGCTGCAAATGGGTGCTGATGCCCTCCATGCGCCCGCTGTGCAGGATGCGCACGCCGTTGCGGTTGAGTTCGTTGAGTTGCCGCTGAATGGTCAACCCGAGCAGACGCATGAGGCCGCTGACTTCATCGGGCGGGCGCTGCCAGTTCTCCGTGGAAAAGGCGTAGATGGTGAGCACCTTGACGCCCATCTCCACCGAAAATTCCAGCACAGGCTGAATGTTGTCCACGCCGGCTTGATGCCCGGCCAAGCGCGGCAAGCCGCGCGCCTGCGCCCAGCGCCCGTTTCCATCCATGATGATGCCGATGTGGTGCGGGATCGCCGGTAACGGCGCAAGATTGTGATTCGCTTGCCTACTCACAGTCGCAACTCCTTCACTCGGCCCGGAATCGATGCGCATGTGGTCTCTGCACGACAGCCGATACCGCGCCCGTACGCCTTCGTCACCGGATGCAGCGCAAACTGTGGCTACAGGCGGCGGCCGCAACGCGTTCAGTGCCCAATGTCCATTTCCACTGCCGTCATCGTATCACGCCCCGCACACTGGCTAAAAAGGCGCTACGCGTCAAAATGTGTGAAACGGCTGTCACCCAGGACGCCAGGGGCATCACATTCCCGTGGGACCGAGATCGCTGCGAAAAAACGGGGTGAGTCAGACTCACCCCGTTGGCAATTCTCGAGACCGTGCGGCGTGCACACGCCGAATTTCCGCCGTGGTATGTACGCCGCATTGGCCTAGATCGTCATGATCTCTTCGTCTTTTTCACGCGCAATGTCGTCGATCTGCTTGATGAACGCGTTGGTCTTGTCCTGCACCTGCTCCTGGGCGCGCCGGGAGTCGTCTTCTGAGACGATGCTCTCTTTTTCCAGATCACGCAGGTCGCTGATGTTGTCGCGGCGGATGTTGCGGATGGCCACGCGTGCTTCCTCGGCGCGCTTGTTGACCATCTTCGTCAACTCGCGACGGCGGTCTTCAGTGAGCGCCGGAATGGTCAGACGAATCACCTGGCCGTCGTTGTTGGGTGTCAGCCCCAGGTCGGAGAGCGCGATGGCGCGCTCGATGGTCGGAATGTCATTGGCGGCATAGGGACGGATGGCGAGCGTCTGAGCATCGGGAACGCTGATGGTCGCCAATTGCATCAAGGGTGTGGGTACGCCGTAGTACTCAACCTTGAGGTGTTCAACCAGAGCCGGCGAAGCCCGTCCCGTCCGAATGGACATGAGATCATGACGCAGAGCTTCGATGGTTTTGTGCATACGGTCGTCAGCATCGTTCAGGACGTCCTTGATCATGACTCGCTCCTCAGGCTCAGCGTGCTTTCAACGCCACATCCTTTCAACGCCAAAGGCGACGTCAGGGACCGGACGGGAAAGCGGAAGATTGACGCATGTTCGCGGCATTCGTGACGGCAGCATCGCCGGCCGGTGGTCAGACCGCACCGCGGCTGCCAATCCGGCTGGGCCGGTTCACGAAAGACCCCAGAGAAATCTATTGTAACAAAACTCCGACGCGTACAAAAAATGAATCCTATGTGGCCGAGACCAGCGTGCCCACGCTTTGGCCGGCCACGACCTTCTCCAACGTGCCGTTCTGCCACAGATTGACGACGTAGATGGGCAGATCGTTGTCCATGCACATGGCCATGGCCGTGCTGTCCATCACGCCGACGCGCATGTTGAGCGCTTCGATGTAGGTGAGATGGTCGAAACGCTTGGCATCCGCATTGGTCTTGGGATCGCTGTCGTAGACCGCATCGACCTTGGTGGCCTTGATGAGGACTTCGGCGTCGATCTCCATGGCGCGCAGCGAGGCGGCCGTGTCGGTCGTGAAGTACGGGTTGCCGGTGCCCGCGCCGAAGATCACCACCCGCCCCTTCTCCAGGTGACGCACGGCCCGGCGCTGGATGTACGGCTCGGCCACCGAGCGGACCTCGATGCCGGTCATCACCCGGGTGGGCATGCCCGCACGCTCCAGCGCATCTTGCAGCGCCAACGCATTCATGACCGTCGCCAACATGCCCATGTGGTCGGCGGTGACGCGTTCCATGCCGTGGTCCAGACCGTCCTGCTTGCCCCGCCACAGGTTCCCTGCGCCGATCACCACGGCGACCTGGACGCCCAGGTTGACCAGATCGATGATACGTTGTGCCAGAAACTCCGCCTGATATGGGTTGATGCCGAAGCCGCCTTCTCCGGCCAGCGCTTCGCCACCCAACTTCAACAGAACTCGTCTGAACTTCAACTCAGCCATGGTCTAGGATTCTCCCTCTACATGAGTCATGACGACACGTTGCCAAAAACCGATGTTTCGCCGGACTGAGGGCATGGAGCACCCTCGGGGATTGCCGGCCAGGGAATTTCTCCCCCGGGAATTTTCTCCAGGTAAAAGACTGCCCAGCCTTGTTTGGCTGGGCAGATATGATTTAGCCGCCGATCTCCAGGCGGGCAAATCGGTTCACCTTGATGTTCTCGCCAAGAGAGGCCACCGTGTCCGTGAGCAGGCTCTGGACTGTGACGTCGGGGTCCTTGACGAAGGGTTGCTCCAACAGCACGACCTCGCTGTACCACTTGTCGATCTTGCCTTCGACAATCTTGTCCAGAATGTGCTCAGGCTTGCCGCTGTCGGCCATCTGTTCCTTGTAGATGGCCATCTCCTTGGCCACATCGTCGGCCGGCACGTCTTCCCGGCTCACATAGAGCGGGCGCGACGCCACCACGTGCATGGCCAGATCGTAGGCCAGCGTCTGGAACTGCTCGGTGCGGGCGACAAAATCGGTTTCACACGCAAGCTCCACCATGGCCGCCATTTTGGCGCCGGGGTGAATGTAGGTGCCGATGAGGCCTTCCTTGGTCTCGCGCCCGGCCTTCTTGGCCGCCGTGGAGAGCCCCTTCTTGCGCAGAATCTCGATGGCGGCTTCAAAGTCGCCGTTGGAGTCGCTGAGAGCCTTCTTGCAGTCCAACACACCGGCGTTGGTGGCCTCGCGCAGTTCCTTCACCATTTGGGCAGTGATTTCAGCCATGATTGTTCTCCCTATTCCGGCTCATGTAAATCTCGGGGCGATGTACGGCGGCGACACAGACCGGCGTCACGGACCATCTCCCCCAGGCTTACCATTTTATTTATCGTCGACGATTTCGTTTTCCGTCGCGACATGTCAGATTTCGCTCAACTACTTGTTTTGCGGTGACCCGCGCACACGCCGGGCCCTCTCACAAAAGGCGCTGCGCCGAAACGCAGCACCTCATGCCATCCAAAGCTAAAGACGATTGTCAGAAACCGACGGTCACAGGCCGTCGGTCCTTGTGCACTGTTGCTTGAACAGCCTACTCCTCATCGTCCTCGTCTTGGTCGCCGTCGTCCTCATCGATATCGATATCGATATCCACATCTGCGTCAAGCTCTTCCTCATCGTCCTCGGCGGTCTGCAACTTGGCCAGCGTGCTCGGGCCAAGGTACTGCTCCATCTCGGCCAGTTCCGCGTCGCTCACCTGACCGGTGTCGGCCAGATCAACCTCGCGGATGCTGCGTCCTTCGACGGCCGCGTTGGCGATGATGCTGACAATGAGCTTGACGGCGCGAATGGCGTCGTCGTTGCTGGGAATCACGTACTCGATGGGGTCGGGATCGCTGTTGGTGTCAACCATGCCCAGAATCGGGATGTCGAGCTTGTTGGCTTCCTTGACCGCCAGATCCTCCATGTGGGTGTCCACGATGAAGACCAGCTCCGGCAGGCGCGACATCGTCTTCAGACCACCGATGCGGCGATTCAGCTTCTCGACTTCGCGGTCGATGCTCAACTGTTCCTTCTTGGAGAGGTTGCGGAATTCACCGCCGTCGATGCGGCGCTCCAAGGTGAGCAGATAATCGATGCGCTGCTTGATGGTCTGCCAGTTGGTCAGCGTGCCGCCCAGCCAGCGCTGGTTGATGTACGGCATGCCGGCCCGTTCGGCCTCTTGCTCGATGGCAGCCTGGGCCTGGCGCTTGGTGCCCACAAAGAGCACAGTGCCACCATCCGCGACCACATCGCGCACTATGTTGTAGTAGTCGTTGAGGCGCAGCATGGTCTGCTGCAGGTCGATGATGTGGATGCCACTGCGTTCGGTGAAGATGTACGGGCGCATCTTCGGGTTCCAGCGGCGGGTACGATGCCCAAAGTGGACACCGGCCTCCAGGAGGGCTTTCATGGATACGACGGGCATGAGTGTGAAACTCCTTCACTAGCGGCTCGCCACCAACGCGACGCCACAGATACGTGTACTTGCGACGCGTCGAAACGAGCACCGGGTTGAGTCTGCCGCCTTCATCGACTCATGCACCAACCACAGACAACCGTCGTACCGGTGGACGTGTGGCACCCTGGGCATGATCCGAAGGCGTGATCGATAAAAAAGCAATTGGCGGCAAATTGCGCGCCAATTGCAGATTGTAACATATGCGTCTGTACTCGATCAAAAAAGGGACCGGATTTTCGCGCTCTAAATCCTGGATGACCCATCACCGAATCTTGCCCCAACCCGAAGGCGCAGACGGCGCCCCACGCCTACAGCATGGCCGCCGAGTCTATTCCTCGTCGTTCTCAAAGTCAACGAAGCGATAGCCGAGGCCGCGCTCGGTGAAGATGTATTGGGGATCGGAGGGATCCTCTTCGATCTTCTTGCGCAGATAGGTGATGTAGAGGCGCAACAGGTGATTGTCGTTGATGTACTCGTGGCCCCACACCTTGGTCAACAAGGTCTCGTGGGGCACCACCCAGCCCGCGTTCTGGATCAGGTGGTAGAGCAACCGGTATTCCGTGGGACGCAGGTTGATGCGCTCGCCGTTGACGATCACGTCGCGCCGTTGCAGGTCCACCTGCAGGCGGTCATCGATCTTGATGATCTGCTTGTCGGGCCGCCCCGTCTGTTCAAAGCGGCGCAGCACCGCGCGGATACGGCTGGAAAGTTCCCGCGGGCTGAAGGGCTTGGTCACGTAGTCGTCCGCGCCCAAATCCAGCCCGCGGATGCGGTCCTCTTCATCCGAACGCACCGTCAACATGATGACGGCGGCGTCGCTGATCTCGCGGATGCGCTTGAGCGTTTCGAAGCCGTCGAGGCCGGGCATTTCCACGTCGAGCAGCACGAGATCGGGGTTGTGATCGCGCACCTTCTCCAGGGCCTGCAAGCCGTTGTTGGCCTCCAGGGTGATATACCCTTCCAGGTCCAGATTCATCTTGACGAAGCGCACCATGCGCGGCTCGTCATCCACGATCAAGATGGTCTGTTTGGGTTGTTTGCTCATGGCAATCCCTATGCGGGCCAGACTGACATCGCCATTCTTCCGCTGGACTTTCAGTCAAACCGAGCTGTTCACACCGGCAGACTATTGGTCATAGCCGTAGATCGGGAGTGACTCATACTGTAGCGTGCCCAGGTCCAGGACCTCGCCCGGCAGGATCTCAACGACCCGTCCCTGGCCGGTCTCGGGATCGTTGAGCAAGAACGCGCTGACGACCACATCGAGCACAAGCACATAGCGCCCGGGTTCCACATCGCCGATGGCGAACTGGCCGAACTCGTTGGTCAACTCGCGCGGGGCCGTCGAGGCGGAATAGCCGGCAAAGCGTTCTTCGCCCGCGTCGTCGAGAATAATCTCGCCCAGCGCCAGGAATTGCTGATTGACCGGCAGGACTTCGCCGGTAGGTTTGACGACGATCAGCGTGCCCATAACGCCACCGGTTTCGTCGGTCACGGTCGGTTCGGCGATCGGCGGTGCAGTAAACAGCGGCGACTGGAGCGCCGACAAGGGCGAATCCTGCGCGGAAAGCGGCGACTCTTGCGCTGACAACGGTGATTCAGTCTGTTCGGCGGCGTCAACGTCTGCTTCCGTTGCCGCGGGCTCCTCGGCAGGTGTCGGTTCCGCGGTCGGTTCATCCGTCGGTGTGGCTTCAGCGGCTGTGGTCGGGGTGTCCGTGGCCTCAACGACTGCGGGAGCCGGCTCCGGCGTTGGTTCTCGATTGCCGCGGCCACACGCAGCCAAGATTAGCATCATACCGACTACCATCGCCATGATGAACGTCCGTCTCATAGTGCCTCCATGCATCACGTATGCTATGTGTGTGTGGCGTGCTCGCTCGCGCGGCACGATTCGTTTCCAGAAACGCATGATCATTTGTTCTTCGTGGCAATGAAATCACCGATCGCCAAAATGTCGAGACCTGAATTCAAGAAGGTGTCGATCGCTTCTGCGGGTGTATTGACAATGGGCTGACTATCCACGTTGAAGCTGGTATTGAGAACGGCCGGAATGCCCGTTCGCTCCATAAATGCTTTGATCAGTTCCCAGTAGCGCGGGTTGGTTTCCTGGTGAACGGTCTGTGGGCGACAGGTGCCGTCAACGTGCACTGCACTCACAATTTCGTCCATGGTCTCCGGACGCGTCTGGAAGGCCAAAATCATGAAGCGGGATGGGACCGGATCGTCAATATAGCGCCCGATTTCCTCCGCCAAAATTGACGGGGCAAAAGGACGCCACGGCTCACGGCCTTTGACTTTCTTATTGATGAGATCCTTCATATCCGGATTGGCGGGATTTGCCAGAATGCTGCGATTGCCGAGCGCCCGGGGACCGACTTCAAAACGGCCCTGGAACCACCCGACGATTTTGTCTTCAGCAAGCAATTGCGCGGTTTCGGCAAAGATATTGTCGCTCAAATGGTAGCTGATAGCGGGACACTCTTGCAGCGCATGCTGGATCTCTTCATTATCGTACTCTGCGCCCCAGTACGCATGCAACATTTCCCACTGCGGGCGCCGGCCCGTCTTTTCTGTGAAGACTTGTAGGGCTGCCCCGAGTGCTGTGCCGGCGTCGTGGGCTGCGGGTTGGATGAAGATGTTATCGACCCACGGCAGTTTCGCCAGAATGCCGTTCATGGAACAGTTGAGTGCCGAGCCGCCCGCCAGACAGAGGTTACGGATACCGGTCTGCTCATAAAGCCACTCGGACATCCGCGACCCGGCCCGTTCCAACGACGCCTGCGTGGTGGCGGCCAACTTCTGGCGTTCCTCCCAACTCAGTTCTTTCCCGTTGGCCAACTCACTGATATATTTTTTCCGTTTGGCCGGATCAATCGTAGGGATGTCGGCGTCCCAATCGATAAACGGTAGTCCTGCGGGATCAGGCGTGCTGTATGCTGCCAGACCCATGGTTTTGCCTTCGCCGCTGTGCCGGCGAAAGCCGATGATCTCGGTGATCAGTTCGTACATCAAGCCCCAACTGCCACCGTTGCTCACAGTCTTGAGCACCTCAATTTGCGCGCCCCGACCTACAGCAAGGATGCCGGATTCACTACCTCCGCTCCCATCGAGAGAGAGAATATTCGCTTCTTCGAAGCCGGACGCAAAGAACGCGCTGGCGGCATGCGCCTGGTGATGATTCACATAAACGATCCGTTCCGCAGGGATGCCTTCGAGCGGCAGGGTGCGCCCGTACGTGCTAATCTGGTAAAACCACTGCGCGGCATTGCGGACGCCGGCGATGTTGCGCAATTTCGTGATATTTTGTGTCGCTGTATCCAGTGCCGTATCGAAACCGATAGCAACATAGTCGACATCGGCAAGGGTGACATTGGCTTCCTGTAGGCAGAATTCTATCGCAAGGGTGGGCGCCATACGTGGAGCATGCTTGATGCGGTTGAAACGTTCTTCTTCAGCCATGGCGACCAGTTGTCCGTCAACCAAGATGCATGCCGCGTTGTTCCAGGAGATAGGATGTGTGACTCCAAGAATGATCATCCGTGTATTCCTCATAGTGTACTCGCACCAAATTCACAATCATTGGGATTCTATTCCCTAAGTGCCAGATACACAAAAGAAACGGGGGAGACGATCGATGACACCGTCCCCCCCGCGGATACTGCTGGGTCCATCAAACCAACTTAGTTGACGTTGACAGCCTCATACACGAAGAGCTGGTCAAGGGCGCCGTTCGGGCCAAGCTGGTTGACGATACCGACGATGGAACCACCACCGCTGGCCGTGCAGGTTGCGGAGCCGACATAGCCGTCACCGATCTTGTTCTGCTGCAGATCGGCCACGGATTCGCCGGGGGCCAGATTCGCATTCACCGTGTAGGTCGGGTTCGGAACCTTGTCCGTGGGGCTGAACGTGCAGTTCACAGTGGTCGTGCTGTTGCCGATGTTGGCAACTGCAAAACCGGTGAAGTAGCCGTTGTTGCGGTCCATGATCAGAGGCATCACGAGCGTGCTGCTACCATCGGTGGGAGCGAAAGCATTGTACGCCTCACCGTTCACACCCGGCAGCAACTGGTTGACGATGCCGACCAAAGGCTGATTGGTCGAGTTGGCCGTGACCTGGCCGGAGCCGATGAACTTCGCGCCGGCAGTACAGGTGGAGCTATCGCCATTGGCAAAGGCGATGAACGCAAAGGTGCTGGAAGCACCAGGAGCGATCGTGCGGGTCTCGGTACAGGCAGTACCGGCCAAAGACGGCGTGTAGGAAACGGTCACCGACGTAGAGTCACTGCCCGTGTTCTGAATCTGAATACCCGTCTGGATGTTGTTGTTGTTGGCGTTCACCAGCGGGAAGACAGGATTCGTGGACGAGGAAGTGAAGCCGGTGTAGGCCCACATGATGGAGCTGTTTTCCTGAATCACAGCGGCAACCAGGTCGCCACCCGGGGCGCTTGCGCTACCGGCAAACACCGCGGAGTTGTGGTTTTCGTTGGCCTGGTCGAAGACAGCAGCTGCATTCGGCGAAACATTGTTGGCCGAGGCGCTAGTGCCATCGCTGTAATCGACTGTGATATTGGCAGGGCTACCACCGGCGTTCTGCACCGCGAAGTAGGTATCCAAGCCGTTGTTGTTCTTGAACAGCAGCGGCAGGTTGACGGTCTCTGCACCGCTGCTCCGACCAACGTAGGAGGCGCCGGCGGAGAAGTTGGCGGAAAGAACGTTGGCGATGGCCGCGATTTCCTGGTCCGCCGAGACGACGACTGCACCGCTGAAGCCGGGATTACAGCCCAACGGGAAGAACGTCTTGGAACTGTTGCCGGCAATACTGGCCGAATCGGTACCGGCAGTCGACCCATCAGACGTGTAGCAGGTCAACGTCACGGTGTCGGCGCTGGTGTTGGTCAGGTTCGCAACCTGGACGCCCGCAGTGTACTCGGGAAACTTACCAACGGCTTGCACACTGTCTGCGCCAAAGAAGGCGAAAACGCCAAACAACAGCGCCACAAACAGTACGATACGAATTGTTCTTTGCATTTCGGATAACCTCCTGTTAGACAACCTTCGAGTTTCAGTCTGATGATACGAATGGCACAACAAGCCTGCAGCGGAATACCTCCACTTGCGATAAGCATAGCAGCCGTTTGACTGCGTTTCAATACCGCTTGCGGCATATTTTTCCGGCGAATTTCCACTACTCCAAATGGGGTATTCTCTCTGGAAATCTGCCGTCAGCACCCCGATTTGCCATTTTTAGGGATCACTTCGTTCCGAAGACATCGGCTCGACGAGTTTCGGCTGCAGCGTGGGCTGAAAGAAGCGCAGAACGAGCAGGATCATGCCAACACCGACAATCTCGTAGAGCGTGATCAGCAGGCGCGCCATGATGGCGACCAACACGGCAACCGAACTCGGCATGATGTTGGTCAGAAGCAAGCTCAACCCGACCTCGGTGATTCCCAAATTGCTGGGCAAGAAAAAGACGGCCACGGAGATAACGCCCACCAAGCACCATACACCCGTCACGTACGCCAGATCGCTCCACGGCAGAGGCGTGACGGCGGCAGCGATTAAATAGAGGATCAGGCCGCCCAGCAGCCAAATCAGTGCATAGACGGCAAACCAGCGGATGACGGAGCCGTAACCCACCGGGGCAGCATCACCCCCGAGCCGCATGCGGTCAACAGCACGCACCCACCGCCGGATGCATGGTCAAGATACCCAGACCCGCGGCAATGGCGGTACCGACTGAATAAAACGCGGCAATTCTGCGATCAGAAACGCAAAGAAGGCCAGCGTGACGGTTGCGCCGGAAGCCACACTGACGATCAGTTCGAGTCCGCTTGAGACGGCAACAAACCGGGCGGGTCGCCTGTTGCTTGTACAGATAAGAAGACGCCCGCCAAATACCAGAGTGTACCCGGCAGGCGACAGGCTAGGTGTGCGATGGAGTAATTGCGCAGGTGCTGCGCCCATGACGCGCGACTTCAGCATCCATGTCAGCCCATACAGCAGCAGCCAGTATCAGGCCGATGAACAGGACGACAAACGACGCAGCGATGTAGGACCAACGCGAATCAGTCATAGGCGAGCAGCACATCGCGCTCGCGATAGATCAGCAGCGCGAGGATGGAGCACAGGCAGTGATCGTCAAAAAGGCCAAAGCAACACGATACCACTGACGGGATCGCAAGGCCGTGATCATAGAGCAGGCCATGGGGTTGTACAGAGCCTGGTCGCTTTCTTCTGCCCGACGACAGAGGAACACCAGTTGATTCGCCATGTGAGGCGGCACCATCTGCGCCAACAGTCCCCGCGTCATGCGCAGAGGTCGCCGCGCTAGGCCACCTGGCGTCATCGTACGTGCGCGGGAAGTTTACTTCGTTGAAAGGCACCAGTTGCTCGACCACGAGACCGCCGCGGTTCAAGAGCATCTCCCAAGTATGGCGGGTTGCACATCGCTGCAGAGGCTGGCCGTCATCATAGATCTCGCCGTGTTACCACACGTGCTGGATGTTGCCGAAGACGCCGTATGCATTGGGAAGCAGCACCGCGAAAGCGACCGTCACGCCTTCAACAAGCGCGAAGTCCCCGCCAACGCGCCGCCCCGGATCGTCATAGTGTTCTAGACTCCCCGAACTGACAATCAGATCAATTGTTACATCCGGCAACGGAATACGCACTCCGTCGGCCACCACCCACAGGGCATCAGGCGCGTGCGCGCTCCTTTCATCAGACCGCCGGCGGAAATATCGGTGCCGATGGCGGAAACTTGCGCGCGCTGGCCAACTCAACCAGGCGGCCTTGCAACAACGTCAAGCAACAGGCTGTTTGCATTCGCCTGAAGCAGGTCGAGCATCCACAGATAATAGGAGTCACGCATGGACAGGTCAGTATCCACATACATCTCATCGTATGCGTCTTTGACCGTCATCCCGTCGTGAACATGACGATGGCGTATCTCCAGCATCGAAACACCCCTCGCTAGTTAGCAGTTATGTGGGAACAGGCTTGCGCGCAGTTGTCACCAATGCGGGACCACGCAAACCGAAGTTCGTGAAATAGAAGAACGGCGCGGTCACAAGCCGCGTAACCGGATAGAGCAGCCGGCTCACCCGATCTTTGGTCGATGCGGCGACGCCCCGAGCGGTCATCCAATAAGCGCACGTCCAGCGCGAACACCATGTAGTTGCTGATGGCCGTGCTGTGCTTCACCTCTAACC
Source organism: Caldilineaceae bacterium (assembly GCA_041391205.1). Taxonomy (GTDB): domain Bacteria; phylum Chloroflexota; class Anaerolineae; order Caldilineales; family Caldilineaceae; genus JAWKOK01. Next base: position 52,040 of record JAWKOK010000005.1, read on the forward strand.
CGCTCTGCTCAAGCAATGCAGTGAGCGTTGCCGGGTTGAAGAAATAGAGATGCCGCGGAGCATCGTATCCCGCCCAGGCGCAACCGAAAGCCGCGCATCCCAGCTACTCAAATTCGGCACACGAATCACGAATCCCACCCGGCTTGAGGAGTCTGTGGATCTCGCGCAGCGTTTGCGCAGGATCATACACGTGCTCCAGCACGTCCCACATGGTGACTGCGTCAAACTGAGCCGGTGCCAAGTGTGCATCCTCCAGCGTCCCGGCGATCACGTCGAGGCCGTACCGTTCACGTGTTTGCCTGGCCACCTCGGCGGCGTTCAGTTCAACCCCGTTACCGTCCAGTCCCCAGTGAGACATGGCCAGCAGAAATGTACCTGCGGCACATCCCACATCCAGCAGCGCGCCCGCGGCATACATGCTTTGTCACATAGCGACAGCGTTTGCGCATGCAGCAGCTGTTCGCCCACTGCCGGAGGCCGCGATTGCTGCGCAGCCACCGGGATCATTGTACAGTTCGTATTCGAGTGGGTAGTGGGCCAAGATTTCGTCGGCGGAAGGACGTGAGTTCTGATAGACCAAGCCGCAATGGGTGCATTGGACCAGAATCCGCATGGACGTCGCTCGTTCCAGGAAGAGGTCGCGCGCAATAGCAGGTACGGCATCGTCATGCCCGCATAGATTGCACGGAACTCGTTCCATCTCCCACCGACCCCAATAGATCGCGACGTAGAACCGTGGGTTCACTTCCGCCGGGATTTACTAACTTGTTGCGTGCTTCACCGCGGCCCAAACCAACCGTCGCGCCAGCACCGCAGCTCGGCCCCAACAGTTGGCAGCGCCCACGCAATCGTAAACGCCAATTGTAGCACTGCGCAAAAACGTGACCAAAAACATGGCCGGCTTCCGGGTCCGTGGCTGTAGCGCCGGTAGAAGCGGTTGATGTTGGTGACCCGCCAGCGGCATAGCCTCAGGATGATGGACGCCGAAGGTGCTGCGCGAGAACCTTGTGCCACATACGCGCCTCGGTCACTGGCCAGCCGAAAACCGGCCAGATGAAACACGCCAGCATAAATCCGCATCCTCCGCATACATGAAGAAGCTGTCATCCAGCAGCCCGATGCGGGCGAAGACATCGGCGCGCACCAGGATGGCGCAGGCGTTGAAAGTCCACCGGCATGAACGGGAGCGGATCGGCCGGGACAGTGCGATTGCGCAGGATGTGACGGGTGAAGAGCGTGCCGGGGATGCGATAGTCGCCCAGGGACCAGATGCGGTCCGGCTCGTCGTGGTAGAGGATGAGGGGCGAGATCAGGGCGAGTCGGGATGGGCGGCCGTGGCCTGCTGCAAAGCGCGCCAGGAAATCCGGGCGCGATGCGGTAATCGTTGTTGATGAGCAACACCCATGCCGCCGTCGTCCAACGCCTGCTGAATGCCCAGGTTGTTGCCGCCGGCAAAGCCAGATTGGTCGCACTCTCGATGATGCGCACGCGTGTCGAGGGCGGCGCCGCATGGTTGCCGGGAGTCGTCCGTCGAACCGTTGTCCACGACGTAGTCGCGCCGGGTCCGCGCCCGCGTCCCGCTGACGCCACGCAAGGCACGGTCTCCCCGCCAGATTCCAGTTGACGGTCACGACGGCGGGCGGCCAGGCAGCCGCGGGTGTCGGTGTGGTCTCGGTTGTGGGACGAGTCAACCAGCCATTATGCGCGGTCCATGCAGCGCAGGTTGTCGGGATCCGGTGCCATGAAACGAGGCCGGACATTTGGTAATCCCATGCGGCGTTGGGCATACTATACCACCGCGGTGACCTCTCCTGCCCGTGGGCACGTGGTGCAGCGGCACCGTCACAGAAATGACGGACACAGAAATTACGGTTCATGCGCGTTCTCTTTTTGGTCGGCCGGGAAATTCAATACGCTCGCAATCAGGTGCTGCTCGACGCCATGCGTCACTTCGCCGACGTGGATGTGTTGAAACGAGATTCCCCACCGGCGTCACTCCTTGGCAACAGTGCGGCCATCGCCCCGCGGCGCATCCATGCTGGCCCGCCGCCGCTACGATCTCGTCTTCGTCGGCTTCTACGGCCACCTGATCGTGCGCACGTTGGCGCCGATGATCCGCAGCCCGCTGCTCTTCGGCGCAATTCCTCCACCTGCACGACACGCTCTGCTTCGACCGCCGGCTGTGCGCGCCCGACTCACGCATGGGCCGCATGGCCTTTCAGCTCGAACCGATCCACCGGCGCCCGGGCCGACCACGTGCTTCTGGCCGCGCCGGCATGTGGACTACTTCGTCGACACCTTCGGCTTGCCGCCGGCAGTTCAGCGTCATTCCCGTGGGCTGCAGCGACGCCATCTACGCCACGCTACGTGCCCGCCTCGTCGGGGCCGCTGCGCGTCAGCAAGCTACAGCTCCTATCTGCCCTCCGGCATCGACACGATCTTGCGCGCGGCCGCGGCTGCGTGCCCGCAACGACGTGCCCGACCTACGCTTCCGGCTCATCGGCGACGGCGCGCTGCTGCCCGCCATGCGCACCCTAGCCGCCGAACTGGCGCTGGACAACGTCGAGTTTCTGCCGCCCGTGCCGCAGCCCGAACGGCCCGAGAAATCGCCGCAGCCGACATCTGTCTGGGCGGCCACTTCCACGACAGTTGCAAGGCCGGTCGCGTCATCCCCGGCAAGATCTACCAGATGCTGGCCGTCGGCCGCCCCGTCATCGCCGCGGACACGCCCGCCAACCGCGAGTTGCTCACCGCCGAGTCGTCGGCGCTCATGGTGCCGCCGTCATCGCCCGGCGCGCTGGCCGACGCCCTGCAACGCCTCGCGGCCGACGCCGGCCTGCGCCAACGTCTGGCCGATGCCGGCCGCACCCTCTACGCCGCACGGGCAGCCGGTCATCACCCAACTGGTGGAGGCGACGGTTCGCGGCATGGCCGGCCTCAACGCGTAGCGCACTCAGGCGCGCGCCAACCCCTCATCCAAGGCCGCTTCCAGGCGGTCGATCACGCTGGACCACTCGTAGCGCGCCGCGGTGGACCGTCCGCCTGTCGCCAGGCGCGCCGCCAGATCGGGCTCGGTCAAGACCCGCTGCATGGCCGCGGCCAGGGCGGGCACATCCTTGGGCGGGACCATGAGACAGTTGACGCCGTCCGCCGCAAAATCGCGCACGCCCGACGAATCGGTCAACACCACCGGCGTGCCGCACGCCATGGCCTCCAGCGGCGGATAGCCCAGCCCTTCGCCCCACGACGACGAGACAAAGAGGTCGCTGCCCCGGTAGAGCGCGGACAGCGCGGCGTCGTCGGGATGCAGGTGGAAGTCAAACGGAACCTGCGTCGCGATGACGCACGGCGTCTTGCTGGCAATCACCAGATGCAGGCCGGGGATGGCGTCACTCACCCGATCGGCCGCGTCGAGAAATTCGCGCAGCCCCTTGCGCGGGCGGTCGTCGCCCAGGTACATCACCCGGCGTGTGGGCGTGGCGTCGGTGGTGGGCTGGCTCAGCCGCGGTTGGTCGAAGAAATGCTCCTGCCGGGGCAACCCCGCGCCGATGGTGTAGACCGGCGTGGACGTGCGCGGCGCCAGGTAGTCGGTCAGCGGCTGCGAAATCGTCAAAATCAGGTCGAGAACGCGGGGCGCCTGGGCCAGCAGGAACGACTCCAACCGGCGGCCGCGGAACATCTCCGGGTAGTCCATGTAGAGCCAGCCGCGCACGCGACAGCGCCCGCGGCCGCACATGCGCACGGGCGCCACGGTCGGCGTGTGGGTGGCGATGACCACGTCGCAGGCAGGGATGGCGGCGTGAAGGCTGCGCGTCAGCCGCCAGAGCGTCTGCGGCGCGCGGTCGGCCGGGAACGGCGCCGTGGCCTCGATGACCGTGACCGCGGGCGCGAGCATGGCTGCAATCTCCGGCGCGACGGCGGCCGCGGGCGTCACAAGGCTGACGGTGTGGCCGCGCGCGGCGAGACCGTTGGCATATTCCGCCACCAACATCACGCCGCCGGAGACGTACAGCGACGACATCACAAAGACAATGTGCATGGGTGTGCTCGCGCGGGGATCCCGCCGGGTCAAGACTCGACCAACACGGTCGAAGCTCGGTCAGCCGCGGGCCGTTCTGATGCGGGCCTTTCGGCGGAAGGCGGCACCGGCGCGTAGACGCCGTCCGAGGTGCCAGGCGTGCTTTCGTGGAATTCCAGTTGGGTGGCGCGGACGCGGAAGAGGGTCTCCTCCATGATCTTGCGGTTCGAACCGACCAGGTCCGCCAACAGGCCGATGAGGATCACTTGGAAGCCGACGATGAGTAGAATCGCGGTCAGAATCAGCGACTGGACGTGCCCGCCGCCCATGCCTGCGAAATAGAAATAGAGAAACCGGATGCCCAGCGCCGTGCCGGTGGCAATGGCGATCAAGCCCAGGGTGAGGAAGACGCGCAGCGGACGGTAGAGCATGTACGCGCGGATGATGGTCACCGATGAATTGGAGATGAAGTGGGTGATGTTGCGCATGAGGCGCGACGGCCGCGTCGGCGGGTTGGTGCGAATGGACACGAACTCGACCGCGGCCCGCGGTGCCCGCCTGGATCAGCGTCTCCAGCGTGTACGAGTAGTTGCTCAGCACCAACGTGCGCAGGGCGGTCTCGCGTCAGCGCGGAAGCCGCTGGTCGCATCGGGCGTCTTGACCCCGGCAGCCTGGGAGACGACCCAACTGCCCAGTCGCTGCAACATGCGCTGAAGGGCGAAAAGAGGTCCAGCGTGGCCACGCCCCGGTCGCCGATGACGAGATCGGCACGCCCGGCCAGGATCGGCTCGACCAGCCGGGGATGTCCCCGCCGACGTACTGGTTGTCCGCGTCGGTGTTGACGATGATATCCGCCGGCCTCCAACGCGGCGTTCAGCCCGGTGACGAACGTGCGCGCCAGCCCGCGGTTGGACGTGTGACGCACCACGTGGTGCACGCCTACGGCACGGGCCACCGCCACCGTGTCATCGCTGCTGCCGTCGTCCACGACCAGGTATTCGATCACATCCACGCCGGGAATGGCGCGCGGCAGATCGGCAATGGTCCCCGGCAATGTATCCGCTTCGTTATAACAGGGAATCTGAATAATCAGCTTCACGCAAACTCACGCCTTCACCACTCACGCCCACCGAGCGTCACGTTTCACGCCTCACGCCTCACGCCTCACGTTTCACGCCTCACCGATCATTCCCACGCCCGCGCCGCCCGCCAAACATGTTGCCGAAGAAGAGCTGGCGCATCATGTTCGGGTTCTCCACATCGGCCGTTTCCGCGCCCGGTTCGTCCCAACTCTGCTGGGCGACCGACGTCATCCACTGTTCGTGGGCCGTGCTCGTCTGCGCCAGCGCCGCCAACAGGGGCGCTTCTTCGCCCTCATCCCCGACGTCGGCCGGCGCGGCCAGCCAGGCGCGCCATTGGTCCAGTTCTTGCTGCAACTGCTCCAGCCGCAACGCCAGGGCCGCACGGTTGGCCATGAACTCGTTGTAGAGTTGATCCGCCCCGCCGCGCAGATCGGTGGCGTTGCCGAAGCGGCTGCCGGCAAAGCGTTGGGTCTCCTGCCAGCTATTGGATTGGCTGAACATGCGCATGAGCGCCGCGGCCACGAGCTGGGGCAACTGGTCCACGCCCGCCATGATGCCGTCGTGCTCCGCCGCATCCACATAGTAGGGCTTGGCCCCCACCCGCTCCACAAAATCGCTGGCCAGCCCGATGGCTTCAGGCGCAGTCTGCACGCTCGGGGCGAGGCAGAAGGTCACGCCGTCGAAGAGTGTGGCCCGGGGCGGCGTGCTGCTGTTCACGCCGACCAAAATCGGATGAGCTGCCACGAAATGGACGGTCTCGGGCAGGTGCTTGTCCGCCGCGGCGATGGCCGGCTCCATGGCGGTGACGCACGCCAGCACCAGGTTGCCCGGCTGCAAGTCCTCGGCGATGTGGCCCAGCGTCTCGTCGATCTCGTGGAGCGGCAGCGCGAGCAGGACCAGATCCGCGCCGTCCACTGCGGCGTGGAGGTTCCACTGGGTGCGATCCACCGCGCCCAATTTGCTCGCTTGACGCGCCGCCTCGGGTTCCCGATCGTGGCCGACGACGTCGAAATCGCCCTCTTCGCGCTTGAGCGCCAGCCCCAAACTGGTGCCGGTCAGCCCCAGGCCGATGATGCTGATAAACGGTTTTGCCATGGATTTCGATCTCCTGATCAGTTGATGCCGTCGGCCCACTGCAATGCCGCCAGCAGGTCGGCGGCGTCCGGGTCGGGTGCGTCGACGTCCGTTGCCTGATGGTGCGCCACCAGCCAGCAGATGCGCGGCGACAGCCCCGCCGCGTCCAGCCACGCTGCGCCGATGGCGGGATGGTCCAGATGCACGTGGAGGGCGTAGCGCCAGCCGTCGGCCGGGTTGTCGCTGGCGTAGCGCGTTACCTGCCGAGGCGTCAATGCTTCGGCCAGCACCAGCGGCCCCCGCAGCCACAGGTTGATGCGCACGCCCGCGTCGTCCGCCGCCACTTTGCCCACGTCGTGCAGCAGCGCAGCCGTGAGCAACTCGGGGTCACGCACGCCCGCGCCCTGCAGCGCCTGCATCACGTTGAGGCTGTGACGCTGCGCGTCGCGCGGCATGCGGTCAAAGAGCGTCAGGGCCGCGGGCGGCAACAACGCTGCGACGGCGGCGCGCTCCTCGGGCCGAATACGGGCCGTGGCCGCGTTCAGAAACTGGCGCACACGATAGCGCGCACGGGTGATGCCACCGGGCCGTGGGTACTGCGTCGCCAAACTCACCTTCTCCCCAGCCGCCGCGTCAGGCCCCGCCGAACAGGCCGAAGAGCCCGCGCATGATGACGCTGGTCGGCACTTGGATCAAGCCCGGCAGGAAAAAGATCACGGCCATCAGGATCAGAAAGCCGTATTGGCGCAGTTGGAGCTGCAAGCGCATGGTGTCGCCCGGGAGCAGCGCAAAGAGCACGTGCGACCCGTCCAACGGCGGAATGGGCAGCATGTTGAAGACGAAGAGCAGCACGTTGATGTACGCGAAAAAGCCAAGGAAGTCGGTGGCAAAGCTGCTCGCCAGCCAGCCGGTGGACGCGAGGAAGAGCGCAATGAACGCCAGGACCAGATTGCTCAACGGCCCGGCCACGGCCACCAGGATCGCGCCCATCCGCGGGTCGATGTCGATGTTGCGCGGGTTCCACTGCACCGGCTTGGCCCACCCAAACCCGACCAGGAAGATCAGGATCGCGCCCAGCGGGTCGATGTGGACCAGCGGGTTCAGCGTGTAGCGCCCCTGCCACTTAGGCGTGTCGTCACCCAGGCGCACGGCCATGGCCGCGTGGGCGAATTCATGCACGGGCAGCGCAACCAAGACGATGGCCGCCGCCGCCAGCAAGCGCGCCGGATTGAGGATGCTGGCGCCGCTGGTGAGCAGCCAGTAGAGGATCAGCAGCGCCACGCCGCCGATGACCAGTTGTTGGGTGCGGCTCAGCGAGTTCCAGCCGCGCCCGAAAGACGAATTTGAAAACATGGGAATCGCAAACCTATCTGTCAAAAGCGTGGACCGTAACACATGCACCCACGTGTCCGCGTCCACGGAACCATTCAATGCAACGGTACGTACACAAAGCGTCTGTGTCGCGCCGGCCGGAGCACGCGTCCAGGAGGTCGTGTCCCCGGCGCAAAGTCACGTCATTATAGCACGCCTCAAACGGTAGGTCAGAAATAGACGTGACAATTCAACTTGGCGTGCCTTTCACCGCGCCGTATAATGACGAAAACACGCCACGCCGCGTGTCCATGTTGGTTTTGATATGCCGCAATTTCGCACGTTTTTGAAGACACACGCCGGACGCCTGGCCTTGCTTGCGTTGCTGTTGGTGGTCGCGGTCGGGCTGGTCCTCTGGTGGACACGCCCCCGCACGCCCACGGCCGAACTCGGCCCGCAACGCACGGTGGTCACGCAAAATCCCAAGGCCGGCGTCCACACCCGGCTCACCGACGAGGTGGAGCCGTGGAAGATCAAGCGCACGCTGGAGATGGTGCGCGAGATGGGCGCGCCGTGGGTGGTCGAATACTTTCCGTGGGCCTACATCCAGCCCAAGCCGGACGTCTGGAAGTGGAAGCACAGCGACGAGGTGATCGCCCACGCCAACCGCCAGGGGCTGACGGTCATCGCCCGTCTGGGCTACGTGCCCGAGTGGGCGCGCCCGCCTGAGACCACGCCCCTCTTTCTGGACGAGGAGCACTTTGCCGACTTCGGGCGCTTCGCCGCCGAGTTCGTGACCCACTACGCGGGCCAGGTCGACTACGTCATCATCTGGAACGAGCCGAACCTGGCGCTGGAATGGGGCTACGCCGCGGTGGACCCGGTCAAGTACACGGCCATGCTCAAGGTGGTCTACCCCATGATCAAGGCGGCCAATCCCGACGTGCAGGTGCTGGCGGGTGCGCTGGCCCCCACGCTGGCGCCGCCGGGCAGCGAATGGGGCATGAACGATCTGGACTTCCTCCAGGCCATGTACGACGCGGGCGCGGCCGACTATTTTGACATCCTGGCCGTGCACGCCTACGGCTGGTCCTTCCCGCCCGACGAGCCGGCCGCGCCCGACGTGGTCAACTTCCGGCGCACCGAGCTCCTGCGCGACATCATGGTGCGCAACGGCGACGGCGCCAAGGCGGTCATGATCACCGAGGGCGGCTGGAACGATCATCCGCGCTGGACCCGGGCCGTCCGTCCCGGCCAACGCATCGCCTACACCCTGCGCGCCTACGAGATCGCCCGGGACGAATGGCCGTGGTTGGATGCCATCGCGCTGTGGGCCTTCCGCTATCCGTGGGACGCCAAGACGTACCAGGACTACTACACGTTCGTGCGCACCGACTTCGAACCCAAGCCCATCTACGAAGAACTGCGACAGGCGCTGACGGGGGAGAGCCCGTGAGCGGCGACATGCGTCCCACCACGTGTCCCTGGTGGCGGCGTTGGTGGGTCTGGGCAAGTGCGCTGTTGCTGGTGGCGTTGCTCGGCCTCTTGTTGCTGCCGGGCAGTCCGGCCGTGCGGCTGCTGCGCCAGGACACCACGTGGCACGCCATGACGCAGCGGGGTGTGTGGCGCATCGGCATGGACCCGAGCTTCCCCCCCTTCGAGACGCTGGCGGACGACGGTGCCATCGTCGGCTATGACGTGGACCTGGCCCGGGCCATGGCGGCACAGTGGGACATGGAGGTGGAACTCGTGGCCATCGGTTTCGACAGCTTGATCGATGCGCTCATCGCGGGTAAGGTGGATAGCGTCATCAGTGCGCTGCCACTGGATCCGCGGCTCACCAAGGACATCGCCTACTCAGCCCCCTATTTCGAGGCCGGACTGCGGCTGGCCGTGCCCCAGGCGTCGGCGCTGGCCGCAACCGATCCCGCAGCGTTGGACCGGACGCCTTCGACCCGGCAGCGCTGCTCGACGGTCGGACCGTGGCCGTGGAGTGGGGCAGCACGGGCGACATGATCGGCGGCGGCTGACGCGTGAGGGCGCCTCGCTCACACTGGCCCAGTACCCCACGCCCCAGGAAGCCGTGGACGCTGGTGCGGGGCGAGGCCGATGCGCTCTTGGTGGACAACGTTACCCTGCGCGAGGCCCAAGGCCAGGGCGCAGCCAGTCGTGGCTGTGGGCCCGGCGCTGGAAAGCAGTCCCTACGTCATCGCCATGCCGCTGCGTGCCGATGAACTGCACCGCAACGTCGCCGACGCGCTCGCTGCCCTACAGGCGGACGGCACGTTTAACCAACTAGAATCCGCCTGGTTTGGCCCAAGGGAATGAATTTATGTCGACCAACGCCCCCAACGTGATCAACCTCCCCACCCGGGCGCCGGCACACGCCACCGTTGCCGTGCTCTCCGACACCCACTACTGGCCCGCCGGCGTGGAGCAAGTGGGGTCGAGCGGCAGCGTGCAGGTGCTGGCCGCGGGCGACGAGATTCTGGCCGCGCTGGCCGCGGAACTGGACGAACTCCAGCCCGACGCCATCCTGCACCTGGGCGATGTCACCTGCGGCGGCGGCACCTACGCCATGGGCGACGGCGCCTTCGAAGACGCGCTTCGTCATGTACAGAGTCTGCTGCGCGCCCGCAGTGCGCCCGTCTTTGCGCTGCCGGGCAACCACGACTGTTACCCCGGCGGCAGCGACTGGTCGTGCTTTGAGGAGATGTGGGGCCTGTCCGCCGGCCAAGGGTGGACGGTGGACACTCCCGTGGCGCGGCTGGTGCTGCTCAACGCACAGGGCCACTCGGCCGCACAGATCACCGCCGCCCGCCACGCCGACGACGGTCCCGCCGACCCGGTCTACGGCTGGGTGAACGAGGCGGAGTTGGCCCGATTGGACCAGGCGCTGGCCGGCGCGGGCGACCGTCCCGTGGTCCTCTTCGTGCATCAGTTGCTGCGCCCGTGGGCCGGTGACCAGGAGTGGAAGGACTTTTACGAAGTGCGCAACGCACCCGCGGTGCTGGACGTGATGGCCCGCCACGGCAACGTGCGCGCCGTCATCCAAGGGCACGCGCACCGGCTGGACGTCCACACCGCCCTGGTGGGCAAGTGGCAGACCACCTTCGTGGTCGTGCCGTCGCTGGTGGAGTACCCGCTGGCGTGGCTGCGCTTGGACATGGATGCGACATCACTGCGCCTGCGCCTCTGCCCGCTGCCGCTGCCCGCGCTTCTGGATGTCACCTGTGCCAGCGGCGCCGGTCAAGGCTGGCGCGCCGGTCGCCCCGCCTGGCAAGACATGACCATTGCCCTGCGTTGAACGCGCATGTGCTCCCCCAAGTTGCACGGGCGCTTGTTCCCGAGCAACGCTAACGAAAGGATCAACCGTGACTACGGTAACGCCGCTTTCACCCGACCAACTCGCGCAACGCTGCGATCCCGCCCAATTTGACTTTGACACCACCAGCGAAGTCGAGCCGTTGGACGGCTTCATCGGCCAGGCGCGCGCCAGCAGCGCGGTCCGCTTCGGCGTCAGCATGGACCGCCACGGCTACAACATCTACGCGCTCGGTCCGGCCGGCATCGGCAAGTACACACTGGTCAAGCGCTATGCCGAGGAACGCGCGGCGCAGATGCCGCCGCCGTCCGACTGGGCCTACGTCAACAACTTCGTGCATCCGTACATGCCCATCGCCTTGCGTCTGCCGCCGGGGATGGGGCGTCAACTGCGCAACGACATGAACCATCTGGTGGAAGATCTGCGGCGGGCGCTCTCCGCGGCCTTTGAAAGCGAAGAGTACCAGTCGCGCCGCCAGGCCCTGGAGGCCGAGTACCAGGACCGCCAACAGGAGAGCCTGCGCGAGTTGCAGGAGCAGGCCAACGAACGCAACCTGGCGCTCATCCGCACCCAAGGCGGCCTGGTCTTTGCGCCCATGAAGGACGGCGCGGTCATCGACCCGGATGAGTTCGAAAAACTCGACGAAGAGACCAAAGCTCAGATTCAGTCCGAAGTCGAGGTGATGCAGGAGCGGCTGCAGAAGGTGCTCTACCAGGTGCCGCGCTGGGGCGCGAGTTCGGTGCGGGCTGCGCGAACTGAACCAGGAAGTGAGCGGCTTTGTCATCGACGACCTGCTGGACGACCTGCAGGAGAAATACAAAGATCTGCCCGACGTCCTCGGTCATCTCGAAGCCGTCAAGCAGGACGTGGGCGACAGTCTGGCCGACTTTCTCGGCGACAAACAGGAGGAGAACGCGCCGCCCGTGGCGCCCGGCCGGGGCAACCACGTGGCGCGCCGCTACGAGGTCAACGTGCTGGTCGACTCCAGCGACGCGGAGGGTGCGCCGGTCATCTACGAAAGCAACCCCTCGTACTCGAATCTGGTGGGCCGCGTCGAGCAGATGGCGCAGATGGGCCGCTGGTCACCGACTTCACCCTCATCAAGCCGGGCGTGTTGCACCGGGCCAACGGCGGCTTTCTGGTCGTGGACGTGGTCAAGGTGCTGACCAGCCCGTACGCGTGGGAAGGACTCAAGCGCGCGCTGCAATTCCGCGAGATTCGCATCGAGTCGCCCGTCCAGATGCTCAGCCTCAACACCACGGTTTCGCTGGAACCGGAGCCCATTCCGCTGGACTGCAAGGTCATCCTCATGGGCGACCGCCGGCTCTACTACCTGCTCTCGGCCTACGACCCCGAGTTCGGCGAGTTGTTCAAAGTGGCGGCCGATTTCGACGATGAGGTGGAGCGCGACGAAGAGACCCAGCAGTTGTACGCGCGCCTCATCGCGTCCATCGTGCAGCGGGAAAACCTGCTGCCCTTCGACCGCACCGCGGTGGCGCGCATCATCGAGCACAGTGCGCGGCTGGTCGCCGACGCCGAACGTTTGACCAGCCACATGCAGACGGTGGTCAACTTGCTGGAGGAAGCCAACCATTGGGCCGGCGAGGACGGCGCAGAGGTGGTGACGGCCGCGCACGTCCAACAGGCCATCGACGCCCAGATCTATCGCTCGGACCGGGTGCGTGAACTGCTGCAGGACGCGGTGTTGCGCGACACCATCATGATCGACACGGCAGGCGCGGTCGTGGGCCAGATCAACGGGCTGGCCGTGCTGGGCATGGGCAGCTACGCGTTCGGGCGCGCCTCCCGCATCACCGCCACGGTGCGCATGGGTCGCGGCGAAGTGGTGGACATCGAGCGGGAGGTGGCATTGAGCGGGCCGCTCCACTCCAAGGGCGTGCTGATCCTCTCCAGCTATCTGCGTGCCCGCTACGCCGCGGACGCACCGCTCTCCCTGGGCGCGAGCCTGGTCTTCGAGCAGAGCTACGGCGGCGTGGACGGGGACAGCGCCTCGTCCACCGAACTCTACGCGCTGCTGTCGGCCATCGCCCAGGTGCCCATCAAGCAGGCGCTGGCGGTGACCGGCTCGGTCAACCAGTTCGGCGAGGTCCAGGCCATCGGCGGCGTCAACGAAAAGATCGAGGGCTTCTTCGACCTCTGCCAGGCGCGCGGGCTGACGGGCGAGCAGGGTGTGCTCATCCCCGCGTCCAATGTCAAGCACCTGATGCTGCGCCAGGACGTGGTGGACGCGGCGGCGGCCGGACGCTTCCACATCTATCCGGTGGAGAGCATCGACCAGGGCATCGAGCTGCTCACCGGCCTGCCCGCGGGCGAAGCGGACGCGGACGGCGTCTACCCCGAGGGGACCATCAACCGCAAGGTGGCCGATCGGCTGGCCGCGATGAGCAAGCAACGGGAGCAGACCGAGGGCCGCAAGGACGGTCTGAACGGCGACAAGGAGAAGCCGGCCCCGTCCGCGCCCGATGAACCGCCCGGTCCCGAGATTCCGCTGCCGGATGACCCGCCGGCCCCGGATGTGCCCCCACCGCCGGGCGAGCCGGAGTTGCCGGACGGGGACAGTGCGGGTCATTTGGGACGAGGGGGACGAGCATGAACGCGGCAGGCGAAGAACGGACGACTGAGAGCACGACGCCGGAGATGGGTGCGGAATCGGAGAGTGCGACTTCTGCGGCCGCAACGTCTGAGGCAGAGGCAACGGCCGCGACCATCGAACGCATTCTGGTGGCGCTGGATGCATCGCCCCACAGCCTGGCCGCGCTCCAGGCCGCGGCGCAGTTGGCCACGCTCATGCAGGCCGAATTGGAAGGGCTGTACGTCGAGGACATCAACCTGTTGCGGCTGGGACGCTATTCGTTCGTGCGCGAGGTGGGGTCGTACTCGGCCTCGCTGCGCCCGCTGGACACGCGCGCAATCGAGCGTGAATTCCAGATTCAGGCGGCGCGCATCCGCCGGGCCATGGCGCAGACGGCCGTCTCGGCCAATGTGCGCTGGAGCTTCCACACCACCCGCGGCGCGGTCTCGACCGAAGTGTTCACGGCAGCCCAGGACGCCGCCATGTTGACCTTGGGCCGGGTGGGGCGCTCGGTGGGCAAACGTTTCGGCTCCACCGCCCAGCGTGCGTTGCAGGGCACACGCCGTCCCGTCTTGATCGCCGGTGAGGGCGGCTTCGTCTACCCGCTCATCGTCTTCTACGACGCCACACCGGCGGGCGAGCGTGCGCTGCACCTGGCCGTGCGTCTCATGCGCGGGCGCGATGACGCATTCACGCTGCTGGTCGCGCCGCTGTCCGACGAGAGTCAAGCCGACTACGAAAGCCGTGTGCAGACGTTGGTCCACCAGTTGGAGGAGCAGGAGATCCACTGTCGCGCCGGCTCGGCCCGGCCCGGCAACGACCTGCTCAACCTGCTGCGCGACATGGACGCGGGCACGTTGATCGTCCCCATCGCGCACGCGGCGGTGATCAACGAGTTGAGCCGGTCCGCGATTGTGGTGCCATAGCGATGAGACGGCTCTACCCGGGCGGCACCGGAATGTCCAGTGTCAGAGTCCATCTACACAACCGACCGCAATCCAAGCGCGCAACAGCCCATGACACGTCCGGTGGTCACGGGCTGTTGCGTAGGGCTGCGTTCTCCGGGGGATTGATTGTGTCAGCGGTCTAGGTATTTACTTGCTTGAAGTTTATCAAAGTGCCGCATTTGCACCAATTGTTCGGCAGGTGCGATCGATCATGTTTCACGAGTTGCGTCGGTTGGCGGGCCGTCACGATCGAACCCGTCACGGTCCAACTCGGTATCCGCCCACGAGACCGGATCTTCCAGCGGCTCGATGTGGGTGAAGACGGTCGCACTTGGGGCAGGGCCTGGCGGATGTCCGTCGACTTGCTCGGCGAGCGCGTGACCGCGGCGCACGGGCCAGTCACCGGGCACGAGCAGGTGCAACGAGACGAAGCGGCGCGCCCGCCTCACGTGCGCACGGCGTGGTGATTGGATGCCCTCGCGCACGTAAGGTTCCATGACCGTGCGCAGTTGCGCCTGTTCCTCCTCAGGCCACGCCGTGTCCATCAACCCGGCGACGGAGCGACGCAGAATGCCCACGCCCGCCCAGACGATGTTGGCCGCCACCAGCAGCGCCACCACCGGATCCAGCCACAACCACCCCGTCCACGCCACCAGCCCCACGCCCACGAGCACACCCACCGACGTCCACACATCGGTGAGCAGGTGGTGCGCATCGGCCTCCAGCGTGATGGAGCGGTGCTGCTTGCCCACGCGCATAAGCACGAGCGCCACGCCCAGGTTGATGAGCGACTGCGACGACCGATACGGCCAGGCCGATGCCGATCTGTTCCAGCGGCTGCGGCGCGAGCAGGCGTTGCACCGCGGCATAGCCGATGCTCACCGCGGCGATGAGGATAGGCGCGCCCTCCACGCCGCTGGAAAAGTACTCAGCCTTGCCGTGGCCGTAGGCATGGACTTCGTCGGCCGGCCGCGCGGCGATGGTGAGCATGGACAGCGCCATGAGCGCCCCGGCCAGATTGACCAGCGACTCCAGCGCGTCCGACAGCAGACCGACCGAGCCGGTGAGCAGAAAGGCGCTTGTCTTGAGCACGATGGTCAACACCGCAGCGGCGATGGACAGCCACGCATAGCAGGTGAGCGACGGTCGTTGCGGTCGTTGTGTGGGCCATGGTCAAGAACTCCGATCTTCAATCTCATCTCGTCCCGCAGAATGGTGAATCGATAGTCAACCGGCACGCACAGCGTCAACAGAACGCGCACGTGGTCCGGGGCAGGTTCGGCGTCGCGCATGTGCCAGGTGCCGTGGGCGTGGACGCCGGGACCGATGCGGATGACGTCGTTGCCGTAACGCATGGCGCCGTAGCCTTCCTGCAGAAAAATGACCTGGCCCGGCGCAGTCGGCGTCCGGGTGGCCGCCGTCTCCCAGATGCCGCCGGGCGGAAGTCCAGCGCGATCTGGAGCGTGACGCCGGTGGTGCCGTCCAACGTGCGCAAGTGGAGATCGAAGCCGTGCCCGGCCGCGTCGCCGGCCTCCCGTCACGCGCAGTTCGGTGAGCGGATGGGGCAGGCGGCGCGAGGCGCGCTCGGGCATGGTGCGCTGCCAGTCGGCGTTGGCCACAGGCCGCCCCAGCGGCAGTTCGTAGCCGGGCGGCAGGTTGCGGTCGCCCCGGGAGAGCATGGTCAGCGCCGTCGTCGAGCGTGAACTCCTGGCCGATGAAACGCCCGGTGTATTGGCCGAAGTAGGTCTGGCTGATCTTCAGGCTGGCCAGTTCGGCCCGGCCCATGGTGAGGGTGAGGAGGCGCGTCGTGTCGCCGTAGAACGACGCGCTCAGCAGCCCGCGGCGCACGCGCCAGATGCGGTTGACCGGAAAGAAGCGGGCGTAGTCGTCGGGCAACTTGGCCGCGGCCTCCACGTCGACCAGGGGCGGATCGCCGTAGCGCAGCAGCCCGTAGCTGATCCAGCCGACGTCATGGGCGAAGTGATTGGCCCGATCGCTGCCCGCCGGGTTGTGGACGGCCCGATCCCAGACGTGATGGGCCACGGCCACAAAACGCGGGGTCGGCGTCACCGCGTGGGCGGCCAGATAGCAGTCGATGAGTTGGGTAGGCACCGTGCGCGACCCGTAGTCCTGCCGCCGGGAGAGCCCCGTGTCCGCGGTGCCGTCGGCGTGGAGCAGGTGCAGATTTAGTTCCAGGTTGCGCGCGGCCGTGGGCACGGCGTCCGGGCTGTCCCAGTATTGGCCGATGAAGAGCAGCGACCGGTCGTTGACCGCATCGTAGACGCCCACGCTGCGCTCGATGAAGAAGCCCTCGGCGTCACAGTCGAAGGTCTCGGCCAGATACGCATTCACCACGTCCGCCACATCCAGGTCGGGGAAGGCGGCGTTGGCCTGCACCAGCGCGGAGACCATGACCCAGCGATGGTTGGGCGTGTGAAAGCCGCCGGTGCGTATGCCGGGCACCGCAGCGCGCACGAACCGTTCCACCTCGGCCAGCAACGTGCGCCACACCGGCTCCTCCCGGTCGCCGGCCAGTTCGAAGAGGGTGCAGAGTTGCTGCACGGTGAAGGCCGTGTCCGGCGCTGAGTCGTAGTTCACCGACAGCAGGTCCAGGTTGCCGCTGGGGCGTTGACTTCGTTGCAGATGACGCGCGGCCAAGGTCGCGCGGTCCAGCCACGCGTCGGGCGGTGCGGTCGCGCCGAGGCGTTCAGCGGCCAGGGCGCAGTACGCGGCCGTGACCACGAAATGGCCGCTCAGCTTGGCGTCGGCCATGCCGTACTCGGGCGCAAAAAGACTGCCGTGATCGGGGCTGTCCGGCGCGTCGATCTGCTGCGGGAGCAGGACTTCCAGGCGGGCGCGCAGGTACGGGTAGACCGCGGCGAGTGTCAACGGCGGGTGGGCAAGAAAGTGGTCCATGGTTCAGTCCATCGCCTCCAGTCGGTCCAGCACATCGAGCAACTCCAGCGGCATCTTGATGGTGAAGTCGGGCGTTTCGGACGCGTCGAGGGGAACCTTGTGCCGGCGCGGCGCCCAATCCAGCCAGACGCTGATGAGGCCCAAGGCGTTGGCGCCCTTGATGTCGCGTCCCAGATGGTTGCCGACCATCACCACGCGGCTGTACTCGGCCGGCGGAATGGCCAGTTGGTCCAACGCGCGCAAAAACATGGCCGCGTCGGGTTTGTGCGCGCCCACCTCTTCGGAGATGGCATAGGCGTCGAAGAGGTCGTAGAGTTGGTACGGTCCCAAGTTGTTGCGGAAGGTGGCCGCCGGTCCATCGGCCACCAGGGCCAGCGCATAGCCCCGGGCCTTGAGTGCGTGCATGAGGGCATCCGCACCGGGAATGAGACTGGCGCGCAGGGAGACTTCGCCGACCTTCTCTTCGGTGCCCTCGTCGACGAGCGTGTCGCCGCAGTCGAGGAAGACGGCGCGGATGCGGCGCGTATGTGGCATGCTCTGCGTGCGGTGCATGTGAGGACTGCTCCGTTCGGCGGGGGCCTGTAGGATCAGCGCCCTGTGGATTGGATGAATAAATCCATTGTAACACCATTCTCAGGACGGTGGGGAAGTCCACCGACCGGTCTTTCTACAACACGATGGACGTCTTCGCTCACATTTTGGCGCATAGATGGGCCGGTTGACAGAGCGCCGGCGGGAGTCGAGCACAAAAATCCGGCTTGACACTTAAATCGTTTTCCATTATACTTTTTGGTGAACCAGCCGTTATTCCCATCGCGTACAAAATTCATATGTGCCGGACATGTTCGTACATGTCGACAGCTTCGGGACGTTCTGTAACCTCAATTGATGCACCCGCCTTGCATTAACCTGGCCGTGTGTTGGTCCGTGTTGTCGTAGAAGTTCCGATGCCGCTATGGCATGCGTCGAAATCCGCAACCCCTATTCCATAAAGGAGAAGCAAATGTCCATTCACAACGTATGCGTAAGTTCTCAGTTGACCGGTATGACCGTGGGCGGCGCAGCGCGGCTGCACCTGTGCACCGGCTGCGCCCCAGGCGGGAGGCGGCGAAGGCGCTGCTCAGGCGCAGAGGTGGTGACCATCAGTTTCATGGGTTGGGGCAACCCGGGCGAAGATGAGGGCGTACGCAATGTATCGCCGTCTTCGAAGAGACGCCGGGCGTCAAAGTCCCTTGGCTACACGCCGGAAAACTGCGCGGAAAAATTCCTGTCCAATGTTGCCGCGGGGACACCGCCTGACACCGCCTTCATCGGCAGCGACCTGCGGCACCTACGTCCGTGACGGTCTGCTGCTCGACATCACGGACCAGCTTGAACTGGATCCGCTGCTCGGCGCAGGCAATTACTTCATTCAGCCACAAGAGTACGACCGTTGCACCTTCGAAGATCGCTGGTACGGCATTGGCTCATGTTGGGTCGCGCCCCACCGGTATTACAATGCCGCCACCTTCGAGGCAGCAGGAATCGAACCGCCGAGCAATGATCCCGATGAGGCTTGGACGTGGGATCAGTTCGTCGAGGCGGCGCGCGCACTGACGATGGATGCCAACGGCAACCATCCGGGCGATGCGGGTTTCGATGTGGACAACGTGGAGCAGTGGGGCGTCCACTGGATGCTGCCCGCCGGGGCGGCGGCGCTGCACCCAGTTGATCTCCGCCGTGCTGGCAGACGGGAACAGTTCCTGGATCCCGAGTCGCATCTGTTGGTGAGTGGACAGAACGACGGCGCTCCAGGCAATCCAGAACCTGGCCGATCTTATGCTGGTCCATCCAAGTCATGCCGCAGTCGACGGCCATGGAGAATCTCGGCATGACCAACACCCGAATGCTGGACACCGGCCGCTTGGCGTGGCCATCGACGGTTCTGGGCGCTGGATTGGATGAGCGACATTGAGTCACCACTGGGGACGGGTGTGCTGCCAAGATGGACTCGCAGGGTGTGCACATGCAAGCCCATCTGCATGGCGCGCTGGCGGCGACCGAGAATCCGGACGCGGCTTGGCAGTGGGTGCGGTTCCTCTCGACACCCTTCTATCAGCTACAGTTCTGCCGCACAGGCCTCTGGTTGCCTAGCCAGACGGCGCTGGCCAGCGACGAAGGCTTGCAGGAATGGATCACGGACGGCGTGCATCCGGCCGACTATTCCAAGATGGTGACCAGTATCTGCCCCGCTTCGGCACCTCCATCTACCTGCCTGCGGGTGGCCTCAGGCCAGCTCCATTCTGGCGCCGGTGCTGGATGCGGTGTGGATTGGCGACATGACGGCTGAGGAAGCATTGGCACAGGCTGTGCCCGAGGCCAATGTCATCATCGAGGATGCCCGCCAGTCATAACACTTTAGTTGATTGCGGCGTAAATGCCACGGCAGGAAATTCGGCAACGACGACCCTCAGCCAGAATATTAGGCTGTTGCGCCGGGATTCACTGGGCAGATCGTCGGCAGAGATCTGTACAACTGCGTACAGATCTCTGCCGGCCCTTCAGGAAGGGGAGAGATTCTTGGCTGCTGCAACCCGTTTTGTGAATCGCATTTCGCCACACTCGCTCCGCGGCAGACGCACGTTGGTCGGCTACATCTTTATTTCCCCCCTTCATCCTCGGCTTTCTACTGTGGTTTCTCCTGCCGGCCCTGATCGCGGTCTGGCTCCTTCACCAGTTGGAACCTGATCCGACCGCCGAAATTCGTGGGTTTTGAGAATATTCTGCACGTGCCTGCGGACAAGCTCTTCTGGCAAGCGCTGAAGGTGACGACCGTTTTCACGATTTTCTCCGTGCCGCTGGGGGCTCGTGCTCGGCAATGGTGGCACTGTTGATGAACACAAAGGTAGGGGAATCAGCGTTTTCGCACCGTCTACTATCTGCCCAGCATCGTGCCTGACGGTCGCAAGCGCAGTACTATGGGCGTGGATCTTCAACACGGAATTCGGGCTGCTCAATGCGCTCATGCGTGGGCTGGGGTTACAAAATCGCCTGGCTGCAAGATCCGCAATGGACCATGCCAGGCCTTCATCCTGATGAGCCTGTGGACGTTGGGCAGCACGATCTACTGACGGCCTCCAAGGCATCCCCGAAACATTTACGAAGCGGCCAAGATCGACGGCGCCGGACGCTGGGCGCGATTGCGCCACGCGTGACGATTCCGCTCATGTCGCCGATCATCTTCTTCAACTTGATCATCGGCATCATCGGGTCTTTTTCAAATCTTCACCGCCGGTTACCTCATCACCGACGGCGGTCACAAATACCACCTATTCTACGTCCTCTATCTCTATCGCAACGGCTTTGAGTACTTGAACATGGGCTACGCCGCGACTGCTGCGTGGGTGCTGTTCGCGGTGATCCTGGTGCTCCGCACTCGTATTCAGAGTCGGTGGGAAGGTCGGTGCACTATGAATGAAGGCGCCCAACGCGCATCGCCAACAGTCCCCACAGCGGTCAGGCAACTGCCTTAAAATTTGGCAGTGCGAACAATGACCCGAGCAAGCCAAACACTTCACCCCAACACAGTCAGTTGATGGACCGATCGTTCTAAGGTGCACGGCTTCAACGTTGACAGATCATGAGACTTGGTGGCGCGCCATGATCTGGATCATTCTGGTGAGCGGCGCCATCGTCATGGCCTTTCCCTTCGTCTGGTTGGTGACAGTTCGCTGAAACTGGAAGACGACATTTTCGTCTTTCCGCCGCAGTGGATTCCAGACCCGGTCCGCTTCCAGAACTACTCGGATGCTCTGACGTACAAACCGTTCGACCGTTATGTGGCAAACACGCTGTTCATCGTCGTGCTCAACGAAATCGCCATTCTTGCGTCGGCGTCGTTTTTGCGCGTATGGATTTGCGCGCATTCGCTTTCGAGCGATCTCTGGTTCGCCATCGTGCTGTCAACCATGATGGTGCCCTACTTTGTGTTGATGGTTCCCCAGTTCGTGATCTTCACACGCTTGCGCTGGATCGATACTTTTCTGCCACTGACGGTGCCTTTCTTCTTCGGTGGCGGCGCTTTCAACATTTTTGTTGCGCCGAATTTTTCCGCACGTTGCCCGAAGACCTGGCCCGACTTGGCGCGCATCGACGGCAGCAGCGATTCGGCATTTACGCGCATCATGCTGCCGTTGGCCAAGCCGGCGTTGATCACGGTCGCCATCTTCACGTTTCTCCAACGGCTGGAACGACTTCATCGGCCCCTTGCTCTATCTCAATTCGCGGAGAACTTTACGGTTGCCATCGGTCTGGCTACCTTCCACAGCGTCATGCGCACGCGCTGGGATCTGTTGATGGCAGCATCCACAGCCGTAGTTCTGCCGGTCGTCGTACTCTTCTTCTTCCTGCAACGGTACTTTATCCAAGGCATTGTCATGAGTGGGATAAGGGCTAGTAAATCCCAGCGGAAATGGCTCGCCAGATCCTTCCGGTGGTAGAACGGCCGAATTTCCGCCGTAGCATTTACGCCGCCTTGTATAGATAAATCCCCAAAACATTGAACTAGAGGTCTCTCCATGGACAGACGATTTTCGCCCGTATCGCCGCGCGACATCTTGTCGGTCGGCGGTTTCTTGGGTCAACGCTTTGACGCCAATCGGAACGCCCGGCTCAAGGACCGGCTGCTCTCCGAAGAGTTCATCCGCCTGCATGAACAGAAGCGCTATGACGACTGGTTCTGGCTGGGCGAGCGGATCGGTAAGTGGCTGGATGCGTCCACCTACAGCGCACTCATTGCGGGCGACGGAGAATTGCGCGCGTGTGGAGGAGACTGATTCCAGCGCCTGGCGTCAGCCAGGAAGAGGACGGAGAGTATCTGGGCATCACCACGCGCACTTCCACCGCAACCGGTGCGCGGCATGGGCTCTACGAAATGTACTACGTGCTCCTCGGTCTGCTGGTCTGTCATGAGGGGTTGGGCAGCGATGTAGCCTTGAGCACCGCCCGCGTCTTGCCGACTATATCATCACCTCCTGGGGCGTGGAACCCGGACAGTTCCCGCTGGTTGTTGCCGGGCAACGGCCGCGACGGCGGTGAAACTCATCCTCGAACCGATCGTCATCATCGGCCAGGCGTACGGGAAGCCCCCGCTTCTCGCCTGGGCCGAGCAGACGCTGGGCATGTGGGATGCTTGGTGGGAACGCTATCCCCGCGCCAACCACACCTGCGGCTACAACACGATGAAAGCCTTGCGGCGGCGAGATGGATGTGTATGACCTGAGAACATTCATGCCCACACCTATCATATGACCTTGCTGGGCATCGCCGCACTCTACAACGCCACCGGCAGTGGGAATATCGAGATGTGGTCGTCGCCTCCGTGGACCGGCTGGCCGACGAGTGGATCTTTCACCGGCGGCATGAAGCCCGCAGACGTTACGTGCCCGCCGCTATTACAATGCGCCGCAACCAGATCGAAGTCTGCCCCCAGCACACGTGGATTCTGCTGCTGGACCAGGTCTTGCAGTGGACGGAGCAGGCGCCGCTATGCGGCCGAGATCGAACGGGATCTCTTCAACCACTTTCTGGCCGCCCAACTGGCCGACGGCACCAACTGGGTTACTTCCGCCTCTCAACGGCCGTGCGCACGAGCCGGCCACGCCCAATTGCTGCAATGCCGCGGGCCACCACATCGCCGGACGCATGCCCGTCTACCTCTACGGTCCTGCGCGACAACGAGCCAGCCGTGACCATGTACGCACGACCGGCGCAGCCGTACTCCGCCCACAAGGCTTGCCTGCCGTCACCCTACGCGCCAGGCGACGGGTTTCCGGCCGACGGCACGGTCGTCATTTCCGTGGAACCGGAAGAGGCGGCTGCGTTCGGTCTGCACTTGCGCATACCGCCGTATGCCGTGGAAGCGACCGTCAGAGTGGGCGACGAAGCGCCGGAGAAGTCGCCGCGGCGCTTTCCATGTCATCCGACGCAGTTGGACGCCCGGCGACACGGTCACGGTGCGTCTACCGCTGCCATGACGGCCCAGGCCAATACGGACCGAATAACGCTCACCCGTGGGCCGCTCACCTACGCATACTTCCAGGACGCCCAGGAGGATCCCATGGTCTTCCACGGTCGCCGTGGAGGCTCTACCCAGAGGACATCATGCTGATGATCGACGCCGAAGACCCCGCCGCGTCATGCCGGAAAGAAGCGACTCCGGATGGGCTGCTGGGAACGCGCTGTCGATGCGGCAACCATCCGCGCACGGGCGCCGCTTTTGCCGCAGCCAGGCGCCAATGCGCAACTTACCGCTGCAACAGAGAGCGCGTGCTGCTCCTGCCCGCTGTCCAACCAGGGCGCCGTCCGCGGTGATACCGCGTGTTCCTACGACCCTAAGCGAAAGCGCCCATTCGATTTTCTTGTCAAGGAGACAATCATGCATCTCGGTCCCGTTGATTCCACCCACAGCCCCCACGCACACCTCCACACCTTGCCGCTGGACAGCGTGGCCGTCCAGCCCGGTTTCTGGGCCTCACGCCAGCAGATGAACCGACAGAAGAGCCTGCGCCACGGCTACAACCAGTTGATCCGCTCGGGCAACTTCAACAACCTGCGCCTGGCCGCGGGCGGCGGCGAAGGACGCTACCGCACACCGGTCTTCATGGACTCGGACGTCTACAAGTGGCTGGAGGCGGTGGGCTACGACCTGGCCATCCACCCGGACGACGACCTGCGCGCCTTGGCCGAGGAGGCCATCGATCTGCTGGAGGCGGCGCAGATGGCGGACGGCTACCTCAACTCGTACTGGCAGGTGGTGGAGCCGGCGCGCCGCTGGGTCGACATCGACAACGGCCACGAACTCTACTGTGCGGGCCACCTGATCCAGGCCGCGGTCGCCTACCACCGCGGCACGGGCGACACCCGTCTCCTCGACATCACCCGCCGCTTTGTGGACCACATCGACAGCGTCTTCGGGCCGGGCAAGCGGGGCGTGGCACCGGGTCACCCGGAGATCGAGATGGCGCTGGTGGAGCTCTACCGGGACACCGGCGAGCAGCGCTATCTGGACCTGGCCGGCTTCTTTGTGGACGAGCGGGGCAAGGACTTCATCGGCGAATTCGCTCACTTCGAGCCCAGCTACTACCAGGACCGCGTCCCGGTGCGGGAGACGGACGTGGTGGAGGGGCACGCGGTGCGCCAGCTCTACCTGACCACCGGCGTGGCCGAC
Organism: Caldilineaceae bacterium; assembly: GCA_041391205.1. Lineage (GTDB taxonomy): Bacteria > Chloroflexota > Anaerolineae > Caldilineales > Caldilineaceae > JAWKOK01. The sequence continues at coordinate 76,513 of JAWKOK010000005.1, forward strand.
ATCTACATGGAGACGGGCGAGCAGGCGCTCATGGACGCGCTGCTGCGCCAGTGGCGCGACTTCACCGCGCACAAGATGCACGTGACCGGCGGCGCAGGCGCGCGTCACCGGGGCGAGTCCTTCGGCGAGGCGTACGAGTTGCCCAACGACTACTGCTACTGCGAAACCTGCGCCCAGATTGCCGGCATCATGTGGAACTGGCGCATGTTGCTCATCACCGGCGAGCGGCGCTACGCCGACCTCATGGAGCGCACGCTCTACAACGGCTTCCTCAGCGGCATCTCGCTGGACGGCAACTCCTACTTCTACGTCAACCCGCTGCTCAGCCGGGGCAACATTGAGCGGCCCGAGTGGTACGGCTGCGCCTGCTGCCCGCCCAACGTCATGCGCACGCTGGCGTCGGTCGGCCACTACGTCGCCACCACCCGCGGCAACGATGTGCAGATCCACCAGTACATGAACGCCGAGGTGGATGCCGGTCTCAAGATGCGCATGGAGACCAACTTCCCCTGGGACGGCAACATCACCCTGACCGTCACCGCGGTGGACGACCAGCCGCACACGCTCAGCCTGCGCATTCCCGCATGGTGCGCCCAGCCGGCATTGACCGTGAACGGGGAACGCCAGACGCTCAATGCGCCCGCCGGCTACGCCATCCTCGAGCGGGCATGGCAGCCGGGCGATGTGGTCACCTTGTCCCTGCCCATGGAGCCGACCCTGCTGGCCGCGCACCCGCGCGTCGACCCCACCCGGGGCAGCGTGGCCATCCTGCGTGGGCCGCTGGTCTACTGCCTGGAGGAGCCGGACCAGCCCGCCGATGTGGACCTCATGGACGTGGCCATCGACACGAGCGCGCCGCTGACGGCCACATGGCAGCCGGACCTGCTGGAGGGCGTGGTCACCATCGCCGCCCACGGCGCGCCGGTAGATGTCAGCGCGTGGGACGATGCGTTGTACCGGGATTGGGACACAGTGCTGGAGACCCACGGCGCGCCGGTCTCGTTGAAGGCGATTCCGTACTACGCCTGGGCCAACCGTGAGATGGGCAAGATGCGGGTGTGGATCCCGCGCATGGGGTGATGGCGCGGGGCATGGGGGGCTAGACGCGTTGAACGTCGCAACGTCACCACATGCAGGGCGTCTGGCCCCATCATTGTCCGTTTATTTCAACAAACCCGAACGCCGTGTAAAGCGCCAGCGCCGGATTGTTGTCAACCCCGGTCGATACGATGAACGTCTGGTCCGGATGCTCCTGAAGCACGTGGCTGAGGAGCCGCCGGGCGATGCCGCGCCGTTGGTACGCCGGCGCCACCACCAACCCCGCAATCGTGGACTGCGGCGGATTTCCCTCCGTCTCGATCCAGATGACGCCGGCCAGGGTCGTCTCCACCAGCGCGCCAACGTAGCGCGCGTCGTCGGCGCGGATGTCCGCTACGGTACGGCGCAGGGGCGGGAAATCCGTCGCACCGAGCAGCGCGGCTTCCTGGGCGTAGGCCGCCATCTGCACCGCGTGGATGCGGTTGGCCACGCTCGCGTTGCGATGGTCGAGCAACGCAAGCGTGGGTGCCGCATGATCCGGCGTTCGTTCTCGCGTCATCTACTTCGACCTTCAGCTTGCGACCGCGGGAGGTAGCGGACCTGCTTTTCGGCTGCCATGTTGCCGGCACATCCTATTCCAACTATTCCACAATGGAAAGACGCGCCGGCAAGAATGAATTGAAGTCGACATCCGATAGTGATATTCTGAATCTATCTCCCCCGGGAGACATGTCGCACATATCTTTGGATGAAAACAGGGAGTATCGCACGTCATGAAAGCCTCGTTTCTGAACGGAATCATGTTGCTGATGGTCATCCCGTGGCTGGCCGCATGCACCGGACTCACAGTCACACCGCCGGCCGAACCCGCGCCGGAAGAACTCAGCGTAATCCCAGGCGGGGCGGCCCCCGGCCAAGGCGGCACATTTGCGACGGTTCCACCCACCTTCACCGATCTGGCGTATGCAGATCAATCAGACGCGCAGAAGTTGGACCTGTATGTGCCGGAGGGCGATGGCCCCTTTCCACTGGTCATCATGGTGCATGGCGGCGGCTTCATGTTTGGCGACAAAGCCGACGGTATGGGGCTGACCGGCGTGGATCAACTGCTGGCCAAGGGGTATGCGGTCTCCAGTATCAACTATCGGCTGAGCGGCGAAGCCCAATACCCGGCACAAATCCATGATGCCAAAGCTGCCGTGCGTTTTCTACGCGCCCACGCAAGCGAGTACAAACTCGATCCGGCGCGGTTCGGCGCGTGGGGCGCTTCGGCGGGCGGCAACCTGGTTGCACTCCTGGGAACCACGTGCGGCGTGGAACCACTTGAAGGCGCTGAACTGGGCAATGGAGATCAGTCCAGTTGCGTGCAAGCGGTGGTCGATTGGTTTGGCCCCATCGACTTCTTGGCCCTGGATGAACAGTTTGCCGGCACCGGTTGTCCTGAAAACCACAACGATGCGGATTCGCCCGAGTCGCGCTTGTTGGGCGCTGCCATCCAGACCGTGCCTGACCTGGCCGCGACCGCCAATCCCATGAACTACATCACACCCGACGACGCCCCGTTTTTCATCCAGCACGGTTCGGCGGACTGCAACATCCCACCGGTGCAGGGGCAAAATCTGGCCGATGCATTGGCCGCAGCCATCGGCCGCGAGAATGCAACGTTCATCCTCATTGACGGCGCCGGTCACGGCGGCGAACAGTTCGAGGCTGCCGACAACGTGGCGCTGGTCCTCGATTTCTTGGATGCCCATCTGCAGTAGACTCGTGCCTAGAACGCGGTCTCGTCAACGGGGAGAGATTGCTGCCGGTTGCCTGCCGGTGACACTCCCTCCCCGAATGAGCGGCGACGAAGTCCACAAATGTACGCGCCGACTGGGAGAGACGGCGGCGTTTGGGATATGCGATGACGACCGTGCTTCTCGATCTGTTCTGCAAAGCGGAACGACGACCACGCCGGCGTGCTCATGGTACGCAACCACCTGCTCCATGATCAGTGCAACACCGCTACTGGCCGCGACCATCCCCAGTACGCTCTCGACGCGTGTGCTGGAATAGACGGCAGTGGGCGTGAATCCGGCGGCGCGACATGCGTCGTCGGCAAGTTCGCGCACGATTGTGCCACGGTCGAACATGACAAACGGGAGGCCGGCCAGTTCCGCCAGCGCAACCTCGGCACGCAACGCCAACGGATGGGTGGCGGCAACGGCCAACACGAATCTGTCACGCGTGATGGGGATTGACGTGTACAAGGCGTCGTCGAGAAAGTTGCTGCGCATGATGGCCAGATCATACCGGTGGGATTCCATGCCGGGCGCGATGACGGCGGCTTCGCGTTCTTCCAAGGTGAAGGAAATATCGGGGAATGCTGCACGAAAGCGAACGATCGCGCTGGTCACGCGATATTGGGCAATGACGGGAATGGCTGCCACGGCAAATGCCGGTGCGAGCCCTTTGGCATCGGCAAGCGTGACCAACATGGCGTCATACGCGTCGTGCACACGGCGTGCGTGAGGCAAAAATGCCTCGCCCAGCGGTGTTAGTTTGATTCTGCGTTGGTCGCGATCGAACAAGACGGCGTCCAACTCTTTTTCCAATGCACGAATCTGTTTCGAGAGCGAGGACTGCGAGACATACAACTCATCAGCCGCGGCCGTGAAGGAACCAGTCGTGACGATAGCCAGGAAATACGTGATCTGTTTCAGATCCATGGCGCGGCCTCACTCCCCCTCCAACTCCTGGCGCATGCGATACATGCCCGCCATCAACCCGCCGTCCACGTTGAGCACCGTGCCCGTGATCCAACTCGCCTCGTCGGAGGCGAGGAAGAGCGCGGCGTTGGCGATGTCCTCGGGTTGACCCACGCGCCCCAGCGGATACCACGCAGCCAGGCGCTCAAAGATGTCGGGCACCTGCGCCACCCGAGCCTGCCAGATGGGCGTCTGCACGGTGCCGGGCGCGATGGCGTTGGCGCGCACGCCGTACTGACCGTACTTGATGGCCAGATTCTTGGTCAGGTTGATGACGCCGGCCTTGGCCGCGCTGTACGGTTCGCCGCCCAGGGCCGCTTGCCCGTTGACCGAGGCGATGTTGACCACGCTGCCCCGCTGCTGCTCGATCATGCCGGGGAGCACGGCTTTGGTGCAGAGGAAGACGCTCTTGAGCACGATGGCCAGGTTGCGGTCCCACTGGTCGACGCCGATGGTGCGGACGTCGTCGCCGTCGGAGATGGCCGCGTTGTTGACGAGGATGTCCACCGTGCCGAAGCGTGCGGAGGCGGCGTCCGCCAGCGCGGCCACGTCGGCTTCCCGGAGACGTCGGCGCGCACGGCCAATGCTGCGCCGCCCGCCGCTTCGATCCACGCCACCGTCTCCTGGGCGTGGGCTTCCTCCCAGTCCGCGGCCACGACGGCTGCGCCCTCCCGGGCAAAGCGCAGGCAGATCGCCCGGCCAATGCCCGATCCGCCCCCGGTCACAACGGCAACTCGATCTTGCAGACGCATGCATAGCCTCCTCAAAAAATTAGCCACAGATGGACACAGATAAACACAGATAAAGACCGAAAAAGTTTTCATCTGTGTTTATCTGTGTCCATCTGTGGCCCAGCATTTTTTCATTCGCCGATGACGACGCGGCCGATGTGGAGGCGGCCGCCGTCGAAGGTGAGGTCGCCGCCGTCGGTTACGGGCAACCAGGCGTCGCCGCCGCTGCCCTCTTCGTACAGGCCGACCCACAGATCATACGTGCCCGGCGCCAGGTCCGCGGGCAGGGTCAACGGGAAGGTGGTCAGGACGCGGTCGCCGCGCGCCCAGAAGCGCGTGGGCAGCCGTCCGGCCGCGGGCGGTTGATCGAAGCCGGCGACGCGCGCGCCGTCCGCGTCGATCAGGTGGACGTAGGCCACGTAGTCGCGCGCCGGGGTCGCCTCGGCTTCCCAGAGCAGGGTCACGGGCAACGTGGTCGCGCCCGCGGACAACGTCGTCGTAAACCCACTGCCGGCCAAGTCGATGGTGCGGCCGAAGGTGCTGGCCTGGGGCGTCAGCCCGGCTTCCGCTGCGTCGGGCTGGGACCACGGCTCCACCACGACTTGCGCCAGGAAGGGCGTGATCTCGTGGCCGTCGGCGTCGCGCGCTGTCACGGGATGGAGATCGCCCCCCGGGCTGGCCGGGTCGACAAAGCCGACGTAGAGGTCGGCCAACACGGGCGAACCGTGGTCCACCGGCCCGGTGACCGGCAGCAAGTACGGATCTTCGTACTGCGCGCCCGCGGCCCAGATCGAGGTGGGGTTGCGTCCCCAGCCGGGGTGGCTGGTGATGTTGGCGATGGGCCGGCCCGCGGGGTCGACCAGTTGCAGGAAGAGCTGGTAATTCTCGTCCATGGCCGCGTCGCTGTGGAGGTAGAGCGTCACCGGCAACTGCTCGCCCAGACCAACGCGGGTCTCACCCACGTTGACCGCGTCGAGCACAATCCGGTCATTGTCACCGTAGGTCACATTGACCGCCTCGGCCTCGGCGGGGATGGCCGCCACGGGCTTGGGCTGGTTGTAGGCCCGGGGCAGCCGCCCGGTGAGGCTGGTCACCGACATGAGGATCATGACCGCGATGAGACCGCCCCACACCCCCATGACCGCGCGGCGCGGCAGCATGTCCATCCACCCCGTCAGGCCCAGGGCAACCAACGTGGCGAACGCGGTCAGCGCGGGCATGAGCAGCCGTCCCTGGCTACCGGTCGCCTGGGTCACCCAGTAGGCCATGAGCACCAGCGACAGCCCGACCCAGGCCAGCAGCATCAGGCGCACGCGGCGGTCGGCGCGCCGGTCGATGTCGAACTTGCGCCGGTTGAGCGACATGGTGAAGATGATGCCCACCGCGGCCAGCCCCAACAGCGCCACCACATCCATGAGCCAGTAGAACCAGATGGGCAGCAGGATGTTGAACCAGCCGAAGAGTCCCCAAAACGAATAGCGCAGCCCGCGGAATTCGTGGACGAAGCCGCCCCAGGAGGTGCCGTTGGTACGTTGGCCGTTGATCTCCAACAGGTGCGCGATGCCCAGCCAGTCGCCGTAGAGGGTGAAATTGCGCCAGTACCACCAGCCGGCCACGGCCAGCGCGGGCAGCGCCACCAGTGGGAAGACACGCAGCGGCAGCCACCAATCCCGCCGCTGCACCATGATCAGGAGGCCGGCGATCCCGGCCAGGGCGAAGAGGCCCAGCCCTTGCAGCTTGCTCAGCGCGGCGATGCCCAGCAGCACACCCAGCACCACCCATTCCCACCAGGCGATGGCCGCGTCCGTGGGCCGTGCCAGCAGCCGCGCCAGCCAGTAGACCACCAGCGCCGCGGCCGCGATGATCATGCTGTCGTTGGAAAAGGAGGCGCTGATGAAGATGAACTGAGGAATGAACGCGGCGAAGGAGACCGCGGTGATGGTCAGCGCAATGGGCCGCGGGTTGTTGTGATAGGGCGGGGTGGCCAGCTTGGCCGTGCCGTAGAGGCACAGCAGCGTGATCACGCCCAGGAGCAGCGAGACCCAGCGCCCGATGTGGAGCGCCAGCACCGAGCCGGTCAGCGGCTGGGGGACGCCGCTGTAGAGCATGAAGTTCTTGTTGCCGGGATAGAGCGGATCGCCGATGTTGGCGCGGGTTGCGCACGGCCGGCGCGGGGAAATCACTCTGGTCGATGCCGCGTCAACCAGCCGGTGAGCAGGTAATAGAGCGGCGCCTGGCTGCCCTCCTGCGCCCACGGTCCCGTCGCGGCGGATCCTGGACGGGCAGCCGTCCCGTCTCCGCCACGTAATGGGCGAAGCCGTAGTGAAAGAGCTCGTCCGGCGTCTCAAACGGCGGCACGACCAGGCTGTAGCCGATGCCCAGCACGAAAAAGATCGCCACCGCGACCCCAACCAACGCCCGTTCACGCGTCCGCAATCAATCCTCGCCTCACCAATCTCCCAATTCCTCCCAATCCCTCAGTCTCCCCGTCCCAATCTTCAGTCTTTAATCTTGCCCTTCGCCCCACAAAACCACAACCTCGCCCTCCCCACCCCGCGTCACCGGCAACTTTTCCAACGTCTCCCCATCATACATCTGCAACGTCAGCCGAAAGCGGTCGGGCGCGGCCGGGAAGTCGGGCACGGGCGGCGTCAGTTCGCTGTACTCCACCACGGTGATGCCCTCGTCCCAGAACGCGGTGGGATCACGCCGTCATACGGTTCGCGCTCGGTGGTGGTGACGGGCTGCCAGCCGCCGTCGGCCGTGCGTTCCTCCAGGCGCAGCACGTACTTGTAGCGCCGGTCGGTCTTGCTCAGCGTCTGCCAGTAGAGCGTCACCGGCACGGCCACGTTGGGACCGGTCACCGGGCCGAGATCGTAGCCGAGCAGACGGATCTGGTCGCCGAAAACCGCGTCCACGGGATACTCGACCTGGTCGGGCGGCGTCTGCAAAACCGGCGGCGGGCAGGTAGAGCTTGGAGCGCAGGGACGAGTGGCTGAAGTAGGTCACGTCGTCCAGTTGGAACATGTGCTGGTCGAACCACGCCTCCACGTTGCCGTCCAGGTCGGCGTAGGGGTGGGTGCCCGAGATGAGCAGCCACGTGCGCGGGTGGGACGCGGTCAACTCGTCCAGCAGCGCGGCCGAGTCATCCCATGAGCGCAGGAGCAGCGGCATGCCGTAGACGTCGATGCCGTTGGCCCGCACCTGGGGATCGGTGATGTCCGCGTTCGGCAGGTAGTAGGCGAAGTGGCGCCACGAAAAGGGCGGCTTGAGGATCACCAGATCGCCGGGCATGATGCGGCCGTCCAGGTACTCGCCCAGCCGGTGGAAATCGTCCTTGTCGTACTCCTCCAGCGTGAAATAGTTGACGGTGCTGACCCCGACGCCGGCCAGTAGAAGCAGCGCCAGCGCCACGCCGGCGAGCCGCTGCCGCACGGTCACCACGCCCAGCCCCGCGCCCAGCAGCACGAGGAACGGGCCGCCGATGAGGCTCAGGTGCGCGCGTTCATGTGTAGACCGGGTGGACGAGGTCGATGACGAGCACCGCGAGCACCGGCGTCAACAACAGCGCGGGCGTGATCCAGCCGCCCTGGCGCAACACGGCACGGAACGCAGGCTCCAGCCCAGGCCGAGCAACGCCAGCGTGCCGAAGACCAGGTCCAGCCACCAGGCGCGCCACGTCCACGCTCAAGCCCAGGCTGAGCGCGTTGAGCAGATCCCGCGCAAGAGTGCCCGCTTGAATGTGGGGAAGTTGGCGCCGCCGCCTTGCCGCACCAGGATCAGGTACGCGGCCGCGCCGCCGATGAAGCGCGCCCACCACCAGCAGCGCCCCGGCCGCGTCGATGGCCCAACTACGCCGCCGCTGCCACAGCCACAGCAGCACGATGAACGCGTGGACCGGCAGCATGAAGACCGCGTAGTAGTGGGTCGCCAGCGTCGCAGAGGACCAGCACGTAGCCGACGCTCCAGCCCCGGCGCGAGTTGCTCGCGGGCGCGCCGGCAGCGTCCTCCGTGGCGCGCAGGAGCAGGTAGGTGCTCAGCAGCGTGAGCAGCGCCCAGAGCGCGTAGGGCCGCGCCTCCTGGCCGTACCAGAGGAAAAACGGGCTGGTCGCGGCGAAGAGGGCAGCCCACAGCCCCCGCCGCAGGCACAATCTGCCGCCGGGCCAGCAGCCGGGTGAACGTCCACGTCACCGGCACGAGCAGCGTCGCGGCCATGACCGAGACGAAGCGCAGCACGAATTCGCTGTCACCCGCGAGACGGAGCAGCAGCCCTTGGAGCAGGAAGAAGAAGAAGGGATGCTGGTCGATGGTGAGCAGAGAATCCACGCCGTCGAACATGACCAGCCGGCCCTGAAGCAGGCCGAGCAAGCCCGACTCGGCTCGTTGCAGGCTCAGGCTTTCATCCCACCAGAGGGCTTTGGCCTCCAGCGCCCAGACGACGCGGGCAAACGCCAACAGGGTGAAAAGCAGCAATGCGACGCGCAACCAGGTGCGCATTCGTGGCGAAATCCGGTTCATGGCGCGGGCACCTCGCCCAGGCGCACGGCGTCGTCGGGTTGGCGCGCGCCGGCGTCATCCACGGCCACGGCGCGCGCACCGCCGGCCGGATCGTAGAGGCCGACCGCCAGCGTGAGCGGCTGTTCGGCGGCTACCGGTGGCAACGAGATGCGGTGGGTGTCGGCCACCACTTCGCCGGGCAGCCACGCGGTGGTGGTGTAGCCGCCGGCCGGCTCCGCGTCGGACTGGGCCACCAGCTCCCCATCCGCATTCAACAGGTGGACGAAGACCTTGTACGGAATCTGCGGCGTGACCTGGGCCTGCCAGAGCAGCGTCACCTCCAGCGCGTCGGCCGTGCGGACCACGTCGTAGCCGCGCAGGTCGACTTGCCCGCTGCCGTCACCGGCGTCCGCGTTACCGAAGCTGTAGGCGACCGGATTGGTCGTGGCCGGCAACGCAAAGACGCGGGTGGACGGTTCGACCTCGACCGCGGTGAGCGGCACGGGCGCGCCCATGCCGTCGGCGCCGCGGTCCACCACGACCAGATCGTACGTGCTCGGGGCGATGTCCGCCGGCAAGCTCGTGCGCACGCGGCGGCAGAGGACTTCACCGTCGTCCCATTGCCCGTCGGGCGCAATGACGCCGTCAGCCAGCGGGATCAGCGTCTCCCCCTGGCGCAAGGCCAACTCAATCCCGGACCAGTCGTCTGTGCCGGCTTGGCGCGGATCCCTCTGCCAGTAAAGATCAAGACGCAGGCGCGCCGCCGGTTCCCACGCCGCGGCCGCGCTGTCGAAACCGGCCAGCGTCAACCCGTCGGCCACGGGCGCGTCCAGCACATTGGGCGGCGTCAGTTCAGCGCGCAGATAGGCACGCGGCGGCACGGTCATGGTCCCGGCCAGGGCGGTGTCACCCGGCGCGTCGGTGCGGGGCATGCGCATGTTGTCGGCCAGATACTGGTACCAGCCGACCACCACGCGCGCCTCCTCACCGCCGGCGCAGGGGTCGGTGACGGTGGGCACGTAGGTGTCGATGACCCGCTCGCCCGGCGTCCAGTAGGGTGTGCGGAAGCTGCCGTTGCCGGGCAGCTTGTCCACCTGGCCGATGCGCGCGCCGTCCTGGTCGATGAGGTGCACGAAGGTGGTGAGGTCGCGGTAGGTGGGCGCGTCGCTGCGCCAGAAGAGCCGCAGCGTGCCGTCGCCCTCGTCGCGCAGCCCGAGCAGCGTGGGCGCGTCCAGCCAGCTTGCCTGTGTCGTCGCCGTCGGCGTGAGCGACGCGGGCCACGCTGCCGCCGATGCTGCGGGCACCTGCACCACGGTGATGAGATGGTTGCCGTAGGGATCGGTCAGGTCCGTCAACGTGGCGTCTGGCCAGAGCGCTTGGATCTGCTCGGCGCGCTCGTGCTGCTCGGACGGGAAGCCGTAGACCGCGCCCAGCCCCGGCGGCGGCAGCACGAGAGTGTCGGCCGCGTCAAAGGATTCGATGCCCGCGCGCCCGCGCAGGTAGTAGACGGTGGCGTGCCTTTCGCCCCAAAGCTGGGAGAGGTAGACCTTGTTCTCGTCCGTCAACCCGGCCAGGTAGTTGAGCGCGTCCAACTTGTCCGCGTCGTAGGTGTAGTAGACGGCCGCGTCGGCGGCGAAGCGCCCGAAGTAGTCGCGCACGGTGCTCGCCGCGCTCGCCACGAGGATGACGGCCACCGCGGCCGGTCCCAGCCAGCGCACGGGTGCGCGTCGGCCGGCCAGCCAGGTCAAGCCGAGGCCGGCGGGGACGAAGAGCGCGGGCAGCGCGGGCAGGGCGCGCGAGTAGTTGGGCGCGGCCTCGCTCAGCAGCGTGGGCAGCAGCATGACCAGCGCCCAGAGGGTCAGCAGCGAGAGCGCGGCGAAATCCTCGTCGTCGGGCTGGGTCAGCCGCCAGACGAGCAACACAAACCCGCCGTAGAAGGGCAGCGCCATGAACCAGTCAAAGACGGGGCGGCCGGCCAGGTTGTGGGTCCAATCCAGATCGCCGTAGAAGCTGAACATGCCGACCACGTGGAGCACGTTGTCCAGGAAATGGGCCGTCGGACTGCCGCCGCTGACTCTGTCTGCAAAGACCGACACCTCGGACGCGTGGCCGAAGAAGAACTCCGGATGGCGCACAAATTCCAGGCCCAGGGGCAGAAAGACGACGAACGCGGTCGCGCCGGTGATGAGCAGCCCGGCCGCCAGGCTGTCTCGTCCCCACCGACGTTCGGCCGGCACGCGCAGCATGAGCCAGACCACGTAGAAGAGCAGGATGAACGGAACGAAGCGGCCGGTGGGGTGGGTCCACGGCGTGATGCCCACCAGCACGCCGCTGAGGACGTACGCGAGCGTGCGCTTCGTCCGCGTGGACGCGTGGCCACCCAGCCAGAAGAGGCCGAACACGCCGCAGAGGATCAGCGGCATGGTGATGACGCGGATGCCGTAGCGGCTGAACTGCACGTGCCAGAGGCTCACGGCCAGCACGAGCGCGGTGAACGCGGCCACGCCACGCCGGTCCTGGCGCAGCATCATGCGCAGGGTGACGTAGGTGGCGGGGACGGTCAACGTGCCGGCCAGCGCCGACGCCAGCCGCAGCGTGTAGACGTTGAGCCCGAAGAGCGCGCCCAGTGCCGCCTGCCAGTAGGTGTAGAGCACCTCGCGGCCGCCGTTGGCCGGGAGGAAGAGCGGGAAGTTGCCCGCCAGCACCTGCTGGGCGTCGATGGCGTTGAACGCCTCGTCAAATTGAAAACCGGGCGGCAAATCGCCCAGTTGATAAAAGCGGAGCGCAGCCGCCACGGCCGTCACTGCCGCCAGAATGATCCAGTCAATCCGCTTCCACATGGTGTGGTTGAGCCTGTGTTATTGGACGTGATGCGTGATGCGTGAAACGTGAAACGTGATGGGGGATTGGGAGATTGAGAGATTGGGAGATTGGATTGCGGGGCACCGCGCACCCGGTCTCCTAGTCTCTCACTCTCCCAATCTCCTTTCACGCATCACGTTTCACGCATCACGTTTCACGCATCACTGCTCTTTCACGCATCACGCTTCACGCATCACGCTTCACGCACCAAGTTTCATATCAATCATCCCGTGATTATACCCTGATGGCACGGATTGGGCGCAAGCCGCGCGATTGCGCACGCGCCACGGTTGCTGCGCCAATACGGCGTCTGCGTGGGCGCAACGGACGCGCAAACCTGTTTCGTCTGCACGCCCTCGTGCGAACCGCTTTGCCAAAGCCGGGTCTGTCCCGCGGTTCGCACGAGGGCGTGCGAACCGACGAATACCATGCCCAAATCCGTGAGGCGCCCTCCATCTGAGCCGAGTTTTCGTACCGGCAAGATCGTGCTACAATCTGGGTGTACACCTCAGATGTACACTTCGTGGTGAGCTTGATGGGGGAAACATGTCAGAGGTCAACGTGAAAGAGTTGGTGGCGAGCAACTGGCGCAATACATCGCTCAGGCGGAGGCCGGCGAAGAGATCGTGATCACGCGGCGGGGCAAGGTGGTGGCGCGGTTGATGCCGCCGGAGACGACGCCGCCCGGGAGCTCCCGGATTTGACCGAGTTCCGTGCCGATCACGTTGCAGGGGGAAGGGCCGTTGGCTACACTGTTGAAACTGCGCGATGAGGCCAGATAATGGTCTTTTTCGACACGAGCATTGTCATCGCGCATTACCTGCCGGAACGCTACAGCGGACTGGTGGAGGCTCAGTATTCGGCCAATCCACAGCCGACAATCAGCAGCTACGTTGAGTTGGAAGTCATGTTCGTGCTGTCCCGTTTGATCCGCACAAACGAGTTGAAACTGGAGGACGCGCGTGCGCAGACATGTTCGCGGCACACTTGCGCCACGGCTATTACACGCGCATCACTCTGCACGAAGAGCACTACCGCCTTGCCCGCTAATTACATCGCCCGCTTCGACCTGCCGCTCAAGGCGCCGGACGCGCCATCTGGCTGCGGTTGCGACGGAACGTCTGCCGCTGGTCACGGCCGATCGACAGTTGGCGCGCAATGCCGAGGCATTGGGTCTCACGGCGGAATTGCTGGAATCGTCCGCAGGACCGTTGCCGGCCGCGACGGGCTGATGCTGCCCCTCAAGCCAGGAAGTAGCCCAACGCGGAGAAGGTGAGCACGAGCACGAAAAAATCCGCCGAGCGTCCAACTCAGCCACCGTTTCTCCGGGTGGTTCACCCAGTAGAACAAGACAACCGCCAGCAGCAACGCCTGCGCGAGCACCTCGATCAGGCCGCCCAGTTGACCGCCGACCGGCAGCGTCGTGTAGATCAGCCCTTCCACCGAGCCGGGCGCGGGGCCGAAGGTGGAGAAGATGCCCACCACCACCAGCATGATCCACAGGGTCAACCAGCCGCGCGGCCGCAGTGAAGAGCGGGTCAAGCAGCAGGTAGAAGACCACGCCGAACATGAGCCCACGCACGACCCGCAAGTGCCGGTCCCGCGGCGACGATGGGCGCATCGGTGGCCGCATCAGGCCGCTCAACCGCGGATCGGCGAACCGCGTGGCGTAGTCAAAGAGGGTGAACGCCACAATGCCGGCCACGAAGTCAGTGACGGTGGCACGTGACGACCGTCTTGACCACGATGCTGCGCAGCGACAGATTGCGCCGGCAGGTCTGAGTGTACATCCAGCGCGCAGCCCCTGGCGTGGACATGAACAGTGCCTCCGATGACCGTGGACTAAGACGCCGGCAGGCCGCCGGTCACGCGCATCATCCACTTCATGCAACGATGACCGAAATCCGGCTCCAGAAACATCATGGGACAGCCGCCGTCGATGACCGCAATGTCGTGGTCGCGGCAGAACTCCACCGCCGCATCGGACACGCTGCTGCCCACAAATGAGCGATGAATCCAGACGTGCTTGATCCTCGCCTCCGCGCAGTCACGCACGATCTGCTCGGTGACTCCGGCCGCGCGACGATGACGACGCCGTCCACGCCGCCCGCATGCTCTTCACATCCGGGTAGCAGGGCGCGCCTCCTCCACGGTTTCGGCATTGGGATTGACGGCGAAGACGGCATAGTCATGATCGAGCAGTTTGCGAAAGATGCCATTGGCCGCGCCGTCCTGGGTGTGGGACACGCCGGCCACGGCGATCCGTTTCTGGGCCAGGAACGCGTTGGTTTTGTCGACGAGACTTGTCATGTGCTTGCCTCCTTGGCGACAGCGCCGGCCACGGTGTAGTAGCGCCGGACCGCGGCGGGCAAACAGAGTGCGATGAGGATGATGCCGTACCAGAATCGCACCCCGACGTTGTCTCCCTGTTGGCACCGTGTGGCGCATTCTTCCGGGGAGACCGTTCCCTCCGGCTTGACGTCCCGCGCTTCCAGCCTCTACACTGGTGCCCATGGCAACAATCACCATCCCGCACACAAGCCGAGGACACCCTCCATGAAAATTACCGACATCAAGACCTTCGTGGTCGAAAACCCGCCGCCCCACTTCGGCGGTCCCTACTTCATCTTTGTCAAGCTCACCACCGACAACGGCATCCACGGCTACGGTGAAGCGTACGGCGTGCCTTTTCGCCCGGACCTCGTCGCGTTGATGATCGAGGACGTCGCCGCGCGCTCCTTCATCGGCGCCGACCCTTTCCAGATCGAGCAACTGTGGCATCGTGTCTACGCGAGCGGCTACACCCAACACCCCGACCTGTCGCTCACGGCGGTGCTGAGCGCGCTGGAGATGGCGTGCTGGGACATCGTGGGCAAGGCGTTGGACAAGCCGATCTACGCGTTGCTGGGCGGCCAGGTCCACCCGCGGCTGCGGAGCTACACCTATCTCTACCCGGAACCGGACGATGCCACCAACGTCTACGCGGACGCAGATCTGGCGGCGGAGCGCGCGGTCCAATACGCGGACCTGGGCTTCACCGCGGTCAAGTTCGACCCGGTCGGCCCGTACACCGCGTACGACCCCCGGCAACTGTCGCTCGACGCGCTCGATCGGGCGGAGGATTTCGTCGCCAAGATTCGGGACGCGGTGGGCAGTCGCTGTGACCTGCTCTTCGGCACCCACGGCCAGATGACGCCCGCGAGCGCAATCCGCTTGGCCCGGCGGCTGGAGCGCTTCGACCCGCTCTGGCTGGAGGAGCCGACCGGTCCGGAGAATGCGGTGGAGATGGCCCGGGTCGCCCATGCCACTTCGATCCCCGTGGCCACGGGCGAGCGTCTGGCGACGAAGCATGACTTTGCGCGCGTCCTGGACGCGGGCGCGGCCGCGATTCTACAGATGAACCTGGGGCGCGTGGGCGGCATCCTGGAGGCCAAGAAGATCGCCGGCATGGCCGAGGCGCACTACGCGCAGATCGCGCCCCATCTCTACTGCGGTCCCATCGTGGGCGCGGCCAACATTCAACTGGCGACATGCAGCCCCAATTTCCTCATCCTGGAGGGAATCCTGCGCTGGGACGGCTTTCACGGCGAGATTCTGCGCAAGCCGGTGCGCTGGGAAGAGGGCTACGTCATCCCGCCCACGGCGCCGGGCTTGGGCGTGGAATTGAACGAGGAGGTTGCCGCCGCGCATCCGTACCATGGCAACCGCTTACATCTTGAAGTGGCCCATCAACTCCCGTAAACTTTCCGCCGCATGATCTTTGTCTCCACGAAGCATCCATGGCATGATCGAGGTTGCATGCCATGGATGCGTGCAACTCGTCGTCCGTTCCTGGCACCGGCCGGCGGCGTACAACACGCCTGCCCACGCCGTTGCTTCCCTCTACCGGAACGGACCTGAACCGAGCGCATTCATGCCCCGCCCCCGCTTCGCCGGCCCACGTTGTGGCAACCGGCGCAGATTAAGGATGTTCGTTCTTGGCTTCACACGAAACGCAAACCAGAGAGGTCGGCACAGTCGACGCGCACACAATGCCCCAGCGCGCCCGGAAGGCGTGGCGTGCCTGGGCGCGTACCTTGGTCGCCACGACGCTCCTCTTCTTCGCCGTCTGGATCCCGCGCACCGTGACACTGGAGCTCTTCGTCACGGCCGACGAGGCCGACTGGCTGCAACGTTCGGTCGAATTCACGCGGGCGCTGCTCCAACGCAATTGGGCCGGCACCTTTCAGTTCATCCATCCTGCCGAGACGACGCTGTGGACCGGCAGCATCGGCGTGTTGCGCACGCTGCCCGACTTCCCGGCGTTGATGGCGGCCATTGCCACACCGGGCCAACCACTGCCGCTGCTGGACGAGTGGCTCCTCGAAGCCACCGGCGTCACACCGCTGCACCTGTTGGCGGTGACCCGCTGGTGGGTCGTGCTCATCATCGCCCTGGTGACCACGTTGACCTTCTTCCCGCTGCGCCGCCTGCTGGGCGACGGTCTGGCGTGGGTGGCGCTGCTGATGATCGGCTGGTCGCCCTTCATGGTCGGCTTCTCACGAGAATTGCAGCCGGACGGCTTTCTCGCCACCTTCTATTTTTTGAGCGTGGTCGCCTTGCTGGCCTGGATCTACACCGGCCTGCGCACGCGCGACCTGGTGCTCGCCGGCGTGGCCATGGGGCTGGCCTGGTTGACCAAGACGCCCGCGGCGCTGCTGGTGCCCGCGGGTGGACTCGTGGTTGGACTCGAGGTGTGGCGACGGGTGCGGGCCGAAGCCGCGGCGCCCGGCGCGCCTTCACGCGGGGTCATCTTGCGCCGCGATGCTCACGTGCGTCGACTGGTGGGTGGCTATGTGATGGGGCGTGGTGGCTACAGGCCGTCTTCTTTGCGCTCTTTCCCGCCATGTGGCTCGATCCGTTGGGCGTGCTCGGGAACATTTACACCGTCATGGTCGAGTACAGCGGCGGGCACACCAATCCCAACTTCTTCATGGGCCAAGCCGTCCACGATCCCGGGCCGCTCTTCTACCCGGTGGCCTTCTCTGTTCCGCACCACGCCGCCACGCTCATCGGGCTGGCGGCGGCACTGGTGGCGGCCTGCGCCGCGGCGCCGTTGGACAGGCCGACCGTGCGCCGGGCGGTCGGCGGCATGCTGATCTTTGCGCTGATCTTCTTCCTGGGCATGACCGTCATCGGCAAAAAGTTCGACCGCTACCTGCTGCCGATCATTCCACTCCCTTGTTGGTGACCGCGGCGGTCGGCTGGTACGCCATCGCCGCGGCCGTGGTTCGCAGGCTGAACCGGCGGACACCCGCACCCGCCGGCTTTGTCGCTTCCCTGCTCACCGTGCTCATCCTCGGCGGCGATGACGCTGCTCCACGGCATTTTACGGGCGCACTATCCGTACTACATCAACTATTACAACCCGCTGCTGGGCGGCAAACTGCCGCCGCGTGCGCACGCTCTTCTACGGTTGGGGCGAGGGGTTGGAACAGGTGGGGGCATGGTCAACCAGCAGCCCGAAGCCACAGAGCTGCACGCTATCCCTGGTACGCGGACGGTCGCTCTCGTACGTTTTGACGGCAAAGCGTCCGGCGTCGACTACGGCTCGCGCATCAACCGGCTGGACGCGGACTACCTGGTGCTTTACGTCAACCAGATCCAGCGGGACATTCACCGCGCATCGCGGTCGACTATTTCCTGCGCCGGACGCTCTGCCTTCACGGTGACGCTGGACGGCATCGTCATGGCGCGGGTCTACGATCTGCACGCGCTGCTGGACAACCTGGCCGAGCAGGCGCCCGACCCCGACGAGTACGACGTGGCCCACACGTGGCCCGACGTGCAGGTGACCCACTTCGAGACGTTGACATCCACGCCGATCTCCTCCGCACTGCCGGTGGAGCTGCGCTTCCAGGGCAAGGCCGACGCCACGCAAGCCTCCGCTGCGCCTCTTCAGCGACCGGGAGGTACTCGTCGCCCAGCAGTAACGTGCCGCTGGCCGACGAAGTGGAGGTCAACCCTTGTGCCGCCTGACGCGGTGCCCGGTCCCTACCAACTGCGCATGATGATCTACGACGAGGAGACGCTGGAACCGATCCGCACGACCGACGGCGCGGATTTGGTCACACTGATCGATCTGGACGACCGCGGAGTGAGATGCGATTGCCCTATTTGACAAAGAGCAACGTGCCGCCGCTCCCGAGGTCGCTCTGTTCGGGACGATAAATGTAGCCTTCGGGGTGGCGGAAGTCGCGGAGCGCGGCCGGGTCCGTGACACGGTTGGCGCAGATGCAGCGGATCAGCGCACCCTTGAGCGCCTTGGACCAATGGGTCACCGTGCGCAGCTTGCCGCCCTTCTCCTCCACAAACTTCACCTGCCACCGGGCGGCGTAGTCGGTCTTGCCATCCCACGCGCGCATGCACGCCCGGCAGCAGATCCAGACCACCTTGCGCGCCGCCAACGGGTTGAGGACGGCGCTGATGTGCGGTCGCCAATACGTGGCCAACGGGCCGACCCGCAGCGACGCGTCCATCTTCAGCTTGTAATCGTGATCAAGTCGCGCGCGCAGAAGGCCCCACAGCCCGCTGAAGAGGACGGCGCGCTTGTTGAAGGCGGTGCGCACCCGAGTCTCCATTTCCGCGCAGGCGAGGTGGTCGAACATGACGCCGGTGTAGCGTTGGCTGGCCGGGCAGCAGCGGCCCGGCGGGCAGCGCCAGCGTTGCGTCAGCGCCCAGCGCCTCGCCCTGACGCCGAAGAGTTTGGCGGGATCGACGGCGGGGTCGGCCACAGCGGCCCGAAGCGCGTCCATGACGGCCCGGCGCGGGTCGTTGAGCGCGGCAAAGGCATTAGCGCGCGGGTCGTCGGCGATGTTCGGCCAGTTGTTGCGTTTTTCCCGCCCGCAGCCTTGCTTTCCGACGGCGGGAGCAGGAGTATGTAATCGGCCATGCGGCAATCCGTCACTTCACTTGGCAAACTCGGGATAGGACACGTGTCAACCAATCGTGCCACGGCATTTTGGGATCGACAAAATGGTCGCCCGGCGTCAAAGCCATGGTCCAAGATTCTCATCAACGCTGAATTTGCCGTTCAAACAGCATTAATCTAGACCTGACACAATCCGTCCATGAGCCGAAAACGCCAATCTCCCAATCTCATAGTAACCGGCGGAAATGAACCCACGGTTTCTACCAGTGGTACACCTGCCGAATTTCCGCCGTGGTATTTACGCCAAATAGTCTCCTCAATCTTCGTCTCGCTGTCGCAGTTCCACCCACCTGCACAGCCTGAATTTTACGAGGAATGCCATGCAACAACGCCAACGCACCACCATCTGGCTTGCCCTGCTCAGCGTACCATGCTGACGCTGGCCGGTACAACCGCTGGTCCTGCCGGCGGACGCCGAACTCGCGCCGCCCGCGCCTGCGAATGACGCCGTCGGCGCTTCCCGACGACGCGCCGCTGCCGCCTGACCCCAGCGCGTCCGCATGGGCACGCTGGACAACGGGCTGACGTACATCATCAAACGCAACACCGAGCCGCAGGACCGAGCCGAACTGCGCCTGGCCGTCAACGCCGGCTCGCTCCAGGAAGATGCCGACCAACTGGGTCTCGCCCACTTCCTGGAACACATGCTCTTCAACGGCACCGCCGCTTTCCCAAGCAGGAGTTGGTGAACTTCCTGGAGAGCCTGGGCGTCGGCTTCGGTCCCGATCTCAACGCCTACACCTCCTTCGACGAGACGGTCTACCAACTGCGCGTACCCACCGACGATCCCGAGATTCTGGCCACCGGTTTTGACGTGCTGGAAGACTGGGCCGCGTACGCGACCATCGATCCTGAAGAGGTGGATGCGGAGCGCGGCGTGGTCGTGGAAGAGTGGCGGCTGCGCGATCAGAACGCGTCGGGCCGCGTCCGCCAGCAACTGCTGCCCGTGCTCTTCGGCGATTCCCGCTACACCGACCGCCAGCCCATCGGCGACATGGAGATTGTGCGCACCGCGCCCGCGGAGACCGTGCGGCGCTACTACGAGACGTGGTACCGGCCCGATCTCATGGCCGTGATTGCCGTGGGCGACTTCGACGTGGACGCGGTCGAGCAGATGATCCGGGAACGTTTCTCCGATCTGCCCGAGCCGGCCAACTCGGACCCGCGCCCGTCGTTTGACGTGCCCACCCACGACGACACCCGCTACCTGGTCATCACCGATCCCGAGTATCCCCAGACGGTCTTCCAGTTGATCCGCAAGATGCCGGCCGTTGCGCCCGAAAGCGCGGCCGACTACCGGGAGAACTTGCTGGAGTCGCTCTTCAACACCATGCTCAACTTCCGCCTGGACGAGATTCGCCGGCAGCCGGATGCGCCCTTCACCAGCGCGTTCGTGGGCGGCGGCAACCTGGTGCGCCCGGTGGACATCTACTCGGTGGGCGCACAGTTGCTGGACGACCGCATCCTCGACGGCATCGACGTGGTCATGACCGAGGTGGCGCGCGTGCAGCAGTACGGCTTCACGCCGTCCGAGTTGGAGCGGGCCAAGGCCCAGGTGCTCCAGAACTACGAGAGCCTCTACCGCGATCGCGAGAACACCGACAGCGTCTCGTTTGCCGAGGAATACGTGCGCCATTTCCTGACGGGTGAATCGATCCCCGGCATCGAAGTGGAGTACGCGCTGGTGCAGGAGGCGCTGCCCACCATCACCGTGGATAACGTCAACGCGGTGACGGAGAAGTTGGTGGGCGACGACAACCGCACCCTCTTCGTCATCGCGCCCGAGAAGGAAGGCGTGACGCCGCCCACCGAGGCCGAGTTGGCCGCGGTGCTGGACGGCGTGGCGGCCAAGGAGTTGGAGCCGTACCAGGACACGGCCGCGGACGCCGAGTTGCTGGCCCAAGAGTTGCCGCCGGTGGACATTGTTGCTGAAAACTACAATGACGCGCTGGACGTGACCGAGTTCGAGCTGGCCAACGGCGTGCGCGTCATCGTCAAGCCCACCGACTTCAAGGAGGACGAGATCCTCATGCGCGCGACCAGCCCCGGCGGCTCGTCGCTGGTGGACGACGCCGACTTCCCCGAGGCCGCGTCCATCGCCGCCATCGTGGACCAGAGCGGCGTGGGCGACTTCGACCAGACGACGCTGCTCAAGCTGCTGGCGGGCAAGAAGGTGTCCGTCACGCCCAACATCAGCGAAGTCTCCGAGGGGCTGACCGGGTCGGCCTCGCCCAAGGACCTGGAGACGCTCTTCCAACTGGCCTATCTCTACATGACCGCGCCCCGGGCCGACAGCGACGCGTTCGAAGTCTACAAGACTCAGCAGATTTCGGCGCTGGAAAACCGCAGCCTGAACCCCATCTCCGCGCTGCAAGACGCGGTGATCGAGGCCCGCTTCGGCGACACCATCCGCCGGGGCCCGCTGCCCGTGGCAGAGATCCAGGCGCTGGATCTGGACCGGGCCATGGAAATCTACAAAGACCGCTTCGGCGACGCCAGCGACTTCACCTTCGTCTTCGTGGGCAACGTGGACGTGGAGACGATCAAGGAGTACGCGCAGCGCTACCTAGGCAACTTGCCCGCCGGCGGCCGCACCGAGACCTTCCGCGACGTCAAGCCCGACCCGCCCACGGGCGTCATCGAGACCGACGTCTTCCGCGGCCAGGAGGAGCAGAGCGTGGTGCAGATCATGTTCCCCGGCAACATCGACGCCACGCCCGAGAACGAGCTGCTGCTGGCCGTGATCCAGGACATCCTCGACGTGCGCCTGACCGCGGATCTGCGCGAGGCACGGGGCGGCGTCTACTCCTCCTCGGCGGCGGCCGACATCGCCAAGTATCCCGACTCGACCTATGGCGTCTTCATCAGCTTCGGCGCGGACCCCAACCGCGTCGACGAGTTGACCGGCGCGAGCTACGCCATCGTGGACGACCTCCAGGCCAACGGTCCCACCGAGGAGGACATGGTCAAGGCCCACGAGAAGGAGCGGCGCGGCCGTGAAGAGGCCTTGCGCACCAACGAGTTCTGGCTGAGCACGCTGGGCGACTACGCCTTCGACCCGTCCATCGACGTGACCGGCGAGGTCGAAGGATTCCAGGCGCGCTTGGACGCCATCACCGCGAGCGACGTGCAGGCCGCCGTGCAAGAGTACCTGCCGCTGGATCGCTACATCCAGGTGGTGCTCTATCCGGAGAGTTACGAAGGGCAAATCGATTGATCTGACGAACAAAAAGCCGGGCCGCCGCAAGTGGCCCGGCTTTTTCTATTGGTGGTTGGACTTCCCCAAAGCGAGATGCACCCGTATCATTTGCGCAGGTTGAACGCGATTCCGATCTGCGGCATACTAAGCATACGCTCAGCCATTTCACTGGTCCCATTGCTCAACCCTACTGCGCAGGCTGCGACCGGAGAGCATCCATGACTGTACGTCTTCGAGTGGTGCACTATCAACCGCAAACAAAGACGATCCGACGTTGTCCTCTGCCGACAGCAACGGCGGCCATGCGCCCGCGTCCCCGCGCCCCCAGCCGCCCGTCACCGTGCCGCGCGCCGTCGCGCCCCACCCCGCGGCCACGGACGCCGATCTCAGCGATCCCACGCTCTACTTCAACAAGGAGCTGGGCTGGCTCGACTTCAACTGGCGCGTGCTGGCACTGGCCATGGACCCGCGCACGCCGCTGCTGGAACGGGTCAAGTTCGTGGCCATCACCGCCAACAACCTGGACGAGTTCGTACAAAAGCGCGTCGGCGGCCTCAAACGCCAGGAAGCCGCGCACGTGAGCGAGCTCTCCATCGACGGGCGCACGCCGAGCCAGCAGTTGCAGATGCTGCGCGCGGCCATCGCCGTGATGCACATGCGCATGACCGCGCTCTGGGAAGACGAACTCAAGCCCGCGCTGGCCGGCGAAGCGCAGATCGTGGTCAAATCCTACGATGAACTGGACGTGGATCAGCGCCGCATCGTGGCCGCCTATTTCCAAGACCAGAGCTACTCGGTGCTCACGCCCCTGGCCGTGGACCCGGGCCATCCCTTCCCCTTCATCTCCAACCTGAGCTTGTCGCTGGCCGTGATCCTGCGCAACCCCAAGGACGGCGCGCACCGCTTCGCCCGCATCAAGCTCCCCGGCCGCCGCTGGATCGACGTCAGCCCGGCCGACCGGCCCGACCAGACGGTGCTCGTCGCGCAGGAAGACGCGATTCGCGCGCACATCGACGAACTCTTCGTGGGCATGGACGTGGCCGGCGTCTACCCCTTCCGCATCACGCGCAACGCCGACGTGCAGCGGGACGAGGAGGAAGCCGAGGATCTCATCGACATGATCGCGGCCGAACTGCGCGAGCGGCGCTTTGCCCCGGTTGTGCGGCTGGAGATCGCGCAAAACGCACCCGATCACGTGTGTGATCTGCTCATGAACGAGTTGGATCTCAGCCCGGAAGACATCTTCCGCGTCGACGGGCTGCTGGACCTCACCGGGCTGTTCCAGCTTGCGAACCTGCACCGGCCCGAATTCCAGGACCCGCCGTGGGAACCGGTCATCCCCCAGCGCTTGCGCCACGACGCCGGCCTCAAGGGCGGCATGAGCATCTTCGACGTCATCCGCCAGGGCGACGTGCTGGTGCATCACCCGTACGAATCGTTCACGGCCAGCACGGCGCGCCTGATCCGCGAGGCCGCAGTCGACCCCAACGTGCTGGCCATCAAGCAGACGCTCTACCGCACGTCCGACGATTCGCCCATCATCGCCGCGCTGATTGCCGCGGCCGAGAAGGGCAAACAGGTGGCCGCGCTGGTGGAGGTGACCGCCCGCTTCGACGAGGCCAACAACATCGAGTGGGCCGGCGTGCTGGAGAACGCGGGCGTACACGTGGCCTACGGCGTGGTCGGCCTGAAGACCCACACCAAGGCCACGCTGGTGGTGCGCCGCGAGCCGGACGGCATCCGCAACTACTGCCACATCGGCACGGGCAACTACAACGCCAAGACGGCGCGCCTCTACACCGACTTCGGCCTGCTCACCTGTCGTCCCGAACTGGGCCACGACCTGGCCAAGCTCTTCCACTTTCTCACCGGCTTCGCGCCCACCCAGTCCTACACGAAGGTGCTGGTCGCGCCCAGCCACATGCGCGCACGCTTCGAGGACCTGATCGAGCGCGAGATCGAGCATCAGCGCGCCCACGGCAGCGGCCGCATCATCGCCAAGATGAACGCGCTGGACGACACGCGCATGATTCGCCGGCTCTACGCCGCGTCGCAGGCCGGCGTGAGCATCGACCTCATCATCCGCGGCCATTGCGCCCTGCGCCCCGGCCTGCCCGGCTACAGCGAGAACATCCGCGTCATCAGCATCCTGGGCCGTTTTCTCGAGCACGACCGCATCTACTACTTCCACAACAACGGCGCGCCCGACGTGCTCATCGGCAGCGCGGACTGGCGCGCGCGCAACCTCAACCGGCGCGTGGAACTGATCACGCCGGTGGACGAGCCGGCCTTCCAGCGGCGGCTCATCGACATCCTCAACACCGCACTCACCGACAACCGCTTCGCCTGGGATCTGGACGCGGACGGCCAATACCGGCTGCGCATGCCGGGCCTCCACGAGGAAGAACGCAGCTTCCAGGAGATCCTCATGCGCAAGGCGCTGGCCGTCGCCCAGCCGCGCCGGCGATTGGGCAGCAACGCCGATTGGTAGGCGAGGCAAGCACTTCCGGGAAGAGGTCTGAGGGCGTTGAACGCGTCCCGGATTCTCTCTTCGGAAGTGCTTCGCTGGGTGCATCTCAATTTGGGGGCAATGTCATGTTGCCTGTTTAGTTCGCACGCCCTCGTGCGAACCGCTGCCGTGCCGGGGCTATGCCGCCGTTCGCACGAGGGCGTGCGAACTGGACGGATGTCCGCCCCAAATCTGTGATGCACCCTGCTTCGCTATGCCGGTTGACAAGCCGGCAGCGATCATCCATAATTGCACCCCACATTCGCCGGCCCTCTCGCTGACGCCTGCGGATGTTTTGCGCTCACGACACTGAAATTTCAGTTCCATTTTAGGATAGCCCATCATGTCCAGCCCTACCGACCGCGCCATCATCGATCGTTGGCGCGAGGAACCGGCTCCCCTGCTGCCCATGCTCCACGCCTTCCACGACCGTGACGGCTACCTGTCCGACGACGCGCTGCGGTGCGTGGCCCAGGCCCTGCGCATGCCCCTGGCCGATCTCTTCGGCACGGTGACCTTCTACCACCACTTCGCCCGTCACGCCGCGCGGACGCAGCACGCGCCGCGCGTCTGCACCGGCCCGATCTGCGCCCGCCACGGCAGCCACGCGTTGCTGACAGCGCTGGCCGAGCAAGGCGCGACGCCCATGCCTTGCGCCGGGCGCTGCGACGAGCCGATCCCGGTCCTGCGCGGCCACGAAGCGCTGGTCGGCCGCGCGGACGGCACGCTGACCACACGGCCGACGCCGCTCCCCCCGCCCAATCCCGGCGGCATTGAGGAGTGCGTCTTCCACGCCATCCGTGAACCCGACCGCGCCACGCTGGCCGGCTACCGGCGCACCCACGGCTACACCGCCCTCACCCGCGCCGTCACCGAGATGACGCCCCGGGAGGTGATCGACTTCGTGCGCGCCAGCGGGCTGGCCGGGCGTGGCGGTGCGGGCTTTCCCACCGGCGTCAAGTGGCAGGCTGTGGCCGACGCAGCCGGCACGCCCAAGACCGTGGTCTGCAACGCCGACGAGGGCGAACCGGGCTGCTTCAAGGACCGGGCCGTCATGGACTATGATCCCCACGCGGTCATCGAGGGGCTGGCCATGCGGCGTACGCCACGAGCGCGCGCCGGGGCTTCATCTACCTGCGCTACGAGTATCCCCACACCGCGCCATTTTGCAGCGCGCCGTGGACGGGGCGCGCGGCCAATCTGCTGGGGCCGAACATCCTGGGCACGGGCTTCGCCTTCGACCTCTACATCCGCCGGGGGCGCGGTGCCTACATCTGCGGCGAGGAGACGTCGCTGCTCAACAGCCTGGAGGGCAAGCATCCCTTCCCGCGCAACCGGCCGCCCTACCCGGTCACCAACGGCTTCGAAGACCTGCCCACCGCGGTCAACAACGTGGAGACGCTGGCCTCCGTGCCCCAGATCCTGCGCCGCAGTCCGGAATGGTACCAAGGCCTGGGGCTGGGCGAGTTTGCCGGCACCAAGGTGGTCAGCCTCTCGGGCGACGTGCAGCGACCAGGCAACTACGAAGTACCCTTCGGCCTCCCCTTGCGCACGCTGCTCTACGACTGGGCCGGCGGTCCCGCGCCGGGGCGCACCATCCAGGCCGTGACCATGGCCGGACTCTCCGGGGCTTCCTCGCGGGCGACGACCTGGAGGTCACGCTGGACGAACCGAGCATCCGGCGCAAGGGCACGTTCCTGGGCGCAGCGGGCATCATGGTCTTTGACGACAGCCGCGACATGGTGGCCGTGGCCCACGACGGCATAGCCTTCTTCGCCCACGAATCGTAGTGGCAAGTGCTTTCCCTGTCGCATCGGCACCAGCGGCTGACCGAGCGGCTCAACAGTGGCGGCCCCGCCGACATGGCGACGTGGCAGGCCGAGGTGGACGACATCACCTTCACCATGAAAGAAGTGAGCGCGTGCGGCCTGGGCATGGCCGCGCCGGCACTGGACCTCATGCGCTACTTCCCGGACCAAGTGGTCGCGCACGTTGAAACCTGAGATCCACTCGTACCCACGCTCGCGTAGCACACCACCGACGCTCCGCGTCGACCGCTCGCCAATCCGCGCAGAGCCAAGCACACGGCGTGGGCGCCAGCGACGTTGAATCTGAGACCACTACACAGCACGCCCACGCTCCGCGTGGCGCAACGATGACGGACACTCAGCTACTTCTATGTCAACACTGACGCTCGCACCGCGCAGGACCTGGACCGTCACGATCCGTTGGCGCCCTTCCGCGCCGCTTCGCCATAGCCGACCCGACCTGATCTACCTGGACGGCAACTCGCTGGGCCGCTTGCCCTGGCCGCGCGCCGCTGTGGACGACGCCGTGGCGCATAATGGGGCGACCGTCTCATCCGCAGTTGGAACGAGGGCTGGATCGACGCGCCGGCGCGCGTCGGCAGCAAGATCGCCCGGCTCATTGGCGCGCAGGCGGACGAAGTGACCGTCGCCGATTCCACGTCGGTCAACCTCTACAAGCTGGCGCTGGCCGCGGTCCGCGCCCGGCCCGGTCGCCACAAGATCGTCACCGACGACCTGAATTTTCCGTCGGACGTCTACATCCTCCAGGGCATCTGCGACCTGCTGGGGCCGGACTATCGCCTGGAAATTGTGCCGTCGCCCGACGGCATCCACGGAGCCGGTGGACGGTCTGGCCGCGGCCGTGGACGACGACACCGCGCTGGTCACCCTGTCGCACACGGTCTTCAAGAGCGCGTACACCTACGACATGGCCGCGCTCACCGAGTTGGCCCACGCCGCGGGCGCGCTGACGCTGTGGGACCTGAGCCACAGCGCGGGGGCCGTGGACGTGGATCTCAACGGCGCGCGAGCCGATCTGGCCGTGGGCTGCACGTACAAGTACCTGAACGGCGGCCCGGGCGCGCCGGCGTTCCTCTACGTGCGCCGAGACTTGCAGGCGACGCTGGCCAATCCGTCTTCAAGGGTGGATGGGCCAGGCGGACATGTTCAACTTCGACCTGGCCTGCGCCGCCCGCGGGGCTGCAACAGTTTCTCACGGGCACGCCACCCATTCTGGCGGTGACGGCCATCGAACCGGGCGTGGACCTGCTGCTGGAGGCGGGCATGGATCGTCTGCGCGCCAAATCGGTGGCGCAGACCGACTATCTCATCGCGCTGTGGGAGCAGGAGCTGGCCCCGCTGGGCTTCAGCATGAACTCGCCGCGCGACGGCCCGGCGCGGGTCGCACATCTCGCTGGGGCACGCGGACGCCTGGCGCATCGACCAGGCCATGATCCACACGGCCAACGTGCTGCCGGACTTCCGGGCGCCGGACAACATCTCGCCTGGGCATCGCGCGATCTACACGTCGTTTGCGGAGATCTACACCGCGGTGCAGCGCATCAAGGCGATCGTCGTCCAGGGCCTGCACGAACAGTTCAGCGCCGCCGCCTCCGCGGTGACGTGAGCGCATGGACGCATCGGTTTCGGCGGCAACACTGACGGTGCTCCTGGCGCTGACGTCGGCGCTCTCCTGGGGCACGGGCGATTTCTGCGGCGGACTGGCCTGCGCCAAGGGCGGGCCTTCAGCGTAGTGATGGTGGCGGAGTTTACCGGCGCGCTGATGCTGGCGGCGCTAGGTGCGCTCACACGGGAAGCGCTGCCTACGGCCGCGACCACGCTGGGCGCGGCAGGCGCGGGCCTGGTCGGTGTGATCGGGCTGGCTGCGCTCTACACGGGGCTGGGCCGCGGGCAGATGGGCATCATGGCGCCGCTCTCGGCGGTGATCGCGAGGAGCGTGCCGGTGTTGGCCGGGCTGTGGTACCACGGGCTGCCGTCGCCCCTGCAACTGGCCGGTTTTGCCCTGGCGTTGGCTGCGGTCTGGCTGCTGGCCGGCAGCGGCGAGGTGCGCGCCGACGGCGTCCAGTTGGGGCTGGCGCTGACGGCCGGGCTGGGCTTCGGCTTCTACTTCGTGCTGATCGAGTTGGTCAGCCGAGAGGGCGTCTACTGGCCGCTGGCCGGGGCGCGTGTCGTGGCCGGGTTGGCGCTGATGGCCGTGCTCCTCGCCCGGCGGCAGCCGTTGCTGCCCGGGCGCAAGGCAAGCTGCCGGTGCGCGGGCTCTTCCGCGTCACCTGTATGGTCATCGCCTCCGCCGCCATGGTGAATGTGCGCCGCATTCACCAGTATTGGACCTGGTTGATGCAATCCGGCCGATTTGCGCATATTTTTCGGGCAGGAAAGCCCTCATCCAGACCAAGCACGCCCGCTTCGGCACTTTGTACCAACACTCGGCGCTTACACTGGTCACCTCTTCGGCGACGCCGCTGTCGCCCTCACATAACATGCTTCAGTTGTTAATGTGCTGTTCTTGCAGCAGAGTCATCTGTGTTTATCCGTGGCTGGATTTTGCTGTTTACCGTGGCTGACGTAGCGGTTCCGGAAACGGCTGTGGGAGGGAACGATGACAGACGTACAACACGACACTGAACTGACCATGCGGCTGGACGGCGAGGTC
Source organism: Caldilineaceae bacterium (assembly GCA_041391205.1). Taxonomy (GTDB): domain Bacteria; phylum Chloroflexota; class Anaerolineae; order Caldilineales; family Caldilineaceae; genus JAWKOK01. The sequence continues at coordinate 105,551 of JAWKOK010000005.1, forward strand.
GTCAGCTTCACCGTGGGCGAGACCATCTATGCGGTGGCCAAGCGCCACGGCAAGGCGATTCCCACGCTCTGCTACGATCCGCGGCTGGAACCGTTCGGCGCGTGCCGGCTCTGCGTCGTGGAGGTGAAAGGGGCGCGCACACCGGTGGCCGCCTGCACCGCGCTGGCCCAGTTGGACATCGAAGTCTTCACCGCCAGCGAACGGGTGGAGCGGCACCGCAAGACGCTGCTGGAACTGGTGGCATCCGAGAACGGCGGGCAGATCGACGTCGACCCGCTGCACGGCTACGCGTCGCAGGAGTTGGCGCAGCTCTGTGCGCGCTACGACGCGCGGCCGGACCGCTTTGCCGGCGCCACGTCCGGCCACAGCAAGCTCGACGACCCGAATCCGTTCATTCTGCGCGATTACGATCGCTGCATCTCGTGTTACCGCTGCGTGCGCGTCTGCGCCGAGCAGGAAGGCGACTACGCCATCAGCGTGATGAACCGCGGCTTTCACACCCAAATCGCCGTGGAGTTTGACGGCAACCTGCGCAACTCAGCTTGCACCTTCTGCGGCCAGTGCGTGCAGACCTGTCCCACGGGCGCGTTGGGGGATAAGAAGGCGTTGCGCTTTGCGGAAGTGTAGGCAACGAGGAGAGAGCGATTGCTCATTGATTATCGGTAATTTTTCATTTTTTATTGTGCACCGTCAATCAGTGATGTCCTGCGCAGGCGACCGAAATAAGAAATGACAAATTACCGATACGCAATGAGAATTTTGGAGGACTGAACATGCTTGCAACGACATCAAAACCACAAACTTCCCTCACCAAAACCCGCTCCGTCTGCGGCTATTGCGGCGTGGGCTGTGCGGTGGAGATTTTGACGCGCGACAATCGCATCGTGGGCATCCAGCCGGCCATGGATGGGCCGGCCAACGAGGGCGCGCTCTGCGTCAAGGGCCAGTTCGCCTACGACTATGTGCACCATCCCGACCGGCTGACCCAGCCGCTGGTGCGCGGCGCGGACGGTCAGCTCCACCCCGCGACGTGGGACGAAGCGCTGGCCGTGGCCGCCACCGGTTTCCTGCGCGTGGCGACCGAGCACGGCCGCCACAGCGTCTACGGCATCGCCTCGGGACGGACGCCCAGCGAGGCCGACTACCTCATGGGCAAGTGGGTGCGCGCCGGCTTCGGCACCCACAACATCGACAACTGTAGCCGTGCTTGACACGCCCCCACCGTCGCCGGTCTGGCGGCAGTCATCGGGCGTGGCGCCATGTCCAACCCGCTCAAGGACATGGAAAAGCCGGACGTCATCTTCTGCATCGGCACCAACATGACCGAGTGCCACCCGGTCGCGGCCACGCGGCTGAAGAAGGCGCTCGCCCGCGGGGCCAAGATGATCGTGGCCGACCCGCGGCGCATTCGCCTGGCCGAGTTGGCCGATCTCTACCTGCCCATCCGTGTGGGGACGGACACGGCGCTGCTGCTGGCCATGGCCCATGTGATCGTGCGCGAGGAACTCATCGACGAAGAATTCGTGGGCACGCGCACCCAGGGCATCGACGCGTTTGTGGAGCACGTCAAGCCCTTCACGCCGGCGTGGGCGAGCGAGATCTGCGGCGTGCCCGCGGCGGACATCGAAGCCGCGGCCATCCTCTACGGGCGCGCGGACAAGGGCGCCATCTACTACACACTGGGCATCACCGAGCACATCTGCGGCGTGGACAACGTGCAGAGCCTGGCCAACCTGGCGCTCATGACCGGTAACCTAGGCCGTGAGGGCACCGGCATCAACCCCATGCGCGGGCAGAACAACATTCAGGGCGCGGGCGATGCGGGCGCCATTCCCAACAATTACCCCGGCTTCCAGCCCGTGGACAAGCCGGAGAACCAGGCCAAGTTCAGCGCGCTCTACGGGCGGGAACTGGACCTGGAGAAGGGCCTCACCAAGGTCACGGCGTTGAACCGCTGCGGTGAGCAGATCTTCGCCATGCTCATCGACGGCGAGAACACGCTCATCTCCGACCCGGACCGGGTCCACGGTGAGCATGCGCTGCGCAGCCTGGAGCACCTCGTCGTCATCGACATCTTCCTGAGCGAAACGGCCGAACTGGCCCACGTGGTCTTCCCGGCCACGGCGTGGGCGGAGACCGACGGCACCTTCACCAACACCGAGCGGCGCATCCAGCGCGTACGCAAGGCTGTGGAGCCGCCGGGCGCGGCCAAACCGGACTGGTGGATCATCGCCCAGTTGGCCCAGCGCATGGGCATTCCCGGCTTCGACTACGCCTCGCCCAAAGAGGTCTTCAACGAACTGTGCCGCGTGTCGCCCATCTACGCGGGCATCGACTGGGAGTTGGCGGCGACGGGACAGTATCAGTGGCCCATTCCCCATCGCGGCCACCCGGGTACGCCTCGGCTCCACGAAGAGGGCTTCGTCAACGGCCTGGGCAAGTTCTCCTTTACCGGCTACCGCGATCCGGCCGAGGTGATCGACGACGACTACCCCGTCTGGCTGACGACAGGGCGGCGGCTGGCATCCTACCACACGCGCACCCAGACGGGACGCAGCGCAGGCATCGACTACCTGCTGGCTGAGGAGACGCTGGAAGTGCATCCGGATGATGCGGCTGCGTGGGGTCTGGCAGACGGCGGTTGGGCGCGCTTGACCAGCCGGCGCGGCTCCGTGCGCATCAAAGTGGCGGCGACGGCGCGCTCGCCGCGCGGCACGGTCTTTTCCAGCTTCGCGTTCAGTGATGTGCCCATCAACGTGCTGACCGGCTCGGGCTATGACCCGGTGACGGAGACGGCCGAACTCAAGGTCTGCCCTGTGCGCGTGGAGGCGGTGGATGGTTGACGCTCGGCCATTGACACGCGCCGGGAACGGGCCTACAATGTAGTCACGCATGTGACCACATTGGGAGAAACGCAAATCATGGAAGAGATCGGTGTACGCGAACTGAAAACTCACGCTTCGGAGATCCTGCGCAAGGTGCGCGAGGAACGGGCGCGCTATGTCGTCACCTATCGCGGCGAGCCTATCGGCGTGCTCGCGCCGCTGGACGAAGACGGCAAGCCGCCCAAGGAAATGCGCCCCGATCCGTGGGAGGAGTTGGAGCGACTACGTGAGCAGATGGGCCGCCTGCCCAAGCCGGAGAAGAGTTTGATGGACGTCCTCTCGGAAATGCGGCGGTAGATCATGGCAGATATCTTTACCGTCGATGCAAGTGTCTTTGTCAGCGCTTTTAACGACTATGAAATCGGGCATGCTGAGAGCCATCGATTCATGGAACTACTGCCAAGACGCAGTCTACCTGATCGAACCGATGCTGCTGCTGCCCGAAGTCACTGCTGCGATTGCCAGGGTGTATCAGGATGCGGAACTGGCGACATCCGTGGCGACAAACATGGCGCTGCCCCACTTGACACTCGTGCCCATGAACGAAGCCATTGCGGACATAGCGATCAACGTCGCCGCGCACCAACGCCTGCGCGGCAGCGACGCGGTCTACGCTGCGGTGGCGCGCCGGTACAACACCACCTTGGTCACGTTGGACCAGGAGCAGGCGACGCGCATGGGCAGTGTCGTCACCACGCAGTCGCCGGCCGCAGCCGTGGCGGCGTTGACGGTCCCGGACGAGCAAGAGAGCGCCGACGGACCGGAGCACGCGGCGTAGCCATGGCCAGGGGCAAGCAGGCCAAGCGCACGATCCGCACCTTTGACGGCGCGCGCATCAGCCGGCGCACCGACTACTTGACGGTGGAGGAGCCGCTGGAGATTCAACTGCGCGCCGGCGGCGAACGCCGGGTGGCCGCCATCACCATGCGCACGCCGGGCAACGACTACGAACTGGCCGCCGGCTTCCTCTACACCGAAGGGCTGATCGCCGCCAAGCCCGACATCACCCAGATGATCTACTGCACCGACGGCGACGCGGCGCGCCAGGAGTACAACGCGCTGGCCGTCTATCTCCACCGTGCGGCCCTGCCCGACTTGCCGTCCCTGGACCGTCATTTTTTCACCAACAGCGCGTGCGGCGTCTGCGGTCGCGTCATGTTGGATGAACTGGCGGACCGTGAACTCCCCGCGCTGGGCGAGGGTCCGCGGGTCACACCGGCGACGTTGGCCGACCTCCCCGCCACCCTGCGCCAGGCCCAGCCCATGTTCGACGCCACCGGCGGCCTCCACGCGGCCGCGCTCATGGACGTGGACGGCACCCTGCTGGCCGTACGCGAGGACGTGGGCCGCCACAACGCACTGGACAAGCTCGTGGGCTGGGCGCTGCTCAACGGCCATCTCCCCTTCACCGACAAGCTCATCATGGTCAGCGGGCGGGCCTCGTATGAGTTGCTCTACAAGGCCCGCATCGCCGGCGCACCCATCCTCTGCGCCGTCTCCGCCCCCAGCAGCCTGGCTGTGGATCTGGCCGAACGCTTCGGCATGACGTTGATCGGGTTTCTGCGCGGGGCGCGTTTCAACGTGTACACGGGCGACGCGCGCGTCTCAAAACCGGCTGCAATGCAATAACCTTACGGAGCACAGGCACGCCGCCGGATCGTGGTCGCGCTGGATTCAGTTGGGTACAACAGAGAGATCAGCCGGGACGACCGGATGCAGCAGTCAGCCCATTGGTGAGGATCGCCGCCAGCAGCGGATTGCGCTCGACGGGCAGTTGTGTCATGGCGGCGGCCAACACCGTGGCGCGTTCTGCGTCGAGGTCATCGCCCGCCAGCGCGAACCAGAGCGCCTGGGCATGGAGCGCCTCGGCAAAGGCCGCGAGCAGTTGGTCGCGTCCGTCCCAGCCGGCAATCGCCTGGAGCACCTGCTGGACAAGCAGATCCAGGGGTAGCGTGCGCAACACCGACTTGGGCAACTCCACCATTTTGAGCAGCAGCGGATTGCGCGTGAGCCAGCCTTGCATGGCCCCGTGGACCAGGAGATCGGCCGTCACGTCGGCCAGTTCGTTCGCGTCGGGCAATGACTCGGTCGGCGTCAACGGAGCCAGATAGGGCGCCAACGCGGGGTCAACGTCGGGGGCGTCGAACTGCCAGAGCAGATCGCCGTAGAGCTTCAACTCGCCGGGGAACGACGCCACGGCCGTACCGTTCCAATGGACCGCCTGGGCACGCAGCACCAGTTGCCGCCCCACATCGAAGGGGATCTCGAGCATGGCCACCGGCTCACCTCCGCCGCCGTCATTGACCGGCACGATGCGGCCGATGGCGTGGGGCGGCGGGACATGCGCGGCCGCGATGGTTTCGGAGGCAAACATCTGCAGGATACCGGCCCGGGCGTTGAGCATGAAGCCCAGAATTGTGCCGGAGCCACCGGGCGACGCGGGGTTGCGCACCACCCACAGTACCTGGTTGCCGCCGGTGTCCGCCGGGGCCAGCAGGGCGCGCCAGCCGTCCGGCGCGGGCGGGCGATAGTGCACGCCGCTGAACTGGAGCTTGCGCCCTTCGCGCGTGGCGATCTCGGCCAGTTGCGGCGGCAAGGCAAAGCGGAGAACGTGGAGCGCCCGGGCAGCCTCACCCGGCTTCCGTCGTGCCCAGCGCGGCCAGCCGTTGCAATGCATCGCGACCGCGTCCCGGTCGTCCTGGGCAATCAGCCGCAGCAGTTCGACGCGGTCGGTCGGCTCCAGCCGCGCCAGCATGTCCATGACCATCAGCGCGACGCCGGCTTCCGTCTCACGCATCTGGGTGACGTATTCCAGCAGAATGTGCCGGTTCTCGCGTCCCTCCTCCACCGCCTCGCGCAAGCTCTGAAACGCGACCTCGTTGGAGTCCTCCAGGTCGCTGATGAGCGCGCCGGGAAGCGTCTGCCCCAGGAACCGTTCCAGGATCAGCGCCGCGGTGATGCGGATCTGCGGATCGTTCCCGCGATTGGCCACCGCGCTGCGCAGCGCGGCCGTGGCTTCATCGCCGGGCAGGAGCGCGGCCAAGTGGCCCAACCCGCCGCGCAACTGGCTCTTGGGCGTGTCCAGATACTTGAGCAGCGTGGACAACACCAGGTCGGCCGGGTAGGTATGGGCGATGCGGCGCGCCGCTGCGGTCAGTTCCGCCTCGGTGCGGGTGTCGCCCATGGCTTCGATGGCTTGGGTCAGTTGACGCCGCTGTTGAAACGTGTTGATGATCTTGTCGGACATGGGAGTGAATTATAGCATAGGTGAAGCTCGATCGAGGATTCAAGATTGAAGATTTGGTCGACCACGGCGACCGCGCAAAGCGAAACATTGGCATCATACGCGTGGTGCGTGCCCCGCGCAATTCGTCCCCCGCCCCTCTAGAAAAATTGTTCGATACCTTGCTCCCGAGCCGGGTTGGTGATACACTACGGATGGTTTTTGACCGGGACAACGGCACGAATTCTTTGACGTTCACCGGCCCCGGTCGCGGCGGTTTTGTTCAAGCTGAGACACCCATGGCCCAAGCTCTCTATCGCAAGTGGCGCAGCCAGACATTCGATGAAGTGGTGGGGCAGGAGCACGTGACGCAGACGTTGCGCAACGCCCTGCGCGACGAGCGCATCGCCCACGCCTACCTCTTCTCCGGCCCGCGCGGCACGGGGAAGACGAGCACGGCGCGCATCCTGGCCAAGGCGCTCAACTGCACCGCGCCCGAGGATGCGCGACCCTGCAACGAGTGCCACAACTGTGTCGCCATCAACGAGGGACGCATGATCGATCTCATCGAGATCGACGCGGCCAGCAACAACAGCGTGGACGACATCCGCGAACTGCGGGAGAAAGTGGGCTTCCGTCCCAGCGAGGGGCGCTACAAGATCTACATCATCGACGAAGTCCACATGTTGAGCACCAGTGCGTTCAACGCGCTGCTCAAAACGCTGGAAGAGCCACCGCCCCACACCCGCTTCGTGCTGGCCACCACCGAGCCGCACAAGATTCCGGCCACGGTGTTGAGCCGCTGCCAGCGCTTCGATTTTCGCCGCATTCCCGCGGTGGAGATCATGGCGCACCTGCGGCACATCGCCACGGAAGAGGGTTTTGGCGCCGAAGACGACGCGCTGCTGGCCATCGCCCGCAGCGCCCAGGGCTGCATGCGCGATGCGGTGAGTTTGCTGGACCAGATGCTCAGCTTCGGCGCGGAGACGGTCACGCTGGCGCAGGTGCAACAGGTGCTCGGCGCGGTGAGCACGGAAGCCGTCGCCGCGCTGGTCGATGCGGTGGCCGCGGGCGACATCGCCGCCGGGTTGACGCAGATCCAGGCGCTGATGGTGGAGGGCGCCAGCCTCAACGAATTCTGCCAGCAGGTGGTGGAGCATCTGCGCGGTGTCATGCTCCTGCAGATGACGGGCGACCCGACGCTGCTCACCGATCTGCCCGGCGAAGTGGTCAAGCGCATGCAGGCCCAGGCCGAGCAGTTGGCCATGCCCCAGACGCTGCACGCGGTCAAACGTTTCAGCGAGGCCATTCCCGAACTCAAGGGCGGCTACCAACCGCAGTTGCCCCTGGAGATGGCGCTCATCGAAGCCGTCCAGGGCACCGTTGCAGTCGCCACCCAGGTGACGGTGGAGATGCCGGCGCAGACCGCAAGCGTGGCCACATCTGCACCGGTCCAGCCCGCGCCGCCGACCCCTGCGCCGGCAAGCACGGAAACGCCGGGGACGCCGTCCAAAGCGCCGGCACAATCCAAGGCGGAACCGGCCGCGTCCGCGGATGACGTCATCGAAGCGCCGCTGGACGAACGGGCGCTGGCCAAACTGGCGGGCCGCAACTGGGACCAGTTCATGCAGACGGTCAACCGTCAACTGGGGATCAAGACCCAGGCATCGCTGCGGGCCGTGCGCGACATCGCGGTCACCAGCGACACGGTGGCCTTCGCCTTCGGCACGAACCAGTTCTCGCGCGACATGATCGCCACGCCGGAGATGAATGCCAAGGTTGCCGGCCTGCTAGCCACCCATCTGGGGCGCGCGGTCAAGCTCGAATGCCAGATGGGCGACCAGGCCAAAGTGCTCAACCCCATCGGCGCCAACAGCGGCAGCGCCCAGGATGACGGTCCCGACCCGTTGGTGGAGTATGCGGTGTCGCAACTACATGCACAGGTCGTAGAAGACAAGGAAACGTGATGCGTGAAACGTGATTTAGAGATTCCGAAGATTGGCCGAATCATGCAGAAAAAATCTCCCAATCTCTTCAGTCTCTCAATCACGTTTCACGCATCACGTTTCACGCATCACGTTTCACCCTCAATCTCAAGAACAGGAAGAATCATGGCGAAAAACAAATCCAGCAAGGGAAATCGCGGTGGCATGGGTGGCTTTGGTGGCGGCATGCCGGGCGGCATGGGCGGTTTGATGGCACAGGTCACCAAGATGCAGGAAGAGATGGAGAAGACCCAGGCGGAGTTGGCCGAAGAGGAATTGGAAGTCAGCGCCGGCGGCGGCATGGTCACCATCGTGATCACGGGCGCCAAGGAAGTGCGCTCCATCAAGATCAAGCCCGAGGCCGTGGACCCCGACGACGTGGAAATGTTGGAGGATCTGGTGCTGGCCGCCGTGACCGAGGCGCTGCAAAAGGCCGACGCGCTGGCGGAAGAGCGGATGGGCGGTGTCACCGGTGGGCTGGGACTGCCGCCGGGCTTCGGGTTTTAGCCCATGCAGCCCCTCGCTGAGCCGGTCCAAAACCTCATCGACGCATTCACGGCGCTGCCGGGCATCGGCCCCAAGACGGCCAGCCGGCTGGCGTATTACTTGCTGCGCGGCGACGAGTCTGTCGCGCTCAATTTGGCCCGTGCGCTGGAGGTGCTCAAGACCAACACGGTCTTCTGCTCGGTCTGCCACAACATCGCGGACCGGGATCCGTACCCCATTTGCACCGACCACCAGCGCGACCACGGGCTGATCTGCGTGGTGGAGGAACCGCTGGACGTGCAGGCCATCGAACGCACGCGCGAATATCACGGCGTCTACCACGTGCTGCACGGCGCGATTTCGCCGGTGGAAGGCGTGGGGCCGGAGGATTTGAAGATCGCGGAACTTCTCCAGCGCATTCAACGCAGCCAGACGGCCGGCCCGACGGATCCCACCGTGGACGTACCGACCGTCGAAGTGCGGGAGTTGCTGCTGGCCACCAACCCGAATCTGGAAGGCGAGGCCACGGCCATGTACATCTCGCGCCTGGTGAAGCCGCTGGGCATCCGGGTGAGCGCGACTGGCGCGCGGCCTGCCCGTGGGCGGCGATCTCGAATACGCCGACGAGGTGACCCTCGGCCGCGCTCTCGCCGGCCGCAGCGAGATGTAGGAGGAGACTGTCTTTTATGTTTGAACGGCTCGATCATATCGGCATTGTCGTGAGTAATTTGGACGAAGCCTTGGCCACGTACCAAGGCGAGTTAGGCTTCACGCTGCTGGAACGGGTGACCATCAGCGAGCAGATGGTGGAGGCTGCGTTTCTGGATGGCCACAACAGCACCATCGAGTTAATCACGCCTACGGATGCGGAAAGCGGCACGGCCAAGTTCCTGCGCAATCGCGGCGAAGGCACCCATCACGTCTGCTACGAGGTGGACGACCTGGCGGCGGTACTGGCGGAACTCAAGGCCCGCGACGTGCGCTTAATTGACGAAAGCCCGCGGCGCGGGGTTCATGGGCTGGTGGCCTTTATCCACCCCAAAGCGACGCATGGCACGATGATCGAGCTGTTGCAGAAGGATAGGAACCACTGAGTTGGGTCCGACTCTCTGTGGCTGACGCGCAGGGAGATTACGAGATTGGGAGATTGGGTTTGATGAGTGAAGTGTTGACGAGCGAAAGCTGTTTTGAGGCGTTGAAGGCGGTGATCGACCCGGAGATCTACCAGAACATCGTCGATCTGGGCTTGGTCTACGGCGTGGATGTGCAGCCCGACGACACGGTCGATGTGACCATGACGTTGACCACGCCGCACTGCCCCATGGGGCCGCAGATCATCGAAAACGTGGAAGAGGTGCTGTTGGAACACGGCGCCACGACCGTCAACGTCCATATCGTCTGGGAGCCCATGTGGACGCCCGACGCCATGACCGATGAACTGAAGCGGGAACTGGGCATGCTCGAAGATGAAGAGCCGGTGTACGTGCCGTCCTACACACCGCCCCCGCCGCCGCCCAAGAAGAAAGGATTTTTCGGCCGCCTCTTCGGCGGATGATGACCATGGCCCAGCGCACCGTTGCGTTCGAACTCCCAAGCTGGCGCGCCCCCGGCGGCACCAACCTGCGCACGGGGGTGCTTTTGATTGGCACGCTGCTTTGGTTGGCGCTCTACGGCTGGCTGGGCAGCCGTCTGCTCGCGCACGGCATCAGCGGATTCGATCGCCGCGACGGGCTGCTGGCCGTGCTCACCGTGGCCTTCGGCGTGATGACCGTCGTGGGCTGGCGGCAGTTGTGGCCCCAATGGCAGGCACGGTGGGACGCGCGCCGCTTTGGCGATTGGCGCGCCCTCTCGGTGAAGCAGTTGCAGGCGCTTACGCCCAGTGAATTCGAGGCGTATGTGGCCGAGCGCATCTTTGAACGCCAGGGCTATCGCGTCGAAAATACGCCGGACGTCAAGGACGGCGGCGTCGACATTTTGGTGCGCGACCGCTTCGGCAACCTGGCCGTGGTCCAGTGCAAGCGCTATCGCGGCACCGTGGGCGCGGCCACCCTGCGCGACCTCTACGGCACCATGCTGCACACGGGCGCGACCCACGCCTACCTGGTCACCAGCGGGCGCATCAGCCGCGACGCGCGTGAGTGGGTGCGCGGCAAGCCCATCGGCCTGATCGACGGCGCGCGCCTGGTCAAGCTGGCCCAAGCCGAGCCCCACACGTTTCAACCGCCGGGGGGAGAACGGCAAGATTGAAGATTCAAGACTGAAAATTCAAGACGCAAGAGTGAGTCGATCATGGCAACACAGCCGCAGGTTTTTGCCCACCGCGGGGCGCGCGTCGCCGCCCCGGAAAATACGCTTCTCGCCTTCCAGACGGCCTTGGACCAGTGTGCGGACGGCATCGAGCTGGACGTGCATTGCAGCAAGGACGGCGAACTTGTCGTCATCCACGATTTCGACGTGGACGCCACGACCAACGGCGTCGGCCCCGTCAACGGTTACACCGCGGACGAACTGGCCTGCCTGGATGCGAGCTTTCGCTTCTCGCCCCACCAACCCGGCGTCGGCGTGCCCACGCTGGTCCAGGTGCTGGATCTCGTCGGCAACCGCTGCCGCATCAATGTGGAGATCAAGAGCCGCGACCATTACGGCGGCGACCAGGTGGAACCGCTGCTCCATCTGCTGCGCAGCCGCAGTCTCTACGACCAGGTGATCGTCAGCAGCTTCAACCCGGTGACGCTCATCAAGCTGCGCTGGCACGACGCCGACGTGCCGCTGGGGCTGCTGCACATGCACGACCTGCCGCCCTTCCTGCTGGAGACGTGGACCGGCGACGTCATCAAGCCCCAGGCGGTCCATCCGTACCATGTGGGCGTGGATGCGGCCTACGTGGACTGGGCCCATGCACGCGGGCTGGCCGTCAACACGTGGACGGTCAACGACCCGGCCGAAGCGCAACGCCTGGCCGCGCTCGGCGTCGACGTCATCATGACCGACATTCCCGACGCCATCCGCACCTCGCTGGAACGCACGCCATGACCATCGCCGCCGCGCCCGGCAAAGTGATCCTCGTGGGCGAGCATGCCGTGGTCTACGGCCGGCCGGCCATTGCCGTGCCCGTGTGGGAGACGACGGCCACAGCCGAGATTGTGCCCGGGCCTGCGGGCCATGGTTGTCACATCACCGCGGCGCAGATCGGCCTGGACGCGCCGCTCCATGCGCTGGACGACACCGATCCCCTTGGCCTCACCGTGCGGCTGACCCTGCGCGAAGCCGGGGTTGACGCCCCACCGGAATGGGCGATCCGCGTCCACAGTTCGATTCCCATCGCCAGCGGCTTGGGCAGCGGTGCGGCCATCAGCGCCGCGCTGGTGCGGGCGATCTACGCAGAGTTGGGCCGCACACCCGATCCCGCCACGGTGAGTCGCCTGGTCTACGCCAGCGAAGAGCTGTACCACGGCACGCCCAGCGGCATCGACAACACGGTCATCGCCTACGCCATGCCCGTCTGGTTCGTCAAGGGCCACGCGCCCGAACGGTTTGCCCCGGCGGCCCCCTTTACGCTGGCTATTGCCGACAGCGGCATCACCGCGCCCACCAAGACGACGGTCGGCGACGTGCGCCGGGCGTGGCAACTCGACCCGGCGCGCTACGAGGCGCTCTTCGATGCCATCGCCGCCCAGGTGACCGCCGCCCGCGCCGCCATGGAGCAGGCCGACTGGCCCGCGCTCGGCGCCTGTTTCGACCGCAACCACGCGCTGCTGCAAGAGCTCGACGTGAGCAGCCCGGCGCTGGATCAACTCGTCCGCGCGGCGCGGGAAGCCGGCGCGCTGGGCGCCAAGCTGAGCGGCGGCGGACGGGGCGGCAACATCATCGCGCTGGTAACGCCGGCACGCGCCGATGCCGTGCGCACGGCCTTGCATGCCGCCGGTGCAGCCCACGTCATCGTCACCACGGTGGCCGCGACGTCGGCCGCGCCCGGGGTCGATACGACGGCGGCGACGACTGCGCCGGATTCTCACCAAGCTATCGAGAGAATTTAATGCTCCTATAAGCCGCACGTGCCATAAATCTGGTACACTGTACCTGTACAGCCTATGACAGAATCTGACTCCAGAGGAGGAAGTACCATGCAACGAACTTTGCGAACATTTCTGATGACATTGGCGCTCACCTTGCTGATGTCGGTGGGGACTGCGTTGCCGACGCTGGCCGCGCCCACCGCCGAGGTGGGTATCGAAGAAGTAGGCCCGGACACCCCGGCCGCAGCCGCCGGCCTGGAACCCGGCGATATTATTCTGGCCGTGAACGGGACGTACATCAACAGCGTGGACCAACTGGCCGCGGCCATTCTCGCCGCCGATCCGGGTGATGACCTGACGCTGAACGTGTTGCGCGATCGCGATTTTCTGGAATTGACCGCGACGTTGGGCGAACGGGACGGCCGTGCCTTCCTGGGCATCGTGCCGGCACGCCCGGCCGAAGCAGCGGCCCCAACTGAGGAGGCTGCTCCGACCGAGGAGGCGGCACCTGAGGAGGCGTCACCTGAGCCGACGGCGACACCGGAAGCCCAGGAAGAAGCCGCGCCCGCAGCCCCTGAGACGGCCCCTGCGCTTGAGGGCGCGCTCATCGGCGACGTGGTGCAGGACGGCCCGGCGGCTCGCGCCGGCATCCAGCCCGGTGACATCATCACCGCGGTGGACGGCGAGGCAGTGAATGCGGACAACGACCTGGCCACCCTCATCGGGCAGTACGCCCCCGGCGACGAGGTCGGCATCACCTTCCGCGACCCGACCAGCGGCGACGAGATGACCATTGTCGTGACCTTGGGCGAAAACCCGACCGATGCGACGAAGCCGTTCCTGGGCGTGCGCTACATGATCCCGGGCATGGACCAGGAAGTCGTACCGTTGCCGCTGCCTGCCACGCCGGAGGCTGAAGAAGAAGCCGCGCCTGAGGCAACACCGGAAGCGACGCCGGAAGCCGAGGAAGAGCAAACGCCGGAAGCAACCCCGGAAATCCCGGAGGAGATGCCGTATCCGCCTGCGGACGCCACCGGCGCGCTGATCGGCGCGGTGCTGACGGGCGGTCCGGCCGACGAGGCCGGCATTCGCCCCGGTGACGTGATCACGGCGGTGGAAGATGAAGCCATCAACGCCGAGAACGATCTGGCTACGGTCATCGGGCAGTACGCTCCCGGCGACGAGGTCGGCATCACCATCCTCGACCCGGAGAGCGGCGAGGAAGTGACCATCGTGGTCGTCCTGGGCGAGAACCCCGCCGACGCCACTGTGCCGTTCCTGGGCGTGCGCTATAGCATGATCCAGCCTGAGGCTGCGGGCAGTGGGGACGAAGCCGAAGACGCCGACAACGGCGCGGAAGAAGAGAGCGAGCAGTCGTCCGGCCCGGCACGGCCGCCGCGCACCAGTCCTGCCACGCCTGCGCCGTCCCAAGAAGAGGCTGCGCCCGCTGCGCCTGAAGCGACACCTGAAGCCGGCGAAGAGGCTGCGCCTGACATGCAAGATGACGGCGCCACCACGCCCGATGTGATGCCGCACTTCGGCATGATGAGCGGTGCGGTGGTCGGACGCGTCGTGGAAGACAGCCCGGCGTCCGACGCGGGCATCCGCACCGGCGACGTGATCGTGGCCGTGGACGGCACGACCGTGGACGCAGAGAACGATCTGGCCTCACTCATCGGTGCGCGCCGGGCGACGAGGTGGAGATCACACTGGTGGACTGGCGCAGCGGGGACGAGTTCAGCGTGATGGTCACGTTGGGCGAAAACCCGGACGTGGCCGGTGCCCCGTTCCTGGGCGTGAGCTACATGCCGTTGGACATGGAGCAGATGATGCCGCGCTACCGTGGCGGCCAGGACGACAGCGGTGACAACGGTGGCAGTGATAACGGCGACGGCACGGACGCGATGCCGCCGTTCTTCCACCACCGAGGGGATGAACCACGGTGACATGGACATGCAAGAATTCATGCAGCGCCTCGGTTGCGATGCCGAGAACGCCGACGGATGCCGCCCTACTGCCACATGTTCGATGTACTGCCTCAAGGCGAGGGCGAATAGGCGAGACAAAGCCGCACACGGCATAGACAACGGCGACGGGATGTGTCCCCAGGTGGCAGAAAAAGGCCGGCCACAGATGGACACAGAGAAACACAGATAAAGCAATGACAACCTAAATCGTCGTTGTTGCCGTCGCCAGATCGAACAAGTGCAGGCAAAATAAAACACCGGTGCCGGATCGTGGCAACCTTGCGAGAAGCCACGATCCGCACCGGTGTTTTTCATTCAAACGCCAATCCTCACGCGACGAATCAAACAAACCCAAATCTGTTTTTGTTGTTCAATCCGTGCCCATCTGTGCCCATCTGTGGCCCAGCTTGGCTTTTTCATCCGTGGCCTACGCCAGGCGGAAGCGGGCCTCAAGCTGCGGCAAGTCCACATCCGCCACGGCCAGCGTGAGCGTCTGATCCGGTTCCATGGGACGCTCGGCGTAGAGTTCCGCGTCCAGCGCCAAGCTCTTCCACGATGACGGCCACCCGCGCTCCCCGCTTTTCCACCACCACCGCCCTTCCCTGCCAATCGGATTCCGCATGAGCGAGACCAACGTCCAGTGGTTGTTGGATGCGCGCTCGCACTGGCGAATGCTGCCGATGACGGCGATACGCGGCCAGGGCGCGTTCAGCGCCTCTTCGTCCAGCAGCGGCGCACCGGCAGGTACGCGCGTACCTGCTGGTGCGCCACGAGGTCGAGATAGCGCCGCAGCGGGCTGGTGGTCTGCACGTAGGCGTCCAGGCCCAGGCCGGCATGGGACGAGACCTCGGTGCGCTGCCGCCCCGGTTTGAGCAGCCGGCGCACGGCAAACATTTCGGCCGTGGTTTCAGCCGCCTGCAATTCGCTGATGTCATCCACATCCGGGCCGCTCTGCACGGTGTAGAGCATGGGAATCTCGTGC
Source organism: Caldilineaceae bacterium (assembly GCA_041391205.1). Taxonomy (GTDB): domain Bacteria; phylum Chloroflexota; class Anaerolineae; order Caldilineales; family Caldilineaceae; genus JAWKOK01. The sequence goes on from JAWKOK010000005.1 coordinate 121,095, forward strand.
TCCAGCGCAAAGCGGGCCACGGCTTCGCCCGCCATGAGCATGGCCTCGCGCACCAGATGGCGGCTGGCCAGCGGCGGCAGCGGCGTGATGATGACTTCGCCATCCTCCACGCGCACTTTGGCCTCGGGCAGACGGAGTTCCAGCGCGCCATTGGCCAGCCGCCGCGCCTCGTTGACAGCGGCCATGACGGCCAACTGGGCCAGCAGCGGGTCGTCTAGGTTGGCCTCGGCCTCGCCGTAGCTCATGCGTCACCCGCACCCACGACGGCACGATCTCCCCGGCAACCGGCACGCCGTCCTCATCCACGTCGATGCCGATGGAGAGCGCAGGCGACACGTCTTGTAGACCCAAAGCGAGTTGCGGTGGCGTCCGGCGGCAGCATGTGGACCGTGCCCTCGGGCAGGTAGAGATTGCCGCCCGGGCGCTTCCAGGTCCAGGGGAGAGTCAGGCGCGGCCAGCGCAGCAACATCCGCCACATGCACCCACAGCCGCGTGCCGTCGATGCTGATGGCGTCGTCCGGGTCATTGCTGCCCACGTCGTCGATGGCCAGGCGCGCAGGCCGGTGAGGTCGCGCCGGGCCTCGTCGGGCAGCGCCGGCAGCGTCAGCACCGGATCGGTCAACGGCATGTCGAAGCGGCGCGGATGCGGATTGACTGCGGGCGTCCAGTAGCCCAGGCGCAGGAGCAGCGCGTGGGCTTCCTGGGGGCTCTCGCTGCGCTCCAAGGCCTGCATGGTGCGGCTTTGGTCGCGCTGTCCCAGGGCAAGTTCTTCCACGTCACGCAGGTAGTCCACGTCGTCCGGCGCGAAGGTGCCCGCGTCGACCCGCGCCACGAAGGCCTGCCAGGCGGCTTCTTCGGCCGCTTTGGCCGCGCGCGCCGCGACTTCGGCCGCCCGGGAATCGGCCGTGCGCGCCTGGATGGCGTCGGGTTCGCCGGTGAAGTAGAGGCCGTCGACGACCAATTCCCAGGCGGCCCAGGCGGTGACCGGCGTGAATTCGCCATAGGTTAGTTCCGCCAACTCGGCCAGCGTGACCGGCTGCCCGGCCAGCAGTTCCCAGGCCGACTCGACTTCACCCGTCACGGCGCACAACTCGTTGAGCGACCGCAGCGGGCCGGGGTGGAGCACGGTCACATCCTTGGGGCGCACTTGGAGACGGTTGCTGTCGTCTTGAATGGTGATCTTTTTGGCCCCCAATTCGGTCACGCGCGCAGGGCGCTGCTTGTACAGCACGAGGGCATCGGGGCGAAGCGGTTGAGTTGACATGAGTTGCACAATCTAATTGAAAACGTGAATGAATTATCCGGTGGACCAGACGACCGGCAGCTGATGCACGCCGCGCATGATGGGATTGGCGTGCCACCGCAGAGTGTCCGGCGCGGCCGCCAGGCGGATGTCGGGACAGCGGCGCAGCAGCGTGTTGACGGCGACGCGGCCTTCCAGCCGGCCCAGCGCCGCGCCTAAGCAGTAGTGAATGCCCAGTCCGAAGGCCAGGTGCCGGTTGTTGGTCCGGTGGATGTCAAACGTCGTGGGCGCCGGGAAGATGCGCGGATCGCGGTTGGCCGCGCCCAGCACCAGGCTCACAGAGTCCCCACGACGGATGGTGCAGCCGTGGAGTTCCACATCGACGGCGGCAAAGCGCATGGGCGCACGCTCCACGGGGCAGTCGTAGCGCAACATCTCGTCCAGCGCGCCGTCGATGCGCGTGGGATCGGCACGTACCTGGGCCAGCGCCGCCGGGTGTTGCAGCAGCGCCAGCATGCCGTTGCCGATCAAGTTGACCGACGTTTCATGGCCCACCACCACCAGCAACAGGATCATGCTGAAGAGTTCGTCCTCGCGCAGGGTGTCGCCGCCGTCCTCGGCCTGGAGCAGCGCGGTGAGCAGGTCGTCCTGGGGCGCGCGCCGGCGTTCCGCGCAGATGGCGCGCAGGTAGTCCACGAACTCGGCCATGGTGTGCTGGGCCTTGGCAAACTTTTGCAGCGTGCGTGCCACATCCGGCGACGGCGCCACCAGGGCACGGGACCAGGCGCGGAAGCGGTTACGGTCCGCCGCCGGCACGCCCAGCAACTCGGCAATGACGATTATGGGCAGCGGGAAGGCAAACTCCTCGATCAGGTCCATGGCGCCGCGCCGCAGCACTGGCCCGAGCAGTTCGTCGGCGATGGCCTGCACCCGAGGCGCCAGTTGTTCGATCATGCGCGCAGTGAAGGCCTTGTTGACCAGCGCGCGCAGCCGCGTGTGGTCCGGCGGGTCCATGTTGAGCATGTGGCGGCTGACCAGTTGCAGCAAGGGCGGCTCTGCGGGCAGCGCGGCCAGGTCCGCGGGCGTGAGCGTGTGGCGGAAGTCCTTGACGAAGCGCGTGTGGTCGCGCAGGATGGCGGCCACGTCGTCGTAGCCGGTGACGTACCAGGTGGTGACGCCGCGCGCGTTGGTGCGCGCGTGCACAGGATCCTCCGCCTGCAACCGGGCGTAGGTCGGGTACGGGTCGGCCCGAAAGGCGGGGCCGAAGAGATTCGGTTGGAATTCTTCACGTTGTGTGGGCGCGGACATGGGTCTGCATCATCGAAAACCGGCGAAAAGAGCGCTTTATTCTACAGCATAACCGGGATCTGTCCTACCCGGCGGGAGTTCGTTCACCGGCGCATTCTCCACCGGCGCGCGCCAGAGCAACCACAGGGCCAGCACGGTCCAGCCGATGCCGCCGATGAACCCCACGGGCAGCGGGCCGAGGAGCGTGTTGGGTTGCCCCGTCACGAAGAGGGACGCGCCGGCGGCGATGCCGTTGAGCGCACCGTGGCCGATGACCGCGGGCCAGACGCTGCCGCCGCGCAGCGTCGCCCAGCCCAGCACGGTGCCCACCACCAGCGTGAACCAGACCATGGCCAGCGGCCCCAGCCACGGGTAGCCTGGATAGTCGGTGCCGTAGTTGTAGCCCATGGCGATGACGGGCCAGTGCCACACGCCCCAGATGACGCCCATGAGCACCATGGCGCGGCGAAAGCCCAGCGGCATGAGCTTGGGCTGCAAGTAGCCGCGCCAGCCGAACTCTTCACCAAAGACGCCGACGACATTGAGCAGGGGCGACAGGAGCACGGCCTGGGCAAACCCGGCCACGATCAAGGCCATGGTGGGCAGATTGGCGGCGCTGCCGGTCGTCGCCTGCACCTGCGCTTGCATGGCGCGCATGCTCGGGTCGAAGAACTGGGGGAAGAGCCCGAAGTAGAGTGCGGCGCCGAGGAAGGCGAAGATTGCCGGCAGTACCCACATGAGCAGCCAGTAGACCCAGCCACCGCGCAGATTGGGCCGCAGTCCTGTGTCGGCCCAGCCTTCACCGGTGAAGAGGCGCGCGGCTACATGCCCCAGCGCCGGTCCCCACATGGAGAGCAGGATCAGCACGAACGCCAGGTTGATGGGCGTGCCCGTCACGAGCGTGGGGCTGTTCGTCAGCCCGCCGGTGAGATAGACGATCAGGTCGAGCGTCCAGGTGAAGCCGAAGGCAACAGCCAGATAGATCCAGATACGGCGAGTTTCAAGGGGTGACATCAGGGTTCTCCTCTTGTGTGCAGTGCGCAGCCATGCGGCAACGGTTGAAACCGTCGCCTGCTACGGGAAACAGGCTGCAAGCCTGTTGCGTCGACCGTCGGCAACGTGCTTGAGCACGTTTGCCGTCGCAGCAGCGAATTCATTCGCTGGTGCCGGCCATGCCGTGCTAAGCCAGATACGGCGCGAACGCACGGAAGTCCAAGTCGAGATAGGGCCGCCCCGCGTCGATGCGCGCCTTGCGGCCGTCCATGTAGCCGCGCACCCACGGATGGTCCAGGTTGTTCACGTCGAAATCCCGGTGGATGGCGGCGAAGAGATCCAGTTCACGCAGCTTGAGAAAATGGGGAAACTGCTCCAGCCACGCCGGGTCGAGACGAGACTCGCGGCGGTATCCCTCCAGGAACGGCGGCAAAAAGGCCCGCGCCGCGTCCTCCGGATCCGGATCGTTGGCGACCGCGTAGAAGAGGACGATGGCCAGATCGTTGGCGAACCACGTGTAGGCGCAATCGTCGAAGTCGAAGAAGGTGAGCCGGCCGTCCGCGTCCACAAAGAAGTTGCCGCCGTGTGCGTCCTGGTGGACGAGGCCGTACGTGTCGCGCGACTGGGGCAAGGCATGGATCGTGTCCAGCACGCGCAGATAGTCGCGGTGGGCGGCGGTCTCGGTGGCCGGCAGAAAGCGGAAGACCAGCAGCATCTCGTCGTCGTCCCAATGGGGCCGTGTCCACGCGGGATCGGGCGGGGCGTAGTCACGCGTCACCCGGTGCATGCGCCCGATGACACGGCCGTACTCCGCGGCCAGGACGGCATTCCGCGCCACGCCGCGTGGCGGACCGCCCGGCGCCTTGGCGAACGCGGTGGCCAGGAACTGCCCGCCCTGGCCGTCGTCGATGAGCTCCACCAACGCGCCGCGCGGGGAGAGCACCGGTTGGGCCACGGCCGCGCCATGGCCATGCAGGTAGGTCATCCAGTCCACCTCGCCGCGAATGAGGTCCACGCTGCGCCGGATGCTGTGGCTCAGGCGCAGGATGAATTCATCCGTGCCTCGGGCAAAGGCGAAGATGAAACTTTCCGCGCCGTCCAGTTCGTGGAGGTCATCGGGCGCAAGGTCGTAGCGCGCTGCCGCCGTAGCCAAAACAGCGGGCGTGAAGCGGGTGCGAATGCGTTCTTCCATGCTCGGTCAACTCGTTTCGTGGATTGCGCGGGCACGGTGGTGTCACCGGACGACGGCGCCCCCTCATGTTCGACGCCAGCGTCGCGCAGTGGTACACTTTCAGGTATCCACGCGCCTTGCACAGGTTCTTGCACGATGCCGGCCCGGGGCTCCCGCACCGAGTGCCCAACGGGACGGCCACGGTCGGCGCTTGTCGTAGCCGACAATCAAAAATTCGGGACAGATGTCCCTTCCCGCCGTCATTGCGTCGGAGTAGGCTAATACATCACGACGGAAATACCACGGGGGAACTTCGGCGTTCCCGCGGGGATTTGCCAGTGATCGAAGACGCATAGCACAAGCTTGCCATAGGAAGACAAACCGGACAACCCAACCGGTTAAGCTCCGGGCAATCGTTGGCGTCCAATCTGTGCTCATCGGTGTTCCTCTGCGGCTTGCCTTGGCCGGTTGCAGCGGACTTACCCATTCACTCCAGAGGAGAGTTGAGGAAAGATCATGGCTATTACCAAACAAGATGCCCTGGATTATCATGCCCAAGGCAGGCCGGGCAAACTGCGCATCGCCGCCACCAAGCCCATGGCGACCCAGCGCGATCTGTCGCTGGCCTACTCGCCCGGCGTCGCCCATCCCGTACTCGAAATCGCCGAAGACCCGAACCTGGCCTACGACTTCACGGCCAAGGGCAACCTGGTCGCGGTCATCAGCAACGGCTCGGCCATCCTCGGCCTGGGCGACCGGGGACCGCTGGCGTCCAAACCGGTGATGGAAGGCAAGGCGGTGCTCTTCAAGCGCTTCGCCGACATCGACGTCTTCGACATTGAGGTCAACTCCCACAACCAGGAGGAGATCGTCAAGTTCGGCCAGTTGATCGCGCCGACCTTCGGCGGCATCAATCTGGAGGACATCAAGGCGCCCGAGTGCTTCTACATCGAGCGCGAGTTGCAGAAATTGGTGGACATCCCCGTCTTCCACGACGACCAGCACGGCACCGCCATCATCTCCGGCGCGGGGCTGGTCAACGCGGTGGAACTGGTGGGCAAGGAGATGGCCAACCTGAAGATCGTCATCAACGGCGCGGGCGCGGCCGGCATCGCCTGTGCGGACTTCTACGTGGCCCTGGGCGCGCGCAAGGAGAACATCCTCATGTGCGACTCCAAGGGCGTCATCTACGCCGGGCGCACCGCGGGCATGAACGAGTTCAAGGAAGCCTATGCCGTGGAGACCGACGCGCGCACGCTGGCCGATGCCATGGTCGATGCCGACGTCTTCATCGGTCTGTCCGTGGCCAACTGTCTGTCGCGCGAGATGGTGCGCAGCATGGGCCGGGATCCCATCATCTTCGCCATGGCCAACCCCGACCCGGAGATCACCTTCGAGGAGGCCCAGGCCGCGCGCAGCGACATCATCTTCGGCACCGGGCGCAGCGACTACCCCAACCAGGTCAACAACGTGCTGGGCTTCCCCTTCATCTTCCGCGGCGCGCTGGACGTGCGCGCCAAGTCCATCAACATGGAGATGAAGATCGCGTGCGCCAAGGCGCTGGCCGATCTGGCCAAGGAAGACGTGCCCGACAGCGTCATCCGTGCCTACGGCCTGGAGAGCCTGCGCTTCGGCCGTGAGTACATCATCCCCAAGCCGCTGGACCCGCGCGTGCTCATGTGGGTGGCGCCGGCGGTGGCCAAAGCGGGCATGGAAAGCGGCGTGGCCCGCATCAACATCGACCTCAACACGTACATGGATCAACTGGCCGGCCGTCAGGGAAAGGGTGTGCAGATCATGCGCAACCTGGAGCAGAAGGCGCGCCAGGATCCCAAGCGCATCGTCTTCGCCGACGGCGACCACCCCAAGATCGTGCGCGCGGCCTATGCAGTGCAGAGCCAAGGCATCGCCACGCCGGTGCTCCTGGGCGATCCGCGCCTGGTGGCCGAGCAGATCAACGAGCTGGGGCTGGACTTTGCGCCCGAGGTCATCCGCCCCGCTGGCCGACGAACGCGAGCACTATGCGCAGGAGTTTTACGAACGCCGGCAGCGGGTCGGCATCACCCAGACGCGGGCCCGCGAGCTCATGCGCCAGACCAACTACTTCGGCTCCATGATGGTGCAGCAGGGCGACGCCGACGCCTTCATCTCCGGCCTGACCTACAACTACCCGGAGGTGGTCCGCCCCGCGCTCCAGGTCATCGGTGCGCAGTCCGGGCGCTGGGTCAGCGGCGTCTACCTGATGCTGGTGCAGGAGCGGCTCTTCTTCTTCACCGACGCCACCGTCATCATCGACCCGGATGCGGAGCAGTTGGCAGCCATCGCCATGAACGCGGCCGATTTTGCCGAGAACTTCAACATTGAGCCGCGGGTGGCCATGTTGAGCTTCTCCAACTTCGGCAGCGTGCGCCACGCGGAAGCGGAAAAGGTGAAGGAAGCGACCCGGCTGGTCAAGGAGTTGCGCCCGGACCTCCAGATCGACGGCGAGATGCAGGCGGACGTGGCTGTGGTGCCGGAACTCATGCAGCGCCACTATGCCTTCAGCCAGGTGAAGGACGCCAACGTGCTGGTCTTCCCGCAACTGGCGGCGGCCAACACGGCCTACAAGCTCATGGCCCGGTTGGGCGGCGCGGAGGCCATCGGCCCCATCCTGGTGGGCATGAACAAGCCGGTGCACGTGCTGGAGACCGGCGCGGACGTGCGCGACATCGTCAATGTGGCCATCATGGCCGTGGTGGATGCGCAGAACGTCGCCGCGGGCTAACGGCGGTTCGCCGCAAAATCAATCGACAAGGGACGCCATCTGTGCAGCCTGCACAGATGGCGTCCCTTGTTTTTCTCTATATCCGGTGCTGTCCCATTTCCTCAGACGCGTGTAAACTTTAACAGGACAATAACAGCCCATTAACCCAGCCCTAATCCTGTAGAAGATAAATAGAACCTTGCGAGGTTGCCCTGCATCTGGGCATGCGTGTCGGGGATACCATCCACAATTGCGGAGAACGACGTAGTGAATCCTATCAACCTGTTTCGGAATGCAGACAACCAGAAATCGTACGCACCCGGCGATGTCATCTTTCGCAAAGGTGACCGGGGCAATTACATGTACGTGGTGATGGAGGGCGAGGTCGACATCGTCCTCGACGGCACGTACATCCGCACGTTGGAGCCGGGCGCAATCTTCGGCGAAATGTCGCTCATCGACGACTCGCCGCGCAGCGCCGACGCCGTGGCCCGCACCGCCTGCGTGTTGGCGCCGGTGGACGAGCGCCGCTTCCTCTTCCTCATCCACGAGACGCCCATGTTCGCCCTGCACGTGATGAGCGTCATGGCCGAACGCCTACGCTGACGCACAGCATCATTATCCGGAGCGCAAACCAGGTTTCCGCGAGAGACCTGGTTTGTTTTTGCCAGCCGCGCGCCGGCCTAGCTGCGACGCAGCCAGCCGAAGAGCCGATCCGTCAAGGACGGTGCCGGCGGCTGCAAGGTGACATCCCGCAGCGCCTGGGCCAGCTCCGCGCCGGTCTGGAAGCGCGCGTCAGGGTCTTTGGCGATGGTGCGCAAGATGATCGCCTCCAATTCCGGCGAGATCGGCGCAAAGTCGGAGGGCGGCGGCGGCGGTGTGTGCAGGTGGAAGTCAAGCACCTCATCCCGTCCGCCGTAAAAGGGCTTGCGGCCGGTGGCCATCAGGTAGAGGATCATGCCCAACGTAGAGATCGCCCGTCCGTCGATGCGTCGCCCGGTTCGATCTGCTCCGGCGCCAGAAATGACGGCGTGCCGTACAGCCCGACCTCGTACGCCGCGCCGTCGTCAATGCGAATCACCGTCCCAAAATCGAAGAGCACGATCCGCCCCTCCCGGCTCAACATGAGATTGGCGGGCTTGATGTCGCGGTGAACGTAACCGTGCCCATGCAGATAGTCCAGCGCTTCGGCCAGTTGGCGGGCAAAATCCACGGCTTGGGCTTCGGGCAGACGCTTCTTGGCCAGCAGGAACTTGTCGAAGCTGACGCCGTCCACCTGCTCCATGGCGGTGTACATGCGCGTCTCGTCCACCCCGGCGCCGTAGACGCGCAAAATGCCCGGGTGCTCCAAGCGGGAGAGCACGCGCGCTTCGAATTGGAAACAGGCCAATACGTTGGGCTGGCTCACCGCCGCCGGTTTGAGGATCTTCAGCGCAACCGTCGCGGGGTGTTGGGGCGAGGGTGGCGTGACGTCGTCGGCCAGATGGGCGCTGTAGACAACGGCCACCGCACCTTCACCCAGCAACGAGTCAACCACATAGTCGCCGACACGATGGCGCAGCATGATCTGTTCGTCCAATGAATTTTTCGGGCGGCATAGTCCGTCTTCCCGGTTCAGATACCTGCATATTCACAAGAGTATCGGCAATTCAGTATGACATACATTACTAGACATTTCCAGCAACGACGTGCATAATAGCGGCGCACTCAATCTGTGCGAAGTGCACAGGGAATTCCAACGGCTTCCCATCACGATACGTGAATTGCCATAAAGTGCCCATTGCTTCTTGTTCATTGTGTCACATTTAGCCGCTTCTCCATAAGGTACAGCCACCGTCCATGTCTACACAACCCAATCGTCACCCAGATCGATCTGTGCAGTTCCGACGCCGAATCGTACATATCCTTGCGCTCCTCGGCGTTATACTCGTTATGTCGACCCTGCTGCCTGCACCGCCGGTGGTGGCCGACGAGGGCAACCTGCCCGGCGGCACCTCCGTGACGGTGGAGCTCACGGAGCCGGGCGAGGCGGCTGTGATTCCGGCCGGCGCGGCAAGCCTTGCGGTGGCGGGAACGGCGAGCATCGGCCAGGGCCCCACCATCGCCAACACGCTGATCGTCTACGTGCTCGACGTGTCGGGCAGTGTCAACACCGTGGGCGAAGGCTGCGGCGGCGACGCCAATGGCGACGGGCGCAGCAACACCGTCTTGGACTGCGAAATCGTCGCGGCCCAGGCCGTCAATGCCGACGCGCGCGTCGCGGGCAGTGTGGGCGAAGTGGGCGTGGTCACCTTCTCCGGCTACTCCCAAGTGGTGACCAATCCGCCGGCCGCGGCCGTCATGGGCGACCTGAGTCCGGCCGCGGGCGTGCAGACGCTGGTGCCGCCGGGCGCGGATGTGGACGGCCTCAACGGAGCCGACGTGGAGGAAGCGCTGGCGTCGGCCCTGGTCCGGAACAGCGGCGGCGTGAATTTCTACGGCCTGCGCAAGTTCACTTCGTTGAGCGCGGGCCAGGGGTCAACCGACTACCACGACGGCATCGAAGCCGCGCTCCAGCTTGTGAACGCGAGCACCATGTCCAACAAGTTGGTGATCTTCATGTCCGACGGCGCCAGCACCACGGGCGAAAATGTGAGCACGCTCCAGGGCGCGGTGGCTGCCGGCGGCGCGGTCATCCACAGCTTCGCCGTGGGCAGCGACACCGGTTTCGACTGCTCGACCAACAACAGCGGGCGCGGCAGCCTCACCGATGTGGCCAATCTCTCCACTCCGGCCGGCATCTGTACCGACGTGGCCTCGCCCGCGGATCTGCCCAACATCATCCCCGAGCTGATCCAGGCCCAGTTGACCGGGCTGAGCTACACCATGGACGACGGCGCGCCCCAGGATTTGAGCAGCGTCGTCACGCCGGCGCTGCCCCAGATCGGCCCGGCCGGCGTCAGTTTCAGCACGGCCCTGCCGTTGCCGGCGCCGGGCAGCCACACGCTCTGCGTGCGCGCCGACGGCAGCGACGCCGGCGGCAGCGGCAGTGTCTCCCAGTGCACGACCTTCACCGTCAACGGGGCGCCGGCGGCGACGAACGACCAACTGACCACCGGCGAAGACAACGCGCTGGTGCTGCCCCTGCCCGGCCTGCTGGGCAACGACAGCGATCCCAACGGCGACGCACTGACGGCACAATTGGCGACTGCGCCCTCCTTCGGCGCGGTCGCGCTTGCGCCGGACGGCGGGTTGGTCTACACGCCCGCGCGCCACTTTGCCGGCGTCGACACCTTCACCTACACCGCGCAGGATGTCTACGGAGCCACATCCCCGGCGGCGACGGTCACGGTGACGGTCACACCCGACGCGTTCCTGGAAGTGACCAATCTCTGCGATGCCGGGCCGGGATCGCTGCGCGCGACCATGGAGCAGGCCAACGCCGACCCCGCGGCGGACACCATCATCTTCGACATCATCGACGACACGTGTGGCAGTGACGGCGTGATCCACCTACTGTCACCGCTGCCGACCGTGGACGCGCCACTCGTGATCGACGGCACGCAGCGCGACGACGGCACGCCCCAGCCGCTCGTCATCACGTTGGACGGCAGCCAGGCGGGCGCGACCGCCGCCGGCCTGGTCATCACCGGGAGCGGCGCGGGCAGCACCATCACCGGACTGACCGTCGTCAACTTCGGCGGCAGCGGCATCGTCATCGGCGCGCCGGGCGCGCCCAGCGACAACAACGTGATCACGGGCAATACGTCGGCCTTCAACGGCGACGACGGCATCACCGTGTTTGCGGGCGTGGGCAACCAACTGCGCGGCAACGACATCCACGATAACGGCGACCTGGACATCGACCTGGGCGGCGACGGGCGCACGCCCAACGACGTGGACGATCTGGACGAAGGCGCCAACTTCGTGCAGAACCATCCCGTACTCTTCCGCGCCGAGCCCACGGCGGACGGTCTGATGGTGGAAGGGTGGCTCGACTCGCGGCCCGCGCAGGCGTACACGCTCCAGTTCTTCGCCGCGCCCACGTGCGGCACCAGCACCCAGACGCTGCTGACCCCGATCGCGGGCACGGACGTGGTCACCACCGACGCGCAGGGCGAGGTCTACTTTCAGATCGCCATGGACCAGCCCGTGGCGCTGGATTGGGCGTTGCGCGCCACCGCGACCGACGCGGCCGGCAACACGTCTGAACTCTCCGACTGCATTCTCGTCAGCGTGGGCAATGACTCGTGGCCCCGGGCGCTGCAACTGCTGCCGGGCAACGATCCGCAACTCCCCTTCGTCACCCGCAGCCAAGCTGCCGCCGGCCAACAGACGTGGACGGTGCAACAGCACCTGGATCAATTCGGCCAGGCGCGCTGGTATCGCTTCGCGGTGCAGCCGGACAGCCAGGTGCTGCTCACGCTGGAGAACCTGCCCGCGGACTACGATCTGACGCTCTACAAGGACATCGGCGCGGTCTATGCCGACCTGCTCGCGCCGCAGAACGAGGCCGATCTCCATCGTCTGGGCGCGGAATTCGCGCCGTCCGCGTTTAGCCCGTCGGCGTTCAGCCCATCAGCCTTCAGCCCGTCGGCGTTTAGCCCGTCCGCGTTCAGTCCGTCCGCGTTTAGCCCGTCGGCCTTTAGTCCGTCGGCGTTCAGCCCGTCGGCGTTCAGCCCGTCGGCCTTTAGCCCGTCCGCGTTCAGCCCGTCGGCCTTCAGTCCGTCTGCGTTCAGCCCGTCGGCCTTCTCCAGCGCGCAGATGCGCAGTCTGGTCGGCGTCTCGGCGGTGGACGGGACGGGCGGCGAGCAACTGCGCGCCAACACGTGGACCAACAGCGGCGACTTCTACGTGCGCGTGCGCGGCCGCGAGGGCGCCTTCGCCCTGGACGCGCCCTTCTCGTTGACCATCGCGCTCACGCCCAGCGGCTGTGACGCGACGATCTTCGACACGCTGCCGGCCACCAGCCTGACAGCGGCGGCAGGTGACGTCCGCACGCTCATCCTGACCGACTTGGGTCGCATGGGCGGCGGTACCCCCGCATTGACCGACAAGTTGGCCCTCCTGGCGGCGCGCCCCGAAGTGCAGGGCGTGGTCGTCGACGTGGGCGCGGATGCGCGCGTGGCCGCGGCCAATGCGCGGGCGGACGGCGCCGATCAGCGCGCCTGTCCCTATGCCAAGAACGTGGTGGCCGACGCCGTCAAACGAGTCATTGACGTCTACCGGGCCGCGCATCCCGACCTGGCGTACATCGTGCTGGTGGGCAGCGACGACGTGATCCCCTTCTTCCGCTACCCGGACACGGCGCTCCTGGGCGACGAGTCCAACTACTTCCCGCCGGTGCAGGATGACACCGCGTCCCAGGCCAGCCTGCGCCGCAGCTACGTGCTCAGCCAGGACGCATACGGCGCGGCGGTCACGCTCTCGCTCAACGCAAACGAGTTCCCGGTGCCCCAACTGGCGGTGGGCCGCCTGCTGGAGACGCCGGACGACATCGTGACCGTGCTCGACGCGTACCTGGCCACGCAGGACGGGATCGTGCCCACACCCACCCGCGCGCTGGTCACGGGCTACGACTTCCTGGAAGACGCCGCGCTGGCCGTGCGCGCCGAGTTGGAAGCGGGCCTGAACGCGCCGGTGGACAGCCTCATCACGCCGGCGGACCAGTCGCCGCGTGCGCCCACGTTGGCCGAAGGCGGCCAGGTGTGGACGGCGCAGGATCTGGCCGCGCAGCTGCGCGACAACGAGTACGATCTGCTCTTCCTGGCCGGGCACTTCAACGCCAACAGTGCGCTGGCCGCGGACTACGCCACCAGCCTCATCAGCACCGACGTGCGCGATTTTGCCGCGGATCTGACCAACGCCATCGTCTTCAGCGTGGGCTGCCACTCGGGCTACAACATCGTCAACGCCCACGGCATCCCCGGCGTCACCTTTGAACCGGACTGGGCTCAGGTCTTTGCCCAACGGGGCGCAACCCTCATCGCGGGCACGGGCTACCAGTACGGCGACACCGAGTTCCTGGAGTACAGCGAGCGGCTCTACCTGGAGTTCACCAAGCAACTGCGCACGGGGACGGGCCCAGTCGCGGTGGGCGATGCGCTGGTCCGGGCCAAACAGCGCTACCTGGAGACGACGCCGGCGCTGCGCGGCATCCACGAAAAATCGCTGCTGGAGGCCACGCTCTTTGGGCTGCCCATGGTCAAAGTCGACCTGCCCGGCGCGCGCATCACGCCGCGACGGCCGGCGACGGCCACCACACCCGTAACGGACAATCCCGGCGGCGTTGGGCCTGCAAACCGCCGACATCAACGTGACCACCGCGTTGACACCCATATGCCGAGTTGACCAACATCGAACCGGCCGCGGTGGCGGCAGCGCAGGTGGCTGCGTCGCGGAGACGGTGCAAGTGCATTGGCTGGAAGGCGGCGACGGCGTGGTCTGCGCGGCCGAGCCGACGCTGCCGTTGGAGGTGCGCAATGTGGGCGCGGCCACGCCCGGAAACCGTCCTGCTTGGGGTGGGTCTGCGCCGGGCCACGTACACGGACACGCCGGAGATCATCCCCTACACCAGCGCGCCCACCACGGAGATGCGCGGCGTCCACTCGCCCTTCTTCAGCGAGGTCTTCTACCCGCTGCGCGTCTGGACCCTCAACTACTTCGGCGAAGCATGACCGGCACCGGCCTGGGCGCGATCTCACGCTGACGCCGGCGCAACATCGTTCCACCGCGCCCGGATCCCTGACGAAGCACGCTGCGCAGCTACAGCGCTGGACTTCCGGCTCTACTACAGCGGCTCCGTCTACACCGGCGCCGGCGATCGATCCCGATGCCGACGGCAGCCCCAGCGCAGCCGCACCGCCCACCATCGTCAGCGTGTCGCGTCCACCGTGGGCGCGGGCAACGTCGTGACCTTCGCAAGATGCTTGTGGTGGAAGCGTCGCAGCGGCATCAGGATCGTCTGGATCACCTACACGGGAGAGGAGGGCAGCCGTTCTGACGGCCGCGCTGGGAGTCGGTGGATCTGATCAGGACGGGCCAGGACACGCCGCTGGACCGGTCAACTGGCGCTGGGAAACGCCGATCCGCGGACGTGCGCTTCATCGTGCAGGCGGCCAATGGCGTGGGGCTGGTGACGCAGGCCGACAATCTGGGCCGCTACTACCGCCGAAACGACCGGCGCGGCGCGGCCGCACGTTGACGCTGGCACCGTACACGACCACCGGCCCCTTCGGCGGCACGGCTGCGCTGGCCGCCACCCCTGCGCCTGGAGAACGGCGCGCCGGTGGCCGACCAGTTGGTCTACTTTGCGCTGGGTGTGCAAGGGCAGGTGGCCCTCACCGACGGCGACGGCGTGACGGGTGGAAATTCCGCTGCTGGGCCGGAGGCCGGGCGACTACGAATGCGCGCCGTCTTCCCGGGCACGGTGGAGTGCGCGGCCGCGGCCGTGAACGGTGACCAGCCGTTCCAGGCTCACCCGGGCGACGAACCTCTGCCTCGACACCGACCTGGACAACGACTGCGACGCCGGCGATCTACAGCCGCGGGCGGTGACCGGCCAAGGCGCGCTCGTGGCCGCCATTCTCGAGGACGGCAACGCGCCGCCGCGACGGCAGAGTGGAGCAGACGATCCTCTTCACGGTGACAGGCAACGGGCGCACGGACACGTTCGTGGCGACCACCGACTACAACGGCCGCGCCTTGCTGTCCGGCGTCTCCCTGGCGGCGGGCGACTACACGGTCACCGCGGCCTATCCGGGCACGCCGCCGCTGGCAGCGTCGACGAGTGCAGCGTACGTTCACCGTGGCACCGCGGCGGCATTGGACTGTAGCACCGCACCAGGCCCCTCGGTCGTCTGGCCGCCGAACAAAAAGTTGATCCCGATCCAGATCGTCGGTGTGACGGGCAACACCCGGCGCCGACCGTGACGGGCCGGTGCGGATCGACGGCGTCTGCCAGGACGAACCGGTCAGCGCGCAGGGCGACGCCGTGGTCGGTGACGGGAGCGTGGCCGTGCGCGCCGACCGGCTGGGCGGCGAAAACGGCCGCGCCTACCAGATCGACTTCACGGCCACGGCCGGCGACGCCTCCTGCCAGGGGTCGGTGTTGGTGCTCGTCCCCCACGACCGGGGTGACACCGGCCATCACGCTGTGGGCACGCGCCGATCTTCAACAGCCTGGACGGCAACTATCCCGCGGCCTGTCGACCGCTGCCGGAAGGGTTCAAAGCGCCAGCCTGCGCGGCTTCAGCGTCCATCTGCCGCTGATTCCAGCGCCGTAAGGTGTTGCAGGAAAATTTCGTAGGGGCGTCCTTGCGGGCGCCCGCAAGAGAGGACGCCCCTGCGAGATCTGTGTTCGTTTTTTGGGGCGGCTTGGGGCCAATGCGGAGTCGAGCCAACCCACGCCGCGAGAGATGCAACGCGGTGCGGCGGTGTCAGCTCAAGGCCAGGTCGATGGCCGCGTCCAGGGACAAGGTGGCGCCGATGCGTGCGGCGGCAGCGGTGGCCGCCGCCCCCAGCGTGGCGCGGGCGGGTGCAAGCAACGCCGTCAGCTTCTCCTGGTCCGCGGGCGGCAGCGGTGCGCCGATGGCAGTGCGCAACGCGCCGGCCGCGCCGATGAGCGTGAAGCCGAGCGCACCGTCCCCGCGCAGCGCGGCCACCGCGCCCATGTCCTCCAGCAGATAGGCCAACGCCCAACGGTCGCCCAAGGTGCGCGTCAGCGTCATGCTCTCGGCGTAGAGCGCCTGGGCGCGATCGTAGTCGCCCAAGGTGCGCGCGGCGTTGCCCAGGTTGTTCAACGCATTGGCCAAGCCCCACCGGTCACCGATCTGGCGCATGAGCTCCACCGCCTCTTCCAGCAGCGTCTGCGCCCCCACCGCCTGCGTCTCGGCCAACAGCACGTTGGCCAAGTTGTTGAGGGAATTGGCGATGGTGGCCGGGTCGCCCAGGCCGCGCCGGATGGCCAGGCTCTCCTCGTGCAGGCTGCGCGCCGTGGCCGGGTCGTGCTCGTAGAGCGCGATGATGGCCAGGTTGTTGAGCAGCCGCGCCAGCCCGTCGTCGTCGCCCAGGCGCCGGCGGACGGCCATGCTCTCGCTGTAACGGGCGCGCGCCGCGGCATAATCGCCCTGCTGCGCTGCGAGCGTACCGCGCACGTGGAGCACCTTGGCCATGCCTTCGGCATCATCATGTTGGGCGAAGTCAGCGCCGGCCGCCTGGAACCAGGCGTCTGCCCGGCTGTACTCCCCCTGGAAACGGCTGAGTTCGCCGGCGGCCAGTTTGCACCAGGGCAAGGCCGCGGTGTCACCCACGCGCGTGGCCAGTTCCAGCGCCTGCGCATAGAGCGCGCCGGCCTCGTCCCAATGCCCCACCAGTTGTTCCACCTCACCGAGCTTTAGCAACACGTCGACCCGTTCCTCGTCCCGAAGCAGCGGGAGCAGACGCCGGTAGTAGTCGATGGCCGCGTCGTTGGCGTATTCGCGCTGGGCGGCTTCACCGGCGCGGCGGAGATATTCGCGCTGCTTGGCCTCGTTGTCAGAGGAACTGTAGTGGTACGCCAGGATGTCCAGGAACTGGTTGACGCGCGTGGGGTAGGTCTGTTCGATGAAGGCGGCGATGCTCTCGTGGAGAGCGGTGCGCAGCATGAAGAGCAGGCTGTCGTAGATGACGTTGTGCGCAATCACGTGCTTGAAGAAGTAGGCCGGTCCCGGTTCAGCCGGATCGGGCAGGGTAAGCCCGCGGTCGGTGACGTACACCAGTTCGTCCCGGACCGCGTCGTCGCCGCCCAGTTCGGGATAGACACCCGCCAGCCAGTCCACGCGGAAGGTGCGCCCGATGACGCTGGCCACCTTGAGCATGGTCTTCTGGTTTTCGGTCAACTGGTCCAAGCGGCTGAGCACCAACGCCTGGATGCTGGACGGCAGTTGCAGTTGCGTCAAGGCGAACTCGTCGTACGGGTCGATGCCGTGGAAGCGGATGAAGTTGATCAGCTCTTCCAGATAGAACGGATTCCCCTCGGCCTGGCGCACCATGCGCGTCACCAATGCCGCGGGCGGTTCTTGATCTTGGCGTCCCTGCGCGGCGGGCAACTGGCGCAGCCGCGCGCGCGCCAGCTCCACCAGTTCGTCGGGCCGCAGTTCGTGAAGTTCGATCTCGGTGTGATAAGGCAACGTGTTGACCCGGTCGGCGCGCAGCCGCTCCAGGTCCGGCGGGCGGTAGGCCAGCACCATGAGCACGGGCAGGTCGGCGATGGCGCGCGCCAACACGTCGACCAGGTCGTGGGAGAGCGCGTCGAGCCAGTGACATTCCTCCAGCACGATGAGGCGCGGTGCGGCCTGAGCCAAGGCATGCAGACAATCCGCCAGCAGACCTTCCAGCGATTCCTTGCGCAGTTTGGGATCGAAGCCGCGGGTCAAGTCGTTGTCGGGCAGGTTGATCCCCAGAACGGAACCCAGCAGCGGAGCGCGGGGACAGAGCGCCGGATCGATGGCGCGCAGTCGCGCATCCAACGCTCGGGCCTGGGCTGCGTCATCGTCATCCGGCTGCAGGCCGAAGAAGTTGGCGCCAGATCGGCTGCCAGACCAGGTAGCTCGTGTTGACGCCGTAGGCTTCGCACTCGCCGCCGTACGCGAAGCCCGCATCCTGGGCCAGGCGCATGGCCTCGGCCACGAAGCGGGACTTGCCGATGCCCGGCCCGCCGACGATGCCGACGACCTGGCCGTGGCTCTGCTCCGCTTGCGCCAGACGCGCGGCAAAGACGGCCAGTTCCGCCGCCCGCCCGATCATGGGTGTGGCCGCGTCCGCAGGCGGCAGGTGGAGCGCATCGCCGCTTGCGCACGCCGGTCAGGTCAAAGATGGTGACCGGATCGCGCTTGCCTTTGACGCGAATGGGCGGGAGTTCGTGCCAGACGAAGCCGTCCACGATGCGGCGTTGCACCGCCAGACTGGCCAGAATCTGCCCCGGTTGCGCAGCCATCATCAGGCGGGCGGCCATGTTGACCTCATCGCCCAGGACGCCGTAGGTGCGATGGGCGTGGCCGCCGTGCGCGGCGCGCATGCGTCCCTGGCTCAACCCGATCTGCACCGGCTCGATGAAGTCCAGGTGCTCCGGGCCGCGTGCCAGTGCCAGCTGCAGTCGTGGCCGCACGCGTCGTTGTCTTCATGGTAGCGCGGTGCGCCGAAGTTGATGTAGATGTAGCTGCCCTTGTCGCCGATGTTCAGGTCGATGAGGGTGCCCTGGTACGTCTCGACCACCGTCTGGACCCAGCGGATGTAGGCGTCCAGCTTGGCGCCCGCTGCGGGATCGTCGTCGTAGTCGATGCCGGCGAAGCGGAGGAAGAGCGCTACCGTGGGGCGCAACTCGGCCAGAAACTCGCCCAAACCCCGTTGCAGGCGCGTGTAAACGGACGCGAGCAGCCACGTCCGCACCGCGTCGGGGTCGATGCGGGACGTGTCCAAGGGCGGCCACGGCGCCGCGGGGATCTCCGCGCGCAAGCCCGCGGCCACGTGAAAGACGCGCCCGTCCTCGGCCGTGCGGGCCGCGCCCGGCGTCACCACCGCGGCCAGTTGCTCGACGGCGCACGGAGCGAGGATGACCTCACCGCGCGCGGCCTCGTGTTCGGCCGCGGCGAGCCGTTCCAGCGTGCGCCCGGCAATGGCGTCGATGACGCGGACAGCCGGATCGCCGACGAGAAAACGGCGCACCGGTCCCGCGGCCACGGCCGCCTTCATGGAAAGCGACACCACGCTGCCGAAGGGGGTGGCGATGGCGGCGAAGGCATCCATGGCCGCCTGCATGGCGAAGGCGGCGGCGACGGCGCGCTGTGCGCCCAAGCCGGGCGTGTCCGCGTCGTCAAACCAGCAGGTGACCGCGTCGCCGGCAAACGCAATCACGCTGCCGCGCCAGCGATGGATCTCGTCGATGAGCGCGTCGTAGACCCGGTTGATGTAGCTGGTCAGTTCCTCGGCGCCGCGCTGGGGGCCTAGTTCGCGCACCAGCGCCTCGGTGAGGGGCGTGAAGCCGGAGATGTCGGCGAAGAGCGCCGCGCCCTGGGCCGCGTGGGGCAAGCTGCGACCGGCCGCCATGGCGTGGCGGCGGTCCATGGGGAGATAGGCCAGCAGATTATCATCCATGGTTGCCTGGTTCATTGCGGCGTCAATACTCGGAACTACACAAAGAGGAGCACGACCACAGCCAAGACAATGATGTGGAACACCTGATCCATCCAGAGTTCCACATCCACGTAGAGCGGCATGGTGGACGGCATGCGCTTCACGTGGACCATCCACCAGTGCAACGGACGGCGCGTGTCAATGAGCAGATGGGTGACGCCCACGAGGAGCGCCAGCGGCCACGTCAAAATGAGCAGCAGGAGCGCGGTGTGAACGCCGCTGTGAACCCATGCTGCGGGATGGGTGAGATTGCTCTTGTGGGCGGCCATCCACTCGGTTTGCAGCGGCCAGTCGGCCAGCAAGTGGATGATGATCGCCCAGAGGAGCACCGTCGTCTGCAGAGGGGATATCCCCAGAGGGTTCACAACGGACATACACCGGCCATTCTCAGTGGTTGATTGCGCTGCGTGACGTTGGATCGGCGTGACGGTGGAATCGTCCGCGTCTGCTGCAACCGGCGCACACGGGGTGACTTCCGATCCGCGCGGTGCACGTCTGCCCATCGCAGCACATTATAGCGCCTGGGCAGACGCAGCAAAAATGGTCGGGGAGCCGACGGCTGTATCACTCTGGGGGCAGACATCCGTCCAGTTCGCACGCCCTCGTGCGAACGGCTGTGCCAAGCCGGGTCGATGCCACCGTTCGCACATGCGAACGAAACAGGCAGCCTGCGGCATTGCCCCCAAAACGAAACTCATGATGCCTTGAGACCTTCAGTTTAGGCGCCGTTGTCGAAGCGAAACCGGACGCGATCGCTGCGGTAGAGGTTGACGCAGTAGGCTACGGGGCGACCGTCCCGCGCCGTCAATGTGCAGCGTTCCAACATGAGTGCGCTCCCGCCGGGGACGCCGAGCAGTTGCGCCTCGAAAGTGTTGGCCGGCACCGCCTCAAACAGGTGACGGGTCCGCCGGGTGTGCACGCCGTGCTCCTGAAACAGATAGTCCGCCAGGCACTGTTCACGGCGCGTAGGGGTGTGGGCGAGGGAAACGGTGCGCGGCCATGGACACTTGCTCCAGCATCACGGGCTGGGCCTGGTGGGTGTGCCGCCACGCGGTATAGTCGATCTCAGCGCCCGGCGGCACGGCAAGCTGCGCGCCCACCGTCTGCGTGGCCCGGCGCACCTCATGCACGACCACCGTCACGGCCGTCGCAAGGGCACGGGCCGGCGGCGTCTGGGTGTGCGCGTGCAGAACGAGTTTCGGCGGCGCGACGAAGGTGCCCGCCCCGGGCCGCCGTACGATGAGCCCGCGGCCGGCCAGGTGGTCCAGCGCTTGGCGCAGCGTCATGCGGGTGACGCCGAACGTCTCGCTCAGCGTGCTCGCTGGGCATCTGCGTGCCCGGCGCGGCGTCCGCTATCGATTTGGTCCTGCAGCGCATCGCGATCTGGATGTAGCGGCAGGCTGCGCGGCTGTTCCATGGGACGTCTGCTCGTTCCAGTAGACACGGTCGGTTGGCGATACGTCGGGAACTGAGTCAGCCCATTTTGTACGTCATCCATTTGCATGATTAACGGCATGTTGCCGCTTCTTAACAAGCGGGATGTAACATGCGGAGAGTGGTATAGGCCATTTTGAAGACAGGTCGCTCAAACACACCGACGTCTCCGGCTACACACCGACACGAGGAGTGCATATATGGACATCCGCATCATCTACGACTCAGAGTTCGGCAACACCGCGCGGATTGCCGAGGCCATCGCCCAAGGGGCACGGACCGCCGCCGCGAACGCCGACCACGTGACGCTGCATCACATCAGCGACGTCCAACCCGAGCAGGTACTTGCGGCGGACCTGCTCGTCATCACTCGCCCACCTGCTTTGTCCGACCGCTGGTGCACCCTTGTTGAGCAAGCTGCCGCGACGGGGCTAGTAGGCAAGGCGGTGGCTGCATTCGACACCCGCTTCACCGAAGAAGAGATCAAGTCCATCGGCCGGATGTTGAGCACGATGGTCGATCTCGGCTACGCCGCACCTCGTTGGCCCACGGCCGTCGGGCGCGCCTGCTGCCGCCCGAGGCTTCTACGTCGGCGGCAAGGAAGGCCCGCTGCTTGAGGGTGAACTCGCGCGCCGGGCCTGGCGCCCATCTACTTGGAGAATAGTTCCCGGGTGCGAATCCTTTACACGCTCCACACCAACTGTTAACGAACTGTCAATCGTCCGTTGTACCGACCGTCTACGCTCGAGCCAACGGCGGCGCTTCTGCCGGCATCACCGACTACACACGCAAAGGAGCCAGTCGCTTGGGCAAAGCGGATCTGCACATACACACGGCGTACAGCCATGACGGCACGGCCACCGTCGCCGCAGTGGTCGAATACGATGCGCCACACCGACCTGGACGTCATCGCCATCACTGACCACGACGTCATCGACGGCGCACTGGAGGCGTTGACCTGGCCTGCGCTACGGCATTCAGGTGGTGCCCGGCACCGAGATCAGCACACTGGACGGCGATCTGCTCGCGCGATCAACAGTCATCCCGCGGCCTGCCCATGCTGGAAACCGTAACAGGGTGCGCCGGCTGGGCGGGCTGTGCATCGTGCCCCATCCGGACCTGCGCTGGAGTTGGTGCCGGCCAGGTGCTGGCGCGCCTCATGCATCATCCGAACGTGGCGGACGTGGTGGTAGGCGCGGAAGCGTCGCGAGCATCCGCGGCTGAGCGCCAATCGTCTGCGCAGCTGCGACGGCCCACTTCCTCAGCCCGGTGGGCAATTCGACCGCACATTCTGTCCATGATCGGCTGCGGCGCCGTGAATTCTCCGGCAGGACGACGTCGGACCTGCGCACAGCGCTGCTGACCGGCGCCACCCGTCCGGTGACGCCGGCGCCCCGGCACTTCGTGGCCCTCACGCTGCGCCAATACCTGTTGCGGCATTGGGCTACGCATTGGTCGTCCCCTGCCGGGCAGCCCGATTGCACTGCGGCGCACGACCGCGAGTTGGCCTGATGAAACGTATCCTCATTCTGACGGCCGTGGGCTTCGGCCACATCAGCGCCAACGCCATCCGTGAGCCCTTGAGACGCGCCACGGCCACGCATGTCAGGTTGAGGTGGTCAACCTGCTGCAGAGTCAACGTTCCCGGCTCATGCGCCACAATGCGCGCGACTACGACCGGCTGGTGCGTCGCTGGCCGCGCGTCTACGGGCTGGCCTACAACGCCACCAATCGCCGCTTCACAAATTCGCTGGTCAACCAGGCCTACACGTCGCTCCTTCAGGCGGCGTTGCGGCGGCTGCTCGTGACCGGCGCACCGGATGGTCATCACGACTTATCCCTACTACCAGAGTCCGCTGGCGGCCATCTGCCAATTGCCCGCACCGCCACGCATACTGACGGTCGTCACCGATTTCGTCAGCACACCGGGCGTGGTTTACGCCGGCGCAGACTTCTGCCGGTGTGGCCCTGCAGACGCTGCCCGCCGCGCCGTCAGCGCTGGTTTGACCCGCACAATATCCGGATCACGGGCATTCCCGTCCACCCGGACATTGGCCGGATACGCGCGGCCAAACAGGACGTGCGCGCTGGCTGGCACCGATCTGCCCACGTTGCTGGTCATGGGCAGCAAACGGGTGGACCGTCTGCCGGGTTTGCTGCAACAGATCAGCGGCCCGGCTGCCGCTGCAACTGGCCGTGGTCTGCGGCGGCGATGAGGCGCTCTACCGGGTCCTCAACAGATGACGTGGACGCGCCCGGTCCACATCTACGGCTTCTCCAACGACGCCGCTCTCGCGCGGCGGATTGGGTCATGAGCAAGGCCGGCGGGCTGGACCACGGCCGAGGCGCTGGCATGCGGCCGCCTGCTCTTCATCGGCACGATTCCCGGTCAGACGCGGCAACGAGTACGTGGTGCGCCACGACGCCGGCGTCATGGTCGAGACCGGCGGAGACGTCCGCCTGTTGCGCCATTGACCGGGCTGGGTGACGCGGAGCTGCGGCCTGGCCGTAGAGCGCGGCGGCTGGGTCGTCCCCACGCCGCCCACGACATTGCGGCGCAAGCGTGGACGATGCTTGAGCATGCGGGCAACACGTTCGCACCAAACGGCGTCACGGTGCAGATGACAACGCATGCAGACGTCGGACTTCGCAAACTCCGGCGTGGACAATCCCGGCCGCCGGCCATGACGGTGCGGCGGAGCGTGGCAGGAACCACGAACAACCATGAATAACGCAAATATGATGTCGAAGACCGCTGAAATTGCCGAGCCATTGCCTGAAAAAGTCACGTTGCCTGTGTTGGCGGCCATACGCCGAAGACCTGCTCCATCTGGCGTGGCTCGTCGACGGCGCACGATCTGGAAATTCGATGCCATCACACCGAGTTGTTGGACGGCGATTGGCAGGCTGCGCGGCCAGATCAACGAGATCCTGCAGCCGTACCCGGGCCGTGCCGGCATCCACGGTCCCTTCTGAGCCTAACCCCGATGGCCCAAGATCCGCAGATTCGCGCGCGCAGGCTGCGCCTGCTGCGGGCGCTGGACTGCGGAGGCCATCGGCGCGACCCACATGGTGACTCACAGCCTTCGACTTCTTCGGCCATCCCATGGTGGTCCACGTGCCGGCTCACGGCCTGGCCGGCAGATCGACTGGTGGCGGCGACCCTGGAGCGGTGCTGCCCAACGGAACAGATCGACCGTACGCTGGTCATCGAGACCATCCGCGACCGGCACCCACGCCCCTTGTTGACGCTGCTGGACACGATCGATGCGCCTGTGTGCGCATGAGCATCGTGGGCCATGTCTACATCGGCCATCTACTGGGCGGGCCGACGCCGGACCAATGGGTGTACGAAGCGGGCCACGACTGGCCCACGTGACCTGCAAGACACCGACGGCGATCCGACCGTCACTGGCCGCCAGGGATGGGCGAGATCAACTGGGAGCGTTCTTCGGCGCGCCTAACACGCTGTCCGGCGGCCGCGGCTCATCATCGAGCTTGTGGATGTGGCCCAATTGCCCGCTCCGGGAGTGGCTGACGGCACGGGCTTGGCGCTGATCCGGCGGCCACGACCTCGGGATACGCCCAGTCTTCCGCGCACGCCGCCAGATGACGACGACCACGACCAGCGCCCCCAGCCCGAGCAAGCCCAGCATCAGACCCGTACCGCGCGCAGCGTTCCCGCCGCCCGACGGTCGTCGCCGCCACGAGCGGACTCGTGGCAACGGCGGCCACCGTACTCGATATGTTTGACGTCACGGCGGCGCTCGCGTCGGCCGGCGCCACGGGCGGCAGGTTCAAGATGTAGGCTACCAGATCCTCAATCTCCTCGGCGGTCAACACGCCGCCTTGGGTCTGAGACCAGGCGATCATCTCCGTCCCCGGGACGCCGGAGACAATCGTCGTGCGCACGGTGATGTCCGGCCGCGCCACCGCCCACGTCTTGGCCAAGGGTTTGCCCACGCCCCCTTCCCCCGCCGCGCCGTGACACGCGACGCAGTACAACGCAAAGAGTTCGCCGCCTTGGGTCGCGTCGCCGGTCAAGATCATCGGCCCGGTGGTGGACCGTTCCGGCCACACGGCGGCGATGGCGTCGGTCACGGCGTCGGGCAGATCCGGCTCTTCGCCGGCGGCTTCCCAGGCCGTGATATAGCTGATGACGGCGTTGATATGGCTGTTGAGCAGCGTGCCGCCGTTGCGGACGCTCATGGCTTCCATGCTGTCGTTGCCGTTGGCGACATTGTCGAAGATGGCGTCGGCGTCATTGGTCGCGCCCATGCGCCCGACGGCGCCGCCATAGTCGTAGTGGCAGCGATAGCAATTCTCCTGGTAGAGCCAGGCGCCCCGGGCCACCGGATCGACGGCGAAGATGTCGTCCAGCGACGCCCGCAGGGGAGCAGGTGTGGCCGTGGGCGGCGCGGGCGTGGGAGTGGGTGCGGTGCTCGGCGTGGGGGTGTCGGCGGGCGTGGCCGTAGGCTGCGGGGGGAGTTCGGGCAAGGCGAGCGCGCCGCCGGCATCTTCCCAGGCCACGATGAAGGCGGCGATGTCCTTGAGTTCCTGCCGTCCCAGAGTGCCGCCGGCCGTACGCGGCCAGGTCACGGCACAGTTGCGCCGCGCGTCACCGCTGAGCGCGGCGACGATCTTATCGCGCGTGGCGCCCCGGCCGACGCGTTCGTCGCCGTACGCGCCGTGACAGCGGGTGCAGTTCCCTTCGTATAACCAGGCGCCGTGCGTGATCGGATCGTCGAGATCTCCTTGAGCGACGAGCGTCTTTGCATCGACGGTCGCAGGCATGAGCACAGAGAGCAGACAAACGATCCCAATGAAGCAAGCCAGGCAAAATGGGGCGTGCTCGCTCCGCGGCACCCAAGCCAAATGGCGTGACATCAGCGCTCCCTTTTCATTGGCACGCGTTGGACGCCGACTTGTGCGCACCGGCAACGTTGGTCCGGGTCGGTCGCACCTGTGTGCACATCACGGGAACAGTCGGTTGCTACGCGTAGGTGGGAAGAATCAATTCCACCATCGAGCATACGCGCCGACTGTTAACGTCACTTTGCCTGCGCTTTAACGAACTGCGCCCACACATTTACGCCCCATTGGTCAATCCTTAACGGCGGATTGCTTCAATGAGAGGCAGTGCAATTCTGCACAGATCAATCAATGAATGCGAAGGAGAACAAGTTATGATGTATCGTGGAATGCGTGTGCTGGGCTGGAGTCTACTCCCGGCCCTCATCGTGGCGTTGCTCAGCGGCGGCAGCGTGTATGCCCAGGACGAAGCGCCGGCGTTTGCCGTCCCGCTGGACCACCCGGCCGCGCCGTTTCTGGAGAGCTACAACTATGCCGTGCAACAGGGCGCGACGGCCGAATGGCGCAAGATGGAAGGCGTGGCCGTGGACCATGTGAACGGCAAGATCTACATCGCCATCAGCGAAGTGGCCAAGGGCATGTCCGACGGCGAGGGTGCGATCGCGGTGGAGGAGAACCTCTGCGGCATCGTCTACGAAGCGGACCTGGACGAGAGCTACAACATCAGCGAGCTGCGACCGCTGGTGGTGGGCGGTCCCTACGACGAGACCAACGAAGACAACCCGTGCAACGTCGACAACATTGCCAATCCCGACAACCTGGCCGTGGACGCCAACGGCAATCTCTGGATCGGCGAGGACACCGGCGAGCACGCCAACAACATGCTGTGGATGTTCGACGGTACGAGCCTGAAGCGTTTCGCCACCGTCCCTGCGGGCGCCGAAGTGACCGGCCTGCTGATCGACGGCAACGGCACGCTCTTCATGAACGTGCAGCATCCTGACGGCGCCAACCTCTACCCCTACAACCGCGGCCTGGTCGGCGTGGTCACGGGCTACACCGCGGGCGACGAGTTCGAAGCGCTGGCCGTGCCCGAAGGCGATGCCATGCACGTGGCCCAGGTCGCCGCGGGTGAATACCAGATCTTGGGACGCGCCGGCGCCGGCATCATCAACAGCACCCAGAGCGGCAAATTCGGCCAGATCGACATGGCCGACGGCAGCATGATGCTCTGCAACGACCCCGACGGCAACATGTACCTGCCCATGAACGGAGCCGGCACCGAGGGCTACCTCTTCACCAACTACGAGTGCCAGCCGGGCGGCATCGGCATGCTCTACATCCGCCAGAACGGCGAGGGCATGTGGGACGTGCTGGAAGGCGACATGGTCGACTTCAGCGCGGTGAACGGCACGTGGAACAACTGCTTCGCCTCCGTCACCCCCTGGAACACCGGCCTCTCCAGCGAGGAATACCCGGCCGACGTCAACGCCGACTGGATCAAGAACCATGAGGCGATGACCGAGTACCTGGGTCATCTGGCCAATCCGTATGACTACGGCTATGCCGTGGAAGTGGCCCCCGCCGAACTGGGCGCCGACGTGGTGAAGCACTACGTCATGGGCCGCTTGAGCCACGAGAACTCCGCCGTCATGGCCGACGAGATGACCGTCTACCAGACCGATGACGGCACCGACCGCATCCTCTGGAAGTTCGTGGCCGACGAGGCGGGCGACCTAAGCGCGAGCACGCTCTACGCTGCGACCGTCACCCAGACCGATGACGGCGCCTTCGCCGTCGAGTGGATCGAGTTGGGGTCCAGCGACAACGACACCATCTACGAGGCGATCCGCAGCCTGGACGAGCAGATCGCAGCCATGCAGTAAGGAACACGCAGGCGCATCGCCGCAGATGCACGAGAACCGGCGTCGAACTTGTTCGACGCCGGTTTTTTCGTTCCCATGCGCGAGCATCCTGGCGGCCGTTAACGGCGACAGCCCACGCCGCGACACAGCAACCGACCTGCTGCGTCGAGCGCCTCAAAACTCGAGTTGAATTTGACAAGCAACGCAAATGCGCAATACAGTTGGTCCGTGAGTACCCGTAGGGCGCGACCCTTGCGGTCGCCCGCAACGGGCGGCAAAGCCCCGCGCCCTACCAGCGAAACGACGCCATCGCTTGGCACGATAGGAACACCCTGAGACATGACTGATTTGATGATGCGTGGACTGGCCAAAGACGCCGGCATCCTGGCCCTGGTCTGCCACACGGGCGAGCTGGCCGCCGAAGCAACACGGCGGCACGCGACGTCGCCTCTCGCCACGTTGCTGCTCGGCCGTGGCGTGACCGCGGGCGCGCTCATGGGCGGCTTGCTCAAGAACCAGCAGCGGATGGCGCTGCGCATCGGCAGCAACGGCCCTGTGCAGAAACTGATTGCCGAGAGCGACAGTTACGGCCACGTGCGCGGCTACATCGCGCCCGCCACACTGGACCTGGCCCCGAGCTCGCCGCCGCCGGGGTCGCTGGGCCTCTTCGGCAACGTGGGCCTGCTCACGGTGAGCAAAGACCTGGTGCGCCGCGGTCTGTCGGAAGGCGCGGTGCCGCTGGAAGCGGCCGACTTGGACGCCAACCTGGAGTTCTACTATCGCCAGTCGGAGCAGATTCCGTCCCTGGTGCGCACGGGCGTGGCCTTGGACGAGAACGACGCCGTGGACGTCGCAGGCGGCTTCCTGCTCCAGGCGCTGCCGGGTCACAGCCCGGAGACGTGGACGGAGGTGACGGCGCGGGTGCAGGAGCTTCCGCCCGTGGAGACGTTGGTAGCGCAACACGATGTGGATGCGGTGCTGGCGCAACTCTTCGCTGACCTTCCCTACGAGCAACTGGAGACGCGCACGCCGGCGTTCCAGTGCAGTTGCAGCACGGCGCGGGCGCGCCAGGGCCTGCAACTGCTGGGCACGGACGAACTGGACGCGTTGATCGACGAAGGCGAAGCCGTGATCGACTGCCACTTTTGCCATGAAGAGTACATCTTCGACCGCGCCGCGCTGGAAGACGTGCGCCGCGCACTCTTGGAGACACGCGGCGCATGAACCCCAAAGTACTTGTTGTCGAAGACGAACCCAGCCTGCTGGACACCCTGGAGTACAGCCTGCAACGCCAGGGCTACGACGTGAGCACCGCCAGCGACGGCCACAAGGCGCTGGAAATCGCCTGCGAACAGACGCCCGGACCTGGTGCTCCTGGACGTGATGCTCCCCGGCCTGGACGGCTTTGAGGTCTGCCGCATCTTGCGCAAGGAGACCAGCGTGCCCATCCTCATGCTCACGGCCCGGGCGGATGAGGTGGACAAGATCGTGGGCCTGGAAGTGGGCGCGGACGACTACCTCACCAAGCCGTTCAGCATGCGCGAACTCATGGCGCGTGTGAAGGCGCTGCTGCGGCGTGCGCAAGTGTATGGATCGGGAAGACGTGGCCGCGGAAACCACCGAGACGGGCGAGACGGCGCGTCAACGAGCGCTTCGTCTTCGACGACCTGATCATCGACCTGGACCGGCACGAGGTCAAGGTCAACGGCGCCACCGTCCATCTCAAGCCCAAGGAGTACGAACTGCTGGTCTTTCTGGCGCGGAATCGCGGCATCGTCCTCAGCCGCGACCTGATTCTGGAACGGGTGTGGGGTGGGACTA
The DNA here is from genome assembly GCA_041391205.1 of Caldilineaceae bacterium. Taxonomy (GTDB): domain Bacteria; phylum Chloroflexota; class Anaerolineae; order Caldilineales; family Caldilineaceae; genus JAWKOK01. The sequence goes on from JAWKOK010000005.1 coordinate 150,614, forward strand.
CGACGGCGGCAGTCGCACTGTGGATGTGCACGCACGCTGGCTGCGAAAAAATTGAGCCGGAGCCGGCCCAGCCCTATCGCATCGTGACCGTGCGCGGATCGGTTATCGCTTCGAGGGATAGCCGCCCCGCTTTTGCTTCCCGTGGCCGCCTGTCCCTGTTGCACCATTTCTTAATGCACTCTTGACCAATCGTTAACGTCATCGCGGTAGCCTACGCCAAGTCTCTGCCGACGCTTTTGTCAGAACAGGCGCATGTCCATGAGCACCAAGGATGTAGGCTTGCCGGCGCAGCGTAGTCCAGTCCTGTTCCGCATGCTCCATTCCCGCCGGGTCCGCTGGCGCACAGCCTTTTCCTATGCCATCGTCATCATCACCGTGATGGCGGTCATGACCGTGGCGATCCTGCGCTTCTTCAACCAGCGCATGCTCGCGACGGCGACGACGCGCGCCCAGGCCCAGGTGACGGCCATGGCGACCATGCCCGAACTCGCCGCCGCCTGTGATGATCCCGAAACGCTGGCCGGCCTGCTGGCCGAATGGAGCACCGTGAGCGGCACCGGCCTGACGGCCTTCGACGCCGACGGACTCCTCTTGGCCACCACCAACCCGGCACACGCCGACGCCGAAGCGAGCATCACGCCCCCGGAAGTCCGTGACGCGCTGGCGGGCGCAGTCGGCAGCAGCGTGCGCGTGGACGGCGCCACCGGCGTCACGACGCTCTTCACTGCGCACACGGTGCAGGCGGACGGCGCTGTGGTCGGCATTCTGCGGCTCGGCTTCCCCTCCACCGCCTTGGCCACGACCCAACGCGCGCTGCGTCGCATGTTGCTGATCGCCACGTCGCTGGCCACGCTGGCCATCGTCAGCGTCATGGTCTTCCAGGCGGAGCGGGCGGCGCGCACCGTGCGTCAGCTCACCGATGTGGCCGAGCGCATCACCGGCGGCGAGTTGGGCGCGCGCATCATCTCCTACAGCAGCGGCGAAATCGGGCAACTGGCCCGCGCGTTCAACCGCATGGCGTCCAATCTGGAGAACCTGCTGCGCAAGAGCGAGCAGGAGACCGACCGGCTCAACACGGTCATGTACGCCATGAACGACGGCGTGCTCATCGTCAACAAACTGGGCAAGGTCGAGCTGATCAACCGGGGCGCGACGCGGCTGCTGAACACGGCCGAGGCCAACGCGCTCAACCAGTCGTTCGTCCAGGTGGTGCGCGACCATCGCATCGTCGAGGTATGGCAGCGCAGCAAGACGAGCGCCGGGCAGGAATCCGACATCGTCGAGGGCAACAACAGTCGCTCGCTCCAGATCGTGGTGACGCCGCTGCTGCGCGGCGCGGACCGGGGCCACCTGGTCATCATGCACGACTTGACCCGCATCCGCCAGCTCCAGACCATCCGCCAGGACTTCGTGAGCAACGTCTCCCACGAATTGCGCACGCCGCTGGCCGCGCTGCGCGCACTGGTGGAGACCCTGCGCGACGGTGCGCTGGAGGATCCGCCCGCAGCCCAACGGTTCCTGGATCGCATGGAGTCCGAGGTGGACGCGCTCACCCAGATGGTGCAGGAATTGCTGGAATTGTCGCGCATCGAATCGGGTCAGGCGCCGTTGCGCTTGCAGGCCGTCACCGTGGCCGAGACGCTGCGCCCCGGCGTGGAACGGCTGCGCATGCAGGCCGAACGGGCCAACATCCACCTGAGCTTGGACCTCCCGCCCGGGCTGCCCCAGGTCGTGGTGGATGTGGACCGGGTCCAGCAGGTGGTGACCAACCTGGTCCACAACGCCATCAAATTTACGCCGCCCGACGGCTACATCACGGTCTCCGCGGTGGCGGATCATCCCGACATGGTGACCGTGGCCGTGCGCGACAGCGGCGTGGGCATTCCGTCCCAGGATCTGGAACGCATCTTCGAGCGCTTCTTCAAAGCCGATCGGGCGCGGGCCGGCGGCGGCACCGGGCTGGGCCTGGCCATCGCCAAGCACATCATCCACGCGCACGAAGGCGAGATTTGGGTGGAGAGCGAGCAAGGCAAGGGCAGTTGCTTCTACTTCACGCTGCCCCAGAGAGCCGGTGACTGACATACCCGTCCCGACGTCAAACGTTGCCTGCCACCCAGCCCCGTTGACGGGGCGTCGTCGCGTAGCCCGGCGGGTTCACCCCCGGGCGATGGCCGCGGCGAATGGACGATGTCGCGCCGACCCGCCCCGGCGTGAACGCCCGGGGCTACCCCACCACGCCCGCTGAACCGGGCTTGTCGCCGCCGACCACCCAAGCCCCGTTGACGGGGCGTCGTCGCGTAGCCCGGCGGGTTCACCCCCGGGCGATGGCCCCAATCTTGGGGCCGCGGCGAACCGACGATGTCGCATCGACCCGCCCTAGCCCGCCGCCTCGCGCAGCGCTTCCTGGCCGAAGAGGAGCAACGCCTGGTCGTCGTTGATGGGGTGGTTGAGGCCGCCGCGCACGTCGCGGTAGAAGCGTTCCAGGGGCAGCGCGCGCGTCATGCTCGCGCCGCCGGCCACGCGCATGCAGTGGTCCACCGCGGCGATGGCGTTGTTGGTGGACGTCACCTTGGCCGCGGCCACCGTGGTGCCCAGCTCCAGCCGCCGGTCCGGGTGGCGGTCCCACAAGTCGGCCGCGGTATAGAGCAGCGTGCGCGCCTCGTGGAGCTTGAGTTGCGCCTGGCCCAGGTGGCGCTGGATGGTGTCCAATGTGGCGATGGGGCGACCCAGCGCGGTGGGCACCCGTTCTTCGGCGTAGCGCGCCGCGGTGGTCAAGGCGGCTTCGGCCACGCCCGTGTAGACCGCGGCGATGAGCAGCATGAACCACGCGTTGACCTTGCCGCCCGAGGTCGGCTTGCTGGAATCGGCGCGGCCGAGCATGTTGGCCGCGGGCGTGGCCACGTCGGTGAGCACCAGGTCGTGGCTGCCGGTGGATCGCATGCCAAGCGCATCCCACGTTTCTACGATCTCGATGCCGTCGCCCTTGGGCACCACGAAACGGGCCACGTCGTTCGTGCCGTCCTGGAGCGTGGCGGGGATGATGAAGTAGTCGAGCACGGGGCTCATGCTGGCGAAGTTCTTGCGCCCGGTGATGCGCCACGTGTTCGGGGCATGGCCGTTGCTGCTCACAGGTACGGCCATCGTCTTGGGCTTGCCGCCGCGGCTGGGGCTGCCCAACTCCGGCTCGGTGGCGCAGGCGTTGATGAGCGCGCCCTCTGCCACCGCGTCGACGCACACCTTGGCCAGCAGATCTGCGGGCCAGCCGCCGGCTTCGACCGCGCTTCCCATGGTCTGCATGTGCATGCTCAGGCTCAACGCGGTGCTGCCGTCGCCGCGGGCCAGCGTCTCCATCACCAGCAGCGTCTCCAGCAGGTTGGCGCCCCAGCCGCCGTATTGCGCCGGAATCACCAGGGCGGGCAGCCCGGCGGCGCGAATGTCGGCATAGTTTTCGAAGGGGAACGAACCGGTGCGGTCGTAGGTGGCGGCCCGCTCGGCAAACTGGTCGGCCAGCTTGGCGGCGACGGCGATAAATTCTTCCTGGCGGGCGGTGCGCGGGTAGTACATTGGACGTGTCCTCGTGTGCGGAAAGGGTGACGGTGGTGTCGTGAAGCAACTGGCCCAGATTCTATCACACGCGGCGAGCATCGCTGTAAGGCCGGTCCACGTTCACTCCGTACCGAGTTGCATGCGCGTGCAACATTCTGGTCACTGAGGTGAAGTGGGCGTCAAAGTTCTGGCGACAGGCCTCGTGGACCAGGGCTTGAGCCAGATGGGTTTTGCCGGTGCCCGTTGGTCCGCAGATCAAGAGGTTACGATGTTGGCGGATGAAGTCACAACCGGCCAGTTGCAGCACCCGTTGACGGTTGACCGAGGGATTGAAGGAGAAGTCAAAGGTCTCCCAGGGTCTTGGTGCTGTTGGCCGTCGAGCGCCGGAGTCGCAGGGTGAGTTGCTTCGGGCGCGGCGTTCTACCTCATCTTCGAGCAGACGCGAGAGGAACTCAGTGTAGGACCACTCGCCGTCGATGTCATGTTGCAAGGTCTCCAGGGTTTGCAGGATGCCGGAGACGCAGCTTGGTCAGATAGGGGTGAGTTGGTGAGTCAGTTCCATACATCACCGCCAAAGAGATGGCCGAGCAATTCGACGCCTTGCGCGCAAAGGTGACGGCCGGTGGGGTGGGGACGGCAGGTGGCGTCAGTTCCAAGTCAAGTTCGCCGGTCAGGATGCGTTTGACCGTCATGTAGGAAGGTTCGCCAAACTGGAGGGCACGTTGACAGGCGACCTCCAAACGGTCATCGCCGTACTGTTCACCCAGACGAAGCAAGCGCCTGACAGTGCGCAGCCGGTCGACAGCTTTGTCATCCAGGAGAAGTGCGACAATCTGCGCGGTGGCGTCGCCGATGGCGGATGTGCGGTGTGTCGGCACTCGTCGCGGTTCAGCGTCAGGCCGGCGACCTTGTGGGGCGGCAGGTGGTCAGGATGGGTCTGCTGCTTTCGCCCGGTTGTTGGGCACGGTCATGCGTCGCCAGCAGTTCGTAGCTTGCGGAGAAGATCGTCACGAGCCGTGCGCCGCCACGGACCTGCACCTTTGGTCCCTTTGTGAATACGGAAAGGCACCGAGTAATAGGCGTTGTCGAAGGTGATGTAGTTGTCGACGCCGACCTTCGCCACTTTCCAGACGGCCAGGTCATAGGGCGCTGCGGGCAGAGGAGTCAGTTGCGCTTGTTCGGGTTGGCTGGAAACGAACCAGCGGCTGTTCGGTGTGGTCGTGCCGTGAATCCGCTGGCCTGCCGTCTCAAGACACCAGATGCGCACCTCCCGGTTGGCCAGGTCGATGGTGGTCGGCCTGCGGCCGCCCAGGAAGTTGCGTTTGACGTAGTGTGCACGCTGCTCTCGACTTGCCTTTGTGGCGCGGGGTGGCGATGCGACAAGGGGCGATGAGGAATCCGTAGTGTTCGGCGCACTCGCGGTAGGCCTGTTGACGATGGGGCCATCGAAGACGCTTGAGCTTACGGCGGCTTTCAGATTGTCGATGACGATTCGGTTCGGCACGCCGCCGAACCACTCAAAGGCATGGCGGTGCAGCAGCAGCCAGGTAGCCAGCTTCTGGTCGAAGACAAACTCGACGCATTGCGGCGACTCCAGGAGAGGGTCATGACAAAGGCCCAAGCCCGTCGCACTTTTCCAGTGTGCGGATCCAGCAACGGCCCGGCATACCCGAAGTCGACCTGTGCTTCTTCCTCCGGGTTTGCACTCCACCCGGACCATGACGTCCGGCTGTTGCTCCAGCTTGTTCAATGAAGCGGCGCACCGCTCGAGCAGCTGCCGGTAGCCCCGCTCTCGGAGGCGACGGTAGATGGCCATCCGTTCCACCCTTCCTTTGCGCAGTTGCACTACGGCGCTACGATAGGACTCCAGTGACGACTGGTTTTGGGGTGGCGGCTTTTCGGCAGGCTCTGTTGCACGATCTGTTCCAGTTCGGTCAACGGCGGCAGTGGGCCTTCCAACAGCCCTTGGGCAGTTGCCCAGTCTCGATAGCGCTTTACCGTCTGCCGGTGGAGCCTGTCTGCGCCAGATGGCCTGATTACTTTCATACCGACGTAGATGCAAGATGATCTCGCGAATGTCCATGGTGGTCTTTCCTCCTGCCCGGCGGTTCCCTCCGGATTTGGCGTTTGCTCTTCCGGAAGGATACTTGATGCGCAGGAGTTACGCTCCCACCTGGTACACTTTGGCCGCACATCGCTGGTACACATTGGCCGCCCATCCCTGGTACAGTATCGCCCGGCTATTGACACCACCCAAGCCCCGTTGACGGGGGCGTGGTGGGGTAGCCCGGCGGGTCTGCCCCCGGGCGGGGTCCGTACAACCGACGATGTCGCCGATCCGCCCCGGCGTGAACGCCCGGGCTACCCCATCACGCCCGCTGAACCGGGCTCGTCGCCGCTGACCACCCAAGCCCCGTTGACGGGGCGCCGGGCTGCGTAGCCCGGCGGGTTCACCCCCGGGCGATGGCCGCGGCGAATGGATGACGTCGCCGATCTGCCCCGGCGTGAACGCCCGGGGCTACTCTACCACGCCCGCTGAACTGGGCTTGTCGCCGCCGATCACCTAAGCCCCGTTGACGGCGCCGCTGCAGGCCTGGCGGGTTCACCCTGGCGGTGGCCGCGGCGAACGGACGATGTCGCTGACCCACCCCGGCGCGACGCCCGGGGCTGACCCATCACGCCTCGCTGAACCGGGCTCGCCGCCGTCGACCCAGCCCTGCTGACGGGGCGTCGTCGCGCAGCCCGGCGGGTTCACCCCCGGGCGATGGCCGCGGCAAACCGCCGATCTCGCTGGCCCGCCCTGTTAACCAGACGTTAACACACCCTTCCCCGTTTGTTAATTCCTTCACGAGCGTCCGTTAATCACACTCCCGCATATTCGCGGCCGATGCAGAAGACGCAGCGATCATTCACGCGTCAACGGCTTTGTTGAAAACCATTCAAAAACTAGGGAGTTCTGGTTTACCATGCGAAAACTTTGGCTGATTTCACTGCTCATCCTGGCGCTGGCCGTCAGCGCTTGTGGTGCACCTGCCGCGGCTCCGGCTGCTGCGCCCGCCGCGGACGAAGCGGCCGCGGCACCCACCGAAGCACCGGCCGAGGAAGCGGCTGCCGAGGCACCTGCCGGCGAGGCCGCAGCCGCGGGCGAGTTGCCCGCGGTCGACCCCATGATGGTGGAGGGCGATATCATCACCGCCGGTAGCTCCACCGTCTTCCCGCTGGCTGAGGCCGTGGCGGAGATGTTCATCGATGAAGGCTATGCCGGCAATGTGACCATCGATTCCATCGGCTCGGGCGCCGGTTTCGAGCGCTTCTGCGTGGCCGGTGAGACCGATGTCTCCAATGCCAGCCGCCCGATTCGTGACAGCGAGATTGAGTCCTGCGCCGCCATCGGCCGCACGCCCATCGAGTTCCGCGTCGGCACCGATGCCCTGGCCGTCGTCACCAGCCCGGAGAACGACTGGGCCACCGACGCCACGGTCGAGGAACTGGCCGCCATCTTCACCGCCGAGAAGTGGTCCGACGTGAACCCTGAGTGGCCGGCAGAGGACATCCTGCGCTACGTGCCCGGCACCGACTCCGGCACCTTCGACTACTTCGTCGAGGCCGTCTTCGAGGAAGATCCCGAGCCGCTGCTGACCGCCCCGAACACCCAGTTCTCCGAGGACGACAACGTGCTCGTGGTGGGTGTGGAAGGCAGCCCGTATGCCATCGGCTTCTTCGGCTATGCCTACTACAACGAGAACGCGGCGCTGCTCAACATCCTCAACATCAACGGTGTGGAAGCGACCTTCGACACGGTTGAGGGTGGCGACTATGCCTTGGCCCGCCCGCTCTTCATCTACTCGGATGCGAGCATCATGGCCGAGAAGCCCCAGGTGGCGGCGTACGTCAACTACTTCCTGACCAACGTCAACGACGTCATCGAGGAAGTCGGCTACTTCCCGGCCTCCGACGCGGCCTTGGGTGAAGCCAAGGCGAAGCTGGCCGCAGCGCTGGCCCAGTAAGGATCTCGACCTACCGCGTGCGCCCGCGGCACGTCCGTGGCCGACAACAAGACTTTATGCGAATGGGGAAGGGTTTGCGGACTCTTCCCCATTCGCCTGCCATCAACACGGCGCATGATCAGGCCGGCTCATGCGCAGGCCGGCACACAAGCAGCCGGGCGCTCTCCAGGAGGATTCATCGTGTCCAGCAATGTGGGCAACCAGACACAAAACAAATTCGCGGCGGAAGCAAGCACCGGTCTTTCCTTTGCCCAATCGCCTGTCGACGAACGTGCCGAGATGGGCGGACCGGGCGGATCCGATCTGGGCAAACGCTTCCGCCCCGGCGAAACGGTGGTTCAAGCGCTGCTCTTCGCGTGCGGCGCGCTTTCAATTTTGACCACGATTAGCTTGATCGTGGTGCTGCTGACGGAATCATCCAAATTTTTTCTCGCCCCGGACGTCTCGATCATCGAGTTCGTCACCGGGACGGCGTGGCAGCCGCGCATCGGCCAGTTCGGCGTGTGGCCGCTGCTCAACGCGACGTTGATGGTGACCGGGATCGCCATGCTGGTGGCGCTGCCCCTGGGCCTCTTCGCCGCCATCTACCTGAGCGAATACGCGCATCCGCGGGTACGCGCCGTGCTCAAGCCGGTGCTGGAGCTGCTGGCGGGCGTGCCCACGGTGGTCTTCGGCTACTTTGCGCTGACCTTCATCACGCCGCTGTTGCGCTCGCTCTTTGGCCGCGACCTGGTGCAGATCTACAACACGGCGTCGGCCGGAATCGTGGTGGGTATTCTGGTGATTCCACTGGTGGCCTCCATGGCCGAGGACGCGCTGCGCGCGGTGCCCCTGTCCCTGCGCGAGGCGGCCTTCGGCCTGGGCGCGACCCGCATCGAGACGGTGCGCAACGTGGTGTTGCCGGCCGCGGCGTCGGGCGTTTCTGCGGCGTTCATCGTGGCCGTCTCGCGCGCCGTGGGCGAAACTATGATTGTGGCCAGTGCCGCGGGCGCCGGGCCCAATCTCACGCTCAATCCATTCTCCTCCGCCGAAACCATCACGGGTCACATCGCCCGCATCAGCGGCGGCGACCTGAGCTACGATAGCATCGACTACGGAGCATCTTCGCCCTGGCCCTCCTCCTGTTCGGCCATGACCAGCCTCAACGTGTTGAGCCGCTGGGTGATGCGAAAATTCCGGGAAGTGTATTGAAACAGGAGTCGAGAGTGCGGGAGATTGGGAGATTAGGGGGTTTGCATGAGTTTGCAGGGTGAAGTGGGGAAACCAAACCACGGGCATGCCGGAGGGCGAGGAACTGGAGAAGCAACCGGCGCGGGGCGCCACCGGGCGCGGGTCCGGCTGACCACGTTTCAGGTGGCGCTCATCCTGGCGATTGTGGTGCTGGCGGCGCTGGTCTTCAACATTTTGAACCAGACGTTCGGCCTGATCGCCGTGGAAAACGCCATCGATCCGGCGCAGTTGGTGCGCAGCTACACCGAAGAGCAGATGGCAGCCATGCCCGGCACCACCATGTCGGAGGACGACGAGAGCCTGGCCAACGCCATCGCGGCCGATCCCAACGCCATCGGCTTCTTCGGCTACGCCTACTACCAACGCCACGCAGATGAGCTGCGTCCGCTGGCGGTGGACGGTGTGACACCCAGCGCAGCCACGGTCAACGACGGCACGTACGAGTTTCCGGCAGGCCGCTCTTCTTCTATGTGCCGGAAAGTGTGCCGGCCGACCGGCCCGAGGTGGCGCTTTTCGACTTCTATCTGAGCCACGTCAACGACGAGATCGATGACGTGGGCTATTTTCCTGCGCACCAGACGCTCGACCGCCAGGTCAACGCGCTGCGCGGCCACCGACGGCGACCTGAGCACGGCCATGGATGGCGGTACAATTGCCGTCGCCGGCAGCTCCACGGTCTACCCGCTCACCCAGCATGGCGGCACGGTTCATGGAGGCCGGGTTTCAGGGCGACATCACGGTGGAAGCACGGGCACCAAGGCCGGCTGGTGGCGCTCTGTGCCGACAGAACCATCGACGGGCCAATGCCAGCCACACCATTTCGCGCCAGGAGACGGCCGCCTGCCAGAAGACCCGGCGCACGCCCGTGAAGCGCGGCACGGATGCGCTGGCGGTGGTGGTCAGCAGCCAGAACGACTTTCACCGACGTGACGCCGGCCCAGTTGCAGGCCACCTTTCACCGGCGCTGAGCGCTGGTCCGAGGTGGACCCGGCCTGGCCCGACGCGCCCATCGTGCGCTACATGCCGAGCCTGGAGAGCGGCACCCTCGACTTCTTCGTGGAACAGGTCTACGCCGACGTGACGCTGGCCGACATGCCCAAGAGCGCGCTCATGGAGATGCTCCAGGGTGCGGCGTCGGCGGGCGTCATGCGCCGGCTGGAGCGGGAGAAGCCCTTCGCCGAACGCACGCAAGGGGAGATCTTCGATCTGGTGGTCGAGCGCGTGGTGGAACCGCGCGTGATCGCCAGTTGGAACCTGCTGCCGTCGCTCTTCAACCGGGCGCAGATCGAGGCCGAGGTGTTCGAGACGTCGCCCACGGCCACGCTGGAATTCTACAGTTGGATCAACCCCGACTTCCTGACCAGCACCCAGGCCAGCGTGCCGGAACAGGCAGGCGTGCGCACGGCAATCCTGGGCTCGCTGTGGGTGATTCTGATCACGTTCGTCTTCGCAGTGCCGGTGGGTGTGGGCGCGGCGGTCTACTTGGAGGAATACGCCAGCCACGGCCGCATCAACCGCATCCTCCAGACCAACATCGACAACCTGGCCGGCGTGCCCTCCATCATCTACGGTATTCTCGGCCTGGCCATCTTCGTGCGCTTTCTGGAGCAATTCACCAGCGGCAAACTGTTCGGCGTGGCCGATCCCACCACGGCCAATGGACGCACCATCGTCTCGGCCGGCTTGACGCTGGGCCTGCTGGTGCTGCCCATCATCATCATCAACGCGCAGGAGGCCATCCGCGCCGTGCCCCTGGCGCTGCGCGAGGCGGGCTACGGCATGGGCGGCACCAAGTGGCAGGTGACGCGCTCCCATGTGCTGGCCAACGCGCTGCCGGGCATTCTCACCGGCACGATTCTGGCCATGTCCCGCGCCGTGGGCGAGACCGCGCCGTTGATCGTCATCGGCGCGTCGACTTTCATCACGGTGGATCCCAACGGGCCGTTCTCCAAGTTCACGGTCTTGCCCATGCAGATCTACCAGTGGACCACGCGGCCCCAGCCCGAGTTTCAGCACATCGCCGCCGCAGCCAGCATCGTGCTGCTCGTGCTGCTCTTCGCGCTGAACGCGACGGCGATCTACATGCGCAATCGTTTCCGCAAACAACTATGACGCAACTGCAAAAGACAAAACCGGGCCACAGATGGACACAGATAAACACAGATTAGACGACAGAAACACAGATTTGAATATGATTCTCTAGCGATTTCACGAAGAGGCAGATAAATCTAAGATTTCCGTACCATCTGTGTTTATCTGTGTTCATCTGTGGCTACTGCAGTCCAGCCAGTTATAATCAGACGAAGCCGGCACGGAATGTCCGCCGGCCGTTTTTAGGAGCAAGCGAACCCATGGCATTACAGACACGGATTGCCGTCGACACCAACAAAGACATGGCGACGGCGACCAGCACCATATCCGCCATCTCCGCCAGGAAGCTCAACGTCTACTACGGCGACTTCCACGCGGTGCGCGATGTGGACCTCGACATCCAGCCGCGCAAGATCACGGCCATGATCGGGCCGTCCGGCTGCGGCAAGAGCACGGTGTTGCGCAGCCTCAACCGCATGAACGACCTGATCTCCGTGGCGCGCATCGAGGGGGAGGTTCTGTTCCAAGGGCAGAACATCTACGCGCCGCGCGTGGACCCGGTGGAAGTGCGCCGGCGCATCGGCATGGTCTTCCAGAAGCCCAACCCGTTCCCCAAGTCCATCTACGACAACATCGCCTGGGGCGCCAAGATCAACGGCTACCGGGGCAACATGGACGAGCTGGTGGAGGAATCGCTCGGGGCGCGGCGCTGTGGAACGAGGTCAAGGACAAGCTCAAGCAGAACGCGTACGGCCTGTCCGGCGGGCAGCAGCAGCGGCTGTGCATTGCCCGCGCCATCGCCACCAAACCTGAGATCATCCTCATGGACGAACCTTGTTCCGCGCTCGATCCCATCGCGACATTGGCCATCGAGGACCTGATGCAGGAGTTGGTCGAGCGCTACACCATCATCATCGTGACCCACAACATGCAGCAGGCGGCGCGTGTGTCGGATTTCACCGCCTTCTTCATGGTGGACGACAAGCGCACCGGCCATCTGGCCGAGTACGGGCCGACGCGCCAGATCTTCACCAACCCGACCAACAAAGCCACCGAAGATTACATCACCGGGCGGTTTGGCTAATATCATGACAGAACAACGACGCGTCCTCATCCTTTGCACGGGCAATTCGTGCCGCAGCCAGATGGCCGAAGCGCTCATCAACCACGAACTCGGCGACCGTTGGCACGCCGCCTCGGCAGGCACCGCGCCGTCGGGCTACGTGCATCCGCTGGCCATTGCAGCCATGGACGAACTCGGGATCGATCTGTCGGCCGCGCGCTCCAAATCCGTCGAAGAATTCCGGGACGTCCCCTTCGACGTGGTGATCACCGTGTGCGACGATGCCTTCGAAACGTGCCCCCTCTGGCTCGGCGACGGCAGGGTGGTGCACATCGGCTTCGAGGATCCGGCCAAGGCGACCGGCAGCGATGCGGAAAAGATGGCCGTATTCCGGCGGATACGTGACGAAATTCACACGCATGTGGTAGGGTATCTGGCCAAGACCACGACGACGGCCGGCCCGGTGAACGCGGCGGCGTACAAGGAGTAGACCGATGCGAGAAGCATATCGACAACAATTGCAGGATCTGCGCGACAAGCTGCTGATCATGGGCAGCATGGTCACACGTGCACTGGGCGATGCCGTCGCGGCGCTGAAGGAGCAGGACATCGACGCGGCGCGCCGCATCATCGCCGAGGACAAACGGGTCAACGCGCTCAAGTTTGAGATCGAGGACGAGGCGCTGGCGCTGATCGCCATGCAGCAGCCCATGGCCGGCGACATGCGTCTGCTGGCCGCGATTCTGGAGATCTCCGGCGAATTGGAGCGCATGGGCGACTACGCCAAGGGCATCGGGCGCATCGTCGTCTACATGGACGGTCAGCCGCCCATCAAGCCACTGATCGACATTCCGCGCATGTACGAGATCGTGGTGGACATGTTGCAGCGCTCACTGGACGCGTTCGTCAACCACGATGTGGAGGCGGCCCGCGCCATCCCCGCCGAGGACGACCTGGTGGACGCGCTCTACAACCAGGTCAACAGCGAGTTGATCACGCTCATCATGGCCCACCCGGACCAGATCGAACAGGCCAACTACCTGACGTGGGCTGCGCACAACCTGGAACGCGCCGCCGACCGGGTCACCAACATCTGCGAACGCATCATCTACACGGAGACGGGCATCTACCGTGAGATCGACGCGGCCGAGTTCGGCGTGGCCGGCGTGAATTAAGAGAGGGGCGAGGGGCGAGGGGCGGGGTTAACGCGCCGTGCCTCGCCCCTGGTGCAGACTTCTCTGGTGCCCACGCTCTGCGTGGGCGCCCCGCCCGGACGCTCCGCGCCCCCGTCATCGACACCACACACCCTTCCCGTTGAGTTCGCACGAGGGCGTGCGAACTCAACAGACCGCGTTATTCCTCCACATTGAGACGTCCCTGCGTTGCTGCCAAGTTGGCGCTTCCGCCGCAAGGTAGTAACATGATGTCTTCACAAAACGGACTGCCCTGCATCAGCATGCAGCACCCGGTCCACGCACCAGGAGGAGACCACGCCATGACCGCTTCCACCATCTCACTCGCCAATCCCACCGCCCTCGGCTTCTCCCCGGCGCGGCTCGACCGGCTGCACACGCTGGCGTCCGCCTATGTGGACAGCGGCAAACTGGCCGGCACCATCATGCTGGTGGCGCGGCGGGGCGAGATCGTCCATGTTTCCGCCTGCGGCAAACGCGACTTGGCGAGCGGCGCGCCCATGGAACTGGACACCATCGTGCGCATCTACTCCATGACCAAGCCCATCACCACCGTGGCAGCCATGATGCTCTTCGAGGACGGCCACTTCCTGCTGGACACGCCGGTGCGCGACTTCATCCCCACGTTCGGCGACGTGCAGGTCTGTGTGGGCATGCGCAAGGAGGGGCCGGTCCTGGCGCCGCCGGCGCGCCCCGTGACCATCAAGGATCTCATGACCCACACCGCGGGGTTGAGCTACGGCTGGTACCAGGACACGCCGGTGGACCGCATGTACCAGGACGCCAAACTCTACGACGTGGAAGGCGGCCTGGCCGAACGGGTGGATGCGCTGGCGCAGCTCCCCCTCTGTTTCCATCCGGGCACAGGTTGGCGCTACAGTTTCGCCACCGACGTGCTGGGACGCGTGGTCGAAGTCTGTTCGGGCCAGACGCTGGACGCGTTTGCCGAGCACATCTTTGCGCCGCTGGGCATGACCGACACCTTCTTCCAAGTGCCGGCGGACAAGCAGGCGCGGCTCGCCTCGCTCTACAGCGCCTACGACTCGTTCAATCCCGGCGGCGCCGGCGCGATGGACAACGAGGGGCCCACCATGCACTGCATCGACCGCGCCGACGACAGCACCTACTGCCGCCCGCCCAAGGCCTTCTCCGGCGGCGGCGGATTAGCCGGCACGACGCTGGACTACCTCCGCTTCAGCCAGATGCTGCTCAACGGCGGCGTGCTCGACGGCAACCGCCTCCTCGGGCGCAAGACGGTCGACCTCATGCTGATGAACCACCTGCCCGCGCAACTCATCCCCATCGGCGTGGGCGACGAGCCGTCCTACGGGCACGGGTTCGGGTTGGGCGGCAGCGTCGTGGTTGATCTGGCGGCCACGAACCTTCCCGGATCGGTCGGCGCGTGGGGTTGGGGCGGCGCGGCCAGCACCACCTTCTGGATCGATCCGGTCGAAGATCTCATCGGCATCTTCATGACCCAATTCATGCCGTCCAATCACTATCCGGTGCGGCTGGAGTTTCGGCGGGCAGTCTATCAGGCGCTAGTGTGATGCGTGAAACGTGATGCGTGAAACGTGAAACGTGATGCGTGATGCAACGAACGTGACGTGAAACGTGATGCGGAACAAGAGATTGAGAGGTTACGAGATTGTCCGTGATCACCCGCACCAATCTCTTAATCTCCCAATCTCCCCCAATCACGTTTCACGCTCTTTCACGTTTCACGTTTCACGTTTCACCCCCAATAGCAAAACCCGTTCCGCTGTGGCCTGGACGGAACGGGTTTGCAGAGGGAAACAGAGGATACGCCAAGAGGATGTTGAGCGTAACTCACGCTTCGCAATTGAGCTCCCCAGTCAATTTTGAAGCTGACTCCAGTGTAGGCGGCCAGGTTAACATTCGCCCATCACTATGTTAACAAATTGTTTAGAAAGGTCGCTTGAACACATCGGGTTCCTGTGCTAGAGTGCGACTCCGGTTTGGTCCGGGCAAGACAGCAGGCCACACCGCCCGTCCCCACTGTCCCGCGAGCGAGGAGCCGTCATGAAGCGTATCACCCTGACCACGATGTTGTTGCTCGGCCTGCTGCTGAGCGTGCGACCGGCCCCCACTCTGGCAGAGACGCTGCCCCAAGCCGGTGATCCGGCCACCGTCGCCCCCGCGAACGTTGATGCGGGCGATCCGGCGGCGTGTATCGATCCGCTCAAAGCGGCGCACATCGCGGCCACCGTCGCGTCCGTGTTGCCCATCCCCATCTTCAGCAACGTGGCGGATCTCAGTGAATATATCCTCAATATTGCGCTGAAAAATTGCAGCGCCGTCTTAACCCCGCCGCCCCCCGTCGTCATCGACCCCGCCATCACGCCCGACCTGGACACCGACCCCTGCACGCAACATCTGCGCCTGCCCCTTTCGGACGAAGACACCGAGCTCATCACGCTGGACCGGCAGATCATCCAAGCCGTCATGGACGAGGTCGAGTCGGACCCGCGGGTGGACATCCCGCTCACCTTTTTGCGCGCGCTGCGCGACGAGTTGGAGAGCACCTACGGTCGCTTCGAGTCGGAAAAGCAGGGCGAATACACCAACATCTACGGCATCGTCTTCTCCAGCGCCAGCCACGGCGCAGACTGGGGCGATTTCGGCGCCCCCACCATCTACCACTATAACTCGGACGTGCGCGTGCAGATGCAGCACGGCGGCGCGCGCATCAGTGACGACTACGTGCGCTTTCGCACCGGCAACTACAGCGTGCGCTGGCACGGCGAGACGCTGATCTCCGGCCTGGACTTCGTCTACATTCCGGGCGGTTTCGAAAACCCGGGCACGGAAAAGGCGGCGCGCGAGGCGGCCAAGGAGACGGTGCGCGAGTCGGTCAAGACCGCGGCGCGTGAGGCCGTCGAGCGCGGCGCGCGCGAGTTCGCCGAGAAGACGGCCAAGGAAACCGTGCAGGAATTCATCAAGGAGACCGCCGAGGAAGTCGCGGAACAGACGCTGGAAGAGGCGATCCTGTCCATGCTCGATTCGTACTACTCGCTGGGCGCGCCCCACGGCGTTTTCGTGGACGACAGCCAGACGCTGCGCATCATCGACCACAACGCGCCCACCATCAGCGGCAACACGCCCGTGACGGTGGAAGCGCTGGAGCCGGGCGGCATCACCGCGAGCAAGCACATCGACGATCTCCGCGACGCCCTGGTGGTCAGCGATGACTGCGATCCCACGCCGGAGTTGACTTACAACACGCCCCGCTTCTGGCCCCTGGGCGAGACCAGCGAGATCATCTGGACGGCGCGGGACAACGGCGCGGCCGGTCCCGACGGCGGACGCAACGCGACCCAGGCCACGCAGCAGGTGACCGTGGTCGACACCATGCCGCCCATTTTGGTCGCGCCGCCGCCGGTGGTCATGGAGGGTACGGGCGTGGTGGACGTGCCGCTGGGCCGTCCCCAGGTGTTTGACGTGGCCGACCTGCGCCCGACCATCAGCAGCGATGCGCCCGCCCAGTTCACGCCCGGCGTCTACGACGTGACCTGGCGCGCCACCGACAGTTCGGGCAACGTCTCGGCAGTGACCGGCGACAGCGTGCAGATCGTCAACATCAAAGCGCCGGGGACCAACGTGCTGCCCACCGCCGTGGCGCAGACGGGCGCGAATGCGGTCGCGGCCATCGCCGACGAGCCGGTCAAGATCACGTTGCGGGGGCAGGACGGCAACAACCCGCCCGATCCGCTCTGGTTCGCCATCGACGACCAGCCCGAACACGGCTACTTCATCGCGCCGCTCTATCCCTACTTCATCGACGACTACCGCATGACCGCGCGCTACAGCCCGCAGATCGCGCAGCAGGAAGGCGAGGAGTTCGCCTGGCAAGTGGCCCAGAGCCAGCAGGCCATGCGCGAGTACATTATCCAGCTATGCGAAGAGGACATCCGGCGCGAGGATCTGCCCAAAGACTTCGTCAGTTGGAACGGCGGCAGCAACAAGTACGTAGCCGTGGACGACGCCGGCTTCACCTACATCTACGACTCGGCCTATCGCAAATGCACGCCCGGCGGCAGCACCGTCGCGCCCTACACCACGCCGCGCATCTCGGTGTGGGACGAGCACGGTCTCTACGTGGGCGAACTCGAGCGCACCAGCGACAGCCGCCCGCTGCGCGACATCAAGTTCAACGTGGGCCGCGGCACCATCATTGCCGTGAGCAGCGACGGCAGTTCCACCGGCAACAGCCTGGTGGAGATCGCCGCCATCCAGCCGCAGAATGCCGCCGAACCCATCGTCAGCGTGCAGACTTACTCCCTGTGGAACGAGATCAACGACGTCTTTGTGGGTGCGGACAACACCGCGCGCGGCCCCGAGTACAAGAACGCGGGCGCGGCCGCGTGGGACACCAACGCCAATGTGCTCTACGTCATCGGCGACGCCAACCAGAACCTCAAGGGCATGGCCGCGTTCCGGCCGGCGGAGTGCAACAACACCACCGGCCGCGGCCCGGACGATTGCCTGGACCTCCTGGGCGTCCCGGTCTACTCGTATGCCATCGTGCAGTCGACCAAGTGGAATGACTTCCCCGGCGTGGGTGTGGACGCCATGAAGCTGCGCCGCATCCGTGACATCACCGTGGACAGCGCGGGCAACGTCTACATCCTGGCCGAGCCTGACGACAATCCCAGCGG
Organism: Caldilineaceae bacterium; assembly: GCA_041391205.1. Classification (GTDB taxonomy): domain Bacteria; phylum Chloroflexota; class Anaerolineae; order Caldilineales; family Caldilineaceae; genus JAWKOK01. The sequence goes on from JAWKOK010000005.1 coordinate 168,423, forward strand.
CTTCGACCGCATCTACAAGTTCGCCGCAGCCACGGTCAACCCGGACGGCACGGTGGCGTTGGGTGAGCTCATCGGCTGGCTGGGGCGCTGCGAGGACGGCCCCAACTGCAACTACATCGACCAGCACAGCATCGGCTTCTCCTGCACCGACGCCACGTGCACCGTCACCGGCGACACGGGCGGCTCGGGGCCGGGTCAGTTGGACGGCGCGGCCGCCATCGCCATGGACCCCAACGACGTGCTCTACGTGGCCGACAGCGGCAACTCCCGGGTGCAGCGCTTCAACGCCGACGGCCTCTTTGCGGGCGAAGCGCGCTCCACCGGCGACGGCACCGGCTTTGTGCTCGGCGACTTCGGCCGGCCCGGCAACATCGCGGTCAACTCGGGCAGCTTCTACATCATCGACGTGGACACCGAATTGGTCCACGTCTTTGACGCCGCGGTGGTCCACGGCATCGACGCCGCGTCGGCGTGGGTGGAATACCGCTCGGACAGCAACTTCGTCGGCCAGGATCGCTTCACCTTCACCGCCACCGACGGCTTCCGCACGGGCGACGGTGAGCAGTTGACCAGCCCACCCGCGGATGTGGAGATCAACGTGGCGCGCAACTTCCGTCCGCCCGATGCGGCCAACGATCTGAGCGCCGTCACCGACGAAGACACGCCCGTGGCCATCACCCTGGCGGGCAACGACCTGGACGGCGACGGCCTCACCTTCGAGGTGACGCAGCCGCCGGTCTACGGCACGCTCAGCGGCGCGTCGCCCACGGTCACCTACACGCCCGATCCCAACTACGCGGGCAACGATGCCTTCGCCTTCGTGGCCGTGGATGATTCGGGTGACGCCGACAACCGCTCGGCGCCCGAGGCGGTCGCGATCACCATCAACCCGGTCAACGACACGCCGGCCGTCTCCTTTGGCGCGGTCGAGGTGCGCGGCGGCGTGGGCTACCCGTTCACGCTGGACGCGGTCGCCTTCGACCCGGACCGGGACGACAGCCACACGGTCACCGTGGATTGGGGCGACGGCACGGTGGAGAATCAGGGCGAGGTGCGCAATGACGGCACCTTCTCCGGTCCGGTGCTGGTGGCCGGCGCGCCCGGGGAAAGCCGGGTGAACGGCTACCACACATACACAAGCCAGGGCGTCTACACCATCGAAGTCTGCGTCACCGACGCGGTGGGGGCCACCGGCTGCGGCCAACAGACGGCCGTCATCGTGCCCATGGTCGACCTGGCCGTGGCGCGTACGGGGCCGCAAGTTGTGGGCGAGGGTGCGACCACGCTGGCGTACGCCCTCAGCGTGACCAACCGCGCTTCCGAGAGCGGCGGCATCACCGCGGCGGATGTGGTCCTGCGCAGACGCCATGACGGCCTGCGCTTCGGTGGCGTGTCGGACGGCGACACATGCAGCACGAGCGGCGCAACGTTGACCTGCGCGGTGGGGACGCTCGCGCCCGACACTGCCTTTGCGGTCGACGTAACGGTGGAGTTCGTGGGCGCCTGCCGCCGGGACGACGATCACCAACACGGTCTCCGCCACCCAGCGCGATGAGGATCCCATCCCCGAGAACAACGAGCGTCGCACCGTGGTGACGGTGGTGCGTGCGGCCGACTTCGTGGTGGACAGCTACGACGACGTCACCGATCTGACGCCGGGCGACGGCCTGTGCCGCACGCGCCTGGAGACGTGCACGCTGCGCGCGGCCGTGCAGGAGGCCAACGCCCTGGCCGGTCCGCAGTCCATCGCCCTGGCCACGGGCGTCTACCTGCTCAACCCGCCGGTGACCGGGCCTGCGCCCACGGTGGAGCCGTCGCCGGACGACAACGCCGTGGACGGCGACCTGGACATCACCGACGACGTGGCCATCTACGGCCTCAGCGCGCAGGACACGGTGATCCACGGCAACAACTACGACCGCGTCGTCCAGGTCATCGGCGACGTGCGCGTGACGCTGGAAGACCTGCTGCTCACCGGCGGCACGCCCATGGCCCCGTTCCAGCCGGGTGGCCAAGGCGGCGGGCTCTACAACGACGGCGGCACCGTGACCCTGCGGCGCGTCACCGTCATCGGCAACCGCGCCGGCAACGGTGCGGGCCTCTTCAACGCCGCGGGCAGCCTGCTCATCGACCAGAGCACGGTCATGGGCAACACGGCCACCGAGTCCGGCGGCGGCATGGCCAACCAGGCGGAGATGACGGTGCGCAACAGCACGGTCAACGGCAACCGCGCGGCCAACGGCGGCGGCATCCTCGGCAGCGCCGGCGTGGTGCGGCTGGAGAACGTCACCGTCACCGACAACGGCGGCCACCGAATCCGGCGGCGGCATCGGCGGACCGGGCGAAACGGTCGCGGCGGTCAACACCATCGTGGCGGGCAACAGTGGCAGGCCTGTCGGCCCCGCGCAGCGCCGCCTTCCGCTCAGACGGGTACAACCTTCCAGATCGACAAGCTGGACGACTGCTCCATCCTGGGCACCACCGGCAGCAACATCGTGGGCGAACCCGCAGCACTGGAGGCGGCCACGGTCAACGCGGCCGGCACCTACGCGCAACTGCCGCAACCGGACAGCCGCTTATATCGACGCGGGCGTCTGTCGCCTGGACGTGGATCAGCGCTTTAGCTTTCAAGCCCGTCCGGCCGGTGACGGCTGCGACATCGGCGCGGTGGAGTTCAGCGCGGACGACGTCGTCACGCTGCCCCAGCGGTTTGTGCATCTGCCGCTGGTGTTTCGATGAAACAGCCCTTGATCCCAAAACGGGACCATGCTAAAATGCGTTATGCACATCGTATCGAGAACCACACTGCGCGATTTCTGGACAACGCACGCAGATGCCGAACAACCGCTACGGGCTTGGTACGCGGTTGCAAGCATGCGCAGTGGCGTACACCGGCTGACATCAAGAGGGACTATCGACATGCAAGCTTTGTCGGCAACAACCGCGCCGTGTTCAACATCAAGGGGAACGACTATCGCCTGATCGTCCTGGTAGAATTTCAAAAGGGACGTTCATTCATCAGGTTCGTCGGGACTCACGCCGAATATGACCGTATCAATGCTGAGAGCATCTGATTGTGATGAGAAAAACGTATGGAAATCTGACCGATTCGGAATGACGAAGATCTAGAGACAGCATTAAGCGAGATCGGAATCGCTGTGGGATGCCGAACTGTGGTTTCGAGGCTGATCGGCTAGATGTACTTGTCACACTGGCGGAACGGTGGCAGAGGAAGAACATCACTTCCCATCGATCCGCCGGATCCCATTGAACTGCTCCTGCATGTCATGGATGCCCGCGGTTTGACACGGCGCGACCTGCAACCTTACCTAGGTGGCCGGGCGCGTCTCCGAGATTCTCAACCGCCGCCGGCCCTTGACGCTGGCGAGATGATCCGCCGGCTGCAAGACGGCCTGGGCCTGCCGGCTGACGTACTGGTTCAGCCGTACGCGCCGCTCATGCCACGACTGTCCAGCGCCCTCGCGCGGCGCGGTGGGCTGAAAGTCGTAGCGCTCCATGCCCAGGGCGTGGAGGGTGGCCCGTTCGAGCAGCGAAAAGTCGGCCGGATCGGCGCGGTTGAAGTTGAGCGGCTCTTTGAGCACCACCGGCGGGTTGGTCATGAAACGCACCCTGCCCGCGTGGTTGTTGGACGAGGCGTGCAGCATGAACGAATGCATGATGATGAAGTCGCCGGTCTCGCCCGTCACCTCCACAAACTCTTGGCATTGGTCGATCAGCCCGCCGAACGCGCCGGGGTCCACCCCCTCGGGATGATCGGCCAGATAGCGCGCCACCACCTTGATCGAGTCCGGCGCGATGAAGGTGCCGCCGCCCTTGTGCGCCACATCCGACCAGTAGACGACGGTCAGCAGCGCCTGCTCGCGGCTGTCCAGAAAATGGCGAAAGAAGCTGCCGTCCTTGTGCCAGCCGCCCGCCGCGGCCGACGGCGGCATCCACGGCTTGTCCGCACCGCGCCGAAAGTTGACCACAAACGCGTCCGACCATTCGCGCGCGTTGATGGTGGTGAAATGGCGCGACTCGATCTCCATGACCTTATCCTCGATGCGGTCCGCGCCGCCCACCACGTCACAGAGCGCGCCCCACCCGCGCGGTGAGATCTCCCAAATCGGCGCGGTATTGTGACGGTCCATCCAGACGATTTCCTCGGTCCAGGTGGACGGATCGTTGGGGTCGTAGCCCAGGCGTGTGTAGGCCTCGTCGGTCCAGCGTTTGGCGAACGCACGGTCGAAGCAACCTTTGACAACGACATAGCCCTTTTCGATGAACTGTTGCGCCTGTTCCGGGGTGAGCACCTGCAAGTCGTAGCCGGCCATGAGCGTTCTCCTCATGATGGAAAGAGTCGGTGTGGCGAAAGTGCCGAATTTCGGACAATGATGTTACCATGACTTGCCCAAGCACAAAACCTCATTGCGGACGCCATTGCCGCGTCCACCATCATTGCATTCACCAAGGGAGAACACTGCCATGTCCACCATCAACCTCGGCGTGATTGGTCTGGGCCGCATGGGCCGCATCTTCAGCCGTCATCTGCGCCGGCGGCGACGGCGTACGTCTGGCCGCGGTCGCTTCCCGCCGTGTCGAAGAAGCGACCCGGTTTCTGGGTGACGACAGCGACATCACCCTCTACACCGACCTGCACGACCTGGTGGCGGACCCGGCCATCCACGGCGTGGTGATCGCCAGCCACACCGACGAGCACAAGGAGGCGGTCCTGGCAGCCGCGGCGGCGGGCAAGGCCATCTTCTGCGAGAAGCCGCTGGCGCTGACGCTGGCCGACGTGGATCTCATGCTGGCGGCGGTGAACCGCGCGGGTGTCCTCTTCCAGATCGGCTTCATGCGCCACTTCGACCGGGGCTATGTGGCCGCCAAACAGCAGATCGAGGCGGGCGTCATCGGCACGCCGCTGGTGGCCCACGCCGTCAGCCGCGACCCGGATTGCCCGGACCCGGCATGGGCCGCGCTGGAGCGCAGCGGCGGTCTCATCGTCGACATGGGCATCCACGATCTGGACATCCTGCGTTGGTTGATGGACGACGAGGTCACGCGCATTCGGGCCGTGGGCAGCGTGCAGAGCTGTCCGCAACTGGCCGCGGTGGGCGACATCGACACCGCGCTCATGCAGTTGGAGTTTGCCCACGGCGCGTTGGGCAATGTGGAAGTGGCGCGCAACGGCCGCTACGGTTACGAAATCTCCGCCGAAATTCGCGGCAGTGAAGGGACGCTGCGCATCGGCTACCTGCGCGACACACCGGTGCTGCTCCTCAACCGCGAGGGTGTGCACCACGACGTGGTCGCCTGGTTCGAGGAGCGCTTTACGCCCGCGTACAACGCGCAACTGGACCATTTCGCCGACTGCATCCGCGACGGCGTTGCGCCGCGCGCCGGCGGCGCCGATGCGCGCATCGCCTTGCAGATGGCGCTTGCGGCCCGGCAATCGCTGACGACAGGCGCAGCCGTTGCCGTGGACGGCGTGGAGGGCTAGGAGTGACATTGGGAACGGGGGCAACGCGCCGCCGAGCCGGCTGTTGCCCCCGTTGAGGAGATCCCGTAAACTGTTAAGAGCGCGTTCAGGACTCTGTCACAATCTACGGGCAGGCGTTGACATTGCCCGTCACACTCGACGATAGCAGACAACCGTCGCAAAACCGTCTTGTGACCGTCTCGGGATCTGTACCATGCGCCCTCTAACCCTGACTCTCTTCGGTCCGCCCAGGCTGGTCGTGGACCAAACCGAAGTCCAATTCAACCAGCGCAAGCCGCTTGCGTTGCTGGCCTACCTCGCCGTGACCGGACAGAGTCACAGCCGGGCGACGCTCGCTACATTGCTGTGGCCGGATTACGCGGGCGCCCGTAACTATCTGCGTAATGTGCTTTCAATGGTCCGGCAAGGTCTCGGGGAAAACTGGCACGATTTCTTGGCCATTGACCGCAACGGTGTGGTCTGGCGACCTGACGCCCCTGCCTTCGTGGACGTGCGCGCGTTCGAAGCCCATCTGGCGGTCTGGCGCGGCCACAACCATGGCAAGGGCACGCTCTGCGCCACATGCCGGGCGGCGTTGGAGCAGGCGGTGACGCTCTACACCGATGACTTCCTGGCCGGCTTTGCGGTGGCCGACAGCGCCGATTTCGACGACTGGTGCTTGCTGCAACAGGAGCACCTGCGGCGCCGGTTGACCGAGGCGTTGGACGCGCTGAGCGATTTCCACACCCGGCAGGGTGCGCTCGCCACGGCATTGGCAATGGCGCTTCATCGTCTGCGCGTGGACCTGCTGGACGAGGCCACCCACCGGCGGCTCATGGAGCTGTGCTACGCAGACGGGCAACGGGTCCATGCGCTGCGCCAGTACGACGAGTGCGTGCGCCTGTTGCAGGAGGGCCTGGGCGTGCCGCCCGCCCCGGAGACGGATGCACTCTTGGCCGCGATCCGGCGGGGGCAGCCGTCGTCGCTGCATGTGCCGGAGCAGGTGTCGGCCACGCCACCGGCGTCCGTCACGTCATCCGTCACGTCATCCGTGCATCAATCCAAACGCGCCGGACTCCCTGCGCCGCTCATGGAGTTGGTCGGGCGCGAACAGGAACTGGACGACTTGACCGAGTTGCTCACGGCACAAGATGTGCGCCTGGTGACGCTGACCGGCCCGGGCGGCGTGGGCAAGACGCGTTTGGCCCTGGAAGCTGCCCACCGGTTGACGCCGGTCTATGGCCACGGCGCCCATTTTGTGGAGTTGGCCGCGCAACGCACGCCCGACGATGTGACCGCGTGCATTGCACGCACGCTGGCGATTGATGTGGGACAGTCCGCCGCGCCTGAAGAAGTGCTGTGCACCGCCCTACGCGAACGCGAGATGTTGTTGGTTCTCGACAACTTTGAGCATCTGCCGGCGGCCGCACCGCAGGTCACGCGATTACTGCGTTGTTGTCCCGGACTCAAGGTGCTCGCCACCAGCCGGGAACGGCTTCATCTGCAGGGCGAACATGAATACCGGGTCGCTCCGCTCTCGTTGCCCGTGCCCGAGGGAACGGTCTCGCTGGCCGCCGCGCAGGCATCGGATGCGGTGGAGTTGTTCCGTCGCCATGCGGTTGCGGCGCAGCATCAGTTTCGCTTGGATGCGGCCACCGCACCGCTCGTGGCGCGCATCTGCGCACGGTTGGACGGCCTGCCGTTGGCCATCGAGTTGGCCGCCGCCCGGGTGCGCTACCACACGCTCAGCAGCCTGGCCGAACGCTTGACCACGTCCATGACCGGTCCCAGTCACGCTCACACGCCCCTCGATCTGTTGACCACCGACCGGCGCGATGCGGAGGGACGGCAACGCTCCCTGCGCGCGGCCATCGACTGGAGCTACCAACTGTTGACCCGGCACGAACAGATGCTGCTGCGTCGTCTGGCCGTCTTCGTGGGCGGCTGGACGATGGAGAGCGCACGGGCAGTCTGCGGCCGGGACTTTGCAGAGGAGATTGAGGCGCCACTCTTTTCGTTGCTTGACAAAAGTCTCATCGTTCGACGCGCTGGTCACAGCGGCGAGAGCCGTTTTGCCATGCTCGAAACCGTACGCGCCTTTGCGCATGAGGCGCTGGTCGCCGCCGGTGAACTGGAGGTTACGGAGGTCGCCATGGCCGACTACTTCCTGGCGCGCTCTGCCCAGGCCAACGCAGACACACAGTCGCCGCTCTTTGCAGACATACGCCGTCGATTTGACGCGGACAGAGCCAACATCCGTGCCTTCATCCAGCGCACGCTGGAGCGTTGCGATGTACCAAGCCTGCTGCTCCTGGGCGATAGTGTTTTTCTATTCTGGTCCATGTTTCCCTACGAGGCCGCAAGTGTTTCTGCCCAGATCGTGGCGGCAGTTGACGGCGCGCCGCCGTCCTCCGCCCATGCTGCCTGTCTCATGCGCGCCGGCTACTGGGCGTGGGTTGCCGGCGATTACGCCAATGCCCATCCATGGCTGCAGGCGGCGCTCGACATGTGGTGCTTGCCGGACGTCGACTCGGATCCGGCCGTGCTGACCATCTGTCGGGGCGTTCTCGGCATCGTGGAGTACGAACGCGGCGATTTCGAAGACGGGCTCGCCTGTTTCCGACCGAAATCGATGCCCAGCGCAGCGCGGAGATCGGTGGTCACTCGCCATGTCGTTGAGCAACATGGGCGACCTGCTCTCGCGGCTCGGTCGGTTCGAGGAAGCCGACGCTGTGCTTGAAGAGGGAGTGGCATTGCACCGCCAGGTCGGGCAGCAGTGGGGGCTCGCCCATGTGCTGGGCAAGCTCGCCCGTCACCATCTCCGCTGCGGGCGCATTGACGCAGCCGACGCCGTGCTGGCCGAACTGCACCCATACTGCGGGCCCGACGCGGCGCCGGACAGAATCGCCTACGCGGCGTACCTCCGCAGCCTGTTGGCCCTGCAATGCGGAGAGCCTGCCCTGGCGAGGCAGCAGGCCGCCAAGTGCCTGCACATTTTCCAGCGTGAGGGCACACGCGACACCCAACTGGTGGGCGTTGCGCTCGCAGCCAAGCTCGCCTTGGCGCTGAACCGGCCGGACGCAGCGCTGACGCTCCTAGCCGCGCTGGACGCGGTCCATGCGCATTGGGGCATGGTGCCGCCGCCGCTGGAGGCGGACGAACTCGCGCAGACGCGCCGCGGCCGTGGCAGCCATGGACGACGCCGCGGTCGGCGACCACGCCTGGGACACAGGCGCACAAATGTCGCTGACCGCGGCCGTCGCGCTTGCGCTGGACGAAGTGCTCACACCGCACGTCTCCACCGACGCCGGGTGACACGAAGCGAACGCACGCCGGCCATCAAAACCGGTCGATCACCGTCACGCCCACGCCGCGGAACTCGCCCATGGCCGCGAGCGCGGCGGGCGCTTCGGCCAGGGTGATGCGACGGCCGATGAGCTTGGTCAGGTCAAAGCGACCGGCCGCGGCTATCTCCAGGAGCGGCGGCATTTGATGGGCTTGCATGCCGTGACTGCCGAGAATTTCCAGTTCGTTGGCGATGACCGGCCCCATGGGCAGCGGCGGCAGGCTGTGTTCGCCCAGCATCAATCCCACCTGCACGTGACGACCCCGTTTGCGCAGCCCCAAAATCGAATTGCGACAGGTGGTCGTGCTCCCCAATGCGTCCAGCGAGACGTGCGCGCCGCCCTGGTGAGTTCGCGCACGGCGCCGGGAACGTCATCGACGTGCGCCGCGCTGGACGGCGGCCACCGTTTCACGGACCGGGCCAGGTCCAGTTTGGCGTCGTCGATGTCGACGGCCAACACGTTGGCGCCCGCCGCCTGCGCAATCATGATAGCGGAGAGGCCCACGCCGCCACAGCCGTGCACGGCCACCCAATCCCCGGCCGCGACACGGCCCTGTTGCACCACCGCGCGGAACGCGGTGATGAAGCGGCAGCCAAGAATGGCCGCGCCCACAAACGAGAGCGCGTCCGGCAGCCGCACCAGGTTGACGTCGGCATGGCGAATGGCGACCAGTTCGGCAAAGGAGCCTCCACGCGGTGAAGCCCGGCTGAAAGTAGTTGTCGCAGATGTGTTGGTTGCCGGCCGCGCATTGGGGACAGTGGCCGCAGCCACAGCAGAAGGGGACGGTAACGCGGTCACCCGGCTGCCAGTTTCGTACATCCCGGCCCACCGCCTCGATGATACCGGCCAGTTCATGGCCGGGCACGTGGGGCAATTTCACGTCAGAGTCGTGGCCCATCCAGCCGTGCCAATCGCTGCGGCAGATGCCGTTGGCCCGCACGCGCACGATGACCGCGTCGGATGTAAGCGCAGGGTCCGGAAGCCGGCGTAGTTCGGGCATCTGCCCGAATTCCTCGAAGATGATGGCGCGCATGGTTCCTCGTAATATGACTTGTATGCTTACGTTGATATCATCATTGTACACCAACACGGCCCGTGTTCAGTTGATATCCGTCACAAGTAGCCATGCCACTCCGTCCACGCACGTTCCTGTTGACACCGCTCCTGTTTTGTGTCGTTTTGACGGCCGCGTTCCTCGCGCCGCCGGCCGGGACGGCATCTCAGGGCGCCACCATTCCGGACGACGTTACGCAGTTGACATTGTTCATCTACGCCGACGGCAACGGCAACGGCTGGCGCGATCCGGAAGAAACGCCCTTTCTGCCCCCGTTCGATACGGCGACGACTCGGGTGTTCCGCCTGATTTCGGCCACGTGCGATAACGACGTCGTCGGTTGGTTCGTGCTGGCGGCGGAAGCGACCAACACCGTCCAAACCCGCAGACATTGTGAATATGACCTCATCGGCCGGCCGTTCGGTAGCGATGAGGCGCTGCCCGTCTACATCGGCACGATCGTCACGGCCGGAATGGAGATGACGCTCTACATTCCCGACGACGGCATCCCCGACAATCTGCTGGGCACACCCACACCGAGCGCCCAGGCCGACACGCCGACACCGTTACCCTCCGCGACCGCGTCGCCGCCGGCTGTTTCCAGTCCCACGCCCACGGGCACACCCACCGCGAGTGTATCGCCCCAGCCCACGCCCAATCCCAACGAGGCGCGCACACGCGTGTTGCTCCCGCATGTTCCGGCGGATGCACGCGCGGAGTAGCGGTGCGTGCCGGCCGTGACTGGACCACGACAGTCCGCCCGGAGTTCATGCCGGATATCCCTTGCCCGCGGCCCCCTGATTTGAGAAAGTGTCTGTTCATGCATCCTTGGCTACCAACCCAATTCCGCCGCCGCTACGCATATCTGGCGGTCATCGGCTTGCCGCTGTGCCTGCTGGCCACTCTGCTGGCGCCCGGACTCGTGCATGCCCAGAGCGACGGCAGCATCGACGTCATCCTACGCGCCGATCCCCCCACCGGTGTTGACGCAGAGGTCTATGCGACGAATCTGGCGACCTCGCGCGCGCCCATCTATCGCAGCCGCTGGGGCGGTCCAGGCCTGGGGCCGGGGTTGTTCGACATCCCGGTCGACGTGGCGGTGGCGCCCGACGGGTCGGTCTATGTGGCGGACTTGGGCCAGTGCAGCATCCAGAAATTCGACGCGGCGGGCCAACACCTGGCCACCTGGGAACGCTGCGGCCTGTCCACCGGCCTCTTCTACGACCTGGACACGATTGACGTGGGGCCGGACGGCGACGTGTTCGCGGCCGACTCCAAGCTGTTCCAGACCGACGTCCACCGCTTCGACAGTAGCGGCAACCACGAACTCACCTGGCAGCTGGGCTACTCGTTCATCCTGCCCGGCGGACTGGCCGTGGATGCGGACGGCCATGTCTATGTGACCGAAGCCAGCCACAACCGCGTCAAGAAATTCGACGCGAACGGCAATCAATTGCTCATGTGGGGCACATCGGGCACGATCGACGGGCGCTTCACCGGACCGCTCGGCGTGGCGACGGACAGCCTGGGCAATGTGTATGTGGTCGACTCCGGGAACAATCGCGTCCAGAAGTTCACCGCGACCGGGCTGCATCTGGCCACGTGGAAGGATGTCTTTGCCGGTGACGCCTTGCCGCCCAGCCTGTTCGACATCGCCGTTGACAGCCACGACCATGTCTATGTCAGCGACTCCGCCAACAATCGCCTCTACAAGCTGACCAGCGACGGCGAGTTGATTGTGACTTGGGGCGGGCTGGGACAGGCGCCCGGCCAGTTTGACGGGCCGTCCGGGCTGGCAGTGAGTGACGATGACCGCCTGTATGTGCTGGACGCCAACAGTGCCACGGTCCAGGCCTATGCCGACAGCATGCGTCAGGTGGACGATGCCGTGCCGGACGACGGCGACGGCATCGCCGCCACGGCGACGTACACCGGGTTGGACGCCGGGCTCTATCGCGTCACGACGCGGCTGCCCTACGGTTGGACCCTTGACGATGCCGGATGCACGGACGGCCTGAACGCGCCCATCACCGGCGGGCGCCGGGTAGAACTCCAGGCCGGCGCGAACGTGACCTGCACCGTCGACATCGTCGGCCCGGGCGAAATCACGTTTGTCAACGAGGTGGAAGACGGCAACGCGGGCCCGACGGCATGGCGCTACGACGTCATCACCACGACGCTGATCAGCGGTCTGCCGACCTTGATCGCACACCAGACGCCGACGGTTCTGCCCCGGGGCGTTCACCGCCGCGCATGGCCCAAGGGCTACGCGCCCACCGCAGCCACCGGCGCGTGTACATTGGTGGACGGCACACTCGTGGTCCACGTGGCGACCAGCCGGCACGATGCACGGTCGCTATGCGACCATCAGCGGTGCGCGTGACCGAGACCTTCGGCGTGACCAACGCGGCCGAAGGCGCCGGCATCCCGGACGACCGCAGCACCTGTTTTTGGTTGACCACGGCCACCGAGCCGGACGCGGCCTCACCCTGGCGATCCTGCCGCGCAACGACCAAGTCCGCACCGACCACACGCTTCGCCCATCACGCCCGCCAATTGGGACAACACGTCGGTGGACGATGCGTCCAATTGGTCTCGCGTGGAGGCGGTGGACGATGCCGTGGCCGACGACGAAGCCACCATCTGCAAGGGCTGCGACGTCCGACATTCTGGGGACAGGCGCGGCGAGTGGACCTCTGTGCGGCGATCATCTGGCGTACATCGACGTGCAGATCTTCGAGTCGTACGATCCGGCCTACACCGCCGCGACCCCCTTCCGCAGCAACACCACAGACGACCTGGACGGCGACGCCAAGACCGTGGAGGTATTGCTCCAGAACGACGACGTCCCCGGCGTCCGCATCACGCCGGCCTACGGTGTGCTGCATGTGGACGAGAGCGGCGCGCCGGTGGACGTCCATTGCTACTGGCTCAATCTCACCTCTGCGCCCACGGCAGAAGTGACCATCACGGTGGACGCCACGGATCCCCAAATCGAGGCGACGCCGACGGTCATCACGTTGGACGCCGGCGACTGGAACATACTCGATTGGCACTTCACCACCAATCAAGTCTGCGTCCGCGCCGTGGACGATTCCCTCGTGGGCCGCGACCGGCCGCTTCTGCGCACCGCGCAATGCCCGAATTCTGGCAGACGGCGACATCAGCGGCACAGTGTGCGGCGACCATCTGGGCCGCCTGCGCCACGTCGTCTCCAGCGCCGACCCGCGCTACGACGGGTTGACCGCCATGACGAGCGCCAGTCCCGATTTCGACGCCGATGCCCAGACGCTGGACGTGCTCATACGCGACGATGACGTGGCCGGCGTGACGTTTACGCCGGCCACACTCAACCTGGTGGAGGGGACGGAGAGCAGCTACAGCGCCGTCCTGACGAGCCAACCGGATGCGCCTGTGCTCGTCATCCAGGAGGCGCAGCAGGTGGAGTTTGACGCGTCAGACTGGGATCTGCCCCAGACGCTTCACGTGAGCGTCGCCGACAACGATCTGGTGGACGGCAGCCGTCAGGTGCAGGTCGACCATGCCGTACTGAGCGCAGATTCCAACTACAACGGCATCATCCCGGCGCCGGTCCTGCTGACGGTGGCCGACAATGACAGCGCCGGCGTGGAGTTGGCCACGCCCGACCAGAGCGGACGGGTGGCGGTTGTGGAAGGTGGTGCGGATGCGACTTACAGCCTGCGCCTGACCGCCGCGCCGTCCACCGCGCTCACGCTGACGTTGACAGCGAGTGACCAACTGACCTTCACGCCGTCGACACTCCACTTCGACGGCAGCAACTGGGACGTTTGGCAGCAGGTCACCGTGCAGGCTGTGGACGACCCGCTGATCGAGCGCACGCCCCACACGTCGCTCCTCTTCCACCGCATCGACAGCGACGATCCCGCCTTTCAGGGGCGGCTGGGTCCGACGGTCAGCGTGGACATCAGCGACAACGATCGCGCCGGCCTGATCTTCGGCGAATTGACGGCCATGACCGTGACCGAGGACGGCACGCTGACGGCGGCGTTGGCAGTGTCTGCAACCAGCCGTCCGACCGCGACCATCACCGTCAACCTGGACGGTGCGCCGGGTCTCGGTTGCGCCGCCCGTGCTCACATTGGCACCGGAGGCGTGGAATCAGCCGCAGACCGTGACGATTCGAGCCGTCGACAACGCCGTGGACAGCGGTGACGAGGACACAGCGTGGTTGCGGTCAGCGTCTACAGCGAGGACGGCCACTACGACGGCCTGAACGTACCGGCGCGCGCAATCACCGTGCTCGATGACGATCACGCTGCGGTGCAGATCACGCCCACTGCGCTTACCGCCGGTGGGTGCCGACACGCGCTACGAAGTGCGCCTGTTGACAGAGCCGCTCACGCCGGTGCTGGTGCTGGTCCAGCCGCCGGCCGCCGGTGTGGACGTCTTGGCCGAGCCGTGCAGCGGTGTGATGGCGGCCCATGCGACCTGCCTGATCTTCACTCCAGATACATGGCAAGTGGCTCAGTCGGTGGCAGTGCAGGGCGTCCAAGAAGGCAGCTATCAACTGGAACACCGGGTCGATGCGCTCGATCCACAATACGCAAACTTGCCGGCGCCGTCGGTCAACATCACCGTGGCGCCGGCAAGTGGGACTCCGTCACGTTCCGTCTTTTTGCCGTACGTCATGCGCTAATTGGGGCGTAGCGCGGAGGACGTCGAACTGGGCCTCACCTGGATGTTGCCACTCAGGTGAGGCCGTCCGTTACTTCTTCAGCAGCGGCAGGAAGACGCGCTGTTGGTTGACGCTGGCCCCGAGGAAGGTGGTCACGGGGCCGTACTCCAGCAGGCGGCCGGTCAGCTCCTCTTCCACCAGCCAGTAGGTGAACGAGACGTCCTCGAACACGTACTTGTCGGTGAAGGTGTAGCTGCCGCCGTTGGGACCCTGGGCCGGGATCAGCGCCGGGGTGATGCGGGCCGCCGCATCCCGGTTGGCCGTCACGCTGCGGTAGAGGTAGAAGCCCCGGGTGTCGATCTCCGCGCTGGTCGTCCACGCGACGACGATGGTGTCGCCCGCCGGCTTGGCCGTGAAGCGCTCCAGCACCACCACCGTGGGACCGGCCGGCACCGTCACTTCGTCGGTGTTGCCGCCGATGCCGTCCCCGGCCGTGCCCTGCCCGGTGGAGCTGCAGACCGTGTTCTCGTCGTAGATCAGCGCCCGGTTGGTGATGCTGGAGACGCCCTTGAGGTCCAGGTCGACCTGCACGGCGAAGACGATGGGATCCAACCCACCCTGGTCCCCGGCCGGAATCGACCCCAACTGGAAGGTGCACTCGGCGCCGGCCACCCCGCCGTTCTCACACACCCAGCCCGGCGAACTCCGGTCCGGCACGAAGGTGGTCGCCGCCGGCACCGTCTCCACGACGCGCGCATTGCTCGCGTCCCGGGCGCCCTGGTTCGCGTAGGTGATGACGTAGAGCATGGTGTCGCCCGGCGCCACGCTGCCCGCGCTGGTCGCCTTGTTCAGACGCAGCCCACAGCGGGCGAAGATGCCGGCGTCGATGCTGTTGTCCGTCTCCCCTTCGCTCAGCGTAATCGTCCCCGTGCGCCCCGTCGTCTGGTTGGCGTTGCTGTCCACGTTCGGGTTGCCCCCCACGTTCGGCGGGCTGAAGGCGAAGAGCGTCGCATCCGGCAGCACGAAGATCACGTAGTAGTCGCCCGCATCCAGGTTGGTGAAGCTGTAGAAGCCGTCGTCATCGGACTGGGTCTCGGCCACCAACTGGCCGTTGGTGCGGAAGAGACGCACCGTCACGTCGGCCAGCCCGGGCTCGGTGCCCTCTTGCACGCCGTTGGCGTTCAGGTCCTCCCAGACGTAGTCGCCGATGGCGGCCTTGGGCGGCAGCACCACGTCCACCGTGTCCGTGAAGGTCACGCTGCCGATGATGTCGATGACCGCACCGTCGTCGTCGGTGGGAATGGCCTCCACCACGGCCACGTTGCGGATGGGCTCCTGCACCGTGGTCTCGTAGTAGTAGACCAGCGACGCCCCCGGCGCCAGCGGCGTGGCACCGCTCAGCAGCGTCATGTCGCCCTGGTCGATGCCCAGCACGTCGTCGCGGATGAGCACCGGGTTGAGCCGCGTGGCGCCGCTGTTGGTCACCCCGAAGCAGTAGGTCACCGCCGTGCCCCGCTCGACCTCCAACTCGCTCGCGCCGGGACAGCTTGCCCCGCCGTCGTGGCCGCGGTAGACGCTCTTGTCCAGCGTGACGTCCGCACTCACTTCGTCCACGGTGGCCGTGTCGTCGTCGGTGGCATTGGGCACGTTGGGCAGGTCACGCCCCGTCGCATCGGTGGGATTGCCCGTCACCGTCGCCGTGTTCAGCAGGTCGCCGTCCACCGTCGCTTCGTAGTAGTAGGTCAGGCTCGCCGCCGGCGCCAGCGGCGTGGCGCCGCTCAGCAGCGTCATCTGCGCCTCGGTGATGCTCAGCGACGGGTCCGCCAGGGCGATGTCGTCCAGGTAGGTGTCGCCCGTGTTGGTCACCACGAAGCAGTAGGTCACATCCCCGCCCGCGCCGTTCTGCACGCTCTCGCCGCCGGGACAGGACGCGCCGCCGTCATGGCCGTTGTAGACCGTCTTGACCACCTGGATGCCCGGGTTGACCGTCTCCACGGTGGCGTCGTCGTCGTCCGACTGGCGCGGCGCGTTGGGAATCGGCACGCCTTCCATGTCCGTGGGATCGCCCTCGGCCGTGGCCACGTTCACCAGGTCGGCGCTGAGCACGGTGGTGTAGTAGTAGAGCAGCCGGTCCCCCGGCGCCAGCGGCGTCAGCCCGTTGGCCAGGGTCATGTCCGTGTCGTCGATGCCCAAGAGCGCATCGGCGATGGTGATGTTGTCCAGATAGGTGTCGCCGCTGTTGGTCACCTCGAAGCAGTAGGTCACGGCCGCACCCGCCGCCCCGGCGACGGCGTTGAGGCCGGGGCAGGACGCGCCGCCGTCGTCGCCGATGTAGGCCGACTTGCGCAGCCGGATGCCCGGACCCGACGCCTCAATCGTGGCGTCGTCCTCGTCCGACGGGCTGGGCACGCCCGGCAGGTCCGTCCCAGTCGGCGTGGTCGGGTTGCCCGTCACCGCCGCCGTGTTCACCAGATTGCCGTCCACCGTGCCTTGGTAGTAGTAGACCAGCGACGCGCCCGGCGCCAGCGGCTGCGTGCCGCTCTTGAGCACCATGTCGCTCTGGTCGATGCTCAGGTCGTTGTCGGTGATGAGCAGCGTGTTCAGGTAGGTGTCGCCCGTGTTCTCCACCACGAAGCAGTAGGTCACGGCGCTGCCGGTGACCACGCCCGTCAACAGGTCCACGCCCGGGCAGGAGGCACCGCCGTCGTGGCCCGCATAGGCCGTCTTGCGGATGACCACGGCCGGCGCCACTTCGTCCACCGTAGCCGTGTCGGTGTCCGTGGGATTCTGGCCGTTGGGCAGGTCGGTCCCGTCGCTGGTGGTCGGGTTGCCCGTGGCCGTGGCCGTGTTGACCAGGTCGCCGTCGATGCTGCCGTCATAGGTGTAGACCAGCGTCCCCCCCGGCGCCAGCGGCACGCTGCCGCTGCGCAGGGTCATATTGGCCTGGTTGATGCCCAGATCCGTATCGGTCACCGTGACGCTGCTCAGGTAGGTGTTGCCCGTGTTGATGACCCGGAAGCAGAAGGTCACCGCCGCGCCGTTGACGCCCGCCACCGTCTCGCTGCCGGGACAGGAGGCGCCGCCGTTGTGGCCCAGGTAGACCGTCTTGCGCAGCTCGATGCCCGGCTGCGCCGCCACGGTCTCGGCCGTGTCGTTGTCCTGCGGGTTCTGGGTGTTGGGGATGTCCTGACCCTGCTCGTCCACCGGGTTGCCGCCGGCCGTGACCACGTTGGTCAGGCTGCCCGTGGCCGTGGTCTGATAGTAGTAGTAGAAGACTCCGCCCGGCGCCAGCGGCAGCGTGGGGTTGCCCGCCCGCGGCGTCATGTTGGCCTGGGTGATGCTCAGGGTCGTATCGTTGAGCGTGAGTGCGTTCAGGTAGGTGTTGCCCGTGTTCTCCACGGCAAAACAGTAGGTGATCTGGCTGCCCACAAAGGCCAGCAGCGATTCACCGCCCGGGCACGTCGCGCCGTTGTTGTGGCCCCGGTAGACCGTCTTGCGCACCTCGATGCCCGGCGTCACGCTGTTCACTTCGGCCGTGTCCGTGTCGCTGGGATTGGGCAGACCGGGCACGTCGTTGCCGTTGGCATCGGTCGGGTTGGCCGACGCCCGGGCCGTGTTGCGCAGGCTGCCGTCGATGGCCGTCACGTAGTAGTAGACCAGCGTCGCCCCCGGCGCCAGCGGCTCCGTGCCGCTCTTGAGCGTCATGTCGGTCTGGTCGATGCCCAGCGACGTATCCAGCAGCGTCACGTCGTTCAGGTAGGTCTGCCCCGTGTTGGTCGCCACAAAGCAGTAGGTCACCACCTGGCCCACGTCGGCCGTCACCAGCTCCTGCCCCGCAGCCGGGCAGCCCGCACCGCTGTCATCCCCCAGGTAGACCGTCTTGTCCAGCGTGATGGCGGCCGTCAAGGCGTCCACCTGGGCCGTGTCTTCATCCACCAGCGGCGTGGTATCGGGAATCGTCGTACCCTGGGAATCGGACGGCGTGCCCGTGGCCGTGACCGTATTGGTCAGGTCCTGGGTCAGCGTGGTCTGGTAGTAGTAGACCAGGCTCTGGCCCGGCAGCAGCGGCAGCGTGCCGCTCTTGAGCACCATGTCGGTCTGGTCAATGTTGCCCAGCGTGGCGTCGTCCAGTTGCACATTGGTGAGGCTGCCCGCCGTGCCCGTGTGGGTCACCACGAAGCAGTAGGTCACATTCGTGCCCGCGCCGCCGGTGACCAGTTCGCCGCCGGGGCAGGAGGCGCCGTTGTTGTGCCCCGCATAGACCGTCTTCGCCACCGCCATGGAAATCGGCGCATAGCCGAAGTCGATGGTGTCGATGTTGTCGATGATGTTGGGGCTGAAGACCAGCGCCGGGTTGGGCTCGATGGTGTTGCCGCTGGTGAAGACGTGGTTTGCCAGCGGGGCGCCCGGCGCAAACTGGCCGGCCGGGATGGTGACCCAGTACAGTTGCCCGCCGCCGAAGGTCACGTCGAACTGATACCAGCCCGCTTCGATGCCCGGCGTGCTGGCGTCGTCCCCCGTGAGCAAGAACTCGACGAAGGTGTCCTGCGCCGGCTCGAACACGCCGTCGCCGTCGTCCTGCCACAGTTCCACCCGCACCCCGTTGATGCCCACCTCGCCCACATCCTGCACGCCGTTGGCATTCTGGTCCCGCCAGACAAAGTCGCCGATGGTCGATTCACCCGCCGGTGCCGCCGGCGCAGCAGACGCAGACGTCCACGCGCGGAGGCCTAGCACCACGGCAAACATAATGGCCACGGCGACAACCCATGCAGCCCTATAGGAATGTCTCACTACGGATTGATGCTTTGCATTTGTGTTCATGATCCAGTTTCCTAACCTCGACATGTCTAGCCGTCCATTGATGTTTTCGTGCCGCTTGCCTCAACAATCCAGCCCGCCACAGTCGTCTTGTGCGTCCCGGCACTTGGCCGCCACCACTGGCGTACATGGAACGTGCACGTAGGATAAGCGTCCTTGAAGAATAAGACGACGAACAACAAAAATAGTAACGCACAATCACTTTTTTGATAACTTATCTCACGGCAAATCGGGAACCATGTAAATATTTTGAAATAAACCAGTAATACTACTTCGTCACTTCCAGCCTGGACTCGGTTAATTGCGTACCACCAGCGGCAAAAACACAGCATGGAACGGGGTGTCACCCGGGCGGGAGATGCGCAGAGCCGGGTCGCCGAAGAGCAGGAAAGTGTCGACCAGGTCGTCGTACTTGTTGGTGGGCGCATTGCTCATGAGGTAGAGCTTGCCGAAGTTGGTCGCCGCACCCCAGTTCCACGAAGTCATAGTGGGAGCTAGCCCAGCCACGCCCCTTCTGCAGATAGTCGTGCCCCGTCACCAGGCCGAAGCCGGTGGGCGACCAACTGGCCACCGCCCCACTCAGACGCACAATCGCCTCCAGCCGAAGGCCCCACTCCCTGCACTCGGCTCCTGGAAGTAGCCCTCCATGCAGGTCATGGGGAACATGATGGAGAGCCGGTCACGGTTGGTCAGACCGGCCAGCGCCGCCTGGGTGAGAATCTGCTCCTCGGCCCAGTACTCCTTGGACACCGTGGCCGATGTAGCTCACAAAGAGCGCATCCCGGTTCATGGCGCCGATGACCTCGTTGCGGCAGGTCGCCGGCTTCCTCGTCGGGACAGGTCAAGCCCAGGTAGAGCCGCTCCTTGCTGAATGTCTCCGGCACCAACGGCTGCACGCCCGCCGGCGTCACCGCCGTGCCGTCGGCCACCGAATCGGAGAAGTTGTAGAAGGCGCCGCCGCCCCCCTCCAGGTTGTCGGTGACGAAGAGGATGCGCCGCTGCCAGCCGTCCCTGCCGCTGCGCGGCCTCGTAGGCGATGGTCTTGTTCACCATGGCCGTGACGTCGGCGGGCGTGGCGGCCGGGAAGCGCCCCACGTAGAGGTCCGGCGTCACATCGTCGCCCACAATGGCCGCATAGCGGTTGTCGGCCGCGGTCTCGCCCAGGTCCGGGTCCACGCTGGCCAGGAAGGGGGGAATGTGGTCGGCACGCTGTCGGCCAGATAGCCGCGGGTCGGGGTGCCGTCGCCCACCAGCAACACGTGGGTGGGGCGCGGGCTTGGGCCAGCTCGCACAGGCGTAGCGCAGGAAATCCCGAATCGCCTCCGCCGAGGGCCGCCTCAGTTGAAGGCGTCGTAGATCGCCTGCACGTCCACCACCTTGGTGCGGTAGCCCGTGGTGCGCCGGTACGCCGCCAGCGGGCTGATGGCGTCCAGAAAGTCGGCGTGGCTGACAATCACGTAGCTGGCGCTCTCGGCGGGCATGAGCAATCGGACGCCTGGGCCGCCTCAATGCCGACCACCGCCTGCACGTCGTCCGGTGTCAGCGCCACATAGCGCCGCGCCGCGTCCGCCTGGCTGGTGAAGGTTGTGGCCGCGCCCGCCGCCGTCGTCGTCATGCGGGGCGACCTGCCGGGTCGGTGATGTCGTAGACCTGGGCCGTGGCCGGCGGCAAGGTCCAGCCGGTAGCGCCAGGAACCGGGCCGCCGTGTCCTCGAAGTGAAACTGCCCGGCCGTGACCGTCAGATCTCGGGGTAGGTCAACTCCACCCAGTCCACATAGGCCAGGTCAATCACCCGCCCAATCTGGTCGTTGACCAGCTCGATGACCACCTCGTTCTGCCCGCTGCGCAAGTCCGTGGGAAGTCCATGTGCAGGGTGCGATAGTCGTTGTTGGACCACGTCTCCTCGCCCAGCAGCGTGCCGTTGACGTACAACCGCACCCGGTGCAGACCGCTGACGCCGCTCCCCAGCGTCACCGTCAGACCGGCGTCCCCGGCCGCGGCCACCAAGCCGTCCAGGGAGAAACGTTCGGCGTCAGGCGGCTGTGGCGTTCGTCCCCACGGCCGAGATGCGCTCGCCGTACCAGTGGTCATAGCCGTCGCGCATGGGCACCGACGAGACGTGCTCTTGTTGGTCTCATGGCGCAGGGTGGCGGCCGTCCACGTGGCGTTTTGGGGCGACGTGGCGCCGCCGTGCGTCATGCGCTTGCCGTCCCCGCCGCCGTAGGTCAGCCAGTAGACGTTGTGCTTGGCGTAGCGGTCGGCGGTGGGCACGCCGTAGAAGTAGATCAGATCGGTCTGGTCAAGCCGTCCGTCCGCCTCACCGGTGACATAGACGATTACCTGCGCCGTCGCTGAACATGCGCAGCGTCTGCGGCCTGAGCGTGTCGACCGGCAGACCGGCGGCCGCAAGCTCGGCGTGGTGACGGCGTGGATGCCGGCCTGGTCGACCAGCAGCCGGTAGCCCGGTGACGGCGGCGTCCACATGGTCGGCGTGGTGACCGCCGCCGCATTGACCGTGGCGTCCGGCGCCCGCCACTGGCGCGGCGGCGTAGTTGAGCAACATCCCGGCCAGTTGCCCCTCGAAACCGCCGGCTTCCGTCACGCTGCGCTTTGGTGACAGATGCCAGCCTGCACCGCCTCCGAAGGTCACCTCCACGCGCAGCGGGCGTGACGCACCAGTGTCCCCGCCACCGGGTTCACCTGGAAGCGGCGGAACAGTTCGAGACGCCGCTGCCGGCTGCGCAGCCGGCCCAGGTCATCCAACAGGACCGCCTGCCGGGAAGAGGCGTCTCGAAGCGTAGACGGCGGCGTCGGCCGGCGCGGGCGCGCTTCCCGCATGTAGCGCGCCAACGCCGGCGTCGCCCTCCTCGCTAATGGCTTGCGGCGCCGGGCACGTGGACGAAGTCGGTGGCCACCACCGCGTTCTCCAGCGGCGTCGCGGTCACGTGGAGCGGCGCGTCCAGCGGCACGCCCACGGTCGTCACGCGCACGGGCAGGGCGGGCTCACCCGCCGCGCCGCCCTGGGGATAGCCGTCCACCGCCACCTGTCGGCACGGGCCGTCCAGCCCCGTATCGTCCACCAGCCGGAAGTCCCGGCGTGGTCAGTTCGATGACGACGTGCGTCGCGGCCGGATTCGAGCACCGAAGATCGGCCGCTGCGCCATGGGCGCCGTGCCGCTGCCAGACTGCGCCAGCACGGCATGGGGCACGCCCGCCGCCGCCACCATGACGGCCAGGACGCCCCCCAGCCAGGCTCGTTGAATTCGTCGACGCAACAACCGCATGGGAAAGTTCATGACGTTCATGCTTGGATCAACTGCTCACTGCAGTTAGCCACGGATGAACACAGATGAATACAGATAGGTATGGATGATTTGATTTCATCTGGATTCATCTGGTTTTCCGGGAAATTAAGTGGAAAATCTGTGTTTTTACTGTTCAATCCGTGCCCATCTGTGTCCATCTGTGGCTCGGTTTTGCTTTTTGCCGTGGACTCATCTGTGGCTCGATTTTGTCAACGCACGGCCAGCGCAGGGAAGCACCGTGTTGGCGCCGGGCGGTGACACCCACCGGCGCCGTCACGTCGCGGCTCCCGTCCAGCCGCAGCACCTCGATGCGATAGAGCCGGTCCGGTTGCGGCGCGCCGGTGTCCACAAGCGTGTAGCAGTTGCCCTGAGCGCCGCCGCTGTTCAACGCCGGCACCGGACTTGCATTGAGCGGCGCGAAGGTCGCGCCGCCGTCGTCGCTGCGCTGCACATTGAAGCCGGCCATGTCGACCTCGGCGCCGGTCGTCCATGTGACCAACGTCGTGCCGTCGCTCTGCTCCTGTGCCTCGACACCGGCCAGTTCCACCGCCGTCGGCTGCACGAAGGTCTGGATGCGCAGGGCCGGGTCGCCGAAGAGCAACATGGTGTCGATGAGGTCGTCGTACTTGCTCGCCGGCGCGTTGGCGTGCAGGTATTCCTTGGACGCCACGATGGCGTCGCCCAGGATGGTCTGGTCGTTCTGGAAGACGTCGACGAAGAAGCCTTGCTCCAGCCAGTCGTGGCCGGTGGCGATGCCGAAGCCCGTGGGCGAGTAGCTGGCCACCGCGCCCCCCACCGTGTTGAAGATGTAGCTCTCCGCCAGCGAGCGGGAGCCGTTGGCCGGTTCGTGGAAGAAACCCTCGAAACAGGTCATGGCCAACATGATGGTCAGTTGGTCCAGATTGGTGAAGGTGCTCACCAGCGTCTGGTCCACCAGCGGCTCGGTCGCCCAGTTCTTGATCTGGGCGTGGCCCACGTAGCTGGTGAAGAGCGCACCCGTGTTGTTGATGACGTCCTGGATGAGCGCCTGGCACTCGGTCGGCTGCTGGTTGATGTTGCCGATGTCGCAGTTCTGGCTCAGGTAGACCTTGATGGCCTGGTAGGGATCCGGCAGAAAGCGGGTGTTGTCCGGGTCGTTGGGGTCCGACGAGCCGGACACCAGCGTGTCGGAGAAGGCGTAGAAGTTGCCGCCGCCGCCCTCCAGATCGTCGGAAATGAAGAGGACGTTCTGGTTCCAGTCGTTGACCGTGGGCGTGGATTCGTAGTGAATCGTCTTGGCGACGATGGTCGTGATCTCGCTCGCGGCGTAGGCCGGGAAGCGCCCGATGCTCATGTCGGGCAGGATGTCGTCGCCCTCGAGCAAGACGTAGCGGTTGTCCGCCGCCGTCTCCCCCAAAATCGGGTCGGCCGGGTAGAGAAACGCGGGCACGTAGGTCGGTTTGCTGTTGACGAAGTAGCCGCGCATGTCCCGGCTGCCGCCGCCGGCCAGCAGCACGTAGCGCGGGCGCGGCGCCTGCCAGTTGGCGTAGGCATAGGCCAGGAAGTCACGGATGGCTTCGGAGGAGAGCAGGCCGCCGTTGAACTGGTCGTAGATCTCCTGCACATCGACCACGGCCACACGGTACTTGGTCACGGTGGTGCGCCAGTCGGCCAGCGGCTGGATCTCGTTCCAGAAATCCCCGTGGGTGATGACGATCCAGTCGGCGCCGTTGGCGGGGTCGCGCAGATCCCAGCCGCCGCTCCCCTGCTGGGCCACGTACTGGCCGCTGGGCGTGTAGGGCGAGGCGCGGTGCGTGACCGCCTGGATGGCGCCGGCGGCCGGCGTCAGGAAGCTGCTGCCGGTGGTCACGGCAAAGCGCCGGCCCGCCCCGGTTGCGCTGAAGCCGGCGGCGTAGGGTCCTGCGCCGGTGATGTCCACATTGCTGACGGTCCGGCTGTCGAAGAGGTCGGTCACATCGTAGACAAAGATATCGGCCGCCGTCAGGCCGGTGACGTCGTAGCGCCAGTCGCCCGCCGCCGACTCGCCGTTGAAGGTCAGGCGGTTGTTGACGGCCACCCGCTCCCGGTAGTACCCGATCTCCACCCAGTCGGTGTAGTTCTCCATGGCCAGGAAGCCGGTGCCCACGTTGCTGTACCAGAGTTGCAGGCTGTTGTTGCCGTTGAGCAGCACGCTCTGGGAGAAGGTGGTGGTCACCTCCAGCGGCGCAAAGTCCGTCCACTGGGCCGTGCCGGTCAGGATGTCCGTGCCGTTGAGCATGAGGTCCAGGGCATGGGTGCCGCCGGTGCCGCCCACGACGCGCGCCTGCACCGTGGCGGTGTAGCTGCCTGCGGCCGGGTTGGGCAGTGTGACGGCGATGGTGTGGGCCTTGTTGCCCGGGTTGCCGATGGACTGGGTCCGCTGCCAGAACCAGTGGTCGTCCTCCGGGTCGAACTTGGGGCCGGTGGCGTAGCGGGGGTACTCGGTGCGGTGGAGCCGTTGCTGTTCTTCGTGCTGCACCGTCCAGGCGGGGCCGGCGGGCGTGCCCGTCACGGCTGCACCGTCCAGCGTCGCCATGCGCTTGCCCGGCGCCTGGCCGTAGGTCAGCCAGTAGATGTTGGCGCCGGTGTACTTGTGGTCCGGCAGCAGCCCTTCGTAGTAGAGCGAGTCCACGCTGCGTCCGTAGAAGACGACGGCGTCGCCCGGGTCGAACCGGCCGTCCTCCGCACCCGTCACCTGGATGGCGATCTCCCGGCCCAGCCAGTACATCTGCCAGCTCGCGGGGTCGACGGCATCCACCGGCACACCCGCGCTCTGCAGCAGCGCATAGTCCAGCCGGTAGAGGCCGTCCGCCGTCACCGCAATCTTGTAGGCCGGCTCCGGCGGCTGCCACGCCGTCGGCGCAATCGGCGCTGCCTGTGCCGGTGTGGGCGCAAGTGCCGGATACAGCATGGCCGCAGCCAAAAGGAGGGCTGCTATGGCTTTCGCAACGAAATGGAGTCCCGCCGCGTCTGCACACTCCGCATTGTTCGCTCGATTGATCGAAGCAGTTGACGTCATCGCGTATTGGTCACACATCTGATTTACCGAAAAAAGGGGGTGACTCATTTGCCGGGTAATGAGTCACCCCCACAAGCACTCAAGATCGTATCGAACACGGCCGCAGTTAGCGGATCATGGAGCGAATAGATCTGTCCGGCTGCCATGTTCAGCACACCAGGCGCATGCTGTTCCACACGACCGTCGGCCATGAGGATCTCCAGCCGGTAGATGTTCAGCTCACCCATGCTCGGGCTGCTGTCCACCAGTGCGTAGACACCGCTCACGGCTTGGCCCGCGTACTCGGCCACGATGAGCTCGCCGTTGAGTTGGGTCGCGTCGCCGTTCACCAGGCGGATCACGTTGAAGCCCACGACGTCGACTTCAGTGGCCGTCGTCCAACGCAGTGTGACCGAGGTGCCGCTGCGGCCGGCGCCGGCCGTGGCCACCATCACCGACGTGGGGTTGATGATCTGCACCGGCTCGTCATCCTCCACGGGCGGCAACGGTTGTGTCGGCGGGAGGCCGTTCGGGCCGTCGGGGTCGTACGTGCCGCCCGCGCTGCTCGCCACGTTGAAGGTGTCCGGCGGCGTGGGGTTGTTGTTCGGGTTGTTGGCCGCATCCGTGCCCGTGTCGGCCAGGCCGGTGAACTCGACCACGACCGAGACCGCGTCGTTCTGCGCCAGCGGATTGGTCAAGAGATCGGCCCAGAAGAGCGTGCCGTTGGGCTCGTCCGTGCTCGTCGGCGCGGGCGTGGCACTCACGTAGTCCAGGAAGTTGGGATCGTAGGTGTCCGTCAACGGCAGCGACGTGATGATGCTGGTGCCCAGGTTGGTGATGGTGATCGTGTAGCTGATCGGGTCACCCACGCGCACCGGATCCGGCGTGTTGCGCACCTTGACGATCTCGTAGCGGGTGTCGAAGTAGAAACCGCCGTCGATCGTGAGGTTCTGCTCGCCCAGGGTCAGGGTCTCGTTGACCTGGTTGGTCGGGCCGAAGTCAGAGTCGGCCGTGTCAACCGTCTGGTTGATCGGGCTGGGCAGACCGTTGGTCGGCGGCGTCACCACCACGGTGTAGTCGCCCGGCAGCAGATTCTCGAAGAGATACTCGCCGTTGGGACCGGTGATGACCGGTGCACCGACCGGGTTGCCGCCGGAGTCCAGCAGCGTCACGGTGACGCCGGGGATGCCGGGCTCGCCCGCATCCTGGATGCCGTCCTCGTTCTGGTCCCACCAGATGAAGTCACCGATGACGCTCAGATCGGTGTACCCGAAGTCGGCCGTCATGTTCACTTCGTCGGCGGCCAAGGCGACCGGGTAGCCGGCCTCGTCCTTGTTGGTGTTGTCAGCCGTGCCGCCGATCAGAACGGTGGGAATATAGTCTGCCAGAATGGAACCGTTCACTGGATAGGTGGACGAGTCACCCACGCGCACTCGGTAGTCACCCGCAGGCAAGCTGGTGAAGGCGTAGAGGCCCGACGAACCGGTGGTCTGCGTCAGGATGACCGTGTTCTGGCTGTCCAGCAGTTCCACCACGATCCCGGCCAGGCCGATATCGCCCTTTTCCGGCTCGAAGAGGCCGTTGACGCTGGCGCCGCTTTCGTACCAGAGCTGGTTGCCGATGATGCCTTGCCCCGGAGGTGAACTCGGATTGGGCACGTAGCCGAAGTCAGCGGTGTTGTTGGTCGCGCCGGCGGCCAATGTGACGGGGTACGGCTGCGCCTTGTTGAAGTTGTCGCCCGTGGGGCCAAGGATGGTGGTCGGGATATAGTCGTCCAGGACATTGGCCGTGTCGGACACGTTGACGAGATAGTCGCCCGCAGGGACACCACCGAATTGATATTGACCGTTCTCATCCGTGACCACGGTGGCATAGATGTAGTCGCCCGGCGTCAAGGTCCCCGAACCGTCGGCATCCACCCACAGGTCCACGGTGACGCCGGGCACACCGGCTTCGGACCCTGAGTCATACGTCCCCGGTACAAGACCCGTATCGAACCAGACCTGGTTGCCGATGATGCCCAACTGCGGGCTGTCATACCCGAAGTCGGCATCCAGATACTGCTCATCGGCGGCCAGCACCGGCGTGATCTGGGGCACGGGCGTGGTTGCCGTCAACCCGCCGGGCAATGTGCCCGGATCGGGCGCGACGCTGTAGCTGTCACCCGCGGGGACCGGAATGAGGTAGTTGCCGTTGTCGTCGGTGACCGCGGTGTAGGTGGTGCTGTTGGAATCGGTGGCGATCACGGTGACGTTGGGAATGCCCGGTTCGCCCGGATCCTGGACTCCGTTGCCGTTGCCGTCGTAGAAGACGGTGTCACCGATGATGGCGTCGCCGTTGGTCGGCTGCACATACCCGAAGTCGGCATCTTCGTAGAATTCGCCGGCGGCCAAGGCGATGGTGGCGCTGGGATCAGTCTCAGACTGGGGGCCGACGGTCAGGTTGTACGTTGTCAATACCCCATTGACGTCCGTGATATCAACGTAGTAGTTGCCCGCCGGCAGATCCGTGAAGATATAGCCGCCATCGTCACTGGTCGTGGTGCTCTTGACCAGTGTGTTGTTGTCGGCGTTGTAGAGATCGAGCGTTACATTGGGGATCCCGGGCTCGCCCACATCTTGAATGCCGTCATTGTTGGCGTCGTACCACACAAAGTCACCGATCGCGCCGGGAACCGGGTTTAGCGCCACTTCCGCATCGTCCGGCGGCGAGGTGACATCGTCGACACCAAGCGGATCGCCATTCTCATCGGTCGGGGTGCCGGTGGCATCGGCCGTGTTCACCAGATCCTGGGTGGCCGTCGTTTCGTAATAGAACGTCGCCGTTCCGTTCGGGGCCAGCGGGAAGCTGTTCCCCGCCGC
>JAWKOK010000006.1:0-195302 GCA_041391205.1 Caldilineaceae bacterium
GCAGGTGGTCGCCGGGGCCGTGGCCGGCACCATGTCCGACGTGGTCGGCCTGGACGGCGCCTGGGTCAGCGACTTTGTAAAGCAGGGATCGCTCGCCAGCCTGACGCAGTTGATGGCCGACGCCGGTTTTGACGACAGCGAACTCGCCGCCCAGATTCAGTTGAACGGCGAGACCTACATGATTCCGGTCGTCAATTTCGTCTACCCGGTCTTCGTCAATCTGGACCTGATGGCCGCGGCCGATATCGCCAATCCGCCGGCCTCGCGCACCGAGTTTGCCGATGCGGCGACGAAGCTGACCGATCCCGACAACAACGTCTACGGCTGGGTGTTGCCGCTTTCGCTGGAACAGCCCAACGGCATCCAGAACGACGTCATGTCCTGGGTCTGGGCCACCGGCGGCAGCATGATGAGCGACGGGCAGCCCGATCTGACCAATGACGAAGTGCGCAGCGCGATGGAGTACATCAAGGGCCTGTACGACGCGGGCGTCATCGCCCCCGGCGCCTTCTCCATGCGCGAGCAGGACAAGGTGGAAGAGTTCACCAACGGCCGCGTCGGCATGATGATCGACTCGCTGGCCCACATCAACCTGATCCGCGAGCGCAACCCGGACCTGAACTTCGCCATCACCGCGTTGCCGGCCAAGGACGATTACACGGGCAAGCGCGGTCTGCCGTACGCCTCCTGGGGCATCGGCGTCTCCGCCAACAGCCCGCATCAGGCCGAAGCCTGGAAGCTGGTCCAGTTCCTCATGAGCTCCGACACCAATTCCAAGCTGTCGTCCATTGCCAACGCGTTCCCGGGCAACGTCAACTCCACCCCGGATTTCGTGGAGACCGACGAGCTGTTCGCCGCCGCGTTTGACGTCTTCCAGTCCGGCTATCTGGCCAACGAGTTTGTGGGCCTGCCGGTGGCGGAAGAGCTGATGCGTCTCTTCGACGAGCAGTTCCAACTCTACCTGGACGGCAGCCAGACCTTGGACGAAGCGCTCAACGCCGCCCAAGAAGCGTGGATGGAAAAATTCTAGTTTTCGCTTGACTCTGAGTTCCCTTTGGCCCGCCGGAGGGTGCAGTGAACCGTGCTGCGCCCTCCGGCGTGGACAGGGATGAAGTCGCAGAGAGCCGACCGATGCAACGAGTCTCAAAAAAAGTCGCCCCCTTCGCCTATCTTTCGCCCACGCTGCTGCTTATGGCGGTGCTGTCGCTGCTGCCGATCGGCATGGTGCTTTCTTATTCGTTGATGGACAACGTCATCATGAATAAGAACCCGGTCTTTGTGGGCATCAACAACTACATCGAACTTCTGACCGACGACGTCTTTCAGCAGGCCATCGGCAACACGCTCTACTTCACGGCCATGAGCGTCATCTTTCACCTGATCCTCGGCCTCTCCTTTGCCATGCTGCTCAACACGTCGTTGCTGGGTGCGACCACCAAGGCGATCTTCCGCGTCGTCTACGTGCTGCCCTGGGTCTTCACCGCGACGATCATCGCCATCCTGTGGCGGCTCATGTTGAACCCCAATGGCGTCATCAACTACCTGATCATTTCAGCAGGGTTCGCCGATCGGCCCATCGAATGGCTGAGCTCGCGGCAACTGGCGCTGCACGCGGTCACGTTCATCAACATTTGGTCGGGCTATCCCTTCTACATGGTGAGCCTGCTGGCCGGCCTCCAAGGCATTCCCGATGAACTCTACGAAGCCGGCACCATCGACGGGGCCAACGGACGCCAACTCTTCCGCTTCATCACCCTGCCGCAACTCAGACCCATCATCGTCAGTCTGGCCATGTTGGACTTCATCTGGACCATGCACCAGTTCACGCTGATCTGGATGACCACCGGCGGCGGGCCGATCCACGTCACCGAGATGTTGAGCACGTTCACGTACAAGGCGGCCTTCAGTTCCTACGAGTTCGCCTTGGCGTCGGCCAGCGCGTTCATCATTCTCGCCCTGTGCCTGTTTGTGGCGCTCTTCTATGTGCGGCAGCAACGCGCCAGCGATGAGTGATCGCGAGGGATGAAACCATGATGTCCAAATCCGGTCGCCTGACCCTATCGCGCGTCTTCGTCATCATCGCCCTCTTGCTCGGGGCGATCTATTCCGGCGCGCCCGTGCTGTGGATGATCTCGTCGTCCCTCAAGTCGAACACGGAGATCTTCGCCTATCCGCCCCGTTTGTTCTCCGACTCCATGTCGCTGGGCGCGTATCTGGCCGTCGTCACCAACTCGGAGAAGGTGCGCTTTTTCGTCAACAGCTACCTGGTGGCGCTCCTGGTGACGATTTTCACGTTGATCGTGGGCAGCCTGGCGGGCTACAGTTTCAGCCGCTACCAGTTCCCGCTCAAGCGCCCGCTCAACATGACCATCATCGGCGTCCAGGCCGTGCCGCCGATCACGCTGTTGATTCCCTATTTCAGCCTCATCGTCACCCTGCGGCTCTTCAACACCTACGCCGCGCTGGTGCTCACCTACATGGTCTTCACGCTGCCCTACGCCATCATCATGATGACCGGCTATTTCAACACGCTGCCCAAGGCGCTGGACGAGGCCGTGATGATGGACGGCGGCAGCCGCTTCGTGGCGCTGTGGCGTGTGCTGATTCCCATCTCCGTGCCCGGCCTGGTCTCCACCGGCATCTACACCTTCATGCTGGCGTGGAATGAATTTTTGTTTGCCCTCACCCTGACCAAAACCATGAACATGCGCACGGTGCCGGTGGGGATTGCGCTGCTCATGGGCCAACACTCCTACGAGTGGAACGAGATGATGGCCATGAGCGTGCTGGGCTGTTTGCCCGTGTTGTTGCTATATTTATTCTTCCAACGGTATTTCATTGCCGGCATGACCGCCGGTTCAGTCAAAGGGTAGCGTACCCCTTTTTTCGGAGGCTCTTTGTATGTTGATGAATATGAAAGACCTGTTGACGGTTGCCCAAGCCAACAGGTTCGCAGTCCCGGCCTTTAACATCAGCAGCAACATGCTGCTCAAGGGCGTGATGGAAGCATCGGAAGAGATGCAGTCGCCGGTGATCTTGGCCATCCACCCGGACGAGTTGAGTTTCGTGCGTCCGTCCTTTGTCAAAGCCGCGGTGGAAGAGGCGGTCAAGGCGACGGTGCCCGTGGTCATCCACCTGGATCACGGCGGCAACGTGGCCCAGGTCATGGAGGCCATCCAGTGCGGCTTCACGTCGGTGATGATCGACGGCTCCCATCTGCCGCTGGAAGAGAACATCGCCATCTCCCGCAAGATTGTGGAGCTGGCCCACCCGGTCAACGTGTCGGTGGAAGGCGAACTGGGCACCATCGGCACCACCGGTCCCGAGGCCGAAGCCGGGGCCGACGAGATCATCTACACCAATCCGGACGACGTGGAAGTCTTCGTCAACGCCACCGACGTGGACACGCTGGCCGTGGCCATCGGCACGTCCCACGGCATCTACCCCAAGGATCGCAAGCCCGAGTTGAAGCTGGACCTGCTCAAGGAGATCCGCGGCCGCGTGGACATTCCGCTGGTGCTGCACGGCGGCTCCGCCAACCCCGACGATGAGATTGCCGCGGCCGTCAAGCTGGGCGTGAGCAAGATCAACATCTCCAGCGACATCAAGGACGCCTTCTACCAGAAGTGCCGCGAGGTGCTGGCCAATCCGGTCCTGCGCGAGCCGAACTCCATCTATCCCCCCTGCATCGACGCCATGAAGGTGGTCGCCCGCTTCAAGATCGAGCTCTTCAACGCCGCAGGCCAGGCCGACAAGTATCACTATTGCCGCGCCTGACCGGGCTGCGGCTTCGTATCACGAACTTCCCGGCAGGGGTCACATGATCGGCAGCCCACACGGCTTGCCCGACCCCTGCCGGGAAGTTCGCGTCCAGGACAAATGTCACGCAGGAGAATGCCGGTGAAGGAACAGATCGCGCTGGGTTTCGGCGACAACGTGGACTACGAGATCGTGTGGGACGGGCGCGTCATGGAGGAGCTGATCGTGCGCCACGGCATCCGTACGGCTGAGCTTGCCGACGACCGGCCCATCCACACGGAACGGGATCTGGTCATCTCCATCCTCCGCTTCCTCCAGGCGGGCACCGGCGGCGAGCGCTTCATCTACGCCCCGGCCGTCATCGAAGAATTCGCGTCCAAGTTTGCCAAAAAGATCACCCTGGGCGGCACGCCGGTGCGGGCCGCTATCGCCATGCACAAGCTGGGCTACACGGCCGCACTCCATCTGGTGACCAACAACGAGAACGTGCGCCGGCTCCTCCCGCCGGGCACGCCGACCGTGTGCAGCAACGCCCAGGACACCGCCTATCCCCACTTGATCATCCAGTTCGGCCAGGGCGCGCGCGTGCGGGCCGGCGACATCGACATTGGCAGCGCACGCGCCAACCGCATCATCTATCACAGCGACGTGGACAACGTGCGCATGGCCATCAACGAAGAGTTCGCGGCGTTGATCACTGCCGCGCGTGTCTGCCTGGTCTCGGGCTTCAACGCCATGCATGACCGGGACCTGCTGGTGGACCGTTTGCACGCGGTGGCCCGCATCTTGGCGCACCTGCCGCCCACGGCCCAGGTCTTCTACGAAGACGCCGGCTTCCACGATCCCAGCTTCAGCGCACTGATTATGTCAACTCTCGCGCCCAAGCTCCACATCGTCAGCATGAACGAGGACGAGCTTCAGGCCTACCTGGGCGCCCACGTCGATCTCCTCGACCCGGCGCAGGTCCGCAGCGCGTTGGTGGCGCTCCACGCACAGATCCCGGCGCCGACGCTGGTCGTCCACTCCATGTACTGGGCGCTGGCCCACGGCCCCGCCGCCGCCAGCTACGCCGCGGCGCTCACGGGCGGCGTGACCATGGCGACCACCCGCTTCTGCCACGGCGACGACTTCACCGCCGCCGACTACGCTCGCATCGCCCAACGTCCGCCCAATCCGGCCGGAGCACGTGTGGCGCAGGCACTCAACCAGATGGACCCGGAGACCATTTGCTGTGTGCCGGTCGCGCACGTCGCCCAAGCCGACGCTACGACGGTCGGATTGGGCGACGCGTTTGTGGGCGGATTCCTGCCGGCGCTGCTAACGTAGGCGTCGGACGTCCCCTCGATTTGGATAAAATTGGTCAATGCGTTGCCGGCGTCACGGTGAGACCGGGCGTGCCGGCGCGCTGTTCAGGTGGCGGGCCGGTTGTCTGCCCCAGGACGAGACGACAGGGCAGCAGCACCTGCGCATCGGGCGCGGGCCGCTCCTCGAGCTGCGCCACCAGCAGGTCGACGCCCAGCCGGCCCAGTTCCGCGGCGGGGGGCGCCAGGGTCGTCAGCGGCGGGACGCTCATCTCGGCCACGCGCGGCGATGAGACCAGCGCCAGCACCGACAGGTCGGCGGGCACCGTCCAGCCGCGCGCCGCCACGGCCCGGAAGATGCCGGGGATGATGCGCTCGTTGAGCGTCGCCACCGCGGTCAACTGGGGCCATTCGTCCAGCAGCGCGGTGAGCGCCACTTCACCCGCCTGGGGTGTGGGGTCGCACAGGCGCGTGCGCGCCGCCAGGCCATGTTCCTGCGCCGCCTGCAAAAACGCCTGATGCACGCGCACCGCCGGGCCGTAGCCGGTGTCGAACTGGACCCGGTCATGGTTGAGCAGCGCGACGTGGGTGTGCCCCAGCGCGGCCAGATGCGCCACGGCAAGCTCCACCGTCTGCACAAAGTCGATGTCGGCGTAGGCCAACCCGCTCAGTTCGCGACAGCGCCCGACGATGCTGAAGGGAAACTTGATTCCGCGCAGATAGTCAATGCGGCTGTCGTCCAGGTGCACTTCCATGAGCACGACGCCGTCGACCAGCCCCTGGCTCAGCAAGTGCGCCAGTTCGGCCGCGTCGTGGAACTCGGACGACCAGAGCACCAGGTGATAGCCCAGTTCGCGCGCGCGGTCGGCGGCGC
This sequence comes from Caldilineaceae bacterium, assembly GCA_041391205.1. Taxonomy (GTDB): domain Bacteria; phylum Chloroflexota; class Anaerolineae; order Caldilineales; family Caldilineaceae; genus JAWKOK01. The sequence goes on from JAWKOK010000006.1 coordinate 5,935, forward strand.
TGACGATGAACTCCATGTCCGTGTTGCCCAGCCCGCGCGCGGACGTGGGAAAGAGCAGCGCCAGGATACGGCTGCGCCGGCTGGCCAGACCCCGGGCCAGGGCATGGGGACGATAGCCCAGTTCATCCATCGCCGCGAAAATGCGCCGGCGCGTCGCCTCCGAGATGGGGCGCGTGCCGTTGATCGCGTACGATACGGTGCTCAGGGCGACGTTGGCGCGCCGTGCCACATCTTGCATCGTGGCCATAGAAATCCTCTGGCGTGTTTAGTCCACGTTCGGCAGCGAAATCGTCAGCGCCGTGCTGCCCGCGGCGGCGGTGACGCGGGTGCCGGCGGCCGTCTGCTCGACGCTACCGCCGTCCACCTGGTCGACGGCGTCTACACCTACCAGCAGCACCGACCAGTCAGCGGGCGCCCCCTCCCACGTCACGGTAACGGTCTGCCCGTCACGCGCCACGGTGAAGCGGACCACCACCGCGCCGTCCGCGTCGGTGATGGCGGTTGCGGCGCGGCCGCCGTCGGTCATGCCGTAGACGCGCAGGGTGAAGCCGGTGGTGTAGTCGTAGTCGGGCCGGGTCTCTTCGTTGCCCACCACGATGGCGCTGTTGGGGCGCACCAGCAGTGGCAAGCTCAGGTAGTCGTGCTGCTCGCGCCGCCAGCCGCCGCCCTGCACCACCGCGCCGGTCAGGAAGTGAGTCCACTCCCCCGCGGGCAGGTAGTAGTCGACGGTGCCGTCGTCGCTGAAGACGGGCGCGACCAGCAGCGCGCCGCCCAGCATGTACTGGCGGTCCAGCGCGTCACAGCCGGGATCGTCGGGGAACTCCAGCAGCATGGGCCGCATGACCGGTGTGCCGGCTTCGGTGGGCCTGCCGCGCTGCGTTGAAGAGATAGGGCATAAGGCGGCACTTGAGTTTGGTGAAGTAGCGCAACACGTCGACCGACTCGTCGTCGAAGAGCCACGGCACTCGGTAGGATTGGCTGCCGTGCAGTCGGCTATGCGAAGAGAGCAACCCGAACGCACACCAGCGCTTGTAGACCGCGGGCGGCGCGGTCTGCTCGAAGCCGCTGATGTCGTGGCTCCAGAAGCCGAAGCCGCAGAGCGCCAACGAGAGGCCGCCGCGCAGACTCTCGGCCATGGACTCGAAGGTGGCCGTGCTGTCCCCGCCCCAGTGGACCGGGAACTGCTGGCCGCCCGCGGTGGCCGAACGCGCGAAGACGGTGGCGTTGCCGGCGCCGAACTTCTCTTCCAGCACGTCGAAGACGGTCTTGTTGTAGAGATAGGTGTAGTAGTTGTGCATCTTCACCGGGTCGGAGCCGTCGTGGTAGACCACGTTGGTGGGGATGCGTTCGCCGAAATCGGTCTTGAAGCAGTCCACGCCCATGTCGATCAGGTCGCGCAGTTTGTCGCCGTACCAACGGCACGCCTCCGGGTTGGTGAAGTCCACCAGGCCCATGCCCGCCTGCCAGAGGTCCCACTGCCAGACGTCGCCCTCGGACGTTTTGACCAGATAGCCGTGCTCCATCCCCTCGTCGAACATGGCCGACTTCTGGGCCACGTACGAGTTGATCCAGAGGCAGATGCGGAGATCCCGCTCCTTCAAGCGCTGCAACATGGCCGCCGGGTCGGGGAAGACGCGCCGATCCCACTCAAAGTCGACCCACTGAAATTCCTTCATCCAGAAGCAGTCGAAGTGGAAGACGTGCAGCGGAATGTCCCGGTCGGCCATGCCCTGGATGAAGCTGGTGACGGTCTCTTCGTCGTAGGAGGTGGTGAACGATGTGCTGAGCCAGAGGCCGAAGGACCAGGGCGGCGGCAACGCCGGGCGACCGGTCAACGCGGTGTAGCGGTCCAGGACCTCTTTGGGCGTCGGCCCGTAGATGAGGAAGTAGTCCAGCGACTCGCCGGGCACGCTGAACTGCACCCGCTCCACCTTCTCCGAGCCGACCTCGAAGGAGACCAGTTCCGGGTGGTTGACGAAGACGCCGTAGCCCCGGTTGGTCATGTAGAACGGGATGTTTTTGTAGGCCAGTTCGCTGCTGGTGCCGCCGTCGTCGTGCCACATGTCCACGACCTGGCCGTTCTTGACGAAGGGGGTGAAACGCTCGCCCAGACCGTAGACGCACTCACCCACGCCCAGGTTCAGTTGCTCGTGGGCGAAACGGCCCGCGGGCGTGTCCGTCACGCCCATGCCGTGGTAGCCGCTGCGGGTGATCAGCTTGGCGCCGTCCAGGAAATCCACGTGCCAATCCGCGCCCTTGGCCACGCGCACGGTCAGATCGCCGCTGGTCAGGGACGCGGCTGCGTCGTCGTCCTGAATGGTGACTTGTGTGGGCTGGGTGAAGAGCTCAAAGTGGGGTTCACGCGGCCGGCGGCCCTTGTGATGTACGATCTGCACGCGGGCCACATTGGGCAGCGGCGAGGTAATCCGAATGGTGATGAGCGGATGGTTCAACGTGTCGCCACGGGTCTCCACGCGCTTGGTCACCGCATAGACGGTCAGCCCGTCGGCGTCAGTCTCCACCGCGTACGCCTCCACCGCAAACATGGGCGAGACGCCGGGGCGCATGTGCCAATAACCGGCTGTGAATTTCATCAGTTGTTCTTCCTGTTCATTCTTTGACGGATCCGGCCGTCAGCCCCCCGACAATGTAGCGCTGCAAGCTGGCAAAGACGATGATGATCGGCAGGGCGACCGTGGTGGCCACGGCCATGAGCCGGTTCCACTCGGTGCCGTACTGGCCGATGAACTTGTTGAGCGCGGCGGTGGCCGGCTGGATGGCCTCGTTGGTGGTCAGGGTGATGGCAAAGAGGAACTCGCCCCAGCCCATCAGGAAGGCGAAGACGGCCACGGTGATCAAGCCGGGTTGGACCAAAGGCAGAATCACACGCCAAAAGGCATCAAATTGATTGCAGCCGTCGATCTTGGCCGCCGCCTCCAACTCCCGGGGCACGGTGAGGAAGAAGGGGCGCAAGACGATGACCGCGAACGGCAACGCAAAGGTGGTGTCGGCAATGATCAGCGCCGGGTACGAATTGACCAGCCCGATGCGGCTGAACAAAACGAACAGCGGCGTCGCGATGATGATGGCCGGCAGCAGTTGGGTGATCAGGAGCAGGAGCATGAACAAGGTGCCCCCGCGCAAATTCAGGCGCGCCAGTGCATAGGCCGACGGCACGGCCAGCACCAGGGTGAGCAACATGGTGCCCCCACCGATGATGGCGCTGTTGAGGATCGACCGCAGCGTGAGCGGATTCTGGATCACGGCCTCGACGTACGACGAAAAGTCGACGGGGCTGGGCACCATCTGCGGCGGTGAGGCATAGACCGCGGCGTTGGATTTCAGCGACGTGGCCGCCATCCAGTAGACGGGGAAGAGATAGCAGATGACGATGACGGCGGCGAGCAGGGTCCACCCAAAGCCGGCGCGGCGCAAACCACTCATGACGCGGCCTCCTCACGTTGACTCAACCAGAGATACCCGATCGCGACCACGCTCAACGGCAGCAGCAGGAGCACCGCGGCCGCAGCGCCGTCACCGAAACGGAAGAAGTTGAAGGAGAGCAGATAGACGTAGATGGGCAGCACCGTGGTCGCGTTGACCGGCCCGCCGCAGGTCATGACATAGACGATGTCAAAGACCTTGAAGGTGTAGATGAAGCCCAGCAGCAGCACGCTCAAGGCCACCGGGCGCATGAGCGGCAACGTGATGCGGCGGAAGCTCTGCCAGCCGGTCGCGCCGTCGATGCTGGCCGCCTCGTAGAGTGTGTGGGAGATGCTCTGCCGGCCGGGCAAGAGCAGGATCATGTTGAAGGGGATGCCGACCCAGATGTTGGCCACAATCGTCCCGATCAGCGCGGTCCTGGGTTCGATGAGCCAGAAGCGCGCCGAGTCCATCAAGCCGACGGATTGCAGCAGGTAGTTGATGATGCCGTTGTCGCCGTCAAACATCCAGCGGTAGATGCTGCCGCTGACCACCGTCGGCAACATCCAGCCCAGCAGCATGAGCGCGCGCAGCAGCCCGTTGCCGGGGAAGCTGCGGTTGAAGAGCACGGCCAGCGCAAAGCCGATGGTGAATTGGAAGACGAGCGAGCCGATGGTGAAGAGGACGGAGAGCATGAAAGCGTTCTGGAACGTCGGATCTTGGAGCACTTTGGTGTAATTGCTCAGCCCGACAAATGGCGCCGTGTTGGAGAGGAATGTCGCCACATTCACGCCGTAGACGCTCATGCGCAGATTCGAAAAAACGGGGTAGATCATGGTGAAGCAGATAAACGCAAACGCCGGAGCCAGAAACAAGTAGTAGCCCAGTTCACGTGTGCGTAGACGGCGCCGGCGCGGCGCACCCTGCTTCCCATCCAGGTTCTGATTGGTGGTGACAGCCATCGGCCCTTCTCCCTGGGTGAACAAGCATCACATCTCGCGTCGGGCGTTCCTTGCGGGCACCCGACGCGAGCGGAGATTCAATTCGGTGGGACAGCTTTACGCAGGCAGCAGCGGCGTGATCACGGCTTGGGCATCTGCCACGGCCGCGTCCACCGGCTTCTGACCGCTGATGGCGGCCTGCATCATCTCCTGAATGGCGTTGGAGATCTCGGGGTAGTTGGGGCCATAGTTGCGCGGCTTGGCCACCTTGAGCTGCTCCACGAAGACATTGAGCACCGGATCGCTGGTCCACGCCTCGTCCTGGGCCATGTCCGCCTTGCTGGGCAGCTTGCCGGCTTCCAGCAGATAGGCCTTGAGATTGTCCGGCTCCTGGCGCCAGGTCAGCAGTTCCCACGCCGCATCCAGGTTTTCGGTGCTCCCCACAATGGCGGTGTTCTCGCCGCCGAGGATGGACGCGCCCTGTTTCTCCACGGGCAGCGTGACCACGTCCCAGTTCAGGTCGGGCGCCTCATCCTTGAGGACCGGAATCTGCCACGGACCGTTGACCATCATGGCGGCCAGGCCGTTTTCGAACTGACCCTTGACATCGCCCTGGGTCCAGTTGAGGATGCCGGGTGACATGTAGCCGTCGTTGACCAGATCGGTCCACAGTTGCAGGGCGGCGCGGCCGCCGTCGCTGTCCAGGGTGGGCAGATCCTCGCCCGTCATCCACAGGAAGGGCAGCCACTGGAACGTACCCTCTTCACTCTTCACGCCCGACATGGCCAGGCCGTAGCGGTCGCCGTCGGAGAGCGCGGCCGACGCGGAGACCAGTTCGTCCCAGTTGGCGGGCGGCTGCACCCCGGCGGGCTCGGTGAGGTCCTTGTTGTACCAGAGGACGAGACAGTTGCTGTTGTCCGGAATGCCGTAGTTCTTGCCCTGATAGACCGTCGACGCCCACGGGCCCTCGAAGTAGCTGTCGGCCTGCCCCCACGTCTGGACCAGATCGGTCAGATCGGCGAAGACGCCCAGCGCGGCAAACGAGGAATGGTCCGGGTTGTCAATGATGACCACGTCAGGCAATTGCCCCGCGGCCGCGCCCTGGAGCAATTTCTGCTTCAGATCGGCAAACGGGATGTAGGTGCGCTCAACCGCCACGCTGGGATTGGCCTCCATGTAGTTGGCCATCTGCGTGTCCAGGGCCGCGCCATTGGCGGCAGCCATGTAGTCCCACCAGGCGATGGTCACTGCGCCGGCGGCCGGCGCCGCATCGCCGCCTTCCGCAGGCGCGGCGGCCTCACCCTCCGGCGCGGCCGGCGCCGCCGGGCGCACAGGCGGCCAGCACGACGACGCCGCTGCCGACTGCCAAACCTTCCAGGAACTTCCGTCGCGAAATGGTATTGCGTGTCATCCTGATCTCCTTTGTTGAAAATCGTTGCTCGCAAAGTGTACGGACATACGCGGAGGAATGGCCGGCTGCACAGATTCCCGCCGGCGCCGGCCGGACGGCAGGAAAGCGCGAAACGACGGCAGAGGTGCACTCGCGCCAACGAACGTCCGTCGCGGGCGTGCGACCTTCTGCCGCAACAGCACGGCAATGAAAATGCACCGTCCCCAAAAGGATAGAGCGGTCAAGGGGACACGGTGCGCACTTGTCACCCCAAGCAGGTGGGCACGTGGGCAAGGCATGATTGGGTCCACTGTTGCAGGAACTGGGAAGAGCGGAAGCGCGTCGAAGTGAGCGTCGAAGCGTTTCGATAAAACGATATCATAGACAGCTCAGGTTTGTCAATCAAAGAGGAAAAATCAGGGGTGACTCGGGTCGGCGTGCCGCACCGAGTCTGCCTTTTTGGGTACGGAAAATGAGCCAAATGCATCACGCGCGTGGCGCATTTGGCTCATGTCAGGGTTTAGAAAGCAAGGTATACTCGCAGGGTGTTCTATCCACAAAAGTTTCGCCATAGAAAGGACTGCATTATGTTGTCGAAAAAGGCCGGGGCTGTCTGGCTTGGACTGCTGCTGGTGGCGGCAGTGTTTGTGCTGGTCGGCTTTGTCGGCGCGCCGGTTGCGGCCAGTGCCGCCACGGCGGATGACGTGCCGCCGGAGTCCTGCGCCACGTGCCACAGCGGCGCAGGCGACAAGCACCAGGCATCATACGATCAGTTGTACCAAGACGGCGTCATCCAGGTAACCGACATGGCCTACACGTTCACCGCGCCGGATACCACCACGGTGACGTTCAACATGACTAAGAACGGCATGCCCTTCGACGCCCGTCAGGCCGACTCGTTTGGCCTCTATTTCACTCCGTACGACGGCGGCAACTTCCAATTTGATCCGCCCCTGGAGCGTCTCTCGATTCTCGGCGATCTCAGCTATGACGGCGCCGGCGGCAACACGAGCACCCTGGTCGGCGATGTGCCGGATCTCACCGACACCGCCGGCATCATCGTGCTCTACGGGACCGACGAAATCGTAGGCCAGTTGCCCGCGCGTGTGCGCCAGGGCAAGTATCCCTTCGCCGGGCTGCTGGAAACGGGCGCCGGCGTGGACTACGTCTCGCCCGCCAACGACGCCGGCTGTGTGAGTTGCCACACGGATCCGTACCTCAAGCACGGCTACATCTACGCCCAGGTCGACGGCGATCCCGGCACCGACTTCTACACCTGCAAGGCCTGTCACCTGGACAACGGTGAGGGCGGCCACTTCGAGTGGCAACTGCTGGTGGACGACCCGGCGCTGGCCGCCGCGGTGCTGGCCGGCGAAACGGAACTGACGCCGGAGCAGCAAGAGCAGTATGCGTACCGCACCACGCTCATGAACGACGTGCACATGTCCCACGCCATGGAATTCCCCTATCCCCAGTCCATGGCCAACTGTGTGACCTGTCACGCCGGCAAGCTGGACACCACCCTGTCAGACGAGAACTTCACGGTGGAGACCTGCAAGAGCTGCCATCCGGTTACCGGCTCCGAGGAACACGGCACGGCCGAGCTTTCGCTGACCAGCATCCTGGCCGCGTCGGACCATGACGAGGAAGACCTGGCCGCGGGTGACTGCACCAACTGCCACGAAACCGGCAGCAAGGCGCCCGGCCTGAGCGAAATCCACACCGGCTATGACAAGGCCATCTACACCGCCGACGGCGTGCGCTACTCCGACGTGATCTCGGTCACCATCGACAGCGCAACCTTCGACGGCACGACGTTGGACGTCGCGTTCAGCGCCGGTCAGAGCCAGGAAATCGAAGGCGTGGACGCCACCACCATCGTTCCCTCGATCATGGTCGGGCTTTACGGGTGGGACACCAAGGACTTCGCCATCGGCCCGCACGAGCGGCTCTTTGACGACAACGGCGACGGCACCATCGACGGCAGCGACCAGCGCACGCTCGAATACGTGGTCGGCGAAGAGCACCCGCGCTTTACCACGGTGGCCGCGGACGGCGGCGCCTGGGAAGTCACGGCCGATCTCTCCACCTGGACCGACATGATTGCCGACGGCACGGTGAAGCGTGTCGAGATCGCGATCATGCCCGAACTGTTCGATGCCAATGAGGTGCAGTTGGCCCTCAACGCCCCGTCACGCACCTTCGACCTGGGCGAAAACGCATTCGTGGACGACTTCTACGCTCCCATCGCCAAGGCGACGGACGGCTGCAACAACTGCCACGACGCGCTGGCCACGACCTTCCACTCGCCCGATCGCGGTGGCAACGTGGTCGTCTGCCGCATGTGCCACATCACCAAGAGCGGCGGTTCGCACCTAGAGATGCAGTCACGCTCCATCGACTCCTATGTCCATGCGATCCACTCGTTCCAGGCCTTCGACATCGGCGACATCGACTTCAGCGACCCGGTGGCGGCCATGCACTACGAGCACCACATCGAGTTCCCGTATCCGACCCACGGCACCGACTGTGAATCCTGCCATCTGGAAGGCACCTACAACGTGCCGGATCAGGACAAGTCGCTGGCCGGCATCCTGTCGGCGTCCGACGAAGTCACCGGCTGGGATCGCAACATCGGCACCGTGCCGTCGTATGTGACCGGCCCGGCGTCCCGTGCGTGCGGCGGCTGCCACCGTGCCGAGTTGATCAACGAGGACGAGTTCAGCAAGTTGATCTCCTTCAACCAGCACACCAAGAACGGCGGGTATCTGGTTGAGGCAGGCGAAGATCCGCTGAGCACATGGGACATGGTCGTGCAGGCGATCATGGGCATCTTCAACTAGACCGGCGCGTGTGCTGCGGCACACGCACTGACCTCGGGGGGCTCGTGATGAGCCCCCTTTTTTGTTGCCTCGCACCGGTTGACCTGTATCCGGTCCCTGCCACGAATGTGTGCATGGATGCATTGTGGTGCGGACGTCGATCCCCTATAGTCAACAGATAGAAACGGGTTCGACAGGTCTTTGAAACCACGAAGATTGTGAGGCACGACATGGAAATCCAACAGGTAGACGTCATCGTCATCGGCGCCGCCAAGGCGGCGCGCCCCTGGCCGAATCGTACGCGCGGAAGGCAAGCAGGTCGTCCTGTTCGAGCGCTTATCATGTGGGCGGAACCTGCGTCAACTACGGCTGCCTGCCTTCCAAGGCGTTCCTTGCGTCCGCGCACGCGGCAGCCGACGCCCGCAACGCCGACCGCCTGGGCGTCCATGCGGATGTCAGCGTGGACTTCCCCCGGGTGATGGCGCGCGCACGGGAGACCACCCGATCGTCCCGGCAAAGCATGCGCGACAGCCTCGTGGACGCAGGCGTGCAGGTGGCCCAAGCGACTGCGGCCTTTCTCAACACCAACACGGTACACGGCGGCATGCAGGTTCAGGCGCCGGTGACCGTCATCAACACCGGGAAATCGCCCGCCATTCCGCCCATTCCGGGGCTGGACGAGATCGACTATTTCACCTACGAAAGCTTCTGACCTCCTGGACGAACTGCTCGCGCAAGATATTTACACTGGCGGCGGCTATGTCGTGAGTGAGCTGGGCCAGGGCATCGCGCGCCTGGGCAGCACGACCTACATCGTCGAACGGGGTCGCGCATTGTCGCCACCGAGGAAGAGATCGCCAGCCGTACCCTCACTGACGGCCGGAGGCGGATGGGCATCCAGATCCACGTCGGCCACAGAGGTGACCCGGCTCAGCCAAAGATGGCGTCATCCACGCTGAGTTGAGCAAAGGCGACCCGCTGGAGGTGGACATGTTGCTGGTCGCCACCGGGCGCAAACCCAACGTGGATGACTGGATCTGGAGATGGCCGCTTTCGGTATCGAGACCGATGAGCGCAGCCACATCCTGCGTGAACCAACATTTCACCAGCAATCCGCTGGTCTACGCCATCGGCGATGTGACGGGGCAGCCTGCTCACCCACGTGGCGGGAAGATTACCGGCGACTGCGCGCCATCCTCGCCGGCGACGGGCGTTATCGCGGCGATCGGTGCGAAGCTGGCGTACGTGTCTTTCACCGAGCTGCAGGTCGGCCGTGCCGGACTGACGGCCGCCCAGGCGATGGAGCGCGGTCACCAGATCCGCGAAGCGACCATTCCGCTGACCCACGTCGCGCGCCCCGGTTGACCGGCCACACGCTTGGGCTTTTACCGCATGGTCGTCGACGCAGAGAGCGACAGATCCCGCGCCACGCTGGTGGGTCCGCAGGCGGGCGAGGTCGCGCAGATCCTGCTTGCCCAGATGGGAAGCTGGTCGACGTGGCAAGTCGTGGAACGGACCACGCACGTACATCCCAGCTACGCCGAGGGCTTGCCCACATTGGCTCGGCAATTTTGCTGAAGCCGGGCCAACCTGCGCCACACTAAAAAAACGAAAATGCCCGCCGGAGCGCTCTCCTGGCGGGCATTTTTATGTACGTACGATGCGTTTCAGTTGACCGGCGTGAGCTACCACCCAGTCGCCGTCGTCATTCTTCTCTCCGTACCATTCTGACCGCGCCCAGGCAACCCGGTGGCGGTCTCTTCAAGCGGAGGCGTCGCCCCGCCGCTCGCTCGGATCGTCGTACTGGTCCCAAGCACTGTTGAAGGCCTCCTTGTAGATCTCCTGCGCGCAAGCTTGGGCAGATTGTCACGCATGCTGTCCGGCAGCAGCCCCTTGATGGTATCGTATGGCATGTGGCGCCCTTTCCTCCACTGTGGTCCAAACTCACTTGATCGGCGCAACCTGCGGCGCCGTCTCCAAGTGTAGCAGCGCGGCCGCCAAAGACCACAGGCTGAGTCACAGGCCAAGGTTACGGAACGGGATACATATCTGTACCCGGTTGATCTAGCGCACATAGACCGGCCCCAGCACGATGGGCGTCACATTGCCCGCCGTGTCCACGAAGTGCACAGGCATACCAGCGTCGGCCCGGGCGGACCGCCTGGGTGTGCGCTCCGGCGTCTTCGCAATCGTCAACGCAGGCAACGTGCCAGAGGGTGGGCGCAAAGTCGGGTAGCGTACCGGACCGGGCCGGCCGATCCGTGCCTGCGGTCCAGCGCACCTCTCCAGCTCGGCCACGTCGCTGACCGTGTCGCCCGGGGCGATGGGCCGCGTGTTCCGTCGCCGCTGCGGGCGAAGAGAGTCACCGTGCCTGCGGGCGCGGGCCGTGTCGATGTACACACGGGCTGACGTCTCCGCGGTGTGGGCGGCCACGTCTCGGCGCGCACCGTCACGTCCACGGTGATGCCGTCGGGCGGCGCGGGCGCAGAGGATAGCGCCAGCGGGGCTGTCGTCGTCCACGCTCGGCCTGCTGCCACGGCCCGCCGTCCACCCGGATGTCCACCCGGTGCAACAGAACCGTGTCGGCAGCAACGCCCGACAACTCCACGATGCGCGCGCTTCAGGGCCTGTTCCCCGCCGAGGGATCGGGCCGAACTCCACCGACGGCGGCGTGAGGTCCACGAGCGGTCGTCGTGCCGGTGAAGATCTCCTGGCGGCGGACGCCGCGGACAGGGATGTAGGGCAGATAGACCAGTACATCGCCGGCCGCCGGTCATGATTTAGTGGCGCCCCGCGGCGTCACCGTCGCGGCACGGGCGGCGGTCCGGCGCCGGCCTTGACCCTGTCCCGCCGCCGCCTCCGCATTGCGCAGCGGCACCACGCCCTGAGTCGCGTGAGCACCGGCTGCAGCGTGTAGATGCCTCGCCCGGCGGCGTCCAGAGGAAGCCCCAGAAGGTGGCGGTGACGCTGGGGTCCGGCCACGTATTCTCAGCGAAGTCGCCTGGTCGTTGATCTCGAGGAAGATGTCGCAGGCCGCATCAGTCGTGGGCGTCGCCGCCAAGGGCACCGGTCCAGCGATACGAGCAGCCCGAGACGCAACAACGGCTTCCTGCGCCATGCGGCCTGTGCGGGCGCACCGGCGGCCTCCACGGCAGGCTGCGCCGCGGTGACGGTGCAGTGCGCGTAGCGGTCACACGGCTCGCACGGCCAGCGCTGGTCAGGCTGCCTGAGTAGATGCGGGTGCCGTCCACGCCGTAGAGCTGCGGCCGTATCGGTGATGGCGCTCGCATACCACGGGTCCACCTCGGCGTAGGTCGTCTGGACGATGTCGCCGTTGCGGAAGTCGGCCGGCGGATTCGCGACCTGGGGCTTGCAGGTGGTGTCCAGCACCAGGTTCGTGTCCCCGGCCACGCAGCGATAGGTGGTGGCGGAACTGGTTTCCGAGTCGTCCACGCTGTAGAACGAAGTATTTGGCCGGGCGGCTTGGTGTCGATCTCGCCGCGCCAGACGCGCTGGCCGCTGAGCGGTGTCACGCTGCTCCAGTGCATCGACCCGCGCACGTTGATCCGGTAGAAGCCTTCCAGCCCGGTCCACGCCCGGGAGGGCGAAGGTCCACGTAGATCGCGCTGCCGGGTCTGGCCTGAAGTCCGCCACGGCGTCTGGGCAGCGGCGTAGAGATTGGCCACCGCACGCGGCCAGCGCGGGCGTGACTGTCGCCTCGTCCAGGCTGCTGCCGAAGCTGCTGCCGATGGCGAGGTCGCTCGGTGCGCTGGTAGCCGCCGGCCGTGTCCTGCCACCTGCACGCCGTCGCGATAGATTCGGGCGCAGCCCGGCGGCCGTGCCGAAGGTGCACGCCCAGTGATGCCACGTATCCTGTGTACGCGCCGGTATCAGCGCTGCCGCCGAAGCCGCAGCGCACCCGGTTGTCCGCAGAAGCGAACGCCAGGGCGGTGTCACCGCTGCCTTGTCCGACGAACGCACCCTGCGCCGCCTGGCGTTGTCACGTTTGGCCCACACGCCAGCGGGAACGACGCCCTCGTCAACGCCACGCCGGCAATGGTCAGGCTCTTGCCCGTCACCGAAGTGCGCGGCGTTGTCCCGCCGCCGTCCGCCACGGTGGACAGGCCGGTCCGTCACAGACGGCTGCCGGCGTTCGCACCTGACTGATCCGGGTAGGTGAAGTTGGGACCGGACACGTCCATGAGCAGATGGCCAGCTACGCCGTCCAGCACAGTTGTTTGCTTGGGCCAGGCTGACTCGCACCCGGCGATGGCGGAGTCATCCACCGCTCCCGCCAGGTCATCGGCATCAGCCCGTGTCCGGCGGCTCGGCGCAGGGCATCGCCGACGCCGCGTCCACCGGGATCTGTGCCATTGCAGGTGAAGTGGCCGGCGGTAAAGTGCTGCCCACAGTCGGCGCTGCACGTGAGGGTGTAGACGCCATGGATCCACGACGCTGGTCCCGGCGCTGTCGAACTTGCTACACGGTAGTTCACCGACCACGCTGCGGAGCGCCGACGTGTCGGCCTGAGCGCCGTTGCCCAGCGTACCGCCGCCCGTGCTGAGCAGGACTCGACCACGGCCACACCGCTGCTGGAAGCTGCCGCCCGCCGCCGGACGTGACGGCGCCGGTGAGCGGCACACAGCGTCCTTGGCTGTCGCGCCAGGATGCGACCGTGGCCGCATCTGCGGTCGCGGTGGGCGCGCTGGCGGTCCAGGATGAACTGGCGGGTGACGACCTGACTGACGTTGCCCACCGGACGGCGGCGCACGGCCACCGCGGACCTCCGCGCCGGTGCTGCCGTCGATGTAGAAGTCTCCATCGATTCCGTGCCCACGGCAGGCTGCCACGGGCCGCCGCCACCTGCACGTCCACCTTGTCCACGGACGTGGTGGGATCTTGGGCTGCACCGGCCAGCCGATAATGCCGCCGCGGATGTAGGCGCCTGCGCCCGGCGCGGCGATGACGCTGGGCGGCGGCCGCCGTCCACGGTGAGGTGCGGGTGATGGTCTGCCGCCGGTCCGCTTCAGGTTGGCGGCCGTCTCAAGGTCAGCGCCCACGGTCACCGCGGTGCTGCCGTCGGCCGGCAGGAGCGCCACCACCGACTCGTCCTCCACCTTGACCTGGTCCACCAGGTCAGCGATCTCGGCGGCGGCGACGCTCGTGTCCAGACGGCGGCGACCTCGTCCATGTCGCCCTGGAAGCGCCACTGATTGTCGAAGATCTGGCCGATGTAGGTAGGACCGAAGCCCGTGTAGTCGCCGCCCGCCGTGTCCTGGGCGATCTGGACGCCGTCGCGGTAGAGCGTGCGCCGGCCGGTGGTCGCGTCATAGGTGCAGGCCCAGTGATGCCAGGCGTCGTCGGTGTAGGCGTTGGCGGAGTTCAGGTCGTCATTCCAGAAGGCGCAGGTGAAGACGTCCGTGTCGCGGAAGCCGAAGTGCAGCCCCTGGTTGGCCTGCCGGTTGCCCTGGGCCAACAGGATGCCGCCCTGGCCGCTCTTCGTGCGCTTGGCCCACGCCGCCAACGTAAACGACGAGTTGGTCAGCGGCAGGCTGCCGCCGGCGCTCTTGACCGAGACCACCACGTTGTCCAGCGCCCACGTCTTGAGGATGTTGGTGGGCGTGTCGCCGCTGAAGAAGAGTTCCAGCGCGTCGGCCGTGTGGCCCGAGATCGTCTTCGTGATGCGATAGACGACGCCGGGCGTGCTGCCGAACTCGAGCGTATCGCCCAGCGCGCCGTGATTGGGCTGGTTGGCCACGGCCCAGACGCGCACCGAGCCGATCTCGTCCTTGGGAATGTCGCCGGGCAGCGACGGCAGCACCTGCCGCCCCGGATCGATGAGCCACGTGTTGCCGCTGTAATTCTCGTGTTGGTAGAGCAGGGCCACCGTGTTGTTGGCCGCCCGATAACAACTGACGTTGTTGTTGCCCACGGTCGTGGTGCTCATGTCGGCCACGTCCTGGGTGACCACCGTCGTGTTGTTGGTGCAGTCCGTGTTGCTGTAGAACGTGATGCCCGCCAGCGGCCAGTTGCTGTCCGGATAGAACTGATAGGCGCCGGCCATGTTGGCCTGGGTGGAGAAGTTGGTGCGCAGAATGTCCTGGCCGTCGTAGCCCCACGCCCACGTATCCGGACCGTCGACGCGATTGTTGCCGGTCCACGTGCCGCGCAGGTAGAGATCGAACTGGACCTCCACGGTGTCGTGGACGGGCAGGTTCTGCAGGTTGAGTTTGACCGTGTTGTTCTCGAAGAGGCCCAGGAACTTGGTGGGCTGATTCTCCCGGGTGACGCTGCCGGTCGTCTGGACATCCCACGCCGCGGGCACGCCGGACTCGAAGTCGTAGCTGAAGCGTGCTACTTCGCGCTGGGCCGGGTCCACTTGCATGAAGTCGTCCACGCCGTCGAAGCGGGCCGCGGTGTAGGCCACGCCCGGCACGCCCATGGTGGGGCAGCCGCTGCCGCTGCACGTGGCGTCGAAGCCGTTGTCGGTGGCGTTGACGAAGGTGCGGGAGCCGGCCGGCTCGTCCAGGTCGTAGATGGCCACGGCCGCGTCGAACACATCGGCCACCTCGGCGCTGCTGAGCGCGCGGTCGAAGAAGCGCGCCGCGTCCATGGAGCCGGCGAAGTACGCGCTGTCCTGGCCCAAGGTGAAGTTGTCGCACGTGTCGGCGCTGCATCCGGCAAAGGAGACGTTTCCGCTTTGGACCGCCAGCGCGCCGTCCACGTAGAGCCGGTGGACGCCGTTGTCCGCGGTGTGGCTGAGGTGATGCCAGTCGTCGTCGGCGTAGTTGACGCCGCTGGAGCAGATCTTGTCCGCTTGATTCGCGTTCGCGACGACCACCTCCACCTGCGCACAGGCATTGCCGTTTTCCAGGAAGAGGCGTTTCGTGTTGGTCTGCCGGTGGGCCAAGCCCGCATTTTGCTGCGTAGTCTTGAACCAGAGATCCTGGGTCCACGCGCGGTTGGACTGGCTGAATGTGGTGAAGAGCTGGTCGTCCACGCCGTCGAAGCGCACGCCGTTGCCGAAGCGCCCACTGACGCCTGCCTCCGGGCACTGGGTGGATTGACAGGTGACGTCGTTGCCCAGACCCGACGCGTCGGCGAAGGTGGTTGCGCCCGCGTCTTCCTCGAATTGGAGGTCGAGCCGGGGCTGAGGCCGGTCGCAGCTCAGGGCGAGGCCGGCGGAACCCGCCTGGGTCACCGTCACGGGCGCGCCGCGCAGGACGCCGTCCGGGCCGAGCGCCTGGACCGTCACCGTGCTTGCGCCGGGACGCGCCCACGCCGTGATCCAGCCGCCGTTCTTGGTGTCCACACAGGCGGCCGTGGTGACGTCGGGGTTGCCGAGCGCGGCCGCGCCGTCCAGAACGAGCGGCGCACTCGCGCCCGTGGACTCGAGACGGCGCGCCGCCAACTGCGCACTGCCGCCGCTGGTGTCGCGATAGAGCAACAGCGCCTGTTGGCTCACCGGGTCGAAGGCCAGCGTGGAAGCGGTCACGGGACGACCGCGGTGGGCCAACCCGTGCCGGGACCGACGGTGGTGGGCGTGCCGACCGTGCCGTCCGCGGCGATGACGGTGCACTCAAGGATGCGCCCCGCTGCCACACGGCCAGGTAGGCAGCGCCGTTCCACGCCAGTGCGATGTCACCCAACTCGGGGTCGGGACCGGCAAACATCTGCGGGTCGCCCTGGGGCTTGCCCGAGTTGGCCACGGGCTGAAGCCAGAGGCTGTGCTGACCTCGGTCTCCACCGCCCACACGACCATGAAGCCGCTGCCGTTGCTTGCGACCGCGGGCGGCGATGGCGTGGAGTTTGCGGCGCCCCACGGCAGTGACGCGCTGGCATTGCCCAGGCCGTTCATCAGGCGGACGGTGCTGACGGCGCCGGTACCGTTGCTGTACAGATTCGCGAACGCCACCAGACACGCGCCGTTGGCGGCGCAGGCCACGTCCGGCGCGGAAAGCGTCGCGCCGGTGGCGTCGTAGATGAAGCGGGGCGCGAGTCACACTGCCATCGGCCGCGATAAGATAGCCGGTGATGCCGGGCGGCTCGTGCATGACGAGCACGTACGGCTCGGTCCACTCCGCGGTGGCGGCGATGGCCGGCCCCTTGGCGCTGCCCTTGAGCGCGCCGTGGCTGTTGATGACCGGCGTGTCCCAACTCCAGATCGTCGCGTCCAGGTCGGTCAGGTTCATGCTGCTGGTGAGCACGTGCGGCCCGGTCGCGCCCGCGTCCACGGTGAGGTTGCTGACCAGCGACTCACGGCTGCCGCTGCTCACATCCACGGCCGCGTCCAGGGGTGCGCCGGTGAAGCCCGGTGGCAGGTCCAACGTCAGCGCGCCGACGAGACGCTGTTGCGCGCTCAGGTTGTTGGCCGTGGTCGTCGTGTAGACCAGCGACGCGCCCGGTTTGACCAGGTTGTCGGCCGTGCTGTTGCTCACGTAGAGCGCCACGGGGCTCTCGTTCCACACCACCGGGCTGTAGACCAGCGGATTGTCCGGGTCAGCCCACGGCCCGCAGTCGGGACAGGTGTCCTGACTGCGCTCGAAGAAGTCGGAGAGGCCGTCGCCGTCGGCATCGCTCTGGAGCGGATCGCTCCAGATGCGCGCCTGTTTGTCCGGCGCATAGGCCAGGAACCAGCCGCCGTCCGGGCCCAGTTCGGCCACGTCGGGGAGACCGTCGCCGTCGGTGTCGGCGTTGCCGGGATCGGTGCCGGCGCGCAGTTCGGCGTCGTCACGCAGCGTGTCGCCGTCGGTGTCCGCCTGGAGCGGGTCCAGGTTGAGGCCGCCGGCCGCGCCGGGTTTGCTGCGGATGGTCAACTCGTAGCCGTCGGCCAGGTTGTCGCCGTCCGCGTCCCAGGTGTCGGGGTCGGGGTCCACGCCGCCCAGGTCGAAGGGAAGCAGACCGTCGCCGTCCGCGTCGACGGCGAGCACCTCGCCGCCCGCCCAGGTGGCCACGTCCACAAACTCGGTCAGCGTGGCCGGCAGCACGTCGAGCACAATGGCCTCGCCCAGGTCGTCCGAGCTGCGCCCCTTGAGCGTCTTGCTGGTGCAGAAACCGACCCAGCACGACTGCCCGCGCAGCGCGTAGGCCGTGTTGAGCACCAGCGGCGTGGGGATGTTGATGCCGGCGCGCAGCGTCGAGGTGAGCGTGGGCTGGTCGATGACGTAGGCGTAGAGGTGCGTGTCCGTGGCGCCCACGACCCAGTCATCGCTGCGTGCGCCAAGGTTGGTGGAGAGGGATTCGTCGTTCTCGTTGAGATCGTAGATCAGACTGTTCTCCTCGATCTTGCCGTAGGTGCTGCTCAGCGACGTGGTGATGGGGACGGAGTAGGCCATCCGGTTGCCCGCGAGCAGGCCGGCGTTGGGGAGCGCCAGATCCATGGCCAGGTCACCCGCCACCACATCCACCTTTTCCAGCAGATTGTATTGGTAGATGACACCCGCCAGCGCATTGGTGATCCAGCCGGTGATGGACCAGCCCGTGCCCAGCAACAGGAGGATGATGTCGATGACCGAGACGATGCCGATGAGGATCGAGCCGACAATGGTGGACGCCAGCACAAAGAGCACCACGGCCACGATGACGGAGGCGATGGTCATGGCCAGCAGTTCGTTGAAGGCGATGGTGCCGGCGTGGACCTTGCCGCTGGCCAGCAGGTAGGTGAAGATGCCCACCGAAATGCCCACGGCGATGACCAGCCCGATGACGCCCGCGACGCGCGAGCCGCTGAGCAACTCGTTGCCGTCGGTCAGCACGACGCCGATGGCGCCGGCCAGGCTGGTGTCCTCGCTGATGGCGGCGAAGTCCTGGGCCAGGGAGACGATGGCTCGGATCGGTTTGTAGATGGAGAAGATGGTGGTGAGCACGCCCACGCTGACCGCGGCCGTGATGCTCCACGCCGCGCTGGTATCGTGGAAGACGTACTGGGCGAAGAGCGCTGCCGCGGCGACCAGAGCCACCACCGCCACGAAGGCCAGTTGCGCCGCGCCGGTGACGGTGGTGAAGTACTTGAAGGTGGACTGGTAAATGAACTGGGCCAGCACCTCGGACGTGGTCGCCTCCGGGCCGATGGCCTCGGCGATGTCGTTGAGCACCGGCGTATAGGAGTAGTAGCTGCTCACGACTTTGCGCAGAATGGTGCCCGTGTCGGCCACGATGGTCACGGCGATGGACTGGTCGGCCTTCTCGTAGTCGGCGGTGATGTTGGTCGTCCCAATCTGGACGATGGAGTTCTCGCCCGTGTAGATGGAGACGTAGAGCACCTGGGCCATGGTCTGTTCGGTGGACGCCTCATCGGGGTCGGCGATGTCGGAGAAGGCCACGCCCAGTTGCGCCGTCAGGTCGTCGTAGTACGCGTCCAGATCGGCCATGCCCCACCCCACCGCGGGGTCGTACGCGTACGGCGTCCACTTGACCGAGTTCATGGTGCGCGGCTCCACCGCGTCGGCGCCGCTCTGGGGGAAGCCGACGTGAAGCTGGGCGTCGCTCCAACTGAAATTGGGGCTGCCGTTGACCGTCTCGTCCAGGTTGAGGGAGCGGTAGGTCTGTTCGTACGCAATCATGATGGTGGGCGTGATCGGCGCGCTGGGCGACCACGCGGGCGTGAAGGTGGTGTCGAGCACGCCCACGGTCTGGGTGATGGTCGTGTCCGCCATGGCCAGGTCGATGGACTCGTAGGTGCGACGGTCCACGTCCAGCACGTTGGGCAGATTCCAGCGCTCGTCGGCGCTGACGCCAGCATTGGTGGTGTGGTTGAAGCGGCGCTCGATCTCGGCCGTGTCCATGTCCAGGTCGCCGTCGCCCACGCAGTCGCCCGCGCCGTCCACGCTGTCGCAGTCCGCGCCGGCCAGGAAGGTGTTGTCCAGCCCGTAGAGCAGGCCGTAGAGCGTGTCCATGTAGAACGGCTGGTCGTAGCCGGGGTCCAGCGCCGCGGTAGCGACCGGATCCTCGTAGACGATGTCCATGGCCGCGCTGTGTTCTTCGGTCACGTGCAGGCCGGTGAGGTACCAATCGTCGTCGTAGACCTGGATGATCTGCGCGTCGTTGTAGGAACTGTAGCCGTCACAGATGTTATTGCTATACGAATCACATTGGTCGACCAGGGCCTGGACCAGCCAGACCAGCCGCACCGGCTGCGCCGCGCCCCAGGCCGCGCCGGCGCGGTAGAACATGGTCCCGTAGAAAGCCACGTTTTTGTCGCCCACGCTGTCGGTCACCAACTGCATGGGGACATAAGCCGTCACCGTGTCGGCGTCCGTCTGCTTCACGGAAATGTTGAACTGGGTCAGGATATCCTCTTCGGCGGCGTTGTTGGCGGCGGCCGGGATCTCGATCTCCAGCATGGGCACCATGCGCATGTCACCGTTGGCATTGGGCGAGGCGTCGGTGGACGGATCGACGTCGAAGAAGGTCAGCCCGTCCGCATCTTGGATGGGGCCTTGGCGGTCGTCGTCGGGCCAGTCGAGCACATTCTGGGTGTACCAGAGATGGTCCGCATCCGTGGGGCTGAGCTGAAACTCCACTTTGACCAATCGCCCCGATTCCAGGTCGTCCACGGCCAGGGCAAACGGGTCGGCGTCGGTGAACGCTGCGCCCCCCTGAGTCGTGGCGTAGGGCGAGAGGTCCAGGTTGTCGGGCACGCCGTCGCCGTCGTTGTCCAGATCCCAGATGTCGGGCGTGCCGTCGGTGTCGGTGTCGTCGGGCAGATTGTCCCCGTTCGCGTCCAGATACCACTCGTGGCCGTCGGCCAGGCCGTCGTGATTGGTGTCCTGGTTGAGCGGGTCCAGGTACCAGGTCTGCGCGCTCTGGTCCGGCGCCACCAGCCGGATGCCGGCGACCTCGACACCGTCGTCGATGTTGTCGTTGTCCGTGTCGGCCACGTCGGGCAGTGTGCCGAGCAGACATTCCTGCAAGTTGGTGAGGCCGTCGCCGTCCATGTCGCCGGCGGGATCGGTCGTGCAACTGGGGTCGAAGTAGCGGTTCGTGTCGTCCCAGGCCGCTTGCGCCGCGGCCGCGGCGGCCAGCGGATCGGTGTGGGCCGACGGAGGGCGCAGGTCAGTTGCGCGGCCAGATCGTCCTGTTGCGTTCGGGTCGCGCGCTGGGCGTCGCGGCTTTCCGGCTTGGACCTGGGCCACGCTGCACGCGCAGAGACGGCTGCTGCCCAGGAGCGGTGGTGACGAGCATGGCGGCGAGAATGGTCGCCACCACGCCTGCGCAGACGCTGGGGAACGCCGGTGCACGACCAGCCCGACCACCAGGAACGCGGCCGGGCCGCGCTGCGACCTGGGACAGCGCCTGAAGCCGCAGCCTCGGCGGACGTGACGGCGCGCTCGCCGGTACGTCCATGGCCGCGGGCGGCGTTGAAGCCGGGCGAAGTCCACCGTGGCTGCGGCGCTGCCACATACGCGCCGGGACGGGGCGCGGGAAGCGGAGGTCGAAGCGCTGGCGCAGGGGTAGCCCGTCGTCGCCGACCAAAGCTCGCCGTGGCCGGTCATCTCCACGCAGGTGCGGGGCAGGTCCATGCGCACGCCGGGCGGCAACCCGCCGCGGGCGGCCCGGCCAGCATCTGCGCCCGCATTTGCTCGGCAAAGCGCCGCCCGTCCACGTCGAAGGTGAAGCGTGGACGCGCACGTCGCCTGCGACCGTGTGCAGGCAGCACCCCGACGATGGCGCTGCACATTGGTGGCCGCACGCATAGGCCAGGAAGTCGCCGCCGGCGAAGAGACCGGTGAAGTCGTCGGCCTCCTGCCATGCACCGCCACCCTGCCGCGAATGCGCGGTCGCCGTCTACCTGAACTCCACCCCGACGCAGGCACGCGCCCACGCCGCCGCCCTTCGGACCAGACGGTCAGGTGCAGCGCGTCTCCGCGGCCCGGTCCGTGCGGCCTTCGAGAGAGACCGCGCGCGTTGACGGTTGCCGGCCGCGCGTGACTGCGGCGGCTAGCGGCGCGTCCGGCTGACGGGCGCTGCTGGCATGCTTCCCGCCTGCTCCACGCGGTTTGCAATCGCTCTGCTGGCGCGTGCCGGACGTGCCGGCGCGTCAGGCGGCGCGGCGGCGACGGCGGTCACGGCCAGGACGGCGAGCGCGCCAACAGCGACAGGGTGACGGTGCGGCGGGTCATCGGCTTCTCCTTGGGTTGGCCTGGATCAGGGCTCTGGAACAGGACGGGCGTGCTGCGGGCAGGTTTCATCTGAATGAAGGGCAGGAAGATCTCGCCCTCCAGCGGTTGGAGCCGACTCCTCGAGCGCGGCCAGCCGCTGGGCCAGTTCCTCCCGTTTGGCCACGATGGCGGGCTCGTTGTACTTGGGACTGGAGTCACGGGCCAGATTGTCGATCTCCAACGGATCGATCGGTACCGCCTCAGCCCGTTGCGCAGGTGATACATTTCGTAACCGCCGTTATTTCGCCGTTAATGTCGGCGTAGCGGGCGTATTTCCATCTGCCGTCGTCGTCCTGGGTGAAGATGGCGTGGATGTTCTTCTGGCTGCGACGGAATCTCTTCGCCAATGGACGCGACCAACGAGCCATTCGGATTATGGCGTAAATGTCGTCGAACGTGAAGAGGATCTCCGTCTGTACCGGCGTGTTCGGCGTTGAAGATGGCGTCAAGTCCAGGCCGTAGAAGGTGTACGCGTCTCTCGGTTGGGCACCTGGGCCACGGTGGCAAACGTGGTATCATGAGATCGATGAGCGCGGTGTACGCGTCGGTCTCCTGCGCCTCGGGGAAGAGGACCGGGTTGTAGACGATCATGGGCACGTTCACGGTCTCTTCGTAGACCTGGAACGCCTTCTGGCGCAGCACGCTGTGGGCCATGCCCATTTCGCCGTGGTCCGATGTGTAGACGACGATCGTGTTGTCGCGGATCTCCGCGGGAATCGCGTCAAGGATGGCGCTGATATATTGGTCAACCTCTTTGATGAGGCCGGCGTAGAAGTTGACGTAGTTGCCGGCTTCCTCCGGGGTGACGATGGTGCCCAGCTTGAAGCCGGAGAAATCGCGCGCCTGGCGTTGGCAGCGCGGCTTGCTGCTGAGACTTTCATAGACGGTGGCCGGCAGCGAGATCCCTTGCTCCAGATCGAAGCCGGCGTAGTTGTCGCAGCCGGACTCTTCCACCTGGTCCCACGTGTTGGGATACGAGAGCACGTCGTGGGGGTTGCCCAGGCCGACGATGAGGCAGAAGGGATCGTCGGTGGTGCCTGCGCCGGATTGGCCGGCCAGGAAGTCGGTCGCATCGCCGGCGGTGGCGCTGTCCAGGTTGGCGCAGCCGCCGCCGAAATTGGAGACCTTGGTGTCATTGGCCACCGAGGTGGGCACCCAGCCGTTGAAGCCGTATGCGGCCACCTGTTCCGCCGTCGGGTCGCCGCCGTCGTCGCCCTTGGACATGTGCCACTTGCCCTTGAGCACCACATTGTAGCCCGCCGACCCCAACATGGTCCCCATGGTCTGGATGCCCAAGGGCAGCGTCGGCTCGTCCGGCGAGAATGTGCCGCCTTCGGTGAGCGTGTGGATGACGCCGTGCTGGGCCGGGTGCATGCCGGTGAAGAGGGTGGAGCGGCTGGGCGAGCACATGGTCGCGCTGCAAAAGTGGCGCGTGAAGGTCATGCCATTGGCCGCCAGCCGCACGTGGCCGGGCAGATTCTCCTCCACCCAGCCGTCGGGCCAGTGACGCGGGTAGCGCTCCTGGTCGGTGATGATGAGGATGATGTTAGCGCGGTCCGTTTCTGTCCTGGCCGGCACATGGTTGGTTTGTTGCGCACGTGCCTGCGCTTCCGGGTGACAGCCAGGGCGCTGCTCGCGACGGTCGACCCCGGTGCCCCCAAGAACTGCCGGCAGGCCATGCCATCGCCATGCGCGCCCAGCAGACCCGGCTCGGCGGGCGCGGGCTGCGAACGCTGGGAATGGCTCCGGTGGGCAGCGGTCAGCGGGGCATCGATGGTTGGGATGTTGCCAGCAGGATACGTTTCCTTTCGATAGATGATGGCGCGGTAGGATTCTCCCGAAGCGCCCGCTCATTGACGCCGGACCGACATCAGCGTTTGGTTGATCACGATGGTTTCAGCGGCACGTCGGCGATGGACAGGAACTCGCCTGAATTAGTGTCGGAGGCCGCGCCTGACCGGTCGGACGCGGTAGCGCCGTCGTTGGGCCTTCCTCACCTGTAGGTACAGCTCGCCAAATGTTGCAGAAGCCGCTCCACATCCGCGCTTGTCCATCAGCGCGGCTGCGCCGATAGATGGTCGCAAAGTTCGTGGTCGCCGCGCCGATCTCCGTGCCCAAAATATGGCCCTGCTGAAACTCAGCCCCACATCCGCTGGACCGTGAGCGCACTTCTTCGAGAAAGACGCAGAACGGCCCGGGTGATGGGACGTTCAGGAGTTCCTGCTGCATCGGGTCGATTCGAACCGCCGCCGGTCGGTGAGTTCCATCAAGGTCGACTCTAGCGCCAGAGCGAAAAGAGACGACTCCGCGATGAGGACGCCGCGCAGCGGCGGATGCATAGGAGTCTTCTCTTGCAGGAAGTGAATGCAACGCACGACTGTGCAGACCATACTAGCGGAGCAGGCACGGCGATGTGTGCTTACCAGCGACAGGTCTTAGCCCGAGGCAGTTGAGGAAAGCAGTCGAGGCAGGGTGAGTTCGGGATCGCTGCAGGAAGCTGAGCGCGATAATCAGTGGACTCGCCCTGCGAACGCCTCGGTTATCTCATCACGCCTGCTTGGTCCGGGGCTCAAGCGCCGTCGACTCGCCTGGCCCCGTTGACGGGACGTCGTCAGCAGCTCCGATGGCCCACCCCGGGCGGGGGCTCAGCAGAACGGACGATGTCAAAGCCGACTCCGCCCCGGCGTGAACGCCCGGGGCTACGGTAGCCACGCCCGGCTGAACCAGCTTCGTCGCCGCCGACCGTCCAGCCCTGCCGACGCGTCGTCAGTAGCCCGGCGGTTCACCCCGCGAGGCCGCGACGACCGACGACTACCGCGGATCCGCCCTGGGGCGGAACGCCCGGGCTACCGCACCACGCCCGCCGAACCGGGCCCGTCGCCAGGGCTACCCAGCCCCGCCGCTGACGGGGCGTCGCCCAGCCCGGCGGGTTCACCCCCGGCCGATGGCCGCGGCGAATGGATGATGTCGCCGACTCCGCCCCGGCATGAACGCCCGGGGCTACCCAGCCACGCCCGCCAAACCGGGGGCCTTCGCCGCCGACCTCACCCAAGCCCCGTTGACGGGGCGTCGTCAGCCCGGCGGGTTCACCCCCGGGCGATGGCCGCGACGAATGGGCGATGTCGTGCCGACTCGCCCCGGCGTGAACGCCCGGGGCTACCCCACCACGCCCGCTGAACCGGGGCCTATCGCCGCCGACCACCTTCCAGCCCCGTTGACGGGGCGTTGCCGGTAGCTCGGCGGGTTCACCCCTGCCGATGGCCGCACGGATGGATGACATCGCGTGGACCGCCCCGGCGTGAACGCCCGGCTACTCCCACCACGCCCGCTGAACTGCTTCGTCGCCGCCGACCACCCAACCCTGTTGACGGGGCGTCGTCGCGCTCGGCGGGTCTTCGGGCGATGGCCGCGGACGGATGGATGATGTCGCGTGACTCGCCCCCGGCGTGAACGCCCGGGGCGCTCCACCACGCCCGCCGAACCGGGCCTGTCGCGCCGACCGTCCACTGTAGCCTTGGCCACGTTTCGCACCCTACCCGTGGGATGAATCTCACGGATCCCTATCGTCGCCGCCGGATGCGAAACCTTGTTCGGGTGCATAGCTCGCCAATTCATAGCGGCTTTGAAATTGCAGACGTTCGAGGATTTTGCCCACGTGGTACTGGACCGTGTGCTCGGTGATGGCCAACTTGTCGGCGATTTCCCGATTGCTGGCGCTCCCGGGCGGCGGTGATCGGTCTGATGACATCGCGCTGGCGGCAGCGTGAGCGCGGTCCGACAATGGCCGGCGCGGCGACGGGCGGCGCATCCTCCGTCCGATCGACGGCGCTCAGTCCAGACGTGAACTCGGCCAGGATGCGCGCGGCTGGGCCCGGGTGCCAACACCACTCCCCGCGCATGGCCTGCGGATGAGCGTGAAGAACTGGCGGTCGTTGAGGTTCTTGAGCAGGTACCGGCTGCGTCCGCCTTCAACGCCTCGAAGAGCGTGGCGTCGTCCGCAAGGCTACGGTCAGCATGATGGATGGCACATCGGCAAAATTCCCGCTTGATGGCGCAACGCGGCCCAGCCCGTTGCAGTGGGGCATCTCCAGTCCATGAGAATGACGTCGGGCAGCATGGCGGGCCTGCTCCTGGGCTTCACACCGTCGCCGTGCCCACCATCGACGCGCCGGTGCTGCTGAGCATGTTACGCAGCCCAGCCAAGAAGAGCGGGCATCGTCCACCAGCAGCACGCGCAGCCCGCGCACATCGTCGTCTGGCGTGGGCGCAGCACCAGTGGCAGTTGCACGACGACGCGCGGCCGCCACCACGCGATCCCAGCGTGCCGTCCAGCGCCTCGGCCCGTTCGGCATGATGGCCATGCCGAAATGGTGGGATGGGTCTGCCCCGCCGTCGTCGCCCACCCCGGCTCGGAAATCGAAGCCGCGGTTTCGTCGGCGATGATGGTTTGGACCACATCGTCGCGCAGGGTGAAGATGACCCGCGCCGTGTCCACCCCGGCGTGTTGGCGCACATTGGTCAGGCGCTTCCTGGATGATGCGCAGTAACTGGGTCTGCACATCCGGCGCCAGACGACGGGCCAGATCCCCTCCGCCAGCCGATGTGGACGGCGAGGCCGTACTGGGCGCGCAGGCGCTGCACGTAGGCCGTGAGTTCCTCGGCAAAGTCCAGCCGGCGCGGCGTCGCCGTGCGCACATCCAGGATGTAGCGGCGGACGTCGTCGTGGGCGTCGCGGGCGACCAGGGTGAGCTGGTCGAGCACGGCGCGGGCCCGGTCCACCTGGGCGCCGTCCAGGTAGCTGCGCGCCGTCTGCGACTGAAGGCTCACGTAGCTCATGATCTGGCCCAGGTCGTCGTGGAGATCGCGGCCGATGCGCTCGCGCTCCTCCAGCACGGCCAGCCGGCGCTGATCCGCCTCCATCTGCCGGCGTTCGGTCAGATCGCGTACGGCAGCGACGCGCGCGCTGCGTCCGCGGAAGGGCACGGCTTTGGAGCGCACTTCCAGCGGCACGATGCGGCCGTCACTGGTCACACCGTCCAGCTCGTAGGGGTCCTCGCTGCCGGACGCAACATGCGCAACCATGCGCGGCCGGGTCGCGGGGGTGGTCAACTGGTCGATGTGCATGGTCAACAGGTCGTCGCGCGCGTAGCCGAAGAGCGCGCACGCGGCATCGTTCACCGCCACGATGTGACCCTGCTCGTGGATCACCACGGCTTCGAAGGTGGAGTTGACCAGACCGCGCAGGCGCGCCTCGCTCTCGGCCAGTTCACGCGTGCGCGCGTCGACCAGTTGGGTCAGCTCGCGGTTGCGCTGCTCCACCTGCCAGACGCGCCAGCGATACGCGCCGAAGACGCCGCCCAGCAGGCTCAACAGGACCATGGCCTGGAACCAGTGCGTCTGCCACCAAAGCGGCACGACGGCAATGGCCAACGTCGCTTCCTGCTCGGTCCACAGCCCCTGCCGGTCCGTGGCGCGCACGCGGAAGGTGTAGTCGCCCGGCGGCAAGCTGGTGTAGGCCGCATAGCGTCGCTCCGGCCCGACCGTATTCCACGCCTCCTCAAAGCCGTCGAGCCGGTACTGATATTGGATGCTGTTGGGCGCGGCGTAGTCCAGTGCGGCGAACTCGAAGGCAAAGTTGTCGTTGGCGGCCAGGCGCACGCTGTCGGTGGCGTAGACGGCGCGCGCCAGCGGCGAGTCAGCGCCGCCGATGGGCGCGGGGCGGCCGAAGAGATCGAACTCGGTGAGCACCAGCGGCGGCACGTAGTTGCGCAACTGCAACTGCTCCACGTCGACGCGCTGAAACGCCCACTCCAGCGAACCGCTGGTGAAGAGGTCACCCGTCTGCCGGTTCAGAAACCAGCCCCGGCAGCAGGTGAGCAGACCGTCGCGCTCGTCGAAGCGGGTGCTGGTGCCGGTCGCGGGATCGTAGCGAATGAGTTCGCCGCCGCCGAGCCAGTAGACGCCGTGGCCATCGACGCTGATGTTGCGCAAGCGGCCACCCATCAACGGGTTGAGCGGGACATCCTCCACGTACGCGCCGGCAGCCGGGTCGAACTTGCGCAGCCCCTCATCAGTGGCCAGCCAGAGGATGCCGTCGTCGTCCTGGTGGATGGCGTTGATGCGCGTGTTTGCGTCCGCGTCCGGCAGCGGAAAGCGCGTGACCACCCCACGCACCGGGTCGACGCGCTGCAAGACCGGCTCCACGGTGCCCGCCCAGATCACGCCCGTCCGATCCTGGTAGACGAGCTTGACCCGATCGCTCACCAGGCTGTGCGCATCGTCCGGATCGTGGCGCAGGATGGTCATCTCCTGGGTTGCCGGCACAAAGCGCGCCAGCCCGCCCCCGTCCAACGCCAGCCAGAGCGCGCCCGCGTCCACGTCGTAGAGCAGGCTGCGGTTGGCCGGGCCGGTCACCGCGGCAAACGCAGCCTGCCGCCCCGGCGCGTAGTTGACGAAGGTGCCGGTCGCCATGTCGAACTCGGAGACGCCGGCCATGGCGTAACCCAGCCAAAGCCGTCCCGGTGCGCCCGGCGCGATGACTTCGATGTCGTTGGTGAGCGGGCTGTCGGCCCCGCCGTCCGTGTACGCGAAGGTGGTGACGGCGTTGGTGGCGGGGTCAAAGCGCTTCAGCCCCTGGGTGTTGGTGGCCAGCCAGACGATCCCTTGCGCGTCCTGGTAGATGGACTGCACCAGTTCGTCGCCGGTAGCGGCAATCGTCCCGTCGCCGCCCGTGTCATGCAGCGAGTAGAGTTGAAACTGGCGGCCAAAGGGGGCAAACTTGTCCAGCCCGTTGCGCGTGCCCACCCAGACGATGCCGGCCCGATCGGTGAAGATGGACATGACGTCGTTGTTGGCCAGGCTGGTGGCGACGCGCGGGTTGTGTTGGAAGCGTTCGACCGCGCCGGTGGCGGTGTTGAGTTTGTTGAGGCCGCCCGCGTTGGTGCCGATCCAGAGAGCTGTCGGATCGCCCATCACCGGCGCAATGATCTGGATGTTGTCATCGCTCAAGGTCATGGGATCGCGCGGGTCGTGGCGGACGTGGGTGAAGGCGCCCGTCGCCCGGTTGAGCCGTGCCAGGCCGCCGTCACTCGTGCCCACCCAGAGCGCACCGGCCGCGTCTTCGTAGAGACTGGCGACGCTGCCGCGGCAGGCCCGCGGCGTCGTCCGGGTCATACGCAAAGTGACGACGTGGCACGCCCTCCTGTGTGAGCGCGCACAGCCCGTAGTCACGGGTGCCGACCCAGATCAGGCCGTCCCTCGCTTCCAAGAGCGTTGTCACACGGGCATTGGCCGGGGCGCGGTCGCCCGGCTCTCCCAGCGGGATGCGGATGAAGCTCGCCGTGGTCGGGTCGAACCGGTTGAGGCCGCCGCCGGCCGTGCCCGCCCAGACCATCCCGCGGCTGTCGACCATCACCTCACGCACGTCGCTGTCGCTGATGGAGGCCGGATCCGCCGGGTCGTGCACGTACGCCGCCAGCGTGTCACGCACGGGATCGAGCCGGAAAAGGCCGCTGCCCGGCGTGCCCAGCCAGATCACACCGTCCTGGTCGATGGCGCTGTCGGTGACGCCGCTGAGTTCGCCGGGGTCGTCCGCACCCTGGGACGAGAAGGCATAGGGCCGGAATTCGTAGCCGTCGTAGCGATAGAGGCCGCCGTTGGTCGCGACCCACAGGAAGCCGTATTCGTCCTGGACGATGCCGCCCCGGATCCATGTGCTGCGAAGATTGTTCTCAGCAGTGAAGTGTTCAAATTGAGCGGCAGACGGGGCCGGCGTTTGCGCCCAAACGGCTCGGGGAAGAAGCGCTAGCGTCCCCGCCAGCAATGCCGCATAGACCAGCGGTAGCAAGGACATCCTGTCGTTCACCTCCCGTGAACCACGTGGGACCCATCCAATCGTTTGCTTGAAGCGCAGGGAACCATGTCGCGAAATCTTACTCATATCGCCGACATGTCCCCATTGGTTTACCCCATTCTCGCCGAATAGACAAATCGATTGTGACAGACGCCCTAACGAATTTCTTGCGGACGGTAACGGCGAAGATATCACCGCGCAGAAGAAACCTAACGGCGCGCCGGTCCGCGGTATCGACGGTGGCGGGGCTGCGTCACGTCGGAGGCATCGACCCGGCTTTGGCACAGCCGTTCGCACGAGGGCGTGCGAACTCAACGAACCCCTGAACCGGCGCGCAATCGCCGGGTTGTCGCGTGGGAAACTTGCGTGTATCCTTGCAGGTCGGAGCGACAACTATAACGTCACCACGCGCAGGAGTACGCAACCCGATGAAAAGCTTGCTGAAACGTCCGTCCATGTTCGGCATCATGGTGGGCATGGTCGCCCTGGCCCTCTCGTTGACGCCGTCGTTGATCCCGCGCAGTTGGGTGGAACAGGCGGCCATCGCCGCGCTCACATTCATCAGCGGCTACGCCGTCGGCGTGGGGCTGAACGCACTGTGGCGCTACTTGGAACTGCCGGTCGTCCCTCGCACACGGCAAGCGCGTGTGACCTGGATTCTGCTGGGCGTGGCGGCGCTCTTGCTGCTGTACGCGGTCGTTCGCTCGTTGGGATGGCAGAACAATGTGCGCGCAACCGTCGGCCTCGAACCGCTCGATTCGACGGCGCCGCTGCGGATGATTTTGCTGGCGGTGGTGCTCAGCGCGTTCTTGCTGCTCGTGTTGCGCGTGTTGGGATGGCTGGGCGGTCGAGTCATTGCGCTGACCAATCGCATCATCCCGCGCCGGGTCGGCCGGGTGATTGGCATCGGGCTGGCCGTACTAGTCATCTTCTTCCTGATCAACGGGGTGCTCGTCCGCGCCATCTTCGATGCGCTGGACGCGACGTACTCGCTGGCCAACAGCGGCAACTATGACAACGTGAACCCGCCGACGTCGCCCCTGCGTTCCGGCAGCCCCGACTCCCTGGTGGCGTGGGAAACGTTGGGCAAAGAAGGCCGGCGCTTCGTCGGCACCGGGCCGACCACGGCCGAGATTGCCGACTTCTGGGGCAAAGACGCCCAGGCGGAACCGATCCGCATCTACATCGGCAGCGAGTCCGCGCCCACGCTGGAGGAACGCGCCGCGCTGGCACTGCAAGAACTCCAGCGCACCAACGGGTTCGACCGCAAGCTGCTCATCCTGGTCACATCCACGGGCAACGGCTGGGTGGACGCCAATGCCATCAACGCCATCGAGTACATCTTCGGCGGCGACACCGCCATCGTGGCCTTCCAGTATTCGTACCTGCCGTCGGTCTACTCCATGCTGGCCGACAAAGAGGCCGCGAGCCGGGCGTCGGTCGCCATGTTCGATACGATTCACGGTTACTGGCGCACGCTCGCCCCGGACGCACGCCCCGAGTTCTACCTGTACGCGCTGAGTCTGGGCACCTACGGCTCCCAGGCGGCCGTCTCCAATGTCAACCAACTGAACGATCCGATCCACGGTGCGCTGTGGGCCGGTCCGCCCTTCGTCAGCGAATTCTGGCAGCAACTCACCGCCCAGCGCGATCCCGGCACGCCGATCTGGCAGCCGGTCTACCAGGGGGCACGACCATGCGCTTCACCAACACCGGTGTGAACCTGCACGACGACGAGGACGCTGGCTGCGCAATCGCTTCATCTATCTGCAACAGGCGGGCGATCCCATCGTCTTCTTTCGCCCGGACTCGCTCTACCGCAAGCCGGAGTGGCTTCAGGAGGAGCAGCGGTCGCCCAAAGCGCCCTCGCAGATGCACTGGTATCCCGTCGTCACCTTCTGGCAGCTGATCTTCGACATGGTCATGGCCGTGGGTGACTCGCTCCCCGACGGCAACGGCCACCGCTACAGCAGCGACGCCTACATTGAATCGTGGGTGGCGATGACCCAGCCGTCGGAGTGGAGCGCCGCACAGACCGATGCGCTCAAGTCGTTGTTCCACAGCCTGGGCAATCTCAACAAGCCGTGATCACCCGCGGCGCCGGCGTCACGTCGCAGCAGAGACGTCCCGGCAAGGGACACTCCGCCTCCAAAGCGAACGCCCGGACCACACGTGTGGTCCGGGCGTTCGCAAAGACTCGTTGCCATCCACAGACCAGCTCCTTCGCAGAAACCTGGTCCGGCGCGGCACACACTTGTGCCGGATGATTTAGCGCGGTACTTGGCGCGAGCGCTGCCATGTCAGCAAGTAGGACGTGGCCAGCGCACCGATGAAGACGAGCGGAATGTCGATGAGCAGAAAGTCCCAACTCAGGAACAGCTCACCGCTGATGTAGCTGGCAATGAAGCCGGCCACGATACTCAGCCCAATCAAGGCAACGGTACGCGTGCGCTGACTCGCGATGAATTGCACGACAAAGCCGATTGCCACCCCTGCCAATACCGGGAATAGCTCTCCCATCTTCCTTCTCCTTCGTTCGAATCCCAACTGCCTCTTTACGGTCAAACAGATGACCACCCACACGCATCCATTGTGGATGAATGCGGAGATTTGCGCAACCAAGTGCACTGCCGCGGGCGCGACACAGGTGCGGCGGCGCTGCGATTGTGCCCGATTTCTACCGGCACTGTGTGACCATATCCATTTGCAGCAATCACATGACCGGCTATGGTGGTAGGAGATATCAACCACCCGGGTGGCGCGCCGTGTGTGGCTACCATGCCGAGCGTCGCCGCCATCATATGTGAGGACTGCAACGTTGACAACGAATAGAACCATCAATTTGGTGCGCCGGACCATTGACCACTGGCAAAAAGATCAAGCGTCGCGCATGGCCGCGGCGCTCGCCTATTTCACCGCGATTTCCATTGCGCCCATGTCGCTGCTGGTGATCGTCATCGCCGGCTTTGTCTACGGCGGAGAACGGGCGGCACGGATGCAACTGATGCAATATGTCTACAGCCTGCTGGGACCGGAAGCGTCGCAATTTGTCGACATGGTGGTGCGCAACGCGGATCGCCCCAGCTTCGGCAGCATCGCCGGCGTGCTGGGTGTAATCACGCTGATCTGGGGTGCGACCAATGTCTTCACCCAGCTCCAGGGCACGCTCAACACCATTTGGAATGTCTCCCCCGACGAGGACGCCATGTGGACCAACGTGCGCCACCGCCTCTTCTCCTTTGCCATGGTCCTGGTGATCGCCTTCCTGCTCCTGGTCTCCCTGGCGCTGAGCACCGGCCTCCAGACGGCCCTCAACACGATCCAGACGAACCTGCCGGGCGGTATCTGGATCTGGCAGATCGCAAACTTCGTCGGCGCCTGGATTGTGTCGACACTGCTCTTCGCGGCCATCTTCAAGATCCTGCCGGACGCGGAGATTGCCTGGCACGAGGTGTGGCTGGGCGCTGCGCTCACCGCCCTATTCTTTGGCATCGGACGGTTTGTGCTGAGCTTCTATTTGGGTCACATCGGCTCCGCCTACGGGGTTGCCGGCTCCACCATCGCCTTCTTGATCTGGGTCTACTTCTCT
Organism: Caldilineaceae bacterium; assembly: GCA_041391205.1. Taxonomy (GTDB): domain Bacteria; phylum Chloroflexota; class Anaerolineae; order Caldilineales; family Caldilineaceae; genus JAWKOK01. Next base: position 39,112 of record JAWKOK010000006.1, read on the forward strand.
GCGCAGATCCTCTTTTTCGGTGCAGAGTTCACCCAGGTTTGGCGCCAGGAAGAGTCCGTGCCGGCGAAGGCAAGCGGCGACTAGGTCCTGTTGAGATTCGTTCAGTAGGTCCGGCAACCTGCCGGACGGTCTGCTGATTGCAGAGTCGTCACGCTGATAGCGTGACCTACCGTTGAGATTCGTCCAGCGCCTCCACACGACGTAGCAACACCGCGCGGTCTGCGCGTTTTGCGTCAGCGCAACCGCGCAAGAACTCGGCGCGGGCTTCCTCCACGTTTCCCAACTTCTCCAGCAAGTCACCGCGCACGCTGGGCAGCAGAGGATACTCGGCCAGCGACGGCTCCTGGACGAGCAGGTCGACCAGTTCCAGGCCGACCTCCGGCCCGTAGGCCATGGCCAGCGCCACGGCCCGGTTCAACTCGACCACGGGGGACGGCGTCAATTGGGCCAGGGCATCGTAGAGCGCGGCGATGCGCGGCCAGTCCGTGGCCGCGGCCGTGTGCGCGCGGGCGTGACAGGCCGCAATGGCCGCTTGCAGCGTGTACGGACCGTAGGTCCCGCCCAAGCGCTCGGCGCGCCAACGCCGCCAGCCCGCGCTGGATGAGCAACTGGTCCCACCGTGCCCGGTCCTGCTCCAGCAGCAGGACGGGCTCCCCGGCCGCGCCGACACGTGCACGTAGCCGGGAGGCCTGAATCTCCATGAGCGCAACCAGGCCGTGGACTTCCGGCTCGCCGGGCATCACTCCCGCCAGGATCCGCCCCAGCCGCAGCGCTTCCTCACAGAGCAGGGGCCGCGTCCACGTGTCGCCGGCGCTGGCCGCGTAGCCCTCGTTGAAGATGAGATAGATCACCTCCAGCACCGAGGCCAGGCGCGCCGCCCACTCGTTTTCCTGGGGCGTGGCAAAGGGAACCTGTGCGGCCGCCAGGGTGCGCTTGGCGCGGGTGATGCGCTGGGCAATCGTGGGCGTGGGTACGAGGAAGGCGTGCGCGATCTCCTCGGTGGTGAGCCCGCCCAAGAGCCGCAAAGCCAGCGCCACCTGCGCCTCGGTGGACAGCACAGGATGGCAGGCGATGAAGATCAGCCGCAGCAGATCGTCACCCACGTCGAGCGCGGCGGCCGCGGTCACATCGGCTGGGCCCGTCACCTGTTCCGTCTCCAATTGCTGTCGCAACTCGGCATACTTGCGCTCCCTGGTCTGATCCCGACGCACCCAGTCGACGGCGCGCCGCTTGGCGACCGTCATCAGCCACGCGCCGGGATTGTCCGGCACGCCCTCAACCGGCCACTGTTCCAGGGCGGCAACCAGCGCATCCTGGGCCAAATCCTCGGCCAAACCGACGTCGTTCACCAGCCGCGCCAGGGCGGCGATGAGACGCGCCGATTCGATCCGCCAGATTGCGGCGACGGTGCGCCGGCTGCCGGAACTCTCCGCCACGCGCTACTCCTTGGACCGCGCTTCGACCTCGGCCCGCAGCCGATCCTCGAGGGCGCGCAGTTCGGGGGTGAACGCCTCGCCGAAGTCCTCGGCCTCAAAGACCGGGCGGAGTTCCAGCTCGCCTTCCTGGAACGGGCTGCGCTTGACCCATTCCACCGCTTCTTCCATGGACTTGACCTGCCAGATCCAGAAACCGGCGATCAGCTCCTTGGCTTCGGTGAACGGTCCGTCCACGACCGTCCGCTCCTTGCCGGAAAAGTAGACGCGCACGCCTTTGCTGCTGGGGTGCAAACCTTCGCCGGCCAACATGACGCCCGCCTTCACCAGTTCTTCGTTGTACTGGCCCATTTCGGCCAGCCCTTCTTCGCTGGGCATAACGCCCGCTTCGGATTCCGGCGACGCTTTGACAAAAACCATGACTCGCATTGTGTTTCTCCTTGTGATTGAACAACTGTTGCTTTAGCGACTGTCCTCGACGTCGAACGAATCTCTCGCCCGGGGCAGATGCCGGTTTGCACGGCGATGATGCGCCGGGACGATTTTCCGCTCTACTCATACGTCGAACGGGACGTGACCGAATTCGACACGAATTTCGCGCCTGCGCAAAATTGCCCGTTTTCCCGCCATTTTCCCCCGTTCGCGGCCGCTACCGCGGCTGTCGTCAAGAGTATAGCCCAACGTACGCCACACCACCCTAATGTGGCATACATTCCAATTGGGGATTGACAACCCGGTATTTCCTGTTACAATGCTGATATCGATACCAGGAACGATACCGGAAGTTCATCCGGCGTTGCCCATCGAGCTTGCCCACCTCAACAATCGAAGTTGCTTTGACCATGCAACGTCTGCGCAGCAGAGTGACAATCCGCGACGTGGCCCGGGAAGCGGGCGTCTCCGTTTCGACGGTTTCGCGCGTCCTCAACGGCAAGGACGATGTCGCGTCCGCCACGGAGGACCGTGTCCGCCGGGTCATCGATGACCTGGGCTATGCCTCGAGCATGGCCGCACGCAGTTTGCGCAGCCACTCGACCAACGTGGTGGGCCTGATCGTGCCCGATCTCTGGCATTCGTTCACGTCACTCGTGATCCGGGGCGTCAACCAGGTTACCGCGGCCGAGGGCTACGACCTGTTGGCGTATGCCAGCGCCCGCCACGAACAGTTGTCCCCGGCCAACTGGGAAGAGCGACTGGTTGCGGAGTTGAACGGCAGCGTCACCGACGGCATCATCGTGGTCACGCCCAACGCCAGTTCGTACCGCACCACGGCGCCGGTGGTGGCGGTCGAACCGATCCAGAGCAGCACGGAATTCCCGGCTGTGCTCTCCACCAACCATCAAGGCGTGCTTGAGGCGATGGCCTATCTGGTTTCCCTGGGACACCGCCGCATCGGCTACATCGGCGGGCGCGCCGATTTGCAGAGCGCCCAACGCCGGCTGGACGGCTACATTGACGGCCTGGCCGCGGCCGGCATCCCGGTCGACCCGGCGCTGGTGCTCACCGGCGACTATACGCGACCGACGGGGGCTACCTCGGCGCGCACGTTGCTGTCGCTGGCGACGCCGCCCACCGCGATTCTCGCGTCAAGCGACGAGACCGCGTTCGGCGTCTACGATGTCGCCGCAGAATACGGCATTCGCATCCCCGAGGATCTGTCGGTGGTGGGTTTCGACAACACGGCCGAAAGCGCCGTCGCCAACCCGCCGCTGACCACGGTCGATCAGGCCATCGAGACCATGGGCAGATTGGCGGCGCAGATCATGCTCATGCTCATGCGCGACAAACTCTGGGAAACGCAGCTCAACAAGGTTCCCACCAAACTCGTGATTCGACAATCATGCCGGGCGACCGGTCTCTGATTGTTGGTCGTTTATTCAATTCTGTTCAAGTACCGAGGAGAGAGATATGAGACGCACACTGTTTGTGCTGACGACACTGCTCGTTCTGGTCGGGCTCCTGGCGGGCTGCGCAGGAGGAGGCGCAGCACCGGCCGCGCCCGCCGGCGAAGAACCGGCCGCCGACGCGGCTGCTGAAGAGGTTCCCAGTCAAGGGCTGGGCGAATTGCCCCGCAACGAGACGCTAATCGCCGACATCCTGACCGGCCGTGTCGGCTCGCCCAACAACTTCAACAACTGGGTGGGCTGGAAGTGGCGCGATCGCGGCATGCAGAACCTGGCCAACGAGCCGCTGTGGTCCGTCGACTTCGCCACCGGCGAGATCATCCCCGGCCTGGCCGCGGGCGATCCGGTCTACAATGAGGACTTCACGCAAGTCACCATTCCGCTGCGCGAAGGCGTCCTGTGGGATGACGGCGAGCCTTTCTCGGCTGATGACGTCGTCTTTACGGCGGAAACGCTGAAGAACTTCGCGGGCTTTGACGACAACAGCTACTTCGTCGAGAACTTAAAGTCGGTTTCCGCCACGGATGACCACACGGTCGTCTTTGAACTGAACCAACCGAACTCCCGCTTTCACACGAAATTCCTTGACCGCTGGGGCGCAACCTGGATCATGCCCAAGCATATCTTTGAAGGCGTGGAGGATCCGGTCACGTTCGAGTTCAATCCGTTTGTCGGCACCGGCCCCTACAAGCTGTACAGTTACGACCCCTCCGGTTTCTGGACGATTTGGGAGAAGCGCGCGGATTGGGACAAGACTCCGACCGGCATGATGTACGGCGAGCCGCAGCCCACCTACATTGTTTTCCAGAACTTCGCCAACGAGGGTGCCAAGATTCTGGCCCAGTTGACGCACGAAGCGGATGTGCTCAATCTCTCGACCGACGGCATGAAGGCCGTTCTGGAGCAGTGCGACACCTGCCGCGGCTACCAACCCGACTGGCCCTACGTCGTGAACAACGACCCCGCCATCACGGGCATCACCTTCAACACGGCGCGCGCCCCGTATGACAACAAGGATGTGCGGTGGGCGATGTTGCTGGCCATCGATATCAGCGATTATCTGGGCATCGCCGTGGACGGTACGGGCGTGCTCAGCCCCGTACACATCCCGTCGCTCTCCAACTACCCCAAAGACTTCATCGATCCGATGCTCCCGTGGCTGGAAGAATTCACGCTCGACATCGGCAACGGCGAGACCTTCCAGCCGTTCGATGTGAACGCTGCGCAGCGCGTAGCTGAGTATGCCAAGGGCCGCGGCTACGCCGTTTCTGACGATCCGGCGGAACAGGCCAAGCAATTTGGCTACTGGTACAAGTACGCGCCGGATGTGGCCGAAAAGCTGCTGCTCAACAATGGCTTCAGCCGCGACGGCAGCGGCAACTGGCTGCTGCCCGACGGCAGCCCCTGGCAGCTCCAATGCCTCAGCAACACCGACTCCACCCATCCCGGCTTCCGCAACTGTGCCGCCGCGGTGCAGGCCTGGAAGAAGTTTGGCATCGACGCCAGCCACTATCCTTCTGAGGCATCAGCGAGCCTGGGCCAAACGGGTGACTTTGACGTCTCCAGCGACTGGCCGGCCTACGAACCCTGGGGCGCCGGTCCCGACCTGTATCGCACCCTCAACTTCTTTAACTCTGAGTATGTGAGTCCTGTGGGCGACACGACCAACGGACACTACTCGCGCTGGTCATCGCCGGAGATGGATGCGGTCATCGCGACGTTGCGCAACACCGATCCAACCGACTATCAAGCGACGGTTGACGCCGGCATCGAAGGCCTCAAGATCGCCGTGACGGAAATGCCCGGCATCCCGACCTTCGGCTACACCGGCTTCATCACCTGGGACCAGACCTACTGGACCAACTGGCCCGGCATCGAGAATGCCTACAGCCAGCCCTACACGCACTGGGGCCCGTTCAAGTACATGACTCCGTTCCTGGAGCCGACGGGCGCAGAGTAGACGAGTAGAGATTGGGAGATTGGAGATTGAGAGATTCGGGCTGACCTGTGACGCGACATGGGCAAGCGTCGGGCGGCCCAATCTCCCAGTCTCCAGTCTCCATTCTCTTGACTGGGGAGTATCTACAACATGTTCTTTCGACGCTACTTGATCCCGCGGCTTATCCAGTATGTCCTGGTGATCTTCATCGGCATCACCGCGGTGTTTCTCATTCCCCGGCTGCTGCCCAATGACCCGGTTTTGCGCACAATCGGAGAAATGCGGGCGCGTGGTTCAAGTCTCGAACCGGGCAGCATGGACCAGATCATTGCCCAGATGACCGAGATGTATGGTCTGGGCGGCTCCATGTTCGACCAGTATATCGCTTTCTGGGGACGGCTCTTCCGCGGCGACCTGGGTGTCTCGTTCTTCCAGTTTCCCACGCCCGTCAACGAGTTGATCGCCACAGCGCTGCCCTGGACCGCGACGCTGTTGCTGACGACCACCTTGCTGTCATGGATCTTCGGCAATCTGGTGGGCGGGTATGCCGGCTATCACGCCAACAAACCCTGGTCGCGCGGGATGGACACGGTGGCGATGATCGTGCGCCCCATTCCCTATTACATCTTCGCCTTTGCGCTCTTGCTGATCTTCGCCTACTTCGTGCGCTGGTTCCCCGTCTCCGGCGGCACCACCTTGGGACGCCGGCCGAGTATGAGTTGGTCGTTCATCAAGGACGTGCTCTGTCACTCGTTCCTGCCGGCGCTCTCCATCTTCATCCTCAACGTGGCCGTCTGGTTCCAGACCATGAAGTTGATCGTGCAGAAGGTCAACGGGGAGAGCTACGTGCAGTACGCCAAACTCAGCGGCGTGCGCGAGGGCAAGGTGGTCCGGCGCTACGTGATTCGCAACGCGATGCTGCCGCAGATCACCGGCCTTGGACTGTCGCTGGGCCTCATCTTCAGCGGCGCGCTCATCACCGAGATCGTCTTCTCGTATCCCGGGCTGGGGTCGCTGCTTTACAACGCCATCGTCACCGGTGACTACAACCTGATCATGGGCATCACCGTCTTCTCCATCCTTGCCATCACCACATCCGTCCTCATCGTCGATCTGCTCTATCCGTTCTTCGACCCGCGCATCCGGTACCAGTAAGGAGCGAGCCACCAGTGAAGTTATTGAGAGACCTGTTCCGAGATTATCGCTTTGCACTGGCGTTTGTGGTCCTTGCGCTGCTGGTCGGATTTGCGCTTCTTTCGTTCTTCTCACCCTATGACCCCACCGTTTGGGGCGAGGTGCCGCGCGACATGCGTCCGTCGGCCGAATACTGGCTGGGCACCGACTCCAACGGCCAGGACATCTTCTGGATCGCCACCTTTGCCGTGCGCAACTCGCTGATCATCGCCTTGATCGCGGGCATCGTCTCCCGTATCATCGCCGTCAGCATCGGCATGGTGGCCGGCTACAAGGGCGGCACCTGGGATCGCGTGCTCATGTTCTTCAGCGACAGCCTGCTGGTGGTCCCGCTCTTCCTGATCATCGTCATGCTGGCCATGTTGCTGCGCGGCAATCTCAGCCTGGTGACATTGGGGCTGCTGCTGGCCTTCTTCGGCTGGGCGTGGGACGCGCGCCTGATTCGCTCCGAGATCCTCAGCCTGCGCGAGCGCGACTTCACCCAGACGGCCATTCTCTCGGGGACGGGGACGGCCCGGCTGGTGATCAACGAATACATGCCCTACACGACGCCGCTCATCTTCGCCACGCTCATCAACAACATGGCCTGGGCCATCGGCCTGGAGATCACGCTGGCCATTCTCGGCTTGCTCGAACTGTCCACGCCCACGCTGGGCACCATGCTCTACTGGGCCATTAGCTATCAAGCCATTTTGCTGGGACGCTACTACTGGGTTCTGACGCCGATCATCCTGTCGGTCCTGCTCTTCATCGCCCTCTACTGGCTTTCGGTGAGCGTCAGCGAGTATCTGGATCCCCGCACTCGCATCCAACGCGTGGGAGCAGCCTAGCCATGGAAGAGATCATTCTCAGGACCGAAGACCTCCAGGCCCACTACATTCTCGACGTCTACGGCAAGAGCAAGGTGGTCAAGGCCGTCAACCACGTGGACCTGGCCATCCGCAAGAACGAGATCTACGGCATTGCCGGGGAGAGCGGCTGCGGCAAGTCGACGCTGCTCAAGACGCTGGTGGCCGCGGTGGACCCGCCGCTGCGCATCGTGGGCGGCAAGGTCTTCTACCGCATGCCCACCGGCGAAGTGGACGTGGCCACGCTCGGCGCCGAGGAGAAGCGCCGGCTGCGCCTGGAATACATCGCCTACGTGCCCCAAGGCTCCATGAGCGTGCTCAACCCGGTCACCAAGATCAAGGAGACCTACCAGGACTTCATCGAAAGTCATCTGGGCGCGCACATGAAACAGGACGCCTTTGACCTGGCCCGCAACCACATCATCGAGCTGGGGCTGCCGCCCAAAATTCTCGACGCCTACCCCCACCAACTGTCGGGCGGCATGCGCCAGCGGGTCACCATCGCGCTGGCGACGTTGCTCGGCCCCACCATCATCGTGGGCGACGAGCCGACGACGGCGCTGGACGTGGTGGTGCAGCGCGGGGTGGTCCAGTTGCTCAAAAACGTGCAGTCCAACCTGCAGAACACGATCGTCCTCGTCACCCACGACATGGGCGTCCACGTCAACGCGGCCGACCGCATCGGCATCATGTACGCGGGCAAGATCGTGGAGGAGGCGACCACCGAGAAGATCTTCGGCCAGCCCGAGCATCCGTACACCCAGTACCTGATCAACTCGCTGCCCAAGTTCGGCGACAAGACGCCGCGCGAGAGCGTGCCCGGCAGCCCGCCGTCCCTGGCCGAGTTGCCCCCCGGCTGCCCGTTCCACCCGCGCTGCCCGCTGGTCAAAGACATCTGCAAAGAGACGATGCCGGGCTTCACCCAGATCGATCGCGATCACAAAGTCGCCTGCTGGCTGGTCGGAGAAGGAGACCATGGAAAAGCTGCTTGAAGTCGAACAACTCACCAAGGTCTTCACCCTGGGCAGCGCCATCTCCCGGGACCGCATCACCGCCGTAGACGACATCTCGTTCCACATCGGCGCCGGCGAGATCTTTGCGCTGGCCGGCGAAAGCGGCTGCGGCAAGTCAACCACGGCGCGCATCATCATGGGCTTCGAACAACCCACGTCCGGCGTCATCATCCACAGCGGCAAGCGCGAGACCAAGAACGAGAAGGTCTGGTTCAGCGAGGGCATCCAGGCCGTCTTCCAGGATCCCTTCAGCACCTTCAACCCGCTGCGGCCGGTGGAGCGCTATTTCTTCGACACCGTCTACAATTACAAGCTGGCCAAGGGCCGCCAACACGCCATCGACTACATCGACGAAAAGCTGCGCCTGGTCGGTCTCACCTATGACGACCTCTCCGGCCGCTATCCCAGCGAGTTCTCCGGCGGGCAGTTGCAGCGCATCTCCATTGCGCGGGCCTTGCTCACCAATCCGCAGCTGCTCATTGCCGACGAGCCGGTCTCCATGGTCGACGCGTCCCTGCGCATGTCCATCGTCAACCTGTTCAAGAAGCTGCGCGACGAACTGGGCGTGAGCGTGCTCTACATCACCCACGACCTGGCGACGGCCTACTACGTCTGCGACCGCATCGCCATCATGTTCCGCGGCGACATCGTGGAGATGGGCACAGTGGAACAGGTACTCATGACTCCCCAGCATCCCTACACGCAACTGCTGCGCGCCTCCATTCCCGAAGCCGATACGGCCCATCGCTGGGAAGGCGAGATCCGCCTCACCGACACCGAGCAGGACGAATATCTGCGCACGGGCTGCCGCTTTGCCGGCCGCTGCCCCCGAGTGATGGACATCTGCCGGGGCACGCCGCCGCCGGACTACAACGTGGACGGCGCACATGTCAGTTGCCACTTGTACGATGGCTACCCGTTGATGCCGGCCGCCCACGTCGCGCTCAACATGCAATAACAATCTTGTCGACAAGATTTGTGTCGGCAAAACCATCCGCAAAAGCCGCCGGCGCGGTTCCGTACGCGCCGGCGCACCCTCCAAGCAAAGGTACCGTGCAAGATGAATACCATCACTCGTGAGTCGCTGCCCTATCGCGACGCCAGTCTGCCGGTCGACGCGCGCGTGGATGACCTGCTCGGCCGCATGACCGTCGAGGAGAAGGTCGCGCAATTGGGCAGCCTGTGGATCTACGAAATCGCCGGCGACGACGGACTGGACGCGGACCGCGCGCGCGGCCGCATGGCCGACGGTCTCGGCCAGGTGACGCGGCTGGCCGGCGGCAGCAGTCTCGGTCCCGTGGCCACGGCGGAACTGGCCAACGCCATCCAGACATTCCTCCTGGAAGAGACGCGGCTGGGCATCCCGGCGCTCATCCACGACGAATGTTGCAGCGGCTTTCTGGCCAACGGCGCCACCAACTTCGCCCAGATCATCGGCGTCGCGAGCACGTGGGAGCCCGAACTGGTCGAGGCCATGACCGCGATCATCCGCACCCAGATGCGGGCCGTGGGCGTGCACCAGGGCCTGGCGCCGGTGATCGACATCGCCCGCGATCCCCGCTGGGGCCGCACCGAAGAGACCTTCGGCGAAGACCCGTACCTGACGTCCGCCATGGGCGTGGCCTACATCCGCGGCCTGCAGGGCGACGACTGGACCGACGGCGTCATGGCCACGGCCAAGCACTTCGTCGGCTACAGCGCGTCCGAGGGCGGCCTGAACTGGGCGCCCGCGCACATCACGCCGCGCGAGCTGCGCGAAGTCTACCTCGCGCCCTTCGAGGCCGCGGTGCGCGTGGCCGACCTGGCGTCGATCATGCCCGCGTACCACGAGATCGACGGCGAGCCGTGCAGCAGTTCCCGCACGCTCATGACCGAGATCCTGCGCGACGAGTGGGGCTTCGACGGTCTGGTCGTCTCCGACTACATGGCCATCAACCAACTGCGCGACTATCACAAGCTGGCGCAGGACAAGGCCGACGCGGCGCGGTTGGCGTTGGAAGCCGGGATGGACGTGGAGCTGCCCAGCATCGACGCCTACGGCCAGGATCTGATCGACGCGGTCAAGGCCGGCGCGATCGATGACGCGTTGATCGACCGCTCGGTCCGCCGCGTGCTGGCCATGAAGTTTGCGTTCGGCCTCTTCGAGCGCCCTACGTGGACCCGGCCGCCGTGGCCGCCGTCTTCGACACGCCGGAGCAGCGGACGGTGAGCGTGAGATCGCCCAAAAATCGATCGTGCTGCTCAAGAATGACGGCGACCTGCTGCCGCTGCCCAAAACGCTGAACTCCATCGCGGTCATCGGCCCCAATGCCGACAGCACGCGCAATCTCCTGGGCGACTACTCCTACCCCGCCCACATTGAGACGCTGATCACGCTCCGTGGCCTGGGCTTCTCCGACCATCCGCTGCCCGAGTCCATCAAGCTGGTGGAGGATTATGCCGACATGATCAGCGTGCTGGCGGCCATTCGACAGGCCGTGGCGCCGGCGACGGAGGTGCGCTACGCCCAAGGCTGCGACGTGAACTCGACCGACACCGGCGGCTTTGCCGCGGCGGTTGAGGCCGCGCAGCAGGCCGACGTCGCCGTGGTCGTGGTGGGCGACAAGGCCGGGCTCGTGCCGGACTGCACGTCGGGCGAGTTCCGCGACAGCGCACACTTGACGCTGCCGGGCGTGCAACAGGAACTGGTGGAGGCGGTGCTGGCCACGGGTACGCCGGTGGTGCTGGTGCTGGTGGCGGGACGTCCGTACCCCATCCCCCAACTGGTGGAGGCGGCGCCCGCGGTCATCCATGCGTGGCTGCCCGGCGCGGAGGGCGCCCGCGCTGGCCGAGATCCTCTTCGGCGACGTCAACCCGGGCGGGAAGCTGCCCATCACCGTGCCGCGCCACGTGGGCCAGGTGCCCATCTTCTACGCGCACCGGCCGTCGGGCGCACACTCGTTCTTCTACGGCCCCTACACCGACGAGAGCAACGAACCGCTCTTCCCCTTCGGCTTCGGCCTGAGCTATACCGATTTTGCGTTTGAGAACTTGCGCATTACAGTGGACGGCGCGCCCGCCGACCAAGTCGCCACCGACGGCACGGTGCAGATCGGCGTTGACGTGGTCAATGTCGGCCAACGGGCCGGGGACGAAGTCGTGCAGCTCTACACCCGCACCGACGGCGCCAGCGTCACCCGGCCGGTGCAGGAGTTGCGGGGCTTCAAGCGCGTGCATCTCGAGGCCGGCGCCCGGATGCGGGTTACGTTCACCATGGCCGCCGAGCAACTGGCCTACTACGACGCAGCCATGCAGTTGGCGGTGGAGCCGGCGACCGTGCAGGTGATGGTCGGCAACTCGGCGCAGCACCTGCCGGCACGCGGCACCTTCACGTTGACGGGGCCGAAGCGGCTGCTGCGTCAACGGTCGGCGTTCTTCTGTGACGTGGACGTAGCCTGACGCAGCCGGAGATTCCCACGGTTGGAAACCGATGCTGACAGCGAAAAGTCGCCTCAGCGACTACAGACCTAGTGCCTGAGGGCACTTCTCGCTGTCAGTTCGGGGTTTCCAACCCGTGTGTCACTGTGGAGCGAGCGAGGAATCCATGCTCAACGCGTTCATCCTGGGCGCACTTGCCCAATCATCGCTGCTGCTCAGCGGCCTCGCGGTCTACTGGATCCGCGTGCCGACGCGGGTGGTGGGCTGGCTGGCCGGTTTCGGCGCCGGCACGCTCATCAGCGCCGTGGCCTTCGACTTGATCGCACAGGACATCGCCGAAGGGATCGGCGCAGTGCAGGGCGCGTTGTGGTTGCTCCTCGGCGCGGTCATCTTTGTGGGCGGCGACTATCTTGTCGACAAGCGCTTCGGGGGTGACGGCACCGGCGGCGCACTGGGCATCGTCCTCGGCGCGGTGGTGGACGGCATCCCGGAATCGGTGATTTTCGGCATCCAGGTGGCGCTGGGCATGCCGTTGAGCGTGGCCTTCCTCTTTTCGGTCGCGGTCTCCAACATCCCGCAGGCACTCGCGCCCTCCGCGGACCTGGCCAAGGCCGGATGGAGCCGGACGAAGATGGCGGCCGTGTGGGGCAGCGTGGTGCTGGCGTGTGGTGTGGCCGCGGCCGTCGGCTACATGGTTGCCATCCGTATCGCCGACACCAACGGCATGGGCATGGCGGCCCTGGCTGCGGGCGGGCTCCTGGCCATGTTGACCAACTCGTTGATCCCGTTTGCCTACGACCGCGGCGGCGCGGGTGCAGGCTTCGGCACAGTCGTGGGGTTCGCGATTTCGCTGATGTTGTGATGCCGTCCGCACCCGTGCTTCGGCAGCAACGCAACCGTTCGATCCAGAGGACAGACAACCCATGGCAGCCTTTCTCCTCACCCTCGGCGCAATGTACACGCTCGTCCGCGAGATGTGGCGGCTCTTCAATCAGCCCCACTACCGCGCGCTCTCCATCTGGTTCACCATCCTTTTGGCCATCGGCTCGACCTTCTACCACGTGGACGAGGGATGGAGCTGGCTCGACTCGCTCTACTTCTGCGTGATCACCCTGGCCACTGTGGGCTACGGCGATCTGGCCCCCACGACGCCCGAGGCCAAAGTCTTTACGATCATCTACATCTTCCTGGGCATCAGCATCTTCGTCACCATCGTCAGTCTGTTGGTCAAAGAGCGCCAACACATCTACTTGGAACGGACCAAGAAACCGGCCGATGATGCGGATTCAGCCCAGTCGTAAGCCTCACCCATGCGCGACCGGATGCGGTCGTCGCCCAGCCGGGAGCACGTCCCATGCCCATCATCGAACCCGAATTCATGGAGTTGACCAAAGACTTGGATCTGGCGGCTTTCTGGGACGAGAACGACCGCTGCCTGGAATTTACACCCGCCAAGCCGCGCTGCGCCATCTCGTTCGCGCCGGACGACCACTGGATCTTCGAGTTCATGCAGGTGCCGTCGACGGTGCGCTACTACATGGACAAGGCGTACCGGGACGACCTGCACCGCCAAGTCAACCAGGTGACGCAGCAGTACGTGGGCAAGACCTGGTTCGACGAGGACACCTTTCAACACAGCCCCAAACGCATCGAGAACCTCTTCGGCTGCGAGTTCTCCTACTACGAAGGCAGCACGCCCTGGCTCACCCCCACCACCGGGGACCCCGCCGAGTTTGCGCGCCTGTTGGACCAGGCCGAGGCGACCGACGTGGCGACGTGGAGCTTTCCGCCCGAGTTCTTGGAGGAATGGGAAGAACGCCGTGGCGCGGGCAAAGCGTTGCCCAAGCTGGGCACGGGCAGCCGCGGCCCGGCCACCATCATGACATCGGTGCTCAAGCCGGAGACGGTCTTCTACTGGATGTACGACCATCCGGACCTCATGGCCCGCTTCCGTGACATCCTGGCGGCGAAGATAGTGGAGTTCAACCGCATTCTGCGCACCTTCAGCGGCAACACCACGCCCGGCTGGTGGATCACCGACGACAACTCCGCCCTCTTCAACCGGGCGTTCTACCGTGAATACTGCTTCCCGGTGTTGGACCGGGTGCTCGATGCGCTGGCGCCGGGTGACGCGCCGCGCTACCAGCACTCGGACAGTTCCATGGGCCACTTGCTGGACATGCAGTACGAACTGGGCATCCGCCGGGTCAACTACGGGCCGGAGGTGGATGCGGGGCGGATCCGTGCGGAGATGCCCGACGCGCTCATCGAAGGCCAGATGCCGCCCTTCCTCCTGCGCAACGGCAGCCCGGCGGCGATCGAGCAGCGCGTCATCGACGACTTTGGCAAAGCCGGCGCGGGCGGCGGTCTCCAGGTGGCCACGGCCGGTTCGCTGGCCGCGGGCACCGGCGTGGGACGTATGCGCTGGTTTATGCAGTTGGTCCAGACCCACTGCCGCTACGATTGCGACTAAACACACAAGGAAGAGTTCCAGATGTCCAACGACACGATCACGCTGCTCGTCCGGGCCGACGACATCGGCTTCTGTCACGCCGCCAACCTCGCCTGCATCGACGTCTTCACCCACGGCATCTGCCGCTCGGTGGAGATCATGGCGCCCTGCCCGTGGTTCCCCGAGGCGGTCGCCCTGCTCCACGCCCACCCCACCTACGACGTGGGCGTCCACCTGACCATGACCAGCGAATGGGACAACATGAAATGGGGCCCCATCACCGACGCCAAAAGCATTGTCGGGCCGGACGGCTACTTTCACACACGCTATCGCAAGCGGGACGGGTATCCGGATGAGGTTGTGTTGGAGGGCAGCCCGTGGACGCCGGACGAGGTGGAACAGGAGTACCGCGCCCAGATCGAGCTGGTGCGCAAGCACATCCCCTGGGTCAGTCACCTGACCAATCACATGGGCTATCTGCGCGACGACCCGGTGTTCAGCGCGATCGTGGAAGGGCTGGCCGCCGAATACGATCTGGCGGTCGACCCGCGGCCCACGGTTTTGAGCGGTTCCGCGGCTTCGGCGAAGACAATCAAGCGCTCACCCCGGCGGAGAAGGTGGCGACGTTGCGTCAAAACCTGGCGGAACTAGCGCCGGGCCGCTGGATCTTTGTCGACCATCCGGCCTACGACCATCCCGAAACCCCGCAATCCATCACCCCGGCTACGAGAACGTCGCGGCCGACCGCCAAGGCGTCGTCGATGCCTGGACCGACAGCCGCGTGCTGGAGATCATCGCCGACGCGGGATCCGGCTTGTGAGCTACGGTGACATCCGCGCGGGGCGCCTGCCCTCCTGATGCGTCAAACGGAGCTGAAAAAGAGTCGAGTGCGCACGCCCACGTGCGCACGTGTCCCCATGCCCGCCACGCCGGTTTATCCCGGCGGCTGCCAGTCCATGCCCGCGTCCAGCGGATAGACCGGACGCGCCAAATCGCGGTACGGCAACTGCGTGAGATCCGGGTTGATGGCGCCGGGGCTGAAGGCCAGGCACGCATAGGCGGCGATACGGCGCAGGTCGGGGAAGAGATAGCCCAGCTTGATGCCGACGATGGCGTGCTGTGTCAGGTCGAGGCCCAGCGCCTCAAACTGGGCGACGGTGGTGAAGGCCGTGCGCCGGCTGGTGACCACCACCTTGATGCCGTCCACCAGGATGACCGCTTGCCGATCCGCGCCTGCCGTGTGAAGCGCCAGCACGGTGCCTGTCACCGCCAGCGGCGTGCCGTTGACGGTGTCGAGCTTGCCGCCCAGTGACAGGTTGACGGTCGCACCGATGCCGTGGTCAAAGGCGCTCGCCACGGCCGCCGCGTCCGCAATGGCGGCGAAGACCGCGTTCTCCAGACCGTGTGCCAGCATCCGGCCCAGCACGAACGGCACATCGCCCACGCCGCCGCCGGTGATGTTGTCGCCGCGTCGCTGAGAAAGGCCGGCGTCTCCCCGCGCGCAACCGCCGCCTGTACCAACGCGATGCACTCCTCCACTGTGCCGGTGGGCATGCCGAAGTCAAAGGCCGCACGTTGCGCCCACCATGCTGCGGCCAACTCCGCACTGGCAGTCTTGGCCGCGGCCGCGTCCCACGCGACGGCCACGGCAGGCGCGGCCACCGCGGTTCATCCGCCCATGCGTACCCCACGAGCAACGACGCATCCAGGAGATCGTGACGGGCGATGGTCGCGGGCAGGTCCGCGTAGAGACTGTGCGCGGGCTCGGCCGTGGTCATGGCGCGTTCGCCGGGCAAGAGGATCGGGATTGGCACAAAGGCCGTGTGGGGACGCCGGCCCGCGCAAGCACGTGAGCAGCAGGTCAACGGCGCGCCCGTGTCTCCAGCATGTCTTCATGGGGCGCGGTCCGGTAGGCGGTCAGGAGATCGACTGCGCCGACGACACGCGGCGACACGTTGCCGTGCAGGTCATAACTCGTCGCCAGCAGACAGCCGGGACCGACCACCGCGCGCACGGCCGCCATCCAATCGCCTTCCGCGTCCTGCATCCCCTCCACGAACATCGCGCCATGCATGTCCAGGTAGACGCCGTCCCACGGGCCACCGGCCTGTAGCCCCTGCAGAAATTCCGCCTTAAGACGAGCGTACGCGTCGGCCGCCACCGGTCCGCCGGGCGTGGCCTGGGCAAAGAAGAGCGGCGAAAACGTCGCGTCGGGATGATGGTCGAGAAACGGATAGCGGGAGTGCAAGGCGTCACCGCGCAGGATCTCGAAGTCATCCAGTGCGGTGAGCACCGGGGAAAATGTGCAGCACTCGACGGCAATTCCACCCATGGCAATGTTCATCGGTCGCCTCCTCATGTGGCTGATCTCGGCGCGCAGGGACGTCCCCGTGACGTTGCGCACCCGCGTCATGGTACGCCGACAGCGCGGCAATGGCAAGGCCCGGTCAACGGCATTGGTGCATCTGAAAATGACGAAATGTTCCTCCGGCCCGTTCTATGGCAAAATGATGTCGCCCGCAAATGCGGCACATCCCACACCGAGTTTGTTGCAGCACCGAGTTTGTTGAGCGACCAAGATACCCGAGTCACAGAGTCATTTCAACCAAGGAGGAATCACATGGCAGTTCGGAGTTCACAAGCTGAGTGGCAAGGCAACCTGCGCGCCGGCAACGGCACCATGAAGCTGGGCAGCGGCATGTTTGAAGGGCCGTTTACCTTTGCCTCCCGCTTTGAGAGCGGCAAAGGCACCAATCCGGAGGAACTGATCGGTGCGGCCCATGCGGGCTGCTTCTCCATGTTTCTCGCGGCACTTCTAAGTGGCGACGGCTACGTGCCCAACAGCGTGAAGACCACGGCGACGGTGCACCTGGGCGACGGCCCGACCATCACCAAGATCGAACTGGACTGCGTGGCCGACGTGCCCGACATCGACGCCGAGACCTTCGCCGACTACGCCGTGCGGGCCAAGGAAGGCTGCCCGGTCTCCAAGGCGCTGGCTGCCGTGCCGGAAATCGTCTTGGACGCCAGTCTGGCCTAGACGTTCCCTCGCCCGTCACCTCATCTGCTTCGTCATACCTGCCGCACTGCCCGGTCTTGGGCAGTGCGGCACGCGTGTGGCAGCGACCACTCCGGCCCCATCTCACCCATGCCAATCCCGGCGCCCGTTTCGCCTCAAACCGCGGCTGGACACGATCTGGACACGGAAGATGTCTATACTGCCGTCATGTTCGTTGGTTCAGCCGCGCAATGATGAACGGCAGAATAATGTTATATTCGTGTTGCATTTCACAATATTGACATTGCCCTCCCGTGTGATAGGATGGGTTCGGCTTTACTTACACCCTCACTCGTCCAATTCTGTGTTCCTGTCTTAACGAACTTGCAAACCAAAAGTCAATCAGTCTGACATGGCAACGCCTGCGGGCCTGGCTCAGTACGGCGTAAGTGCCACCGCGCAAATTCGGCATTCCACCACTGGTCGAATCTGTTGATTCATTTCCGCTGGGATATGCGAGTTTACTGTGCTTGTGGAGACCTACGTGCGGTGAATTTGCTCTGCAAAGGGGGTTTGGCGTGATGCATGAGCGGCAGAGACAGGAGTTTCTTGGGGCTGCGGCGGAGATGTTCGACCGGCTCCATGTATGGCGTGCACAGCATCCGGAGGCCAGCTTCGACGAGATCGCGGCCGAGGTGACGCCGCAGCGTAGACAGCTGATGGGCCTGCTGTTGTGCTGTTTGGCCACCCAACACGGCGACGGCCGCTATGCGACGCTGGCCTGTCCCACTTGCCACATGCCCATGAAATCCAGCGGGCTGCGCAAGCGTCAAGTGGTGCATCCGGAAGGGGACGTGCTCCTCAAACGTTCGTACCATTACTGCCCCTTCTGCGCCAGCGGGCTCTTCAGCTTGGATCAGCAGCTCAAAATCACCAGTCTGCGCATGACGCCGGCGACGATTGACGCGGCGTTGACCGTGCGCGACCTGATCGACTCCTACCGGCTCGCGGCCGAGCAGTTCACGGCCCTGACCCACGTCTACGTCTCCAAGAGCAGTCTGCAACGCATCGCCAATTCCCTGGACGGCGAGTCCGTCGCCTGAAGTCGCCGGTCACGGCGCCGGGTCAAATCGATAGCCGAAGCGCTGAATGTCCCGGGCATAGACGGCCTGTACGATGGCGGCCGTGTGATCACTGTAGGCGGTGCGATAGTCCCGGCGGGCGCGGTGCGACCTGTTGACATGCTCCAGCGTGGCCGTGCGCTGCAACCGGCGCGCCACGACGTCGAAGTCATCCTGCAGCGTCTCATAGCGGCCGACGAAGTCGACCAGGAGCGCGCCCGTGGCATCGCACACGAACTCGACCTGCGGCCGGAAATGGACCCATGTCCGCACCCGCGCCGGCGTTACCCAGCGGCGTACGAAGTCATCGAAATCGGCGAAGTGGGCCAGGTTGTCGGCGTAAAATTGCTGGTCCCAGTGGTCAAAGCCGCCGCGACACAGGAACCGGTACGCAGACAGAAGCCGGTCCCAGGGGTTGCGCACAAAGGCGAACTTGAAGTAGGCGGCGAATTCCGCCTCATCGAAGACCAGGCGATATTTCCAGATTTCGGTGTGGCCGCCGCCGCGGTTGCCGAACAAACTGGCTGCGACCGACTGGGACGCGCACTTGGGGATGCGCACGAAGATACACGCGTTGGCGTCGTAGCCGCGCAGCGATTTGCCGTGATGGGTTGTGCGCCGGCGCAGCGCACGCAGGTTGCCCACGAACTCCGGCCGGTAGCGGGTGACATAGCGGCGCGCCATGGCGGGCGGCATGGCGTAGAGCATGGCTTCCAACGTCCGTTCGCGCGGTTCGCTGCAAGCAACGATCATGACGGCGACTCCTGGGCATAGCCGAAGTAGCGCAGGGCGTCGCCCGCAACCCGGTCGATCTCCGCAGTTTCGTAGGGCAGCAGCCGCGCCGCCTGGATGGCATTGACGTCCGTGGCCAGCGCCTGCGTCACCGTGGTGCGGTCGAACCAGTACTTGCGGTGCTCGTCGCCGAACTGGGTGGCGTGCTCGCCCCCGGCGCCGATGACTTTCTTGGACTTGATGCGCACCTTGTCCAGCCGGGCGGGCTGCACATCCAGGAAGTCAAACAGGCGCGCGGCCGCGGCAAACGGATCGGCCAGCACGTCCTCAAAGCGGATCAGCGTGAAGTGGCGGGCCGTGTGCGCCAGCTGCTCCATGGCCGTGCCGATGCGCTGGTACGTTCTGGCGACTTCCACTGCGCGCCGGCCGCGCCGGAGATAGCCGTCACAGAGGGCGTGGGCGTCGCGGGCCAGGGCGACAATGTAGAGGTCGGGATACGCTTGTTGCAGGATCGGGGTGAGGAAGATGTCGTCGTTGACCGACTTGAGGCAGAGCGCCGCGGCGGCCACTTCATCCGGCGTGTACAACAGCCCTGGGGCACGAAACTTGTCGTCGGGGTGCGTCAATGTGCGCAGCTTGAAGCCACAGAGTTCGCGGTCGATCGCCTGCCGTGTTTCGTCAAGGGCCAGCAGGTCGGGTCGGTAGCGACAGGTGCGCAGAATCTCGGATTGCTGAAACAGTTCGCCTGTTTCATAGCCCGCGGAGCAGATGTCCGGATGCGACGTGATCAGATTCCACACGAGGCTGGTGCCGCCATGCTCGAAACCGCACAAAAGGATCACTTTGGCGTTGCAGACCACGGCAAATTCCTCCTTCAAACGACCGCGTCGCGACGTGCACGCAGTGGCACCAAGTCTACGTGCAACCCGGTGATTTGTCCACCGGTGTGCACGGTCTTGCCCAGGTTCGGAGCAGACTTCCCGGAAGCCCTCCAAACCGCTCTATATCCGGCAGATCGTGTGAGGGCTTCCGGGAAGTCCGGGCAGATCGTTTCTCGCACGATTGTCCCACCGGAAAGGGGGGATGCGCATGTCCGCCAAAATTGACGGCCCCTCGCTCTCCCCGGAGATGCTGATTGTGCGCGGCCTCGACTTGAACGCGATCGTGGGGACGCACGACTATGTCAGCGCCGTCTATCACCTGCTCACCGGCGAGTTCCCCACGACAGGCGCGGCCGCAATGCTGGATCGATGGCTGTTGGACAATCTGTGCCGCGCGCACGTGGACGCGCCGCTGCCGGCCCAGGGGCGCGCGGCCGCGGCGTCCGGTGCGACGCCCATCGGCGCGACGGTGGCGGCGCTGGCCGTGGCCGATGGACGCGGCGACGTCGCCCTGCCCGCGCTGCCGGCCGACCTCGGGCTAGAGCTGTACCGCGACGGTCTCTACTATTTCAGCCTGCTGCCACTCTTCTGGGCCACGGCAGTCGCGGCCGCATCTGAAGCGACGGCGGACGGCGCGAATGGAGCACCGCCGCCGCTGGACGATGCGCACGACTACCTGGATGCCGTCTTCATCCTTGCCTGCGGCCGCCACCTGGAAACCGATGCCGCGCGCACGGTCTTTGACGCGGTCATGACTGCGTTCCATGCCGGCTTCGGCGGCCTGACGCCCACCACCATGGCCCTGCGCACCGCGGCATCGGTGCGCGCCGGTGCCCATGGCGCTGGCCGCCGGCTACACGGCCGCGGGGCCGCTGCACGTGAGGCGAGGCCAGGCCGCCATGACCCTGTTCCAGCGCATGGTGCAACAGGCCGGCGGCGATCTGGACTCCGTTGTCCACGCCACGCTGGCGCGCCTGGATGAAGCCGGCCGGCGTGCCCGGGTTTGGCCACCCCCTTCAAGCGCGACCCGCGGGTGGCGCACTTGCGGGCAATCATCCGGTCCAGCGGCTTGACGTCGCCCTATCTCACCGTCTTCGACACGCTGGCCGCCACGCTGGAGGATCGCCACGGCATCTATCCCAACATCGACAGCATGGCCGCGGCCGCGTTCTTGACGCTCGGGATTGCGCCCGCGTTCGGCACCGGTCTGTTTCTGAGTTCGCGCGCCGCAGCCATGGTCGTCCACATCCAGGACGCGCTGGAAGAGCAGCCATTCGGCGGCCGCAGCGAGACACTGCGCGCGTGGCTGCAACAACCGTAAACATGCGCCGGCGTCAGCGACACCGGCCGCACAAGGACTGCAATGCGCTTGCGGCGCGGCCGTGGCCCAGCCCGGTGACGGCGCCATTTCACACGAGGAGATCATTCGATCATGCCGAGCAAACCGAACCTGCCGGTCCAGTACAGCGCAGAATTGTACGACCAATACACGGCGCGACAGATCCGCAATTATGACGACCTGATGGCGCACTCGCTGCTGTCCGCCTACCGTGAGCACGGCGGCGACGCGCTGACGCTGGACATCGGCACGGGCACGGGGCAACTGCTGATCTATCTGGCACAAGCGCCGGAGTTCGACCGCATGCGTTTTGAAGGGCTGGATCTCTTCGACGATATGGTGGCCCAAGCGCGCCAGAACGTCCACGCCCACGCGCTGGACGCGCGCATCCGCATCGTGCAGGGCGACGTGCACCGGCTGCCCCAGCCCGACGACTACGCCGATTTCATCGTCAGCCGCTCCACCATCCACCACTGGGCCGAACCGGTGCAGGCCTTCCGCGAGATGGTGCGCGTCCTCAAACCCTTCGGCATCATGATCATCCACGACCTCCGCCGCGACCCGCCGCCCGACATCCTGGCCGAGTTCAACCGCCGGCGCGCCGAAATCGGGGTGCCGCCTACCAACTTGGCGGAGAAGTACACGGTCGCCGAAATCTGGGATCTATTGGAGCAGGCCGACATCGCTGACCTCTGCACGGTGGGCACAACGGAAGACGGCATCGCCGCCATCGGTTTTGAGATTCGCATGCGCAAGGTCACGGAGTGGGCGTAATGCCGGGAGCCGAACTGTTCGCCCTCGGCGCCGTCGCCGGCCGCTGGCCGCGGCGCTGGACGCGAGCCGCCGGCACCGGGCGCAGGCCGCGCGATCGCTGCGCGCCTGGGCCGCAGAGTACGCACTGGCCACGCCATGCGACCCGGCTGGCCGTGGTGGCGGACGACGTCGACGCCCTGTCGCGCCGCTGGACCGCCTGCGACGCCTCTGCGTGACACCGCCGTTTCCAAGGAACGGATTGCGCCGTCGGTCTTCTACGCGACGGCCCTGCCGGGCAAACCGTCCTCCTGTTCCCGGGCATCGGCTCGGCGTACGACGGGATGATGGACGGGCCACCCAGGCCTTTCCGGGCGTCGAGCAGTGGTTCCGGGACATGGACGCGCCGTTCGCCGTCATGGAGCCGCACGCAGCTGTATCCGCCGACGCGCCAAATCTTCTGCCGCAAAACGGCCTGCCCAACTTCATCGGCACCATGGCCATGTTCGGTCTCATGGAACGCGCGGTGAAGTACCATGCGCTGGCCGGACACAGCAATGGCGAAAACGTTGGTGGCGTCGGGCAAAATGGCGTTCCGTAGCTCGCGGATGATCTCATGCACATCCTCAGCGACGTGCTCCACGCCAGCGTCCAGAACCACGCCGGCGAATACGTCGCGGGCGTGACGCTTGCGGTCAGCGGCGTGCCCGTCGACCGGCTGGAAGTGCTCTGCGCCCAATCCGGGGGCAAGATGGTCGTGGCCATGGTGAACTGTCCCACCCAGGTGGTCATGTTCGTCACCGACGGCTATGCCGCCCAGGCGCGCGCACTCGTCGCCGGCGCCGGCGGCCTGCACGTGCAGCTTCCGCTCCAGGAGCCGCTCCACACGCCCTTCTTCCGGCCCGCCATGCCGCGCCTGAGCCAGATCTACGACGCCATCCGCTTCGAGCCGGGCCTCCATCCGGTCTACAGTTGCAACACGGCGCAACTCTTTCCCGCGGAGCCTGCCGCCATCCGCAGCCTCGCGCTCAGCCAGTGGATCAACCAGGTGCGCTTCCAGGCCATGTTGGAACAGCTCTATGCCGACGGCTTCCGCACCTTCGTCGAGGTCGGTCCCGGCAGCGTGCTCACCGGTTTTGTGACCGACACGCTGCGCGGGCGCGGCGACTTCCGCGCGCTGGCGACGGACAACCCACGGCGGCCCGGTCTGCGCCATTTTCCTCGAGACCCTGGGCTGCCTCTTTGTGCACGGCCAGGATCTGGACCTGGCGCATCTGTACAGTGACCCAGCCGAACACGCCCCGGCCACCGTCACAGGACGCGATGACGTACCGGCCCCGCCGCCTGCCACCCCGTTGCTCTCTTGTATTTCGGTGCCGCTGCGGGACAGGCTACGTGAGCGCGCCGTCTTCGCCGGCCGTAAACGGTCATGCGGCTGTGCCGGCGGCCGCCAGGTCTGCTGGTGGCGGCCGTCCGTCGCCGCACCCTGACCCGCGCACAGCAGAGCCTGCTCGAGTCCCACTTTGCGCTCATGCAGGAATTCCTGGGCAGCCAGGAGCGCACATTGACGGCCCTGCGCCACGCTGACAACGCCCGCGCCGGTGCACATCGATCACGTGCCGACCCGGCCCACGCGAGTGCAGATCGCATTGCCGCTGCTCGGCGCGACGCCTGCGACCGACGGCATGTCCACGACGCTGGACGTCACCGTGGACGTGGCGCGCCACGTGATGTTGCTGGACCACGCGCTGGCCAACCAGAACGAGCTGACGCCGCCGGGCATGTCGCCGCTGCCGCTGGTGCCCTTCGCCGTCAGCATGGAGTACATGGCCGAAGTCGCCGCCACGCTGCGACCGGGCTGGTTCGTCCGCCGGCTGGAGAAGCTGCGCAGCTATCGCTGGCTGGCCCTGGACGCCGGGACGCTGCCTCCGGGTGCTTTCAGGCGCGCAGTGCACGGCGCAGACGCCCGCCGGCGCCACCATCGCGGTGCAGGTGTTCACGCTTGCGGGCGACGAACCCGTGCTGGCCGTGGAGGGCGTCGTGCAGATGGAGGCCACGCCGCCGGTGACACGCAACCGGTGTACACACTGCAAGCGCAGTGTCGTGGAGCCATGCCGGTCCCCCCCTTTGCCGAATTCTATGCACGCTATCTCTTCCACGGTACTTCCCGTTTCCGCTTTCATCCGCTGCGCACGTCGTGGCCGACGACGGCATCGAAGTCGCTTGAGTGGCCATCGATCCGCAGCAGCGGTACCAGGCCGACGCGGCCCTGCGCCGTCACCTGCTACCGCTGGTCTTTTTGGACTGTCTGGGCCAGTCGACGGCCTACATTCTCTACGAACGCACAAGCACTTTGCGCTCTTCCCCTCCAGATCGAATCCTTCGAGCAATTTTCGCCCCAGTTGGCGCGGGCGCAGCAGATTCGGGCGCGCAGCCATGCCGGTTTCAAGGAGGCGATTTGTCACCCACCACGCTGGAATTTCTGGACGACCAGGGACACGTGCTCGGGCGTTACCAACTTCCGCCAGCGCTACTTCGACGACCCGCAGGTGGCCCAATTCATTGCGCCTCAGACGCCTGAGTTCTTCCATTCGGCCGAGTTGACGCGGGTGCACCGGCGGTCACTGCGTGGCATCACCACGGGCTTCAGCAGCGAACTCTTCAGCACCAGTGACGGCATCTGGCTGCGGGCGCTGCGGGCTGTGGTGCTGGCGCCTGCCGACTCCGCCACGTGGCATCGCGCCGCCTATCGCGCGGCCGCACGCATGCACTGGCTGCTGGGTCGCGTGGCCGCCAAAGACGCGGTGCGCCGCTGGGCGCAGGCGACCCACGGGCTGGCGCTCATGCCGTGGGACATTGCGATCACCAACGCGGCGTCGGGTCAGCCGTCGTATGTCCCGCTGGCGCAGTTGAGTCCGCTGCCCGATCTGGCCATCTCCCAGCCACGACCGCGCTGCATGCGTATTCTGTCCTGCCGGGCCGGGTGGGCATCGACCTGGAGTTTGCCCCGGGCCGCGACGAAGCGGTGCTGGCGTCCATCTTGAGCGACGACGAGCGCCTCGTTGCAGCAGGCAGGCGGCGTCACGCTGGCCGGGCTGCTCTTTTGCTGGTGCAAAGGAAGCGGCGGCCAAAGCGTCGGGTCACGCCAAGGGGGTGGTGCCGTACGCGCAAGGGGCTTCGTCACCTACGCGCCGCCGACCGCGGCCGCGCCGCGGCCACGCCACCGTTGCCCACGACGGCGCACTTCGCGGTCACGCTTTGGCGCGAGGGAGACGCCCAGCCTGCCCTCTGCCACTTGCCCGAGTTCGACCCAGGCGTTGCCGTCATCACTTGGCCCAGCCCGTCACATCACCCGCACCACCCGCACGTTGATTCACGCGCCACGTTGCTTCACCGACACGACAGTCACCCGGCAGACGTTTGCCCCAGGAGGAGACCATGGCGACCAAAGACGAAATCTCCCAGGTTGTGCTCACCACATTGGCGGAGAAACTGGACGAATGGACGATTGACCACGACGAGTTGACGCTGCAAACCCTGCTCATCAACGAACTGGGCCTCTCGTCCATCGACGTGGTGCACGTGCTCATGAGCATCAACATGCAGCTCAACGAGCGGCTACAGTACGGCAACTTCATGGTGACGGAGCAGCACAAGGACGACGTCCCGGTCGAGGCGATTGTGGACTACATCGTGACGAGCCTCAACGAGGGCGAAGACGCGTTCTTGGCGGTCTGACCGGCGCGGAGCCGGCTTCACATGGTGCAACTCTACTTTTCGGCCGACGACTTCGGCCTCACAGACGGCGTCGCGCGCGGGATCGTGAGCAGCATCCGCGACGGCGTGGTGGCGACCACCAGTGCCATGGTCTGCGTGCCGGACGCCGCGACCCACTTGCAGCGCTGGTCCGCGGCGTTGCCGGGTCGCATCGGCGGGCACCTGCAACTCACCGGGGGCCGTCCCTGTCTGCCGCCGGCGCGCGTGCCGTCGCTGGTGGACGCGTCCGGCGCATTTCTGCCGTCACGCGCTCGCGACCGCGGCCGCACCCGCGCCGAGGAAGTCTACGCCGAGTGGAACGCCCGTTTCGCCTGGCGGAGTGCGGGATCGCGGTGACGCACCTGGACAGCCATCATCACGTCCACCGCCTGCCCGGCATCTTCGACGTCTACTGCGCCATCGCCCGGGAGCGGAGCCTGCCCGTGCGCACCCACGACCGGCGCATGACCCAGGCGCTGCGCCGCCGCAACATCCGCTGCGCCGACCAATGTCTGACCGAAGCTCTACGGGGCCAAGGCCACGGCCGAGGAGCTGCACCGCGCCGTGCGCGCCGCGACCCTGCGCAGCGGGCCGGACGCCGTGCTCGAAGTCATGTGTCACCCTCGGCGAGGTCGACGACGCGCTGCCGACCTTGAGCAAGTACACGGACGGACGTGCCCAGGAGTTGGCGCTGCTCTGTGCGCCCGAGTTCCGGGCAGAGCTCAAGAGTTGGGGCGTGGAGTTGCTCGACACACCCCACGGTTGACCCGGAATGTGGGGCGGCTCGCCGCCGGGAAAGGAGGACCGACCATGTCTGCGCCACTCATCCGCAACACGCTGTTCGACACGACGCCGCTGGTCGTCCACGCCCACGGGTATCACACGTTCAAGCCGTTAAAAATGGAGCCGATTTCAAGGCGGCCTTCTTCGCCACGCCGCCCCGACAGATCGGGCCTCCACGCCGGACCTGACCGTCATCACGTGGAACAACGGCGCCGCGGGCATGGGCATCCTGGAGCGAAGTCTCACGCACCTGGGCGTGCCGGTGACGGTGCTGGGGCAGGACGTTCCGGTCTGGAACAACGCCGTCCACAAGCCCCAGGTCACGGCCGCTGCGCCAAGCCGCGGATCACGACCGAGTTCGTGCTGGGCATCGACTCGCGTGATGCGCTGTTGCTGGGCGATCCCGCCGAGTTGGTGGCCCGTTTTGTGGACGAGTACGACTGCCGGCTGCTGTTTGCCGCGGACCTGGTCAACTGGCCCACGTTGGCCCGCTTCGACGCCTTCGAGTCCTCGTTGCCGCCGGCCCAGGGCAACCGCTTCCGCTACTTCAACGGCGGCATGTGGATCGGGCGCACGGCGTACTGCCGGCGCTTCTTTGCCGAGGCGACACGCGTGCCGCCCTGCCCGGAACAGCCCGATTCGGAGCAGGGGCATTCTCAAGCAGATGTTCCCGGGATCACTTCCCGGACGTCTACCTGACTACCGGTGCAGCCTGTTCCAGAACATCGGGTTCGTCTTCAACCCCATTCTTGAAGTGAACGGCGGCCCCGTGGCGTTGGAACGGCTGCTCAAAGTCAAGTCGACCTGAAGGAAGGCATGCGATGAATCTTCGCTGGAGCTGGTCCATTTCCATCTGCCACGTGACCGACCCGCGGCACCTCACACCGGCTGCGACACGCCGACGCCCGTGCTCAGCCGCGCTCGACGTGAACGATGTGCCCGCGAGTTTCGTGGCCGATCCAACTACGCCAGCACGCCGGGTCCTGGCGGCGACGCGGCACATGTTCTTCGAGGTGTGGAACGACGACACGGAGCAGGGCGAGAGATCGGCTACGCGTCCAGTGGCGATGGGCGGCGCCTGGCGCTACGAGCGCATGGCGCTGCGCATGCCCTACCACCTCTCGTACCCGTTCGTCTTCGCCCGGGAGGGTGCCCACTACATGGTGCCGGAGACGCCAGGACGGCGCAGTCAATCTCTTTGTGGCCGACGATTTCCCTCGCTGGCGCAAGCCGCGCCTGCTGGACGGGGACTTCGCTGACGTGCGTCCCTCTTCCGCTATCTCGACCGCTGGTGGATGTTCGTGCTCCACGGCACCGAGGACTTGATGGCCTTCCACGCCGACGACCTCTTCGGGCCGGCAGCCCCATGCGGCCAATCCGCTGATCGTGGGCGACCCGACGCGCAGCAGCGCCTGCGGACGTCCCGTCCTGCACGACGGTAGCCTGATCCGCTACGCCCAGGATTGTCTGCCCGTACGGCTTCCAGGTCCGCGCCATGAACGTGACCGCACTGTCCGCAACCGTGCTTTCACGAAGAGGAAGCGGCCAACAGTCCCATCCTCAAGCCGACGCGCAAAGGCTGGAAATCGCGCTCAAGATGCACCATGTGGATGCCATGCAACAGGAAGACGGCAGTTGGCTCGCCTGCGTGGACGGAGCGACGTTGGTCCGCAGCAGCCCGTTGGAAGGGATCTCGCAAAATGCCCCTTTTTGAGCAAGACCACCCGCTGCGCGCCTGCCTCCACCGTCGGGTCCGCCCCAGATCGGCGGCGTGGGCCGCGCAGTGCAGCGTCTCGTCCGTCACCTGAGCGAGGCCGGCTGCGACGTCCACGTGGTGACAACGGTTTACGAAAACCCGGAGCGGGACGAGCCGTGGTCCAGCCGGGAGGACGGGGCCACCATCCATCGCCTGCCCCTGCTCTCCGGCGACGTGGACGCGCAGGCGCTTCCGGAGGCAGAGTACAAGGCGTTGCTACGCGAAGGGGCGCAGAAGCTGGCCCAATACGTCTTCGAGCTTGACGCCCGCCACCGCTTCGAGCTCTTCCACGCGCTTTACCTCAAGATGGCGTACCCCCTGTGGCTGGCGGCGTTTTTCCGCCCCGCCGTCCGCTCATCGTGAGCCTGCGGCGGCAGCGACATCATGGTGGACGTCGAGAACCCGACCATGCGCGACGTCTTCACGCGCATCCTCACCGACGCGACCTGGGTCACGGCCGTCAACCCCGCGTTCCTGCGCCGCCTGGACGGCATCGTCCCGCGCACGGGCGGCACGTCGGTCATCGGCAACGCCGTGGACACGGCGGCGCTGCCCCGCTGGGAGCCGACCGCGGCCAATGCCGGCGTGGTCGGCGTGGTGAGCAAGTTCCGCCGGTCAAGAACATCCCGCTGCTCACCGAGGGCTATGCGCTGGTGCCGGCGGACGTGCGGCGGCGTCTGCTCATGGTCGGCTATTGGGCCGAGTATTGCGACGACGAGCGGCTGCGGGCCGACGCCATCGCGGCGCGCTACGGCATCCAAGACGAGATCACGGTGACCGGTGCGCTGCCCGCGACCGCCGTGCCTGCGCAGTTGCTCAACATGCGCGTCTTCGCCCTCACATCCAAATTCGAGGGCATGTCCAATGCGCTGCTGGAGGCGCTGGCCGTGGGCACGCCCGTGGTGACCACCACCGTCGCCGGTTTCGAGGAGCACGCGGTCGCCGGCGAGCATCTGCTCCGGGTGGACTCGGCGGACGCGCCGGCGCTGGCCCGTGCCTTCGACGCGGTGCTGCGTGACGAGGCGTTGGCGCGGCGTCTCTCCCACGGTGCGCGCGCCCTGGCCGCCCACTACAGCCTGGACGCCGAACGCCGGCGGTGGTTCGATCTCTACGGCCAACTCATGGCGGCCCGTGCCCAACCGGCCCGTTGAGCGAGCCACACCCGAGCCGCGGATCTATTTTTCACGAGCGAGATAAGCCCATGCGCAACTTCCTGTGCTTCACCACCACACCGGCCGCCGGCCCGCACGTCGACCTCGCCGGCGCGACCATGCAGGCCGACGGCATCGGCATCCTGGACGCCGAGTTCTGCGACCCGGCGGCGCTGCCCCGCGCAGTCGAGCACCTGGCCCACCTGCGCACGATTGCCGGTCACATGGACGAAGCGCGCCCCCGCTTCGGCGTCAAACTGACGGCGCGGCACCATGCAGAGATGCAGCCGTTGCGGAACACACTGGACGGCGCGCCGCACTGGCTGATCCTGACCCGGTGGCGCGCCGCGGACCTGGAGGCGTGGTCGGTCCCGCCGGGGCAGACGCTGCTGCTGGAGATCACCGATGTTGCGCAATTGGACGATGTGCCTGCGGCGCTGCCGGTGGGCGGTTTTGTGGCCAAGGGCAACGAGGCCGGCGGCCATGTGGGCGAAGACTCCGCCTTTGTGCTGGCGCAGAAGGTGCTGGCGCGTACCCACGCCCCCGTCTACGTCCAGGGCGGCATCGGCGTCTACAGCGCGGCCGCCTGTCGCGCGGGCGGCGCGGCCGGCGTGATCCTCGACGATCAATGTTGGCTCATGCCCGAGTCGCCCCTGGAACCGGCGTGGCAGCGGGAGTTGGCCAAGGTCAACGGCCAGGAGACCGCCGTCTTCGGGACGCGCTTGGGGCAGCGCGTTCGTGTGCTCTTGCGCCCCACGCTGGCCGGGGCGCACGCGCTGCGCGACGCCGAGCAGCAGTTGGAGACCGATGATGACGACGACCCGGCGGCGCTGGCAGCGCGCTGGCACACACTGACGGACGCGCACATCGGCTGGCACGACCCGGCGGCGTATGCGTGGCCGGCCGGTCAGGCCATCGGCCGCGCCCGCGAGCTGTACGAACGCTACCGCACGACCGGCCGCCTGATCCAGGCCATGCGCGACGAGAGCTACATGTACCTGGTTCTCGCCCAGGAGCTCCAGCCGCTGGCGCCCGGCGCGCCGCTGGCCGCGTCCCACGGCACCCGCTATCCGATCATCCAGGGCCCCATGACCCGGGTCAGCGACACGGCCGACTTCGCCAAGGCCGTGGCCGACGCCGGCGCGCTCCCCATGCTCGCGCTCTCCATGATGCAGTACGACCAGGTCATGCCGCTGCTGGAGGAGACCCAGGCGCGGCTGGGCGCGCAGCCGTGGGGAGTGGGCATTCTCGGCTTCGTGTCGCCCGACGTGCGCTCGGCGCAGATGCGGGCGGTCTTCGCGGCCAAGCCGCGCTTCGCCATCATCGCAGGCGGGCGGCCGGACCAGGTCGCGGAAGCGGAGGCCCAGGGCATCGCCACCTACGTCCACGTGCCCGTGCCCACGCTGCTGCCCATGTATCTCGCCCAGGGCATCCGGCGCTTCATCTTCGAGGGACGTGAGTGCGGCGGCCACATCGGCCCGCTCACCAGCTTTGCGCTGTGGGACAGTATGGTCAGCACGCTGCTGGCCCACGTGCAGGAGGACGACGCGCCCGCCGTGCACGTGGTCTTCGCCGGCGGCATCCATGACGAGCGTTCGGCGGCCATGGTCGCGGCGTTGGCGGCGCCCCTGGCCGCGGCCGGGATGAAGGTGGGCGTGCTCATGGGCACCGCCTATCTCTTCACCCAGGAAGCCGTGCGCGCCGGCGCGATTGTGGAGGCGTTCCAGCAGGAGGCACTGGGCTGCCGCCGGACCATCGACCTGGAGATCAGCCCCGGCCACGCCATCCGCTGCGTCGATACGCCCTTCACCCGCGAGTTCTACGCCAAGCGCCGCCAACTTCTGCGCGCGCAGACCGCGCCGCGCGAGGTCAGGGAGCAACTGGAAAGTCTGACGCTGGGGCGGCTGCGCATTGCGTCCAAGGGCATCCAGCGCAACGCGGGCGGCGACCACGTGACGGTGAAGGCGGACGAGCAAGTCGCGCGCGGAATGTACATGATCGGCCAGGTCGCCACCCTGCGCCAGGAGGTGATCCCCATGCACGAGCTGCATGACCGCGTCTCCGCGGGCGGGGCTGCGCTCTTGACCGAGGTGCAAACGCGCGCAGTGCAACGGCGTGCCGCAGCCGGCTCGACCACGACATCCGCCGCGACGACGCGCGCCGCGGACCCGTCCCATGACGTGGCCATCATCGGCATCAGCCTCATCATGCCGGGCGCCCAGGAGACCGAAGCGTACTGGCGCAACATCGCGGACAAGGTTTCCTCCATCGTCGAAATCCCGCCGACGCGCTGGGATCGGCGCCTGCACTTCAGCGAAGACCCGCAGGAGACCGACCGCATCGCGTCCAAGTGGGGCGGCTTCATCGACGACGTGCCCTTTGACCCCATGCGTTTCGGCATTCCGCCGCGCGCGCTCAACTCCATCAGCCTGCTGCAACTCATCATGCTGGAGACCGTGCGCCGCGGCCTGGTGGACGCGGGCTACGCCGGCCAGGATTACGACCACGAACACACGGCCGTCATCGTCGGCACCGACGGCTCCAATCCGCTCACCGATCTCTACGGGCTGCGCACCACGCTGCTGCGTTTCCGCGACGAACTCGATCCCGCGCTCTTTGCGCTCCTGCCGCCCATCACCGAAGAGTCCATGCCGGGCACGCTCTCCAACGTGGTCTCCGGGCGTGGGCCAATCGCTTCAACTTCGGCGGAGCCAACTTCACCGTGGACGCGGCGTGCGCCTTCGTCGCTCACTGCGCCATTCTGGGGTGCCAGGAACTGTCCGCCCACAATTGCGACTTGATGAAGTCAGCGGCGCAGATCTCACCCAATCGCTCTTCAGCTACCATGGCTTCAGCCGCACCCGTTTCGTCGCCCACGGGCAGCGCCTTGCCCTTCGACAAGAACGCCAACGGCATCGTCATCAGCGAAGGCTTCGGCGTGGTGATCCTCAAGCGGCTGGCCGACGCGCAGCGGGACGGCGACCGCATCTACGCCGTGGTCAAGGGCGTGGGCAAATCCAGTGACGGCAAGGGGCTGGCTTGACCGCGTTTCAGCCCATCGGCCAGTTGCGCGCCTTCACCCGGGCCTACGCGGAGACCGGCTTCGCCGCGCACGCTCGGTCTCTACGAGGCCCACGGCACCGGCACGGTCGTGGGCGATCGGGCCGAACTGGAGACGATCACGACCACGCTGCACAATGCGGGGGCCTCGCCGCAAACGTGCGCCATCGGCTCGGTCAAGAGCCTGATCGGGCACACCAAGAACGCGGCCGGCGTCGCGGGCCTGATCAAGGTCGTCATGGCGCTCTACCACCGCACGTTGCCGCCCCACGCCAACATCGGCGCGCCGCTGGACGGCGTCACCGAGGAGGAGAGCCCGGTCTACATGCTCAAGGAGGCGCGGCCGTGGCTGGCCCACCCCGCGCATCCGCGGCGGGCGGCGGTCAGCGCCTTCGGCTTCGGCGGGGTCAACGCGCATGTGGTGCTGGAGGAGTACGGCGCGTCGCAAGACCGCGCGCCCGCCCGCCCGCGCGGCGAAGACGGCGCGGCCGATTGGCCCTGTGAACTCTGCCTCTTCTACGGCGCCGACGTCGCCGACTTGACCCGGCAAGTCGACCGGCTGCTGGCCGATCTGGCCGCGGGCGCGACCCCGCGCCTGGCAGATCTGGCGTACTCACTGGCCCACGCGGCCGTGAACGCGCCGTCGTCCGCAGCGCGGCTGGCCGTCGTCGCCCGGGATCTGGCCGATTTGACCCAGAGCCTGACCACCGCCCGCGCCCATCTCCAGAACCCCGCGACCCCGTTGCCCGAGACAATTGCGGTGGCGCGGGATGTTCCGGCCGGTGAGCGCACGGTGGCGTTCCTCTTCCCCGGGCAGGGCGCGCAGACGCCCAACATGGCGCGGGAGGCGGCCCTGTACATCGGCGAGGTGCGTGCGGCGGTCGAGGACGCCGACGCCGTGCTCCAGGCGCGCTACCCGCGGCTGCTGAGCTCGTACATCTATCCGCCCGGCGCGTACACACCCGGCGCGGCCATCCGCCAGCAGACGCAGTTGACCAACACCCACGTGGCCCAGCCGGCCATCGGCGCGATCTCGGCCGGCCTGCTCGGGCTGCTGCACCGCCTGGGCATCCGGCCGCAGATGGCCGCGGGCCACAGCTTCGGCGAACTGACCGCACTCTTTGCCGCCGGCGCGCTCGCCTACCCGGACTTCATCGCGCTGGCCGAGCGCCGGGGCCACGCCATGGCCCAGTGCACCGTGGAAGGCGGCATGGCCGCGGTCCACGCGCCCCGGGACGAGGTGGAACGTCTGCTGGCGGAACTGCCCCAGGTGGTCTTTGCCGGGCACAACGCGCCCAACCAGTGCACCATCACCGGCGAGATCAGCGAACTGCGCGCCGCGGGCGAGCGCCTGCAGGCCGCCCACATCCGCATGGACATGTTGCCCGTGTCGGGGCCGTTCCACTCGCCGCTCATGCTGCCGGCGCTGGATCCGCTGACCGCGGCCATTCGGGCCACGACGTGGCAGGCGCTGCGCGTGCCGGTCTACTCCAACGTGGGCGGCGCGGTCTATGCCGGCGGCGCGGCGGCGACGCGCGCCCATCTGGAGGGCCACCTGCTTCAACCCGTGGACTTTGTGGGGCAGGTGGAAAAGATGGTGGCCGATGGGGCGGACCTCTTCGTCGAAGTCGGTCCGCGTACCATCCTCAGCGATCTGACCCGTCGCATCGTCGCCGACCCGGCCATTCCAGTGCTGGCGCTGGACGGGCTGGGCGGCGGGATGCGCGGTCTGCTCGCGGCGCTGGCCAAGCTGGTCTGCAGCGGCGTCCCCTGCGCGCCGGTGCAACTCTTCGCCGCGCGCGCCGTCACGCGCGTCGACCTGGACAACCTGGCCGCGACCACCGCGCCGCTGCCGCACTCGCCCACGACCATGCTGACCAACGGCGCGACCATCCGGCGGCCGGATGACGTCCCGAGCCAGCCGCTGCCGGTGACGTCCCTGCGCGAGTTCGTCAAGGGACGCGCGGCCGGCGACGGCCCGGTCGCTCCGGCGGATGGCGCCGATGATTATGTCAACAAGAGTGCGCACTCCACGGCGGCGGTGACGACTGCTTCGTCACCGGTCGCACCGATCACGCCGTCGCAGCCAATGTCGCCGTCACAGCCACCGGCACAACCGGCGCACACGCCCGCGGCCACACCGTTGATCGCGGCCTTTGAAGCGCACCAGGCGACCATGCGCCAGTTCCTCCAAACCCAGGAGGCCATCATGCGCGAGTTCCTGGGATCGAGTCCGCTGCCGGCGGCCGCTTCCCCGCCGCCGGTTGCGTCCACGGCCGCCGCGTCCAATGGAGCCGAGCCCGGTTTCGCGCCGCAAAGTCCACCGGTGACGGAAGCCGCTGCCATGTCGCCCCCGGCGGCAACGCCCGCGGCTGCCAACGCGGCTGCACCCGTCGCGCCGCCCGCACCGGCAGACGCCACACCGGCCGCGTCCGCCTTGGCCGGCGGCGACCGGCAAGCGTTGACCGAGACGCTGCGCGCCATCGTGGTCGACCGCACGGGCTATCCCCCGGAGATGATCGGCGACACGCTGGACCTGGAGGCGGAACTGGGCGTCGACTCCATCAAGCGCATCGAGATTCTGGAGACGCTCAAGGGGCTGCTGCCCCAGGCGCTGGTGGCCGTCATGCAGGAGCACTTCGAGGCGCTGGTCGGGGCGAACTCGCTGGCCCAGATCGTGGATGCGCTGGTCGCAAAGGGCGCAGGCGTCGCAGACGGTGCAGAAGCGGTAGATGCGGCTGTGCCCGCGAAGGTCGCGCCGGACGCTGGTCGCGCCGCGCGGACCCACGCGCCACGGCCGCCCGGCGCCTTCGTTGCCGGTGACGTCATCCACCGGCTCCGCAGAAAACGACCGGGCCGACCAGAACGCGCCGGGCAACGGCGCACCCACGAACGGCACACACGCGGTAGACGTGCGCGAGGCCGACCCGTCCACCGACGGCGCGCTGCCGGCTTGCCCGCGCTACGTCGTGCGCAGCCGCATGCAGGGTCTACCGCGCAGCCGGGGCGCCACGCTCACCGGTCTCTATCTCATCACCGAGGATGCCATGGGCGTCGCGCCCCACGTGGCCGAGGAACTGCGCCGGCGCGGTGCGGCGGCGACCGTCATCGGGCGCGGGCAGTTGGTCTCCTTCGAAGCGGTGGAGACGGCGGTGCTCCAAGTGCGGCGGCAGAGCGGTCCCGTGCGCGGCATCGTGCACCTCGCCCCGTTGACCACGCACCCCATGCCGGATACCCTGGACGCCTGGAAGCAGACCACCCAGCAGGAGTGCAAGAGCCTCTTCCAACTGCTCCGCCTCTGCGCACCGGACCTGGCCACACCTGCGGACGAAGGCCGGCAAGCGGTGGTGGCGGCCTCGTTCATGGGGGGGTATTTCGGCCGGGACGGCGCGGTGGAGCCGGGGCTGCCGTCCGGGGGCAGCAGCGTGGGCCTGCTGAAATCCCTGCGCACGGAATGGCCCCATCTCCACGTGCGCGCCGTGGACTTGGACGGCTATGTGGACGCACACGAGAGCGCGGCGCTCATCGTCGCCGAGCTGCTGGCCGACGACAGCACTGTGGAGGTGGGTTACCCCATGGGCATGCGCGCCGTGCCGGAGATCGTGGCGGCGCCGCTGCCGGAGCAACTCGTCGGTCGCCACTACCCCGCGCCTGCGTCGGATTGGGTGGCGTTGGTGACGGGCGGGGCGCGCGGCATCACGGCCGCGATTGCGCGCCGGCTGGTGCTGCCCGGCATGACGGTCCACGTAGTGGGGCGCACGCCGCTCGCCGCGCCCGAGGCTGACGAACTGGCCGCGTTACACGACGTGCAGGCGCTGCGCGATCACTTCATTGCGCAAGCGCGCGCGGCCGGCACATCCGCCACGCCGGCTGCGCTGGAAGAGCAGGTGCGCGCCGTCCTGCGCGGGCGGGAGATGCGGGCCAACTTGGCGCAGTTGGAGGCCCAGGGTGCGCGGGTGGAATACCACGCCGTGGACGTGCGCGACGAAGCGGCCATGCAGACGTTGCTGCGCGGCATCTACGCGCGCTTCGGGCGGCTGGACGTGGTGGTCCACGGCGCCGGTGTCATTGCCGACCGCCTGCTGGCCGACAAAGATCCCGCGGCGTTCGACCGTGTGTTCGACACCAAGGTGGACAGCATCTACCTGTTGAGCCGCTTCCTGCAGCCGGAGACGCTCAAGCATGTGATGCTCTTCGGCTCGGTGGCGGGGCGTCACGGCAACGTGGGGCAGACCGACTACGCCGCGGCCAACGAGGTGCTGAACCGTTTCGGCTGGTGGCTGCGGGGCCGGTGGCCGTCGGTCCACGTGACGACCGTCAACTGGGGGCCGTGGGCCGGCATCGGCATGGCGGACGCGGCGATCATGGACGCGTTGCGGGCGCGCGGCATCATGCCCGTGGCGCCGGAGGCCGGCATCCGCTTCTTCATGGACGAACTGGTGCACGGCGACGGGACAAGCGAGGTGATCGCGGGCGACGGTCCGTGGCACGCCGACGCCACTCCGCCCGCGGCCCACAGCATCGACCTGCACGCGCTCTTCCACGAGATCGATCTGGCGGTGGAACAGATTTGGCGCAGCGACGCGTGACCGGGGGCGGCGCGCAGGGCGCGGACGGGAGGCGTGCCATGGCAGAGCAGGCGGCTACGATCGAGCAACAGCTACGCCGCAATGCCGCGTTGTATTTTCCCCACGCGCTGGGGAAGGTGGCGCCCAAGCACGTGGCCAAAGAGGCGTCAGCCTATGCCCGCGCGGCGGTCGCTCGTGGCACGCCGCTGCGCGCCAAATTCGTCATCATGACGCGCGGGCGTGCGGGCAGTGGTCTGCTGGTCGATCTGCTCAACAGTCACCCGCAGATTCGCTGCCAGACCGAGCTGCTCCACGACCGCATGTTGTTTCCGCGGCGCTACCTGCGCGCCAACGAACGGCTGGCCAGATTGCCGGTCTTCGGCTTCAAGCTGCTCTCCTACCAGATGATCGGCGTGCAGAAACTCGCCAGCCCGGCCGGGTTCCTGCACGAGCTTGCCGGCGACGGTTACTCCGTGATCTACCTCTGGCGGCGCAATTTGCTGCGCCAGATTTTGTCGCTGCTCTACGCCGCGGAGCGACGCTCGTTCCACAGCCACGCCGGCGACGATGTCGCCCACACCACCATGCGTGTGGACCCGGCGATCGTGCTGAGCTGGCTGGAGTTCAGCACCCGGTTGGGCGAGTGGGAGCGTAGTGTGCTTGCCGAGCTGCCGTATGTCGATGTGACCTACGAGGACGATCTCAGCCGCAGCGAGGCTCAGCAGGCGACGGTGGCGCGCATCACCACGCGGCTGGGACTGGAGCCGGCGCCCGTGCAGTCCACGCTCACGCCGAGCACCCCGCGCGCGCTCGACGACTTCGTGGCCAACGCGGACGAGTTGCGCCGCAGCCTGGCCGGTACACCGTACGCCCAGTATCTGGACGCGCCGCACGCCGGCTGATTGCGCCTCGTCCCGACGCCGGCCGACGCGCGCCCGTCCGGCCCACATGAGAGGTTGGCTGATCCATTGACGATTTCCACACACCCCAAGTTGGGCTCGCTCCTCTACCACAGCCACCACACCGTCGGCGTGGGCCATCTGGTGCGCGCCCTCGCCCTGGTGGCGGCGCTGCAAACACGCTTTGACGTGACGTTTCTCTCCGGCGGCGTCTTCCCCGCGGGCCTGGCGATTCCGCCGGGCGTCAACTTCGTCCAGTTGCCCGCACTCATGCGCGCGGCGAGCGGGCGGCCCCAGAGCGCAGGCAGCGACCGGCCCTGGACCGAGACCATGGAATTGCGGCGCGCGGCGGTGCTGGCTCACTTTGCGCACGTCGCGCCCGCCGTGGTCGTGGTCGAGTCGTTCCCCTTCGGCCACCGGCTGTTGATGAGCGAGCTGCTCTCGTTGTTGGACGCCAACCGCCACCGCGCGGGCGGTCCGGCCCGCGTCTACGCCAGCATCCGGGACATCATGGAGCGGGACAAGGACGCCCCAGTTGTACGACGACCTGGCCGCCAGCCTGGCCAACCACTACTTCGACGGCATTCTGGTCCACACCGACCCGCGCTTCATCACCCTGGACGCCACCTTCCAGCCCAAGGTGCCGCTGGCGTGCCGGTCCACCACACCGGCTTCGTGACGAGGACCGGCCCGTTGACTGCGCCGGAGCGTGACGCGACGCCCGCCAGGCCGTACCTGCTGGCCTCGGCCGGGGGCGGGCGGGTCGGCGGGCCGCTGCTGCGGGCGGTGCTCGCGGCCTACCTTGCGTCCGACCTGCCACGGCGCGTGGACCTGGTCGTGGTCACGGGGCCGTTTTTGCCGGAGGAAGAGTGTGCCCGGCTGGAGACGACGGCGGCGCGCTATGCCAATGTCAAAATTCTGCGCTGGACCGACGACATGCGCGGCCTGATGCGCCACGCGGCCGGCTCGGTGAGCCAGTGCGGCTACAACACGACCATGGACCTGTTGGCGTCCGGCGTGCCCGCGCTGGTCGTGCCCTATCACACGCCCCACGACTTTGAGCAGAGCACCCGCGCCGCGATTGGCGGGCGCGGGCTGGTGCGCACGCTCGCGCCCGGCGCGCTGGATGAAGCCGCCCTGGGCCGGGAACTGGCTGCGCTGCTGGACTTCAAGCCGGCGCACCGGGCCTGAACCTGGACGGCGCGGCCACCTGCCGCACAGATCGTGGCCGCCGCCGTCGCACAAGATGCCGTCGCACGGGGTCCGGTCGCCGACGGCAATGTCGCCCACCCAGGAGGCAGTCGCCCATGAGCGCGGACCCGCAGACACGGCCGCGCTGCGGCTTGATCATCAACACGTTGAAACCCGAGGGCGGCATGGGACTCTCCGTGCGCCGCCACATCCACCTGCTCGCGGACGACGTCGACATCATCCCCATCGCGCTGGAACTGTCGGGCAACGAGCGGGATTGGTGCGGACGGGTGGAGCAGCTGACGCTCGACGGCGTGCGCGCCTACCGCATTCACGCCGCGGACCTGCGCGTCGACCGGGTGAGCGGCAACACGGACATGCGCCATCGCACCTTTGTGGACGAGTTGGTGCGCATCGCCCAGCGAAAGCTGGACGTGCTGCACGTCTTCGGCGCATTCGAACTGCGCCCCTTCGTGGCCGCGTTGGCCGCGGTCGAGGCCGACATCCCGCTCATCGTCACGTTTCGCGGCTCGGACCTGGACATCCGCATCTTCGGCAGCAACTTCGCCCACATGCAGGCCGCAGTGCGCTGCGCCGCCGCCTGCGTCTGCCTCAACGCCGGCGCGCCGGGTGGTGGAGCGGGTGCTGCAGCCGCAGGCGACAGTCTACGAAATCCCGAACCACATCGAGCCGGAGCCTGCCGACGGTGCGCCGCCCGCGCCCGTCCGCTTGAGCCACGACGGCGCGCCGGTGATCGGGTGCGTGGGCGAGTTTCGCCGGGTCATCGGGCTGGACTGGCTGTTGGCGGCGTTCGCCCGGGTCGCCGCGGAGATGCCGTGCCGGCTGGCGCTCATCGGCCCCGTCCGCGACACGGAGGCGCTCTACTACACGCCGCTCATCGACCGCCATCCCTTCGTGCAGCGCATTCTGCGCGTGGGACCGGTGGAGCACGCGCAGATTCCGGCCTATCTCAACGCCTGCGATCTGCTCGTCTTCCCGTCGGTCAGCGACGGCTCGCCCAACAAGGTGCTGGAAGCCATGCGCGCGGCGCGCCCCATCATCGCAGCGCCGGTGGGCGGCATTCTCGAGATGATTCGGCACGAGCGGGAGGGGCTGCTGGTCGACCCGCGCGCCACCGACGACCTGGCCGCGGCCATCACCCGCCTGCTGCGTAACCCCGAGGACGCGCGCGCGTTGGGGCAGGCGGCACGTGAACGCGCCATGACCCACTTCACCGCCGCGCGCGAGTTGGCGGCGTGGCAAGCATGTTATCGCGCGGTGTTGGGCAAGGGAGAGCCGGCG
This sequence comes from Caldilineaceae bacterium, assembly GCA_041391205.1. Classification (GTDB taxonomy): domain Bacteria; phylum Chloroflexota; class Anaerolineae; order Caldilineales; family Caldilineaceae; genus JAWKOK01. Next base: position 79,599 of record JAWKOK010000006.1, read on the forward strand.
CGCGGTTGAGCGTCTGCGTCAGGTCGACGCGCTCAGGCAAGCTGCCGCTTGGCCAGTTCGTGGAAGAGGCCGGGCTGGGCCATCAACTCGGCGTACGGGCCCGACTGCACCACCTTGCCGTCCTGGATGACGAAGATGCGGTCGGCCGCCACGATGGTGCTCAGCCGGTGGGCGATGACAATGCGCGTGACCTGGAGACCGTCCAGATTTTCGCTGACGATGCTCTGGGTTTCGTTGTCCAGCGCGCTGGTCGCTTCGTCGAAGATGAGATAGCGGGGGTGTCCCACCACGGCCCGGGCGATCATCAAGCGCTGCATCTGGCCGCCGGAGAATGTTGAGCCGCCCTCGGCGATCATGGTGTACATGCCCATGGGCATCTGTTTGATGTCGTTGGCCAGCCCCGCGATGCGCGCAGCTTCCCAGGCGTCGTCCTCGGAGAGCAGCGACGTGCCGACAATGTTGTCCAGCACGGTGCCGGGCGTCACCTTCCCGTTCTGCAGGACGACGCCGATCTGTCGCCGCACCGCCTGCACGTTGAGCGTGCGCAGATCCTGGCCGTCGTAGTAGACGCCGCCGCCCTTCACCGGCTCCTCGAACCCCAGCAGCATACGCACGATGGTCGACTTGCCCGCGCCCGACGGCCCGACGATGGCGACCATTTCCCCCGGCTTGGCGTCCAAGGTGATGCCATCCAGCACCAGCGGACCGTCGGGGTCATAGCGGAAGCTGACTTGATACAGCGCCACGCGGCCGTTCAACACGCCGGGGTCGGCCTTGCCGGTGGTGACTTCCGGCCGCGTCTGGAGGATGGGCCGCGCCCGCTCGAAATAGGGCACCGCGTTGAGCACGCCGGTGAAGGCCTGCACCTGTTTGAGCGACGCGCTCAGAAACTGGCTGAAGGCCACGTTGAACGAGACGAAGACGCTCACCGAAAAGGTGTTGCCGCCCAGCCAGAGCGCGATGGACGCAAAGATGGCCATGGAACTGATCAGCGGAAACGCAGATTTGAAGAAGGCGAGCAGATTGTCCACGGTGCCCGCGGCGTAGGCGTAGTGCTGCTGCTTGGCATAGCCGTCCGACCAGACGCCGAACGCGGTGTCCTCCGCGCCGGCGATGCGAATCTTGCTGATGCCGGTGAGCAGTTGCAGCACGAGGCCGGAGACCTCGCCCTGGAGCTGAGTGGTCTGCCGCTGGAAGCGCAATTGATAGTAGCTTGTGCCCACGCTCACGCCGACGATGATGAGCGCCAGCAACAGCGCCACCAACGCCAGCGCCGGGCTGAGATAGAAGAGCAGCCCGAAGTTGACCAGCGAGAAGACGCCGCTGACCATGGCCGTGATGGTGGCGTCGCTCAAGAGTTGGCGAATGTTGTTGATGCCGTAGGCGCGGCTGGCCAGGTCGCCCGCGGTGTAGCCGCGGAAGAAATCCACCGGCAGGCTGAGAAGGCGATCCCAGATGGCGGCGGCCAGCGCACCCGTGCTCTTGGTCTGAAAGCGCAAGATGGCGAACTGCTGAACGATGGAGAAGAGCATGGTGGCGACCGCGGCCATGACCAGGGCCGCGCCGATGATCAGCAGCTCCGAGCGCTGGTTGTTGGGAATCAGCGTGTGCACGATCCAGCCCGTGGCGATGGGGATGAGCAGGCCGAGCAACGCCATGGCCAGCCCCATGAGCCCGATCATGATGAGGTCGCGCCGCATGCCCTTGAGGCTGAAACGCACCATCTCCCGGGTCGAGACGGGTTCGTCGCCGAACTTGGCGTAGAAAACGTACGCATCCGGCTGCAACGTCTTGGCCACGTCCGCGGTGACGGGCACGCTCGTGCCGTCGGCCTTGACCATGCGGTAGCGGGTGGGCGATTTTTGAGCAGGGCGACCGGCGTGCCGTCGGTGGTGATGGCCAGGAGGGGACCGTTGTCCTTCTGCCACCACTGATCGGCCAGACGCACCCGGCGCTTTTGGACGCGCGAGGCGAAGGCGATCTGGTCCAACTCGTCACGGTTGGCCAGATCGCGCTCGGCCTCGATGGGCGGCACAAACTCCAGGCCCATCACGTCCCCGATCAGACGGCAGACGCGCAGCAGATCGGAGTCGGCGGGACCGGCCACCGCGCTCTCTGCGGGTGCGCGGCCCACGTCCAGCACACGGGCCAACCGGGCGGCGCCGTCGGTGACCACGCTCTGCCGGAAGTCCAGACGCTCCTGCAACTGCTGCGTCAGCGCGGCCAGGGTCGACGCGGCTGGGCCGCGAGCGGCCTGCACCTGGGCATGCAGGGACTCCACCAACGTGGACGGCGGCACCTGCGCGATGGCATCGGCCGCGGCCAGGTGGCCAGATTGACGGCCGACTCGGCCTGAAGCCACACGTCGAAGACGTCGCCCTGTTCGGCCAAGGGAATCCACTGGTCGCCGGCAAGCTCCGGCAGCGCCAGCGTCCCACCGATTTTACTGTGACCGTCGCTTTGGTGCACCCAGACCACCGGGGCATCGGGGCGGGCGGCCTTGTCCTTGTCCAATTGCACGGTCTGGCCCGCCTGCAGCGGCGTGGCGTCGTTGGGCGGGAAGGCGCTGCCCAGCACCGCGGTGACGGCTGCGACCCACGCGTCCAGCCCGGCGGCGACCTGGGCGCGGGATGCGTCAGCGGCCGCCTGGGCGTCGAGCCAGTTGGCGTCGAGCTTGGACAACCGGGTGTCGCTGTCGCCCACGGCCAGCAAGCCGATGCTGACGGCGCCCGTGCCGTCGGCGGCCGCCTCGTTACCGGCGGGCGTGGCCGGCACGCCGAGCATGAGCGCGCCGGCGTGGAGCGTCCCCACATACTCGCGCGCCGATGACGTCGCCGCCTTGCTGGGGCACGGAAAAGAGGTCGACCTCGCCCTGTGTCACGACCCAGACGGTCTGGGGGTCGGACAACAGGATCGGCTTGTTGCCGCCGTAGACGTCAGGCGGCGCGCTCTGGGTTGCCACGTCCACAAGAGACGGCGGCGCGCCGTTGGCTTGTTCGCTCATGCGGCACCTGCGCTTTTGGCGGCGTCGCCCGCGGTGTAGTCGGTGAGCGCGCCCTGCGCCTGGATCAACTCGCGGTAGGGGCCGTCGACCTGGATCATCTCCTGGTGGGTGCCCCGCTGCGCCACCTTGCCGTGCTGCAACACGATGATCTCATCGCAGTCACGGATGGTGCTCAGCCGGTGCGCGACGATCAGACAGGTGCAGCCGCGCCGGCGCAGATTTTGGTCGATCTCGGCTTCGGTGGGCGGGTCGAGCGCGCTGGTCGCTTCGTCCAAGATGAGCAGCGTCGGCTCCAGGACCAGGGCGCGGGCAATCTCCAGACGCTGCGCCTGGCCGCCGCTGAAGTTTGAGCCGCCCTCCTCCACGTGGCTGTGGTAGGCGTTGGGCCGGGCCGCGATGGCATCGTGGATGCAGGCGTCGGTGGCCGCGGCGATCACTTGGTCCGAGGGAATGGTCGTGTCCCATAGCGTCAAGTTCTGCATGACGGTGCCGTCGAAGAGAAAGATCTCCTGGTCGACTTTGGAGAGGGAATTGGTGACCACGCGACGGTCCACGCGCAGGCGCGGCCGGTTGTCAAAGAGGATGTCGCCCGACCACGGTTCGTAGAGACCCACCACCAGGTTGGCGATGGTCGACTTGCCGCTGCCGGTCGCGCCCACCAGAGCCACGCGGCTCCCCGGACGCAGCGTCAAGTTGAAGTCTTGGATGAGCGGCGGTTCGAGCCGATTGTAGCCGAAGGTCACGTTGCGCAGCTCCAACATGCCGCTGAGTTGGGGCAGCGTCAACGCGCCGGCGCCGGCCGCGACATCACCCGGACCGGGCAGCCCCGGATCGGTGTCGGTGTCCAGCAGATCGTCCAGGCGGAAGAGCGCGCTCTTGGTCTCCTGGTAGGTGTTGCCCAGATCCAGCAGGTCGCCCATGGGGTCCAGGAAGCTGCTGGACAGTGCCTGGAAGGCGACGAGCATGCCCACGGTCATGCGGCCGTCCATGATGAGCAGGCCGCCGAAGACGAGGATGACGGCCGCGCTCAGCCCGTTGAGCAGCGTCGGCACCGAGTTGAGGATCTGGGTGGGTGCGCTCAGGGCCTGCTGCGCGTTGTAGACGCGTGCCTGGAGTCCGGACCAGCGGGCAAAGAAGTCGGCTTCGGTGCCCGTGGCTTTAAGCGTCTCGATCATGGAGATGCCGTTCATGGAGACGCCCAGCAGCTTGCCCCGTTCCTGCAACATGCGCTTGCTGGAATCGGAGATGAGCCGGGAGATGAGGCGCAGCACCACGATGTTGATGGCGCCGAAGCCCACCGCCACCAGCGTCAACGGAATCGAATAGTAGAGCATGAGGAGGAGGTAGAAGAGCGCCAGCACCAGGTTAAGCAGCGCCAGCACAAGCTCCTGGGACAGCAGCGCCGCCACCGTGTCGTTCAAGCCGATGCGCGAGCCGATCTCGCCGCGGTAGCGCTGGGTGAAGAAGTTCATGGGCAGCCGCAGCACGTGCCACAGGAACTCGGCCGACATGGTCACCGCCAGCTTCATGCGCAGGCGCAGCAGGTAGTGGGCCTGCAACCAGGTCAACGCGGCCAGGAGCACGGCCGTCACGCCCATGCCGATGAGGAGCACCACCAACTGGCTGCGCAGTTCGTTGCCCAGATAGTTGTCGATGAACAACTGGGTGAAGATCGGCACGAGCAGCCGCGGGAAGATCAGCCCCAAGCTGGCGAGGATGACGAAGAGCAGGTTGCGAAAATTGCCCTGGAGACGTCCGGCCAGGGCGCGCATGACGCTGGGCGATTGGCCGCCCTTCTTGAAGTCCGGCCCCGGCTTCAGGGTGATGGCCACGTCATCCAGCGCGCTCTTGAAGTCGTCATGCGCCATCTTCTTGACGCCGCTGGACGGGTCGTTGACGTACAGCACCTTGTCATCGTAGCCCTCGACGACGACGTACTGGCCGCCCTCGAAGAGCGCGATGAGCGGCGTCGGCATGGTCAACACCTTCTTGACGCCGATGTCATCGTGAAGTTCGGCCTCGAGCCCGTACTGGCCCGCGGCCTGGACCACATAGTTGGGCGGCGCGCCGTCCCGGGAGATGCCGCAGGCCTTGCGCAACTCCTCGAGTTCAACATAGCGGCCGTAAAAGCCCAGAATGACGGCCAGCGCCACCGCACCCGACTCCGTCGCCTCCATCTGCACGATGGTGGGCGTGCGCCGGCGTCGCTGCGTCTGCGGCGCAGGATCGGGCGGGGACTCGGCTGTCTGCTTCGGCTCGGATGACATAGACTCGTTGGTCCCGATGGGAAGATCTCAGACTGGACGGATGACCGGAGTGCGCTTGGCGCGCGTCGATTCAGCGCCCGAGAATCAGGTCGATGGGCCGCTGCTCTTCGGTGATGACCTGCGCCTTGACGGGGGTGCCGGATTTCAACTGGAACGGAGGCCCGCTGGAGGATGACCACTGGTAGCCGGACTCATTGGCGGCATCCTCCTTGAGGGTCACAATGATCTGAATCACCGGCCCGTGGACGAGAAAGTCTTCAGCCAGTGTGTCCGTGCCGAAGAGGCCGGCAATGTCGACCGACGTGACCGGGAAGTCGGAGACCGACGTCACCGTCCCCAGCAGATAGCCGTAGGATTCCACGTCGGCCGTGCCGGGCGTGATCTGGGCGACCATGCCCGGATCGATGACCTTGCCGGAGGTGAGCGGCAGATAGGCCACCACGCTGAGCGGCTGGTTGAGCTGCTCGACGCTAGCCAAGGTCGCGCCCTGGCGCGTCTGCAAACCCTGGGCCACGTTGACGCCCGTCACCGTGCCCGAGATCACCGTCGTGACCGGGGTCTGGGTGCCGTCCGCCTGGGTGACCTCGGCGATTTCGTCGCCGTCGGCCACGGTGTCGCCATCGGTCACGCGCACCGCCGTCACCAGCCCGTCCACCGGAGAAACGACGGCGCCGCCGTTGGGGCGCAAGAGCAGGCCGCTTCCCGTCACAGCCCGGGGCAGCGAGCCCAGAAAGCTCCAGACGATGATGGCGGCCACCGCGATCAACAGGCCGCTCAGCGCCAGCCAGTTGCGCGGATTGGTGACCTGCATGAGTTCGTCCAGACCCAGAGCGGAAGTGACGCGCTTGCGCGCGCTTTGCGCCGCCCCGGCGGCGTCTTTTTGCGACGGTTTGTCGTTGCTCATCGTTGTCTATCTCATTGCGGCGTAAGTACCACGGTGGAAATTCGGCACGTATACCACGGGGAGAAACCGTGCGTCCATTTCCGCCGGGATTTACGATCCGTTCAATCCGGGGGAACCGACAGGGACGTCAAAATGTGGCCGCCGCGGCCATGCGCACGTAGACTTCGCGCTTGCCCGGAGGCGAGCCCCGCCGGCCATGCATCACGCGCCAGTTGTCGACCATGACGATGTCGCCCGCCTGCCAGGCGACGGGCGTGGTGCACTGTTCGCAGACCGTGGCGAATTCCTTGAGCAACTCGGGCGCGAAGGGGCTGCCGTCATCCCAGCGCACCACCAGCGGCATGCTCACGGCGTCGCCGGCGGCGTTGGTGACCCCGCTGCCCAGGGCGCGCTCGGCCATGACCACGGTCAGGATGTTGTTGATGAACCGGAGCCTGCCCGCGTCGTCCGTCACCAGCGCAGAGCAGGTGAACGAGGTGCGCAGCGTGCCGGTGGCGGCGTCGAACTCCATGGACGTGTCGTTGGCGGCGCAGACGTCACGCACGACGTCGATGTCATCGGTCTGGAAGGTGGTCTGCCAGTCGCCGTCGGCCAGGGTGCGGTCGTAGCGAATGGGGGCGTGCGCAGAAGTTCCTGGGTGGCAGGCGAGAGCGCGGCGAAGATCTCGGCGCCGTCGCCCAGGGTCGTCTCGCCGTCGCGCTCGGGCGGAATTTCGCAGCGGAACCAGAGGATGCGCGGCCGGATCTTGAGATAGAACATCTCGCCGTGGAGCGGCATGGGGAAGCCCTGGGAGCCGCCGGTCACGGACAGGATCGTGGACTCATCGTTGATGGCGCGCCGGTCAAAGCTACGGAAGCGGAAGCCGCCGCCCTGGTAGGTGAGGAAATCGCTGCCGTAGCAATCGGTGAAGGTGCGAAACTCGTCCAGGGTGGAATTGAAGCCGCGCAGGACCAGCGCACCGCTGCGGGAGAACAGATCGACAATCTGACGCTCGTCCAGATCCAGGACCGACTCACCGTTGTCGTTGCTGATCACGGTACCGTAGGTCGCAGTCAAGGGGCTGACGAGCAGCGTTCCTGTTGCCATGATGTTTCCTTCATCGAGTTCAGTGATTTGGACCAAGGACAATCGGCACAACCATCCCGGCAATAGTCAGGCGCGTCATCCAACGGTTTGAAGACGCGCCCTCCTGCCAGCATATGATATGAAGATTCGCTGCGCCGGCGCGCGCGACGTCGCCGCAGCGCGGCACTACGACCGGCCGTCAACTGCGATGGCTGATGTAGCCGTCCAAGAGGTCGTGCAGGTCGGTGATCGGCGTCACTTCCACGTCGTGGACGTAGATGAACTTGTAGCGTCGCAGCCATGTGGCCAGCGATTCGTTGGAGTCGACGTTGACAACCCAGACGCTGCCGCCGCTGACAAGACCATAGGCAGCTTCGATGATGCCCTTGTCCATCCCCTGCTGAATCATGTCCTTGCCTTGCTGAATGGCCTCAGGGCTGGCGTTCTGCAAAATGCTTCCGCGTGGTTTGCTGACAATCAAGAATTTCATGCGTTGATCCCTCCTCGTGATCCGGCTTTCACATTACCAACAAAAAACATGAAGATTTCAGTCACGCAATTTCTTCACATTTCGAGTGGCAGCAACACCATTGGCGCAACCTCACGTATCATAGGGTAGCGAATTGGTGCTGTCAACAGCCATGGCGCCCTCAGGCCGTCCCAAGTTTTTGGGCCGTCACAGGCCGGCGATGGACCCTCGCACCCGCGCGCCACGCACCCGCTCACACCCGTCAATGGGTCGATATGCCTGCCCCAACATTCTGGGACGAGCCACGCGCATCCACGCGTCGCCCCATGCGTCTCAACACCCGGAGACAGTGCCGGACGACACACCAAATCCTGCACGCGCGCGTGGTTCCCCTCTGGCGTGCCGGACCGTCGCGTCGCAGCGCTGCCGGACAGGGCCGTGCGGGCGGAGCTGCGCCGGGACCATGCCTTTCGCCAAGAAACCGGGACGTCGGACGCCGTTGCACACCGAAATTGGGCAAATTCGGGCCGTTTGGCCGGGGGTGACGGCCGCGCGTAGCGTGCAGCAGCGGAATCGTGCACAATACGCCCGTTTCCGCCGACTCGTCCCCGCCTGCAGTCCGACCCTTACGCTAGAATGGCAAGAAAGGTGGAGGTATGGCCCGTTATCTTGTGACCGGCGGCGCCGGCTTCATCGGCTCCAATCTCGTCCATGCGCTGCTGGCACAGGGCCGGCACGTGCGCGTGCTGGATGACTTCAGCACCGGCCGCCGCGCCAACCTGGACGAGATCGCCGGCGAGATCGAACTGCTCCAAGGCGATCTGCGCGATCCGGCCACGTGCGCTCGGGCGGTCGCCGGCGTCGACTTTGTCCTGCATCAGGGGGCCGTACCATCCGTTTCGCGCAGCGTGCGCGATCCGCGCCTCAGCCACGACGCCAACGCCACGGCAACGCTGAACATGCTCATCGCCGCGCGCATGCCGGCGTCAAGCGTTTCGTGCATGCCTCCTCCTCGTCCATCTACGGCGATGCGCCGACGTTGCCCAAGCAGGAAGAGATGGCCCCGCGCCCCAAGTCACCCTACGCGGTGGCCAAGCTGGCGGCGGAGAGCTACTGTCGCGTCTTCAACGAGCTGTACGGGCTGGAGACCGTCTGCCTGCGCTACTTCAATGTGTTCGGGCCGCGCCAAGACCCACAGTCACCCTACTCGGCGGTGATTCCGCTCTTCGCCACGGCCATGCTCAGGGGGAACGGCCGGTGATCTACGGCGACGGTCTCCAGTCGCGCGATTTCACCTTTGTCGCCAACAACATCGCGGCCAATCTGCTGGCCACCACCGTGCCCGGCGTGGGCGGCCAGGTCTTCAACATTGCGTGCGGCCGGCGCTACACGCTGCTCGATCTGGTGGAGCGCTCAACCGCATCCTGCACACGCATCGAGCCGGAGTTTCGCCCCGCGTCCGGCGACGTCAAGCACTCGCTGGCGGACATCACTCAGGCCGAAACGGGATTGGGCTACCGTGTGCAGGTCGATTTTGAGGCAGGGCTGGCCCAGACGGTGGCGTGGTATCTCCAGGGAGGCAGCGGGCTGCAACAGATGGAACGAGTCGCGGCGTCAAACGGCCGGTAGCAGGGCGCGGATGCGGACATCACGGCGCGTGTCCGTCACGCCGTCGGTGGTATATTCTGATTGCGCCGGAAGAGATTCGTGGGGTCGTACTTGTTCTTCAGTTCCACAAGACGGTCGAAGTTCTGGCCGTAGGCCGCGCGCACGGGATCCTCACCTTCGTCCATGAGAAAGTTGACGTAGGCGCCGCCGCTGGAGTGAGGATGGAGCGCCTGCCAATCACGCGTCCCGCGGTGCCGCCGGGCATGTCGGCCGGGTCGGGTGACGTGGCGGCGATGATGTGGACGAACTTGGCGTCCCGGTGACTGTAGGCGGTATCCCGTGGAACGACGATGCACCGCGCCGTCGGTCGGGTAGATGTGGAGCACCGATTGCACCGTGGGAATCTGCGGGCCGAACTCCGCGTGGGCGGCGATGGCGTCATCGTTGAGCTCTTGCATGAAGTCGGCCTTCCAGTAGTGGTGCAACCCCGGCGGGACCACCGGGTCAAATGCGCCCTGGAGGAAGGGATACGGCATGCGGCCCACGTGCTCAAAGAGCGGCGGCCCAAACTCCAACAGCGGCCTGACCGCGTCTTCGCCCTCTTCCAGTGAGCCGGCGTAGCAGCAGACAACGCCGCAGACCGTCCGGTTGTGGAGATGTTCGGGGAACGGCGGGCCGGGCGGCACCTTGAGGAAGGTGAAGAATGCGCCCAGTTCCTCGGGCGCAGTGGCCATGAAGTCCCGGTAGAACCGGAGCGCGTCGACACGCTGTTCCAGGGGATAGAAGATGGGACCGCCCAGCACCGTGCTCACCGGGTGCAACTGGAACTCGAACGACGTGACCACGCCGAAGTTGCCGCCGCCCCCGCGCAGGCCCCAGAACAGATCGGCGTTTTCATCCGGGCCGGCCGTGAGGATGCGACCGTCGGCGGTCACAACCTGCGCCGACAGCAGATTGTCGCAGGCGAGCCCGTACTTGCGGCTCAGGTGACCGATGCCGCCGCCCAGCGTCAAGCCGGCCACGCCCGTTGTCGAGATGAGGCCGCCCGGTGTCGCCAGCCCAAAGACGTGGGTGGCATGATCAACGTCACCCCAGGTACAGCCGCCTTGGACGCGCGCCCGCCGCGCCGCATCCACCCAAGTCCCCTTCATGGGACCGAGATCGATGACGAGTCCGTCGTCACAGGTGGCGAATCCCGCCACGTTGTGGCCGCCGCCACGCACGGCCAGCGGCAGCTCATGATCGCGCGCAAAGTTCACCGCGGCGACGACGTCCGCGGTGTCTTGGCAGCGCACGATGAGCTGCGGTCGCCGGTCGATCATGCCGTTGTAGACCTTGCGCGCGGCGTCGTACTCCGCGTCGTGGGGCGAATGACCCGGCCGCGCACCCGTGCTTCCAGTTCAGACACCTGCGCTTGCACACGCTCGTTGTTGTCAGTCATGCGCGCCGGCTGTACGGTCATCATTCCACCTCCGTATTTTCATCAGTGTTGACTTCGAGTTGTCTATGCTTGTCTGTGGGCGGAACAAACCAGGTTTCTTGAAGAAACCTGGTTTGTTCCAGGCGCTACCGGCAAGCTCACCCACGCGACGCCGTGAGAGAACCCGTTGCGATCCAGCATACAACAGCGCCGCAACCGTCAAATGTCCTGCTTCACGCCGGACATGACGCCGTTAACGTGGTCACCATCAGGTGCTGATAGGTGGTTTCGGGGAACATGACCCACGGCTGCGGACCCGGCTCGGTGGTGAAGTTGGGAAGATTTCCGTTGCTCTCGGGCACGAAGACCATCATGTGCGGCGGGCTGCCGACAGGGCCGCCGCCCTGGAGCATGTAGCCGAAGCCGATGCCGGTGGCCGGCGCGTCGGTCAAGTTGCGCTGGGCCATGAGCACCTCGAAGTACGTGTCATTCAGGCACATGGGATCGTTGCCCGGTGTGTCGGGAATGTCTGCGATGCAGGTCCAGCCGTTGTCGCCGGGCAGCAGCTCGATCAACGCCGGCGCAGCCTCATCCGGCCAGTTCCCCGGCCATTCCTCCGGGTAGCCCATGATCCGCGCGCCCTCGGCGATGGCCGCCGGACCCGCACTCCGGGCATTGGCAACTTCGTCCTCTGCCGCGGGGATCGCATCCACGGGAGGCGGCGCGAGAACCATCAGGTGCTGATAGGTGGTTTCGGGGAACATGACCCACGGCTGCGGACCCGGCTCGGTGGTGAAGTTGGGGAGATTCCCGTTGCTCTCGGGCACGAAGACCATCATGTGCGGCGGGCTGCCGACAGGGCCGCCGCCCTGGAGCATGTAGCCGAAGCCGATGCCGGTGGCCGGCGCGTCGGTCAAGTTGCGCTGGGCCATGAGCACTTCGAAGTACGTGTCATTCAGGCACATGGGATCGTTGCCCGGTGTGTCGGGAATGTCCGCGATGCAGGTCCAGCCGTTGTCGCCGGGCAGCAGCTCGATCAGTTCCGGCGCCGCCTCATCCGGCCAGTTCCCCGGCCATTCCTCCGGGTAGCCCATGATCCGCGCACCCTCGGCGATGGCCGCCGGCCCTGCACTCCGGGCATTGGCAACTTGCTCGTCGGTGGACATAGGCGCCGCGGCTGTGTCCGTTGCGGCGCCATCAGTCTCGACGGGTAGATCGAGGGGTTGGCATGCACTCAGCAGCAGCCCGATGGACAACAAGAGCAGAAGACCCAACAGCGTATTGACGTTCTTCACAGCGACCTCCTCATTTGGTTGAAGAACAGACCCGAGGAAACGGCGGATCGTGCGTGTCGCGGACGGTGCGTGATGCGCAAGATCACATCCCAACTCGTGCTGAAACCGCCATCGCCCACAGTTGCCGGGTTGGTGATGCTTGCGTTTGGGCGAATCCGTAGACACGCACCCGCCGGCAGCCTTCGGGGCGGGGAGAAAATGGACGGCGATGGCTCCACCCCATGAAAACACACGACGATTGCGGGCGGGTATCCCTGTGTGATACCATTTGGGATACTGCCGACCGGACAACCGAACCACCATGGCGCCCACGGGTACAGGAGAGGATACAGCGCGTAAGCGCCCGAAAATGGACCAAATCACCGCGTTCGATGACTGGATACGACGCCGGCGCAAGGCGTTGGATTTGACCCAGGCCCAGCTTGCGGCCCGGGTCGGCTGCGCGGTGGTCACCATCAAGAAGATCGAGCAGGCCACGCGGCGCCCGTCGCAGCAGATGGCCGAACTGTTGGCCGACGCGCTTGCCATTCCGGAGGCAGACCGGGCGCTCTTCCTGCGCATGGCGCGCCACGACTACGTCGCCCCCAGCGCGCTCCCCACAATCGTCCAGGACGCGACGGCCGACGCCGCGCCGGCCGCCGCTTTCCTGGAATGGCGCGGGCCGAGTCCCTTCGTCGGGCGGGCGCACGAGATGGCGCAACTGGACACGCACCTGACCGGCGCGCGCAACGGCAGTGGCCGCATCGTCTTCATCTCCGGCGAGGCGGGACGCGGCAAGACGACGTTGATGACCGAGTTTGCCCGCCATGCATTGGCAACCTATCCGGATCTGATCGTCGCCGGTGGCAACAGCGAAGCCTACGCCGGAACAGGCAATCCGTACCTCCCGTTCCGCGACATCCTCGCCTTGTTGACGGGCGACATGGAGACGCCCGGACACGTGCGGGGGCTGTCGCAAGATCAGGTGCGCCGGCTCTGGACGCTGCTGCCCTTTTCCGCCCAGGCCATCTTGGAACAGAACCCCGACCTCATCGACGTGTTCGTCGGCGGTGCGCGCCTGCGCCGGCAGGTTCTGGCCCACCCCATCGCCGCCACGCTCTGCCGGGCGCAGATTGAGGCGCTTGACCAGCGCCCCGCGCGTCCCGGCAACGTGCCGCAGCGCCGGCTGTTTGAACAGTATGCCCAACTGCTGCGTACGCTCGCGCAGCGACAGCCGTTGCTTCTTCTGCTCGACGACCTCCAGTGGATTGACCGGGCGTCAGCGGACATGCTGTTCCATGTGGCAAGGCGTTTGACCGGCAGCCGCATTCTCTTTTTGGGCACCTTCCGGCGCAGCGAAATCGAAACCGGCGCACCCGCACACCATACGCCAAACCACCCACGCCGGAGCGGGCACAGCGAGGAGCAGGTTGATGGCCGCGCTGGGGAGCACGACGGGGCTGAGATGCCGCACCAGCATGTGCTCACGCCGCTGCTCCAAGAACTCAAGCGTCGCTACGGCGATATCGAGATCAACTTGAGCCAATCGACGCCGGAGCGGGATCGCGCCTTTGTGGATGCCCTGCTCGACAGCGAGCCGAACGAGTTGTCCGAAAGCTTTCGCGCCAAGCTGTTCCAGCGCACACAAGGCCATCCACTCTTCACGGTCGAACTGTTGCGCGACATGGAGGAGCGCGGCGATCTGGTGCAGGATTCAGCCGGGAATTGGGTCGAAGAGCGGACGGTGGATTGGGAAGCGCTGCCCGCCCGGGTGGAAGCGGTGATCAGCCGGCGCATCGGACGGCTGCCCGCGGCCCTACGCGAGGCGCTGAAAGTCGCCAGCGTGGAAGGTGAGACCTTTGCGGCGGAGATCATCGCCCATATTTTGGGGACGGATGGCTGGGAACTGGTGCAGCAGCTAAGCGGAGTCGCCGGCCGGCAGCACCATTTGATCGTCAGCCAGGGGCCGCAACGTCTGGGCAGCCAGTTGCTGTCGTACTATCGTTTTGTCCACATTCTGTTTCAGGACTACCTCTACGGACTGCTGGATGCAGCGGAACGGGTCTATCTGCACGAGGCGGTGGGGAACGCATGGGAAACGCTGGCGGCCGGCCGGACGGATGCGGTGGCCATACAGTTGGCCCGCCATTTCCAAGCCGCCGAACTGCCGGACAAAGCCATCACCTATCTCCATGTGGCCGGCAGGCAAGCCATGGCCCTGTCCGCGCATCACCAGGCGATTGCCCACCTGACCGACGCCCTGGCTCTGCTGCCGGCGCGCAATGGTACGCAAGCACGCGACGAGCGCGAGCTTCAACTCCTGACCGATCTGGGCATCTGCTACAAGATCACCAAGGGCTTTGCCATGCCGGGCGTGGAGGAGGTCTACCGCCGCGCCCAGGAGTTGTGCGAAACGGTGGGAGATGCGCTGTCCCGAGCATGCGTGTTGTGGGGCTTGCACAGCGTCTATATCGTGCGCGGCGAGTTGGTCGCCGCCTACAAACCGGCACAAGAATGTTTGGCGCTGGCTGGGGATGAATCGCTTTTGCATGTCACCGCCAACTCCATGCTGGGCTGCGCGCACAGCCACATGGGCGATGTGCGCGCAGCACGCGTCCATTTCGAGCGGGCGTTCGACGCCTATCGAGCGGACCAGCACCGCACGTACATTTTCTTGGCGGGACTCGACCTGGGCGTCTTCACCCTTGCCCACCTGGCTCATGTCTTATGCTATCTCGGCCATCCGGACCGGGCGCTGGAGACCGCACACGCGGCAGTGGACCTGGCACAGTCGCTGGCACATCGGTTCAGCCAGGCCGCAGCCTTGAGTTACCTGACCATGCTCCACCAGTTGCGCGGTGACCGGCGTGCCGTGCGGGTCGCGGCCGCGCAGACCCATCAACTCTGCGAAGAATACGACATTCCGTATTACCTGGCCTGGTCAACGTTTATGCTGGGATGGGGCATGGCCGAGCACCAACAGAACGAGGAGGGGATTCTCCGCATGGAGCAGAGCCTTGCCGACCTCCTGGCCATGCAGACAGGTCTGCGTCGTCCGTACTATCTCGGCTTGCTGGCGGAGACATACACCACGGTCGGGCGCATCGACGACGGCCTGGCGCTGATCGCGGAGGCGCTTGCCGTCGTGGACGAACAGGATCAGCGGCTCTACGAGCCTGACTTGCATCGCATTCAAGGCCAGTTGCTGTGGGAACAGGCCGCACCGGACGCAGCGGTCGAAGCCTGTTTTCGGCGCGCGCACGAACTTGCCCGGGCCCAGGAAGCGAAACTCATGGAAGTGCGGGCAGCCACGGCGCTGGCCCGGCTGCTGCAGCGCCAAGGCAAGAAGGAGGAAGCGCACGGCGCTCTGGCCGAGTTGGTCGCATGGTTCGGCGAAGGGGCAGACACGACAGATCTCCGCCACGCACAGGCCGTCCTGGCCACGCTGGCGTAAGGAAGACTTCATGGGCCGTCGGACGCAGCAACCGCAGCGCAGCCACATCTGTGAATAGCCGGCCGGAATCGCCACGCATGCACGCGAAATCGCGGCGTCCAGCCCTCCCGCGCCCGTGGCTGCGTCAGGGGCAACGGTGGTGGGTCTTCGCGCCGCCCTTCGTGATGATGGCGCTGGCCGTGGGCGCCAATGTGCTGATCGGCGTGGGGCTTGCGCGCCTGCTGGAGCCGGCCGCACTGGGCAAGTACATGGTGATGATCGCGGCGGCGGGGATGGTGAGCCTCTTCGGGTCGCGCGGCCAGCCCATGCTGACCAAACGGCTCTACGCGTTGCGGCCCCAAGGGACATACGACTGGCTCCGTGACCTTGCCAACGGTCTGCGCTATTCCCTGCCGGTGCTCGTCGTCGTCCTGCTCGGCGCGATTCTGCTCTACCGCTTGCCTGTGGACGAAGCCGTGCAGTTGACGCTCCTTGTGCTATTGTCGCTGGTGCTGCTCTTCCTGTCCCAGGTGCTGCAGGCCGCGCGCCACCACGCGCTGGGCAATGTGCTGGTGCGGGTGCCCAATGCCGTCTTGTTGGGCATGCTGACGCCGTTCTTCACGGGCCGCTACCCGCTCACCCTGGGCGGTGCGGTCGCCCTGCGCATCCTGGCGGCCCTGGTTGCGTGTGTCATCGGCGCAATCTGGCTGTTCAGGAAGACCACGCGCGGCACCGAGATCATCGGGCGCGACCAGCGCGGCCAGGGACGCGACTATCTGGCCCTGAGCGCCACGTCACTCATGACGAATGAAGGCGTGATTGTCCTGGCCGGCCTGGTGCTCGCGCCGGTGCAGATGGGGGCGTTTGCCGCGTTGATGATCTTGACGCGGCCTCTGCACATGCTTCAACTGGTCGTCGTGCAGGTGCTGTCGGTGGAGATCGCGCAACGCAAGTGGACGCCCAACCTGTGGGAATACGGCGGATTCGTGGCGGTCGCGGTCGTCGGGACGGCAGTGGGCATCGTCATTTTCCCCGCGGCCATTCACTGGCTGTACGCGGGTCGCTACGATGCGTACGGCCGGCTGGCCGTCCCGTTGATGCTGTCGGCCACATTTGCCCTGCTGGAGGCCTGGCCGCGGGCCGCGCTCAACGGGCGAGCCGCGCCGGCGCTGATTCGCGCCTATTCATCGACACAGGTGCTTGTGGCACTGGCCGGCGCCGCGGCCATCCTCATAGTCGGCAACAGCTACGGCATTGGGGCCGTGGCATGGGCGCTCTGCCTCTACGCGCTGGCGCGGTACGTGGTGAGCGCCGGCGCCACACGTCTCCTGCTGACCGGCAAATATGTGCTGGACACGGGCGATTGATGGCGCCCGCCCAGCGGCATGATCCGGTTATGATGTTGCAGCAAGCAAGCTGGAGTAGAAGGCGAGCACTTCGGCGCCCAACGTCTGCCACGAAAACTCTCCGTGCGCCAGGTCGTACGCCCGTTGGCCCATCACGTTCATCTGCACCGGGTTGGCCAACAGCCGCGCCACAGCGGCGGCAAAATCCACCGGGTTTTCGGCAGCCAACACGCCGATCCCTCGAGCACGCACCAGCGCGCCCAAGTCGCCGGTGGGATTGGTGACGATGGGTCGACCGGCCGCGATGTAGTCGCCGAAGCGCTGGGGAAAGCGCGCCACGTTCACCACATTGTCCACGTACGGCAGCAACATGACGTCGCCGGCCGCGAGCCAGGCGCCCAGATCCGCGTAGGCGACCTGCCCTACGTGACACACATGGTCGCCCAGCCCCGCGCCCTCCAGCCGCGCCACCGTGTTCAGCAGCCCCGGCCCGACGAGCACGAGTTGAGCATTGGGCGCTTGGACCAACAAGTGCGGCAGCATCTCGATCAGCATCTCGATGTCATGGTGGTAGATGCCGATGTAAAGCAGCAGGTGGCGCGCACCGGACAGCCCCAACCGGCGGCGAGCCGTCGTCTTGTCCAGCGGCGGACCAGGGGAGGGAGTGGCCCCGACAGGCACGTAACAGATGCGCTCCGGGTCGACGCCGAGGCGCAGCGTTTCCTCATGCAGATGGCGCGAGATGACCGTCACCCCATCGGCGAAGCCGTAAAGGCACGTTCGCCGTAGTGGTCCACCTTGCCGAGGAGCTGTCGCATCAGAAACGTGCGGCTGTCCGCGTAGCCGTTGCCGCCCCACAGATCTGCCCAATCGCGCACGAGGACAGTATGTTTCCGATGCTTCTGCAGCCGGACAAAGCGGGCCGGAAGGGCCACGGTCGGGCGGTGTTCAAAGCAGTGGATGACGTCGAAGGACTGGCCCTCCAAGAAGCGCAGACGGGCGAGGAGTTCGTCCGGACTCACGCCGGCGCCGCGCACGCGCGCGGCCAGGAGCCCCGGCATCTGGACCATGCGCACGCCATCCAGTTCCGCGCAAAGCGGCGCCGACCCCGCATCACGCCGGGCGCAGAGCAGGGTGACGGCGTGCCCCTGCGCGGCCAGCGCCTTGCCGAGTGACAGTGCCCGGACAAACGTACCGCTTTCCCACGCCCGACCGTGGGTCAACAAGAGGATGCGCATTGGGGACTAACGCCTGCCGGCGCGGAGGGCGCGCCAATAGCCCTCTGCCTCGCCCGCCAGCCACGCGCCGTGGGCAAGGAGGATGACGGGCAGCGCCCGCCACGCGGCCGCAACCTGGCGCGAGCGCCAACCATGCCGCAACGTGCGCGCCGTGAGCTTGAGCAGCCGCAACGGCAAGAGCGTCAGCAGGAGGACGAAAAGCGTGTGTCGCGCCGACCAGGCGAAATAGGTGCGGCGGACCTGGGCAAACTCGCGGCCGCGCACCCGCCGCTCGCGCAGCAGCGCGGCGACGGAGGAGAGGTGATGGTGCTCGACCACGGCGTCGGGCATGAAGATGAGCGGAATGCCCAATCGTGTGTACTCCCAACTCATCAACGTGTCGCCCACCATGCCCGTGCCGTCGAAGCCGCCGATTGCCTGGAGCAATGCACGCGGATAGAGGACGTTGGCGGTTGGTGCAATGTCGATTGCGCGCGGGGCGCCGCCCGGCAGCCACTTGTCAAACTTGCTGAAATGGACGGCGCGATCGACGGGGTACGTGCCATAGCATTGGTACGAACCGACGATCACGCCGTAGTGGGTGAAATAGGCGGCGACCAGACGCGCAACCCAGTCGACCGGGGCGTAGATGTCCGGATCGGTCGAGACAATGAGCTCGCCCCGGGCCAGTTCGATGCCGGCATTGCGCGCGGCGTGGGGATAGAGCCGGCTTGGACTTGCGTAGAAAATCACTTGGGGAAAATAAGTGCGGACAAGCTGGGCGCAGGCATCGGTCGGGCTGCTGTCCACCACGATGATTTCCAGCGGCTGATAGCTCTGCGCCGTCATCGTCTCAAGACTGCGTCGCAGGGTTGCCTGGGAATTGTAGCTGGGAATGACGATGGAAACGAGGGGTCCGGCACGCGCAGATTTCGGCGAGCGCGTACGGTCAATGGCTGCCGGTGCTGTCCAGATCGATTTGCTGCCGGGGTGCTTGCGCCGCTTTGTTTTCGAGACCATAATCGCTGCTACTCGACACGCCAAGCCTGAATGTGATGTACGATCGTCAGCCGTCACGACGGGACTGCATACGGCTCAACTGCGGGCGTCTGCCTGTTTAGTGCGCACGTGGGCGTACGCACTGGACGACGTCGTGACCGGGATACTCAGCGACGATCCCCGACGTGGGGATACCCCGCGGGCTGCGCCGGCGCCGGCTCCCGTGCCTGGGACAGTTCGTAGAACGTCAGCTTTTGCCCCAGATCGTTGCCCATCCCCAGATAGCCAAACAAGAGACCGAATGTGTCCGCCAGATGGATCAGCAGGAGATACGGAAACAGGCGAATGTACGCGAACCAGTCCCAGTTCGTCAGACGGTGCAGGCGTAGCAGCGATTTGACGATGCGCACCGGCAAGACCAACGGGACGGTCACGATCCGCAGCACTCGATAGAAGGCGGAACGACCCTGGACACGCAGGCGCCCGAAGAGTACATTCCAGAAAAAATAGTCGTATGCGATGGTCTGCGGTCGATCTTCGTTCAGGTGAATCCAGCGGGCCGACGCGTCCAGGTAGAGCGTGTAGCCCAGCTCCTGCAGCCGCCACTGGAGCATGGGTTCGGCCAACAGCCGCTGGTCCAGATCGTCACCAATCGCCAGCAGCGCGGAGCGTCTGTACGCGGTGTTGAGACCGGGGAGCAAGTCGATCGGTCCCGCCGCGGTCGCGTCAAGCCAACGGCCAAAACTCAAGACACTGACCAATGTGCCCACACGCGGGCCGGGGTCTGCGGGCACCATCACCCCGGCGACGGCATCGCCCGCGCCCCGGTCGAAGGCCGCCAGGATGCCCTTGAGCCAACCGGGCAGCGCGATGGCATGCTCTTCGAGATAGCCGACGACGTCACCCCGCGCCACATACATGCCGTAGGCGCGTAGTTCGCCGTAATGGCGAGCGTAACTCATCCGGATCGTGCGCACCTGGGGGTGATCGCTGCCCGCAAGTTGCGAAAAGCGATCCAGTGCCAGATCCAGCAGAATGACTTCGGCGCGCTCGAGTCCTTCTTGGGCCAGCAGTGATGCCAGGGCGTTGGCGCCTCGCTCGCGCTGCGTGCCGACAATCAGGATGATCGAAATGTCCGGCACAGATGCCATTACGTGTCCCACCCTCAAGGGTCCAGGTCCGGTCCGGCGGTGAAGAAGCCAGGGTTCGGGCCCAGATTGCGCCGGGTACGCGCCCGGCGTTCGTCGGGCATTCGTCCAAATCAGCCAATGCGATAGTACCACATCAGATCGGCATCCTCAAGCGGGAAAATTACGTCCGGTGTGTTAATTTTGGGGAAAACATTACGTTCGATCTGCT
This sequence comes from Caldilineaceae bacterium, assembly GCA_041391205.1. GTDB lineage: Bacteria > Chloroflexota > Anaerolineae > Caldilineales > Caldilineaceae > JAWKOK01. The sequence continues at coordinate 99,964 of JAWKOK010000006.1, forward strand.
AATCGTCGGCGTACGCAGGCTCGGTCGGGGACGCCGACGGCGCGTCTTCAGGGCGCGTCCAGCGGCGCACGGCCGGCGCGAGGACCTCGACGACCAGCACACGCAGGGCCGCGGCCACGGGCACACCGATGATGCCGCCCACGATGCCGCCCACGGACAAGCCCGCAAAGAAGGCGAACATGCTCAGCAGCGGCGACGAGTGGGTCTGCCGGCCGACGATGTTGGGGAAGAGGATGTTGCCCTCCACAATCTGAATGCCGGACATGCAGCCGAACGTGAGCAGCCCGGTCACCAACGACTGGGTCAGGGCGAACCCTGTGATGATGATCAATGAGAGTGCGGTGCCGAGGACGGGAATCGCTTCCAACAGGCCCGCCAAAACGGCAAGAACGATGGGGTACGGCACGCCGATCAGCCGCAGGCCGATGTAGGTCAGGATGCTGACGAAGAAGCCGGTGATGGTGACCCCGCGCACGTAGCCGCCCGTTGCCTCCACGAGTTCGTCCAACAAATGATCCGTGTCAGCCTGGCGCGAGTCGGCAACCAGAGACTTGATGAAGTCGCGGACCCGGGGCCCGACCATGAGGCCGTAGAGCGAAGAAGAAGAAGACCACCAGAATGTTGAGCAGAACGTCGGTCACGGCCATGGGCAGGCTCAGGAGCTGGGAGCTGATGCCCCCCATGGACGAGATCACATTGTCGAGAAACGGCAGTAGATCCTGAAAGCCCATCTGGTTGAGTCGTTGCGACACGGCGTCGATGGCGTCGGGCAGGGCGTCGTTGACCTGCTGTACCTGGTCCACCAGCGCGAGCGACCAGTGCGCCCAGACCGATCAGGACGAGAAGGATCAGCAAGTAGAAGCCGATGGCAGCAGCGTAGCGCGGCATCCACTGAGCCAGCCATGCGACAATGCCGGAGAGCGCGGCGGCGATGGCGAAGCCGAGAAAGAGCAGCGCCAGGGGCTGGGCCAGGAACCAGACCGCAGCCAGCAGACCCAGGCCGAGGAAAAGCGCGGCGGCCACCTCTGCGATGGCGTGCCAGCCGATGTGTACGAGCAGCGGACGGTCAGGGAAACCGCGACCGATCCTCGTGGGTCATGCGCAGTTCCGCCTCACGTGTGGACGCTTGCTGGTTGTTGGTCGACTGAACTCGTGATTCTGCGGTCATGGCGCGGTTCCCCTTTGTGTGTTGCAGACAAACTCCTCTCCCCATTCTGACCGATTCCACCTCCGTTCGCCATAGACCATCCGACCGGTCAAGGTACAAAACCAGCTACAGAGGCCTCCGCCGCCCGGGCCGATTTCCGGTGAAATTGGGCCTGGTTTTCTATCCTACGGCGCAGCCGGATACATGATTCGTGCAATGCGGCGAGGTATGGTGATGCCGGCGTACACGACGAGAATTTTACGAGAGAACTTTTGGAGGGACGCACGATGGAACCGACTTCTGATTTGCGGACAATGGAGAATCGGGCCGAGGATGCCTCACGTGAGGTGATTCCGTGGGTCGTCTGGCTGGCTCGCATCGGCTGTGCGGCTAAAGGCGTCGTCTACTTCACCATCGGCCTGCTGGCGGCCCAGGCGGCCATCGGCAGCGGCGGGCAGACCACCGGCCCATCCGGCGCGCTCGCATCGATCGCGGACAACCCGTTCGGCATGGTGCTGCTTGCGTTGGTGGCGTTGGGTCTCTTCGGCTACGCCCTGTGGCGCTTTGTCGAGGCGTGGGTGGATCCGGAGAATGCGGGAACGGACGCCAAGGGACTGGGCCAAGCGCGTCGGCTTCTGCGATCAGTGGGGTCATCTATGCGCTGCTTGGCGTGGAAGCCGTCCAGATCCTGCTCGGCTCGGCGAGCGGCGGCGGCAACCGCGTGGACGACTGGACAGCACGCCTGATGGCGCAGCCGTTCGGTGCCTGGCTGGTCGGCATCGTGGGTGTGGTTGTGGTGGGCACCGGCCTCTACCAATTTTACCGCAGCTACAGCGCCAAGTTCCGTGAAAAGCTCAAGCTCTACGAGATGAGCGCCCAGGAAACGAAGTGGGCCACCCGCGCCGGGCGCATCGGCTTTACCGCGCGGCGTGGTCTACGTGCTCATCGGCAGCTTTCTGGTTGTCGCCGCTTATCGCTCCAACCCGGAACAGGCCGGTGGCATCGGCCAGGCGCTGCAGACGTTGAGCCGGCAACCGTACGGACCGTGGTTGCTGGGGCTGGTCGCCATCGGCCTCATGGCCTACGGCATCTTTGCCTTCGTCCTTGCCCGCTATCGCCGCATCTTCATTGCGAGCGCGTGAGGCTTTCGTGTTGCTGCGTGGTCGCGGGCGCAGGCGAATTCTCAGGCGTTTCCACCTGGCCCCGGCGCTGGAGCCAGCGCGCGCCCAACCAACACGCCGACGCCCAAACGGCGCCCGCCGCCCAGCCGGCCACCACGTCCGTGGGCCAATGTACGCCCAAGTAGACCCGGCTGACGCCGACCAGCACGGTCACCAAAATGGCCAGGCTCAGGATGTAGATCTTCATGTGCCGTTTGGCCTGGAGCCGGGCCAACAGCGCCCCGAGCGTCAAGTAGGTGGCGGCCGAAAGCATGGAGTGGCCGGACGGAAAGCTGGCGTAGCTCACCACACTGCCGTAGGGCACCAGATCGGGCCGGGGGCGATTATAGGCCGTCTTGAGCAGCAGGCTCAGCACCATGCCGCCCGCGACCACCGCCAGGACGTAAAACGCACCGTTGTTCTTGCCCTCCAGCAGCAAAAAGCCGAACACGCTCAACGTGAGCAGGGTCAAGACGCCGAGACCGCCCAGGGCCGTGAAGTCGCGCATCATTTCCTCAAACCAGGGCGGGCCGATGGGATCACCCAGATCGGCCGGATTGGGGCGCAAGGCCAGGATCAACTGCCGGTCGACGGCGTGGGTGTCACCTTCGGCAACCTCGCTGGCGACCCCCAGAAAAACCCACAGCCCGCCGGCGATGATGGCCACGGCGAGCAGCAGCGCAAGTTCATGGTGGAAGATGTTTTCGCCGGCACGCCGGATGCGCGCGAAGGGTGGAAGGCTCTCGGACTTCTGCTCCATGACAAGGTCCTCTTTATGTTCGACTGTTTTTCTTCGGTCCGGTGGATGTCCATCGATGATGGATGTCCATCGATGATGACGCACCTGGCGCGAGCATAGCCGCGCCGAGCGCTTCCTGCCATGCATCACAGCCCGTCCACAGGTAACGGAATTGGGTACAGAAACCGCTGCGCATGTACCTGACTTCATATCCATTGGATAGAGCAAAGTTGGTGCGCCACGTCCGAGCCGACTGTAATCTGGAAGAGCCTAGCGGCATGGACTCGACAAGTTCTAGCCGTGGTCTGTACCCGAATTATGAGTGTAAGGAGCCATGATGCCAACTCTTGGATATACGCTGGCAAGCGAAGAGCACGGTCCGCGCGACCTGGTGGCCTATGCGCAGGAGGCGGAGCGGATTGGCTTCAGCCATGCGCTGATTTCCGACCATTTTCACCCGTGGATCGACCGGCAAGGGCAGAGCCCCTTCGTCTGGGGCGTAATCGGCGCCGTCGCCCAGGCTACCCAGCGGCTGACGCTGGGCACGGGCGTCACCTGTCCCACGCGGCGCATCCACCCTGCCATCATCGCCCAGGCCGCGGCCACGGCGGCGAGTCTGATGCCCGGCCGCTTCTTTCTGGGCGTGGGCACGGGCGAGAATCTCAACGAGCACATTTTGGGCCAGCGCTGGCCAGCCTACGATCTCCGCTCCGCCATGCTGGAGGAAGCGGTGGAGGTCATCCGCGCCCTATGGCAAGGTGACAGCTACACCCACTACGGGCGCTTTTTCACGGTGGAAAACGCGCGCATCTACACTCCCGGACGAGTTGCCGCCGCTCGTGGTGGCCGCGTCGGGTTCGAAGCGCGGCTGAAATGGCGGGCCGGCTGGGCGACGGCTTGATCAGCACGGCGCCCGACAGGAGGTCGTCGACATCTTCCAGGCCCACGGCAGCGGCTCCCGTCCCCGCTTCGGGCAGATGACCGTCTGCTGCGGCAGCGATGTAGCCGCCGCGCGCCGCACCGCCCGCGACCATTGGCCGACATCGGCGCTGCACGGCGAGCTGAACCAGGAACTGCCCACGCCAACCCACTTCGAACAGGCGACCCGGGACGTGACGCCCGACATGATCGCCGAGGTGATCGTGTGCGGCAACGACGTGGACGAACATCGCCGGCAGATCGACGCCTTCGCCGACGCCGGGTTCGACCACGTTTACCTCCACCAGGTCGGCCCCGATCAGGATGCGTTCTTCAAGTTCTATGCGCAGGAGATTCTACCCGCCTACCAATAGCCGCGAGGTCAAAGCGGCTGTATCGACTTGTGTACCCTCCGTTCACAGGAATTCACCTATTCAACCCGCGGTCCGGTTGCCATACTTGAATTCACAGTTGACCAACGGCGCATCGCGGAAAGGTCGCCCCACAGATCGGACGGAAAGAGATATGCAATTAAGCGATCAGGTCCATGGGTAGCTGCAATTCGGGACTGCCTGGCAGCCGGCGGCGTTTTCGCATTACGCTGAGTCTGGCGTTGTCCATGCTTGCGGCCGCGGGCTGCAACGGCAGTGCGTCCGTCCTCGCGCCGCGCGGACGGGCAGCGATGGAGATCGCCGACCTGTGGTGGTTTCTCTTCTGGATGGCAACGGCCGTGCTGGTCGTCGTCCTGCTCTTTCTGGCCATCGCCCTGGTCCGGCGCCAGGGCCAACAGGCCGATGAAGAGGCCGCGGCCCGGGGTGGCTCACGCATCGTGATCTATGCGGGCATCGTCGGTCCTGCCGTCATTCTGCTGCTGGTCTTCAGCGCGACCGTGTGGACGCTGACCAAGCTGCGCTCCCCCGTGGTGGCGGATGCAAATGTAATCCACGTAATCGGCCGGCGTTGGTGGTGGGAAGTGCAATACCCGGACGCCCAGTTCGCCACCGCCAACGAGATCCACATTCCTAGCGGGCAACCGGTCCGCCTGGTTTTGACATCGCCGAATGTGCTCCACAGCTTCTGGGTGCCGGAGCTCCAGGGCAAGATCGACCTGGTGCCCGGCGCCGTCAACACGCTGTGGCTGGAAGCGGATGAGCCGGGTGTCTACCGGGGCCAATGCGCCGAGTTCTGCGGGGTGCAGCACGCCAACATGGGTTTTCTGGTCATCGCCCAGCCGCCGGATGCCTACGCCGCCTGGCTGGAACAGCAGCGTCGAGCCGCCGGTACACCGACCGATCCACTGGCACAGCGCGGACAGGAGGTCTTCCTGAACGCGAACTGCGTGGACTGCCACACGGTGCGGGGGACGTCGGCGACGGGCAACCTGGGACCGGACCTGACCCACTTTGCCGGTCGCCGCACCTTGGCCTCGGCAACGCTCGACAACGTCCTGGGCAACCTGGGCGGCTGGGTCGCCAACCCGCAGCACATCAAGCCGGGCAGCCTCATGCCGCCGGCGGACTTGACCGGCGTCGAGCTTCAAGCCCTGCTGGCGTACCTGGCGTCGCTGGAGTAAACCGGCCACCACACCATGACCGCGAAGAGCGCAACCGTGAGGACTGCACCCATGACGACCGTGAAGACAGAACCCAATCAAGCGATGCGAAAAGCCGTATGACCAGCACTACAGAGCAGCCTCTCGACGGGACCATACCCCAGCGCCGCACGCTCCACGATAAGCCGCGGGTGCTGTCGCCGGCCGAACCGCTCCACCAGCAGCTTTCGGATCGCTGGGCGGACCCGCCGGGCTTCTTCGGCTGGTTCCGCTCGTTGCAGAACGACGCGCTGGGCGGCCGCATCATGGGCACGGCCTTCCTCTTTTTTCTGACCGGCGGCATCCTGGCGCTATTGATGCGGGTGCAACTCTTCCGCGCCGAGAACAGCTTCCTCAGCCCGGACACCTACAACGAACTCTTCACCATGCACGGCTCCACCATGATGTACCTCTTCGCGGTGCCCATGTTGGAGGGCTTCGCCATCTTTCTCCTGCCCTTCATGTTGGGCAACCGGGAGATGCCCTTCCCGCGCCTGGGGCAGTTCAGCTTTTTCACATTTCTGCTGGGCGGCATCCTTTTCTACACGAGCTTTCTCTTCCATGCCGTGCCGGATACGGGGTGGTTTGCCTACGTGCCGCTGAGCGGTCCCGCCTATTCGCCCGGGCTCCCCTTGGATTTTTGGCTGCTGGGGCTGGGCGTGGCCGAGGTGGCCGCCATCGCCGCGGGCGTGGAGATTGTCATTGCGGTGGCGCGCATGCGAGCGCCGGGCATGGGCTTGGGCAAGATGCCCATCCTGGCCTGGGCCTATCTCATCACGGCGCTGGCTATCCTCTTCGCCTTCACGACGCTGCTGATTGCCAGTCTCCTCTTGGAGCTGGACCGCAAGATCGGCACCCAATTTTTCAATCCGAACTTGGGGGGCAGCGTCCTGCTCTGGCAACATCTTTTCTGGATCTTCGGCCACCCGGAAGTGTACATCCAGTTCATCCCCGCCACCGGCTTCGTCTCCACCATCGTGCCGGTCTTTGTGCGCAGGCCGCTGCTCGGCTACAACTACATCGTCATGGCGCTGATCGCCACCGGCGTGATGAGCTTCGCCCTGTGGGTGCATCACATGTTCACGGTGGGGCTGCCCCAGATCGCCATGTCCTTCTTCGCCGCGGCCAGCATCCTCATCGCCATCCCGGCGGGCATCCAGATTTTCGCCTGGATTGCCACAATCTGGTACGGCAAGCCCATCTGGCGCACGCCGTTCCTGTTCGTCATGGGCTTCATCATCACGTTCGTCATCGGCGGCCTGTCCGGCGTCATGGTGGGCGTGGTGCCCTTCAACTGGCAAGTGCACGACTCCTACTTCATCGTCGCCCATTTCCACTACGTGCTCATCGGCGGCGTGCTCTTTCCCATCTTTGCCGCCCTCTACTACTGGATCCCGCTCTTCACGGCCAAGATGCTCAACGAACGCCTGGGCAAGTGGAATTTCTGGCTCGTCTTCATCGGCTTTCACATCACTTTCTTTCCCATGCACATCTCGGGCTTTCTGGGCATGCCGCGCCGGGTCTACACCTATGACGCCGGCCTGGGGTGGGAGATCTACAACCAGCTCTCGACCATCGGCGCCTTTATCCTGGCGCTGGGTGTGCTGCTCTTCATCATCAACTTTTTCTACAGCCTGCGCGCCGGTGACAAGGCGCCCAACAATCCGTGGGGCGCGGGGTCGCTGGAGTGGGGGACCGCGTTGCCGGCGCCCAACTACGGCTTTGCCGTTCTGCCCATCGTCCACACGCGCGACCCGTTGTGGGAGCAGGAGAGCCTCTACGAGGGCGATGCGCGGCTGAAGGCCATGCTGGAAGACCTGGACCAATGGCCGCTCCACTGGCGCGGCGTTGACCACGACGGTGCTGGAGCGCGGCCGACAGAGATCTTTCACGTCTCCGGGCCGTCCATCTGGCCCTTTGTGACCTCCGTGGGTGTCATCACCATGTTTGCCGCCGAGATCTTCACGCTGCGCAGCCTGGTGGTGGGCGGGCTCATCATCGCGGCCGTGGGCCTCATCGGCTGGCACTGGCCCAATCGCATCGAGACGACCGAGCGGGAGCTGGAGTTCGAGCGCAAGCATGACATCCTGGTCTTCCCCAACGGGAGCCCCATCGTCACACGCTGGTCCATGGCGCTGATGGTGCTGCTGCTCGCGATCTGCACCTCGATCTTCGTCTTCAGCTACTTCTACATCCGCTTGCAGCAGCCCATCTGGCCCTACGACCGGATGCCGCTGCCCGATCTTCTGCTGCCGGGGATTGCCACGGCCGCGCTGGCCGGGGACGGCGGCCATGTACTGGGCGAACCGGCGCATTGGCCGGCACAACGACACGGTGAGCCTGCGCGCCGGTCTGCTGACGGCCTTTCTGCTGGGCGCAGTCGCGGTACTCTGCGTCTATCTGGACCTGCGCCGGGTGCCGTTCGACCACACGATGAACGCCTACGGCTCGCTCTACTACACGCTCTCCATCTTCGGCGCGCTCATCATCGTGGGCGGCATGGCCCAGAATCTGTTCACCCAGGTGTGGGCGTGGGCCGGCCGCTACACGGCCCGGGAACATGTGGCCGTGGACATCGGTGCGCTCTATTGGTACGCGGCGCTGGCCCTCTGGCTGATCTTGGCCGGCACGGTCTATCTGTCGCCGCATATGGTGTGAGAAGAACCTGGTGTGAGAAGAACCCGTCATGTCAGACACAGCGACACATGAACAGAGCAGCCCCGCCCGACGCCGGCGTGATCGCTGGCTGTGGTTCTGCGTGCTCAGCGGGCCGGTGCTCTACAGCGTCTACTTCGTCGCGGGCTACCTCTTTGCGGAGGTGACGTGCACGGCGGGACTGCTGCGCTACACCATCATGGGCCTGCAGGCCATCTCCTGGTGGATCGTGGTCATGGCGCTGCTGGCGGCCGGGGTCACCGGCTTCAGCACGGTCAAGGCATTCACCATGTGGAAAGAGTTCGCCGCTGCGGATGAGCCGGCCGGCTTCGACGAGCGCTACGTCGCGTTCATGTCGTTTGTGGGCGCATGGGTGAGCGGCCTCTTCACCGTCGTCATTCTGGTCACCGGCACACCGGCCCTCTTTCTGGTGCTCTGCGATTGGATCTAGCCATGAAGATGCGCAAAGAATGGGTCTGGATGGTCATTGCGCTGATTGTGGTCGGATGCATCCGGCTGGGCACCCTGCCGCAAGTGGATGCACCCGAGCTGGTCCAGCCCCTCACCGTGGACGAACTTTATGGCGGCGTTCCCGTGGTCGTGCCCGACGCGGCACGAACGCGCGCCCCCCTGGCCGGCGCCACGCCCGCTGACGCACGGCTGATTCAGGATGGCCGGATCCTCTACCTGAGCAACTGCGCCCCCTGTCATCGCCCCAACGGCGAGGGCAACCTGAATCGCTTCCCGGCCCTCGCGCACAACGCCTTTGTCACCAACCAGGCGCCGGATCCGCTCATCCGCACGGTGCTCTACGGGCGGGGCGTCATGCCGGCGTTTGCGCCCACGTTGGACGAGCAGGAGCTTGCCGCGATTCTGTCCTATGTGCGCACCAGTTGGAGCAACGACGCGCCGATCGTCCGTCCCGCCGATGTGCGGGACGTGCTGCAACAGGAACGGGAACAGCCACGGTCCGAGTCGTCGCCGGGCGCGCCCCAGTAGATCCGCCGAAGATGACCGTGCGACCAGTTCAAAATATGACTGGAATGTATCGCCCGAGGCCACGAAGGTACACGACGTGGCGGCCTCAAACCGCTATAGTGAAGGCGATGACGGCGTGTCGGTACAGAATCGGTGCACGAACTGTCGGCAACATGGTACCTGTTTTGGCAATGGCGCCGGAACAGCGTGCCGCAGACCGGCGCCGGCACGCCGTCCATCATCTGACAACAGTGACCTACGTACAACAATGAGGGCGATCCTCGCGCAAGTTTGCGTGGTTTCAGGCTCGCCCGGAGGGAGATTTCCAATGAGATTTACATTTTCACGCACGTCCATCATGGGCGGGATGCTCATCGCCGTGCTGCTCTTGAGCGCATGTGCCGGTCTCGGCCAGACCGAAGTGGTCATCGAGCCGGAGACGCTGGAACAACGGCAGGCGGCACAGGACCAGGCGCAGACCCAGCAAGACGGCCGGATGGCGGGCGCGCAGGATGCTGCCGACGTCCTGATCACCGCCTCCTCGCTCTCGGACTACAACTTCTCCAACCGTGACGGCGAAGTGACCGGGGAGATCGAGGACGTCATCGTGGATGCGGCCTCGGGCGAAGTGCTCTACGTGAATGTGGAGTACGGCGGCTTTCTGGACCTGGGCGACACCGAACTGCCCATGCCCTTGCGCGCCTTCGCCTGGAGCCCCGACGGCGACCTGATCCTGAACTTCGACGAACAAGCACTGGAAGACTTCCCGGATCTCGGGACGGATTGGTTCGACCCGGGTGTGGCCAGTTGGGACGACGAAGTCGCCGGCTTCTGGAACAACATCGGCTTGACGCCCCAGTTTGACTACACGGAACCGACGAACACAGTCGTGCGGGTCGATGACCTGATCGGCTACGACATCGGTGACATCGGCCTGGGTGCCAACAATGTGGACGACCTCCTCATCGATCTGGGCGAGAGTCGCATCGAGTATGTGCTCGTCGCTTACGATCCGGGCCTGTTCAACGACGAACTGGTGGCCGTTCCCTTCAACGCCTTCCAGCCCATGGCCATCGATTCCAACACGAGTTTCAACGACGGCCAGCTCTATCTGCGCCCGGAGGTCGACGCGGCCACCATCGAGAGTGCTCCGCGCTTCACGCAGAATGAGATGACGGGCGCCAACAACTACAGCCTGTTCTCCGAAGCCGATACCTACTGGGGTGACCTGGGCTACGGCCCCAATGCAGCCTTTGACGACCAGACCGGCATGACGGACCAGTCGACCGGCACCGCCGGAGAACCGCGCGTGGAACCGGCCACGATCGCCGGCGTCGGCGGCGCTCCGGGCAACCTGGTGCGCGCCTCCAGGCTGCTGGACTACAACATCAGCAGCGTTGACAACGACAACATCGGCGAGATCGAAGACATCCTCATCGATGTGGAGACGGGAAACATCCTCTTTGCCACGCTGGAGTACGGCGGCATCCTCGACCTGGGCGACCGGGAAATTCCCATCCCGCTCAGCGCCTTCTCGTGGGCGGGCAACAACACGCTGTCCCTGAACGTGACGGAAGAGCAACTGGACCAGTTGCCCGAGTTGGGCAATGACTGGCCCAACGTGGCCGACGCAAGCTGGAACGATGACGTTGCCGGCTTCTGGAACAACTTGGGCGTCGCGCCCGGCTACGGTGCGACCGATTCCCAGACTGTCATGTACATCTCGAACCTGATCGACCTCAACTTGGCCGACTTCGGGCTGGGCGCAGAAGGCGCCATCCATGACATTCTCATCGACCTGTCCAACGCCCAGGCGCAGCACGTCATCGTGGACTACGGCGGCCTCTTCGACAACGATCTGGTGGCCGTGCCCTTCAGCGCCATTGACGTCAACGTGGTGGATGACGGGTTCCAGTTCACGCCCAACGTGAGCGTGGACGTGCTCCGCAACGCGCCGGATCGATCGGGCCGGCTTCGATGAAGGTGCTCGCCTCAACGCCGGCTTCGACGACCAAATCGTCGCCTACTGGCAGGATGCCGGCTACCCGTATCAGACCACAGCCGACGACACCATGTAGGACCAGACACTCTGTCCCCTGCGTCCCGGTGTGGATGGCCTTCATACCGGGACGTTTTTTTCACCGTGAACATGATGATGCGACTACGAACGACGTCTTTCCTCATCTGGATAGTGGCGGCCAGTCTCCTGATTGGAGGCTGCGCCCGCTATCCCCAAGATCCGCATCAGAGCCTGGATCGGGCGCTGGCGCAGGGAACCCTGCGGGTCGGCGTGCTCCGTCACGAACCGTGGGTGATAGGCGCCGCCGGACGCGCCCGGCGGCGTAGAGGCGGAATTGATCCAGCGCTTCGCCCAAGACATGGGCATCGGCGTGAGTTGGCGTTGGGGCAACAGCGAAGATCTCTTCGAGGCGCTGGAACACTACGAACTGGACGTCCTCATCGGCGGTCTCACGTCGGCGAATCCGTGGAGCCGACACGTCACCATGACCACGCCCTACTTCACCAACCACGTGGTCGTGGCCCTGCCGCCCGGCGCCACATTCCCGGACGGCTCGCCCGCGCCCGCGCAGACGCCGGCCCTCATCTCGCGCAACGGCGGCATGCTCGAAGAGCTGGCCTGGCTGCTCAAGCGCCAGGAGCTGGACGGCGTGACGGTTGCCGTGCGGCCGCAAAGCAGCCTGCAAGAGACCCTGCGCGGGCGCAGCGCCGTGGTGGTCGAACGGGCCGATCTCGCCGGCGCGGACGGACCCATCGCCGCCGAGGGTGGAAGTCCTGGGTCTCGGTTTCCAACCGACCGGCGCCGATCTGGAAACCGTGCACTATGTGTTGGCCGTGCCGCCCGGCGAGAACGCCCTCCTTGTCCGCCTGGAGAAGACGTTGCTCCACGACACGACACCCGCGCACATTGCGGAGCGTCTGTGGGAGGAGTCACGCAGATGAAGCAGACACAGCCATGAAGATTCGCCGGAACTATCACTTGCCCGAGGCGCAGCAGGAGATGCTGGGCAAAGCCGTGCGGCTGGAGTGGGTGACCATCTTCTTCCTGCTCACCATCACCCTCGTCATGTACCTGACCATGGGCGCATCCCAGGCCATGCGCACCGCCTGGATCGAGGATGTGCTGAGCCTGGTGCCCCCGATTGCCTTCCTCATCTCCGTGCGCTATCGGAAGCGCGCGCCGAGCCAGCGCTACCCCTACGGCTTCCGCCGTCTGCCGACGCTGGCATTTCTGGTGGCGGCCGTCGCCATCCTCACCCTAGGGCTGTACATGTTCTATGACTCGGCGCGCTCGCTGATCGGGCAGGAACATCCCGCCCTGGGTCAGTTCGACCTGTTCGGCTGGTACGTCTGGTCGGGCTGGGTGATGATCGTCGCCCTGATCTACAGCATGATCCGCCCCTCATCTTGGGACACATGAAGCTGCCGCTGGCCAAAAAGGTCCACGAGAAGACGCTCTACGCCGGCGCCACCATGAACAAGGACGACTGGTTGACGGCCGGCGCGGCCATTCTCGGCATCTTGGGCATTGGGCTGGGCTGGTGGTGGGCCGACTCGGTTGCCGCGGGCTTCATCTCCATCGAAGTCGTCATGGACGGCTACAAAAATGTGCACCAAGCCATGGCCGACCTGGCCGATCAGCGCCCGACCAAGGTGGGCGGCAATGAGCCGCTGGATCTCCCCGATCGGCTGTGCACGGAAGTCCGCAACCTGCCCTTTGTGGCCGACGCCGACGTCCGTCTGCGCGAGGAGGGCCACGTCTTTTCCGGCGAAATATTTGTCGTGCTACGCGATGCCGCCGCCGGCGAAGAGAGCGTGACGCGCATGGTGGAACAAATCGCCGATTTTGCCACGCAACTGGACTGGCGCCTCTACAGCCTGGACGTCATGCCGGTGACCCACCTGTAGCCGCTGTCGGGCGCCGCAGTGAGCGAACGCATCTGAAAGGACAAGAACACCCATGGACCTGAAAGCAACGGGCGTAACACGGCGCCAATTTCTGCGCACCATCGCGGCAATCGGCGGGTCGACCGCGGTCTGGGCCACCCTGGACTCGTGGGCCCTGGCCAAGCCGCCCCGCCAGGAGTTGCCGCAATTGGACGGCCCGGTCGAGGGCGTCCGGCTCATCATCCTGGGCGCGGGCATGGCCGGAATGACCATGGCCTACGAGCTGGGCAAACTGGGCTACGACATCGAAATCCTCGAAGTGCGCGACCGGCCCGGCGGCCACAATTGGACCATCCGCCGGGGCGCGGTGCTGGAGGAGTTCGGCGGTGAGCGCCAGGTCTGCGACTTCGACGAGGGCCAGTATTTCAACCCGGGACCGTGGCGCATACCCCATCACCACGAGGCATACCTCCACTACTGTCGCGAACTCAATGTGCCCGTGGAGCCATTCATCAACTACCAGGAAGCCAACTATGTCTACGTGGAAGGCGACTTCGGCCCGCTGTCCGGCCGGCGCATGCGCTACCGCGAGCTGGACGTGGACATGCGCGGCTACACCGCGGAGTTGTTGGCCAAATTCGCCGACAACGGTCAACTGGACGACGAACTGACCGGCGAGCATGTGGACCAACTCGTCGACTACCTGGTGCACGAAGGGCTGCTGGATGCGGACACGCTGCGCTACACCGGCTCCCACCGGCGCGGCTACGTGACGCCCCCCGGGGCAGGTATGCAGCCGGGTCAACCATCAGAGCCGTTCGCCCGGGAGGATCTCATCCCCTACGCCGCGGAAATCCGCCGGGCCCAGGGCCACTACCTGGCCTCCGCGGCCGCGTACAGCCAGCAGATGACCATGATGCAGCCCGTGGGCGGCATGGATCGAACCGCGTGGGCCTTTGCCCAGGCCATCGGCGAAGAGAAGTTCAGCTATCAGACCGAGGTCAGAGAAATTCGTCAAGACGAGAACGGAGTCCGCATCGTCTGCCGCGATCTCAACACCGGCGAAACGCGTGAGGTGACGGGTGACTACTGCGTCAGCGCCATTCCGCTCACCATTCTGTCCACGCTGCCGGCCGACTTTACGCCCGAAATGAGCGAAGCCATCCGCAACATTCCCTACGTGCCCACCGGCAAGATCGGTCTCCAGTTCAGCCGGCGTTTTTGGGAAGAGGATGACCGCATTTTTGGCGGCGTCTCGCGCACGAACATCTCCACCATCGGCGGCATTGCCTATCCCTCCTACGGCTTCCTCGGCGCCAAAGGTGTGCTCCAGGGCTACTACAACTTTGGCACCGACGCCATCCGCGTGAGCAACATGTCCGTGCAGGCGCGCATCGACCATGCGCTGGAACACGGCAGCAAAATTCACCCCCAATACCGGGAGACGTTTGAGAACGGCTTTTCCGTCGCCTGGCACCGGGTGCCCTTTTTGCTGGGCGGCTGGCCCAGTTACAACGACCGCACGCGCGAGCTCTACTACCCGCGGCTGCTGGAGCCGGACGGCCGCATCTATCTGGCCGGTGAATACCTGAGCTACCTGGGTGGCTGGATCGAAGGCACCATCCGCGCCGCATGGCTGCAGATGGACAAGCTGCACCAGCGTGTCCGCGCCGAACAGGAAGGATAAGATGATGAACCTGCAACGAACCCTGCGGATCGGCCTTCTTTGCGCCGCGGTCATTCTGGCGAGCGCGCTTGTGTTGCCGGCTCCGCACGTCACAGCCGGCCGGACCGGGGCGATGCTCATGCAGAAGGAGACACCACGCCCGCGGCGGAAGACGCCGCCAGCCCATGCCGGGAGACGAGGCCGGCCGCGCCTGCGGAGAACGACGCTTCACGCCCACGCCGGGCGAAGAGGAACACCGACGCCCGGCGGAAGACGCCGTCAGCCCGACGCCGGCGAGAGAACACCGACCCGGCGGAAGAGGCAACGTCAAGCCCACACCCGGCGCGGCAGCCGGCGACGATCGGGCATATGCGCAAGAGCCAGACAGCGGCTCTTGGCAGCGGACTACGGCGACACCTGGGCAACCGCGCCCGGCAAGGGCGAACTCTACCCGGGCCAGCCGCCCCACGGTGCGCGGCTGACGGTTTACCTCAACGAAGCAGCCATGACGGCACTGGAAGAACAGGCGGGCACACTGCCGCCCGGCGCGGTCATCGTGCTGGAGAACCACGACGCGGATGGGCGTCTCCAGTCCATCAGCGTGATGGAGAAACGGGATGGGTTTGCGCCCGCCTTCAACGACTGGTACTACGCCGGCTATGACGAGACGGGCGCCGTGCAGAACGCGGGCCAGGTGGAGAGTTGCATGCAATGTCACGCCGCTGTACGCAGCAACGACTACCTCTTCACCTTCGCCGTGGCGCCCGTCGGGGATCTCTCCAGCTTGGAGGCAGAGGCGACAGCCACGCCGACGGAGAACGGCGCGGCAGGTGAGGCCACAGCCACACCTGCCGCCGAGGGAAATCAGGCGGAGCAGGTGATCGCGCAGGGTCAAGAGATCTACTCGAACTACTGCGCAGCCTGTCACCAGAACGGTGGCGGCGGCGTGCCCCATGTCTATCCGGCACTGGCGGGCAATCCTTTCGTCCTGGCGGAGGATCCCGCGGGCGTGCTGCGGGTTGTCTTCACCGGGCGGGCGGGCATGCCGCGCTTCCACGGTGCGTTCAGCGCCGATGAGATCGGTGCGGTGGTCTCGTACATTCGCAACGCCTGGGACAACGACGCATCGGTAGTGTCCGCGGATGCAGCCCAGCGCGTCGAAGAGGAAGTCTACGCCGTTGAGGAGCCGATGAACCACAACGGCAGCAGTGAATAACTCGACTCCGTCGGCACATGACGAACAGAGACCAAACAGTAAGAGCGCGGACGGATAATCTTCAATGCAACAGCATGATCGGACCACGTCGACGGCCGGCCGGGCGCGCCCGCTGCTGCTTGCCACGGCGCTGCTTGCCCTGCTGCTGGTGGCCGGCTGCAATGACGCCGAGGAGCCGGTCCTGCCGACGCCCAACGTGAATGTGCTCGTCCCCACGGCCACGGCCCTCACCGCGCGCATCGAGGTCGTGGTCGTGGTGGTCACACCGACGCCGGCGCCCACGGCCACGCCGGCCGCCTCCGGTGAAAAGGAAGCAACCGCCCCCGCCGCGGCGTCACCCACGCGCGCGCAAAGTGACGGCGGCCAGGTGAGCAACCAGGAGCTGGTCGACCAGGGCGAGGGTATCTTCGGCGAAGAGTGCGCCACCTGTCACCAGGCCGATGGCCAGGGCAGCGGATCGTACCCGGCGCTAGCGGGCAGCGGCATCCTCACCGGCGAGAATCCGACCCAGGCCATCCAGTACGTGCTCAACGGCCCGGGCGAGATGCCCTCGTTCGAGGACAATCTGTCCAACCAGCAGATCGCGGCGGTGCTCTCCTATGCGCGCAACGCGTGGAGCAATGACGCAGCCGCGGTTTCCGTGGCCCAGGTGCGCCAAGTGCGGAACGGCGGCAGTGCGTCCGCTGGGTCAAATGCCGCTAACACCGGTCAAAGTGGAAACGCGGCCGCCACCTCCCCGTCGACAACGTCTGCGGGCCAAGCGTCGCGCACGCCCGAGGCCACAGCCACGCCGGCGCCGGAGGCCGCGACCGCGGCAGCCACACCCGCGCCCACTGCCACGCCTGAAGACACCGGGCCGCCTGAAAACACTGGGTCGCCGTTGCCCGCCCCGGCAACGGACACGGCAACCGCGGCCGGCCAAGCGTCCGCCGCAGGCGGGGCCAGTGCCCCAGCTGCACCGGCCATATGGACGCCCGCCCGCGCCGTGACGCCGATCTTGCCGGCCACGGTCATCGCCGCGGCGCAGGGGCAGGCAGACCAGGGCATGCCGCCCATCGGCACACCCACGCCGGGTGAGCCGGACCGAGGTACGACCACACCCACGCCCGCTGAGGAAACGCTCGGCACGCCCACCGCAGCCGCGGAAGGAGCCGGGTCAGGCGCCGCCGGCGGCACGGCCGCGCCGTACACGTGGACGCCTACGCTCGCCGTGACGCCCATCCTCGCGCCACGGTCGTCGCAACCGGCGGTACACCGGCGTCCAGCGCAACGGCGTCGCCCGGCGCCACGGCGACGCCGACACCCGGGGCGGGGCAGCGACGACAACTTCCACGCCCGGTACGGCCACGACGACGCCGACGCCCGCCAACGGAGACACAACGCAGGGCGAAGCCGGCGGCTCCCAGCAAGAGCTGATCGCCGTGGGCGAAGGAGTTTACGCGGATGAGTGTGCCACCTGCCACAGCGCATCGGGCCAGGGTTCGAGCCTCTATCCGCCATTAAACGGCTCCGAGTTTCTGACTGCGGACGATCCGAGCCAGGCCATCCAACTCGTCTTGCAGGGGCGCGGGGAGATGCCGTCCTTCAGCGATGTCCTGAGCAACCGCCAGATTGCGGCCGTGCTCTCCTACGAGCGCACATCCTGGAGCAACGAGGCGCGCCGGTGACGGTGGCCGAGGTCGAGGCGGTGCGCCAATCCGGCGCGGCCGGCGATTAGTTCATTGCGGCGTAGATACCACGGCGGAAATTTGCCCACGGTTTTGACCGGAGCATGTGTCGATTTTCACGGTTGGAAACCGATGCTGACACCGAAAAGTCGCCTCAGCGACTAGAGGCTAAGTGCCCTCAGGCACTTCTCGCTGTCAGTGCCGGGTTTCCAACCCGTGCGGCACGCGGGTCAACGGAAGATGGAAAGAGAGGGAGCATAGAGGCCCATGGGAAACGCACGCGCACAGGGAACGGACGCACTGACCGCGCAGGTCGTGGTGGTCGGCGCGGGGTCGCCGGGATGCTGGCGGCGTACCGCTTGCGCGGGCCGGCGTCGACGTCCTGGTGCTGGAGGCGGGGCCGTCCATCAACCGCAGCGATGCACTGGCGCGCTACCGCACGGCCGTGGCCAAGACGCCCGAGTCACCCTATCCGGACACTGCCTATGCGCCGCGCCCCACGGTGCTGGCGCTGGAGGATTACTACGTCCAGGAGGGGCCGACGCTCTTCAAGAGCACCTACGAACGCCGTGGGCGGCACCACCTGGCACTGGCTGGGCACCAGTCTGCGCCACCTGCCGGCCGATTTTGCGATCCGGTCCCGGTACGGCGTGGGCGTCGACTGGCCCATCAGCTACGCAGACCTGGAGCCGTGGTACGGCACGGCCGAAGCGGAACTGGGTGTGGCCGGCGACAGCGAGGAGGATCTCGGGTCGCCGCGCAGCCGCGACTACCCCATGCCGCCGCTGCCCCTCACCTACCTGGACCGCCAGGTGGCCACGGCGGCCGACCGCCTGGGGCTGGCGGTGAAGTTGACGCCCCAGGCGCGCAACTCCATCGCCTTTGACGACCGGCCGCCCTGTTGCGGCAACGCCACCTGTGTGCCCATCTGCCCTGTGGCCGCCAAGTACGATGCGACGGTCCACGTGCGCAAGGCGCTGGCCCACGGGGTCCAGGTCATCGAACAGGCGGTGGTGACGCGCGTCGAGGTGGATCAGAACGGCTGGGTGACCGGTCTCCGCTACAAGCGGCCCGACGGCAGCGAACGGCGGGTGACGGCCCGGGTCTATGTGCTGGCCGCCAATGCCATCGAAACGCCCAAGCTGCTGCTCATGTCCCGCACCGACGCGCTCCCCAACGGCGTGGCCAACCAGAGCGATCAGGTGGGGCGCAATCTCATGGACCACCCGGTTCAGCTCACGTGGGCGCTGGCACGCCAACCCCTCTTCCCGTACCGGTCGCCGCTGGAGAACGCCGGCATCGAGCAGCTACGTGACGGCGCGTTCCGCAGCACCCGTTCCGCCTTTCGCATGGCCATCGGCGAGGACGGCTGGTCCTTTCCGGGCACGTCGCCCATCTCGCTGGCGGGCCGGTTGATCGACCAGGGGCTGTGGGGCGAGCAGCTTGTGGAACAGATGAACGCGCATGTGTCCCGGCAGGTGCGCTTCGCCAACCTGGTGGAGCAGATGCCGGATCCGCGCAACCGAGTCACGCCGGCCTTCGACCGGCTGGATTCGTTCGGGCTGCCGCGCCCGCGCATCCACTACCGGCTGGGCGAGTTTGTGGAGCGGGGCATGGCCGCGGCCCGGGAGGTCAGCCAGGCCGTCTTTCAGGAGATGGACGCCTACGAGATTCAGCATGCAGAGGAGCACTTCGGCGCCGGCCACCTCATCGGCACCTACCGCATGGGTGCGCGAGCCCAGGATTCGGTGGTGAACTACGAGCAGCGCAGCCACGATCACCCGAACCTGTTCCTCTTGGGCAGCGGCGTCTTCCCCACCGCGGGCACGGCCAACCCGACGCTCACCATCGCGGCCCTGGCCCTGTGGGCGGCCGAGACGATTCGCCGGAACCTGGAGGCGCTGCCCGATCCGCACGAGGACGGCGCGCCATGAGGTTCATATCGCAGTGGTGCCACCGGCGGCTACACGGACGGTGCTGCCGGGCCTGGTCTTTGGTGCTGGTGCTGGCGCTGGCCGCTCGCAACGGGACACCGCCGGCCGTCGTTTCGGTGGAGACGCTCCCGGCGGGCAATGCCGCGGCCGGACGTAGGCGCGGCCCTGGTGGACGTACGGCTGCTCAAGCTGTCACCATATTCCGGGTGTGGCCGGTGCGGACAGCCACGCCGCCGCCGTTGGACGGGCTGGGAGCTTGTGCCACTCATTGCGGGAACGCTGCCCAACGGTTTCCATAACCTCATCCGGTGGATCCGCTTTCCCAGGCCGCGGAGCCGGGCACAGCTTTATGCCCAATCTCCAGGTCAAGATGAGGACGCGGCTCACATCAGCGCCTATCTCTACACGTTGCGCAGCCGGCCCACCTGGGTCGAAAAAGTCGCCTGCGCACTGCGCCGACCGGCGGCCACCGACGAACGCGAGCCACATTGAACCATGGGTCCAGGAGGCAGATACGAAGAGGCAACCGCAATGAGTGGATGCCGCAACAACGCAAGGAGGAACATCCATGCGCATGAACGTCCGGCGCGTTTCAGCGCGGTTCACGTGCCCACGCCGAGTTCCTCGGCGTTCCCACACTCGTGATCGTGGCCTTCCCGCTGCTGGCCGGGCACGTACTACCCGGATTATGCAGCACGGAAAAGAGCCGCTGGACACCATCAGCGCTTCCTCCAGGCCCACATGTTAGACCACCAACGTGGAGGCGACGGGCCCAACTGCTGCGCACATCGCCGGCGGCCTGATGACGGTGACGTCGTGGTGACCATCTCCATTTTATTGCTGGCGCTCCAGGAGAGCGCAGGGGCCATGACCACGTCGGTCTTCGATCAATTTCTGCGCCGGCGTCACAACCAGTTCTACTTCGGCTTCTTCGTGGGTCTCACGCTCTATGCGTTGATCACGTTGGCCACGGTCAACGCGCCGTTCAATCCGGTCATCGGCGGCGCGACGACCCTGGTGCTTACCATCGTGGCGCTCTTTCCGCTGATCGTGCTGCGCCTACACCACCGTCAACCAGATTCGCCCGACGCAGATCATCGACACGATCCACCATCACACACCGGCCAGCAGCAGCCGTCGCCAACTGGACCTGCTGGCGCGCACCCGGCGCGAACCCTCGTATCCCGGCGTCCATGCACGGTCGTTTCAGGCCGAAAACCGGGAATGGTCACGGACATTGGGCTTGACGGCATCGGCGCCGCCATCGAGCGCGGCGGCCGCTGGAAGTGGTGGTGCATGTGCCCGTCGGCGCCTACGTGGCCTACCGGGATCCCATCGCCACGGTCTATGCCACCACGCCGGACGCGTCGAGTCCGTGATCCAGGCGCTGGAGGAAGCCGGTGGTCGGTCCCCCAGCGGGACATCACCACCGATCCGGAGTACGGCATCCAGCAACTGACCAACATCGCCTGGAGCCCATCTCCAGCGCGCCAAGTCCGACATCTCGCCGGGTCTGCTGACCATCTTCAGCCTGCGCGACATTCTGGCGCGCTGGGCCGAAGAAGCAGAGGAGATGGAAGGCAACCGCGACGAGGAAGAGGTGCTGCCCGTGGTCTACCCGGACAACGCCTTCAGGCAACTGTTCGACGCGCTGGAGGCGCTGGCCGTCGTCTCGTCCGAATCCATGCAGTTCCAGGCGTTCACCCAAGTTGTGCGAACCTTGGCCCACATGTTCGACCGCCTGTCCGCGGACCAACAACGATACAGCGAGCGGGTGATTCTGCGGCTCCTCTCGGCCCTGGGCGACCACGTCCTGACCGTTCAATTGGACCAGGCGTTTCTTCGAGCTGGCTGACACGCCGCAATGCCGACCGGGACGAGACCGCGGACGCAGTCGAGCAGGCCCGGGCAGAATTGGCGCAGACGATCGGGACGCTCTCCCTCGCGCACGGCCCGCGTCCCGCTCCGCTCCCGGCGCGGTCGGCATGACCGGGGCGATGGCGTGACGCCGGCGCGGTGACGCAGTCGAAAGGAGTGAGACCAATGCCACAGAGACAACAGAGGAGACACCAGAGAATCAGCCGGCGTGCGTTTCTGCGCGCTGACGGTGACGGCGAGCGGTGCGTTCGGGCCGCGGCCTGCGGCGGCGGTGCGCGGCGGCGAGATCGAAGCGCAACTGCGCGCTGAATCCCCAGGCCACGCCACAGATCATCCTCCCCAGCCCCGAGCCGCCCACCGCGTGACGGTGCGCCCGATGAGCGACTGGCGGCATTTCTGGCGCTCTCGAGTTTGCTGACGGGCGTCGGCCGCCTGAGTCCCGGAGTTGGGCCGGCTTCATCTGCAGAGCCCAGATGCCGATGCCGCGACCGGCGCCACCATGACCCGGCCTTCGGACGCCGCGGGGATGCGCAACGCGACGCCGCCGGCAACCCTGGGAGGCGCTGACGGCGACGGGTATCTTCGACCAGGAGCCGTTGAACCGCTGGGCTGCCGGGCCACAGCCTGGGTACACTGGTATCTACACGAATGACGCGGGCGAAGGTTTCCGTGGCCACGTACGTCGACGCATTGGCCTGGCGCACGCTCCGCTTCACCGCTGCGCACGATCCGCGGCTATCCCGGCTTCTGGGCGGAGGCGTGGCTTCCCGGACAACCGATCAAAGCGCCTGTCAACGGCATGTAATCGCAAGCAAAGAAACGGATCCGACATATGAAAAAGGTACTCCTCATCATCATCGACGCGCTGGCGTCCCGTGTGGTCGACCTGGCCATGGACCAGGGGCGCTTGCCCAATCTGCGCCGGCTGCGCGATGTGGCCGACGTGCGCACCAACAGCATCGCGGTCTTCCCATCCATCACCCCGGCGGCGACGACTTCACTCATCACCGGTGCTGCTACCCGGGAGAACACAGGTACTTCCGGCGCCTACTGGTACATCCCTGACGAGAAGCGCGCTGTTTACTTCGGCTATGATTTCTGGGCCATCCTGGAAAACGGGATCGGCTCCTTCTTCGATGAATTTCTGCTCAAGCTGAACACCGACCATCTGCGCGCCAAGACGCTCTTCCAACGGGTGGAGGAACAGGGCCTCTCCGCGGCCAGTCTCAACTACTTGATCTACCACGGCGACCACCATCACGATCTCAGCCGCCGCCGCCGCTTCACAAAGGCTCCTGCCTGATGCGATCGGCGACCTGCTGCCCGGATGCCTCGGTGGCGACGACCGTGGACGGCCCCACGCTGCTCTACTTCGGCGACCTGGTCCAGACACCGCTGTCCGACGGCAGCAAGCTGTCGTTCAAGAGCGGCGTGACCAACCGCCTGGGCTTCACCGATGATTCCTCGGCCGACATGCTGGTGCACATGCTCGACAACGATGTGCTGCCCGATCTGACGGTGGCCTATTTCCCCGGCAACGACATGCGCAGCCACGAAGTGGGGCCGGAGCGCGCGCTGAATCACCTGGACGAGTTGGACCAACGGGCCGGTGAGATCTGGCGTGTGGCCTTCGGCGGCTTCGAGCGCATGCTCGACCGGGTGGCGGTGGTGCTCACCGGCGACCATTCCCAGTCCGACGTCCTGCCGGAGGAAGAGCAGCCCGGCATTCGGCTGGACGAATTGCTGGAGTCGTTTCAGGTCGCCGATGCCGGAACGGCCATGAGCGACGCCGATGATCTGGTGGTCTGCCCCAATCTGCGGGCGGCGCAGATCTACTACACACCCCGGCAGGAGTACCCGGAGCGGGTCGGGCGAATTGATGCGCGACGAACGGATCGATCAAGTTCTATGGAGTGGCGGAATTTTTTAGAGGAGTAGCCAGGGATTTCACGTGGTGTCGCAGGCTGCGCGGCCGACTGCATGTCCGGCCGGGCGATGACGGACCCGACCACGCGACTGACGAGTACGGCAACGTGGAGTTGGATGGGCAATCCGAGGTGGTGGACGGCCGCGTTGCCGACGGCGTCATCACCTTCGGCGACCATCCCAATGCTTTTGAACGCATTGACCAGATGCTGAATCTCGATGTCGCGGGCCATCTGTGGGTGACGAGCAAACCGGGGTACGAACCTGTCTGGCGCACACCCTGATCCACGCCGGCGGCGGCTCCCACGGGTCGCTGCACGTACTGGACTCGGTCTCGCCGCTGTGGGGTTGTGGGTGCGCCCGCCGACTTTGAATTCATCCCTGAAAGCACGCGGCCGCATGATGTCCGGGCCGGAAAATATGCGGTCAGTGATGTGGGGTCTCGGCATGCCTCAACATCCTCGGCATGGCCGAGTGATGGGCCAAGCGCGGCGTTAGTCGACTGTTGCGGTGCGCAGTCCTGCGCCCACGTGGAGTGCGTATCACAGATTCGGGACAATGTCGGGTGCCGCCTGTTTCGTTCGCAGGCCTTCTGCGAACGGCAGTGCCAAAGCCGGATTTCAAACCGAGCGCAGCACGAGACCATGAGAGTTTTGAGGCTGGCAACCTGCCGGACGATTCTGCAGTCCGGCAAATCTGCCTGACGTTCCAGTTGACCAGAGATGTCACGCTGGTAGCGATGACCTACAAACCGTGCTCGTAGCGCCTGATCAGTTTAGCCGGCCCAAATTCGTGATACACCTGCGGGACCACAGCAGGGCGGGAGCACGTTCAGTTGACCGTCAGACCTTGGTCAGGTAGATGCCACCGGCGAGAACGGTGTCCAGGGCGACGCCGACTCGGTGCAGTTCTTCCTTGAGCAAGTACTCCCTTGGCGCCGGCGTTCAGGGCCTTCTTGACCAACACGGCGTCGTCGAAGTGGACATGACCACACACGATACTCGGGCCGCCGTTGTAGCATGACACCGACGATTTCAGTGCCGTACCCGTCCGGCAGGTGAACATCGATCAAGACCAGGTCTGTTTCAATCTCCTCCAGGAGCGCCAACGCCTCTTTTCCGCTTGATGCCACACCAGACTTCATAGCCGCGCAACTGGGAGATGCGCTGCTCCAGCATCCCTTGTAGCACTAGATGATCTTTTTCGATGATCAACACCTCGGCGTTTCATGCGGTCCACCTGCTCACCGACCCATGGGCACTCAATCCACAGGTACGTTATGTTAACTTCGTGCAATTTTTCGACCTGTTCTACGGAAGATTGTACAAAGTTCACGCAATATGACCAAACCTTGCGGATGTGGCAGGCATGGGAAGGCAAATCCAGGCGGAAGCGATGTGGGATCAGTGGGCCAACGGTCGGCGTATGGATGGCGGCGCGCAGACGTCCGTCGACGAAGGGAATGCCGCGCGCCACCTGGCGGATGCAGGGCGTTCCCTGCGGCGCACAGTCAAACTTGCGGGAGATAGCCGCCGGCGCCTGCCTCAAGTGCGCGCGTGATTGAGGCGCGGTCGTCCTGCCCCGAGACGACAAGGATGGGGAGAGCCGGATACCTGCGCCGGATCTGCCGGATGAGTTTCTCGCTGCCGTTGACGCCCGGCAGCAGCAGATCCATCAAGAGAAGGGTGGGCGCAAGGGTCGCCAACTTCCGAAGCGTCTCTTCGCCGCTCTCAGCTTCGCCGCAAATACGGAGATCGGGCTCCCGTCTGATGAGCCGGCGATAGGCCTCAAGGATGGCCGGATGGTCTTCTACGATAAATATCATGCAACTCATAGCCACAGCTCACAGTCCCGGCCCATAATCCCGGCGGAAATTCGGCACTTGTACCACTGGTAGAAGCCGTTGGCCTATTTCCGCCGTGGTATTTACGCCGCAATGAACCAGTCGTCATTGCTACTGCTCCAGTCTAGCACCCATCCACGCGCCGCACATGAGCATTCGTATAACAAACGGATATAGCGCGTAGTCTATCTGTCTACCGAGAGACCGCAAGAGCTCCGCTGCCTGGCCCCGGAGGCAACCTGTAATTTCTTAAGGGCTTGCTCTGGGAAAAAACCGAGTAGAATACAAGTCATCAGCCTATTTCCTTTGCGTAAGGTATGAAACGGGAAGACAGGAATCCCTCAAGCATGGGCGATATACATGTCATCCTCGCCGATGATCATCCCGTTGTGCGGGCCGGCATCCGCACCCTTCTGGATCGAGCAGACGATATCTGTGTCGTTGCAGAGACCGACAACGGCGACGGCGTCCTCTCACTGGTAGAGAAGCATCGACCGGACGTCTTGATCCTGGACATTGAGATGCCCGGGCTCTCCGGTGTCGAAGTGGCGCAGCAGTTGCAGACGCGCCAG
Source organism: Caldilineaceae bacterium (assembly GCA_041391205.1). GTDB lineage: Bacteria > Chloroflexota > Anaerolineae > Caldilineales > Caldilineaceae > JAWKOK01. Next base: position 125,760 of record JAWKOK010000006.1, read on the forward strand.
TTGCCTACGCGAGTGCTGGCCCTGAGTGCACACGCCGACATCCGCTACATCGACCACATCCTCGCCAATGGCGCCTTCGGCTATCTGGTCAAAGAAGAAGCGCCGCAAATGATCATCGCGGCCGTGCGCGGCGTGGCGGCGGGCGAGCAAGGCTGGATGAGCCGGCAGGCGTCAGCCGAGATGAACGCGCGCCTGAGCAGGTCACAGAGCATAAGCGAACTCACACCCCGAGAGCAGGAAGTGCTGGCGCTGGTCGCCGCCGGGAAGAGCAACCAGGAGATCGCGCTGGCGCTGCAGATCAGCGAGAGCACCGTAGAGAAGCATCTCGGCTCTGTCTACACGAAACTAGACGTGGGTTCGCGGGTGGAGGCAGCCGTCCTGGCCGTGCGCAACCGTCTGGTGTAGGCGGGCCAATCTCACCGTATTGCGGAAATCCACACCCCGATTCAAGCATTCTCCCCATATCATTCTCATGTCTCTGCCTGTATGCTTGGTTATAGATACAGGTACTTTTGCGATTGGGTCTGTCACTCCCCGACAAGAGATCGCTGTCCAAGCACTCTTCCAGTAAACATGATAACCGACACTGAGACAGAGGACGGAGGAGACGATGATCAAGTTATTTATGGTCAACCAAGCACGGATGACCTGTGAACTGCTGGCTGCCGTGCTGCGGCAGGAACCCGACATCCAGGTCGTCGGCTATGCGACCAACAAGGATGAGGCACTGACGACCATCGGCAAGCGGTCATGCAACACCGTGTTGGTGGACATCGGCCTGGCCGGCGGCGGTGCGCTGCACTTGGCCGAGAGCCTGCGCCAGATTGAGCCGACCATGAAAGTCCTGGTCATGGGTCTGGTCGAATCGAAGTCCGCCATCATCTACTGCGTGGAAGAGGGCGTTGACGGCTACATCCTCGAAGGAGAGAGCCTGGCGACGTTGGTGCAGAAAGTCCGCGCCGTGCACGAAGATCAGTTCATGGTGTCGCCGGCCGTGGCCGCCGCCTTGATGACGCGCCTGGCCGACCTCAAGCGCATGACCAAGGAACTGTACGGCATCAGCAGCATGCATTGGGCCGACGATCCTTTCACGGAGTTGAGCCCCAGGGAATGGGAAGTTCTGCTGCTGATCGAGCGCAACTACAGCAACCAGGAGATCGCCGACGAACTGGTGATCACCACCGGGACCGCCAAGAACCATGTGCACAACATCCTGAGCAAGCTGGACGTGAGTTCCCGGCAACAGGCGGCGGTACTCATGCGTCAAATCCTGAACGAGCAGCAGTACGAAGAGCTTGCACGACGGGCTCCCTCGCCTGACGGGCACACTGGGACCCAACTACCCGATCACATCATGCAGCAGTATGAGAACGGCGCCAAGAGCGTAGCGGGCAACGGCGCTTCGGCGTAATGTTCCAAGGTCGCCGACCCATCGTAAAAAATGCCGGGGCTCGTTGCGAGCCCCGGCATTTTTGTGTGACGAACGTGTGTGAACCAGGGTTTTATCCGGCTACTGCTGTCGATCTGCCTGCCAAAACCCTGGTTTCTTTGCCGTATTGAACTAGTCGATTTCGATGCCCTGGTCGCGCCAGTAGTTGTCTACCTGCTGCGCCGTGTCGGGAGAAAGCTGCTCCCCGTTGGCATAGAGCGTCTGGTCGTATTGGGGTCCGGCGTCCAGCAAGTCCATGTTGACGTGGTCATCAAACGCCGCCTCGTTCACGCCGTTCTGCAGATTCAGCGCCTCAAACGGGACGATGTACAGACCATTGTTGGCGGTCGCCGTGGTCACTGCGCCGAAATCCACGATGGCATATTCGATCGAGCTGTTGCCCAAGTCAACCAGGACGTCGCGAATGTTGCCCTGCGCGTTGTCCAACGTCAACAGCGGGATGCCGGTCAGATCTGACAGCCACATGACACCGGCCGTGTTCGTCTGGTCGAAGGTGAAGCCGGTATTGAACCCCGAGTCCTGCCAGAACTGGTTCACATTGTCATCCCACGCACTGTTGGTGATGTCCGGCCAGTTGTTGCCGAGATCCGGGAAGTTCTGCAGCGTCTGCTCATCAAAGTTCAGCACGAGATGGCCCTCGGGCCCGACTTTGAAGGCGCTCAGCGGCACGACGATGTCTTTGTCGCCCAGGTCGAGGAAACCGCCGTATTCGATGGAGGTCAGCAGCACATCGCCTGTGGACGTATCGATCAGCAGGTCTTCCAGATCACCGGAGACGTCGCCGTTCAGGTTCTCGAAGTTGTAGTCGAGCAGCGTGGCGCCGTGCACCAGCACGCCCTCGGCGCCGCTGATGCCGGTGATGTTGCCGGCGGTCCGCTGCGCAGTGACGTTGGCCGTAGCAGCATTTGCCTCGGGCGTTGCTTGCGTCTCACCCTCGGGCATGGGCGTTGCCGTTGCGTCCGGCTCGGCACCCGTGGTGTCCGTCCCGGTGGTGTCGGTCACGACCGTACCGGTTTGCGTGCTGTCCGACTCGGTGGTAACCTCGTCGCCGACGATGACTTCGGTGTCCGTCATGACCTGGATATCGGTCACGACACCGGTCTCGGTGATGACGTGAGTCTCGGTGATGACGTCGATGGTACCGGTCTCGGTCATCGTCGCGCTCTCCGTCATCGTCGCGCTCTCGCTCATGGTGCCGCTATCCGTCATGGTCTCGGAGGCCGTCTCATCGTCCTGGACGACCTCATCGGCCATCTCTGCGGGCGAAAGGGCCTCGTCAGTCGGCTGGACATCCGCGCTGGGCGTATCCACCACGGCCGCGTTGTCGTCCACCACAACGCCCTGGTCATTGCTTGTGTCCGGACCAGTGCCGCACGCGGACAAGAGCAGCAAGCCGACGAACAGAGCCGTCACTACGCTGTATGCTTTCTGGTTCAACTGAGTCAATCCCATAGTTCTCTCCTTATGGATTGGATATTGTGAATGGGGGATTCGAGCCGTTCCACCAGCGCCCAGAGGCTGCGACGCCTGAACGAACCGTCCATTTCACGGTATCACAACGCAGAATGATTGCGAGGTGTCTTCGGGAAAAGCAAGATATATTTGCGGGTACATCCCGCTGTTGACGGCGCGTTTTTGAGGCGGCAACGGGTTGGAAACCCGGCGCTGACAACGAGAAGTGCCCTCAGGCACTGGCACGAAGTCGCTGAGGCGACTTTTCGCTGTCAGCATCGGTTTCCAACCGTGAAAGTCGGGACGGACGTCTGCCCCAAAGTCGTAATTCACCCGGCCCCAAAATTCGGGCGTACAGAAACGTCGATCCGCGCTATGCTCATAGGGCAGCGGTGAATAAGTTGAAAATTTGCGGAGGATGGCCTCCACGCGCAACGACACGCGGGGGTGTTGAAAGTAGAAGTCATGACCATGCCTGAGCAATCGTCCACGCGCCCCGTACACGTCCTCTTGATCGACGGCAATGGCGACGACCATAAATTGATCGCGCATCGGGATTCTGGCACCAGTTACAACTGCATGCCGTCACGCGCACACGACGGACTGGAGCACGCCCGCACGCGGTCGCCCGACTGTGTGCTCCTGGACTTCGTGCTGCCCGACATGGACGGCCTGGATCTGGCTGCGGCGCTGCTGGCACTGGAGTGCCTGTCGTCGTCCTGGCGGCAGAGAGGAGACGTGCCGGAAACGGTCGACGCCTATGAAGCAGGGTGTGCAGGAGTACGGTCAAAGTTCCATGTCGCCTGCCATCCTCATGAACTCATCCGCAATGCCATGGAACGCAGTACAATGCATCAACAATCTGCTGCGCAGACGACACGTTGGGAAGGCAGACCAGCAGATCCGCATGCTGCTGACCGCACCGACCCTGTCAGAGCAGCGCGAAAGCGCAAGCGCATTGCCCAACTTCTCCACGATCATTTGCAGCAGTTGCTGTACGGCGTGCAGATGCGCATCCACATTCGGCGAGGACCTGGCCCAAGAGGAACCGGCCAATGAGGAGCCGGCCGACTTCCAAGATGACATCGCCGGCATCCTCGAACTGGTCGAAAGGGCCATCGCGACCACGCGCACCCTCGCCGTGGAAATCAGTCCGCTGTCTCTGCCGGACGGCACGTTGACATCCGGTCTGGAATGGCTGGCGAGCCACGCAGAGCCTGCACGGGCTGCGCGTGGATGTGACGGTCGAGGCAGATTACCAGATCGAGAATGAGGACGTCTACGCGTTGATCATCCAGACCATTCGTGAGTTGCTCTTCAACGTGGTCAAACACGCCAATGTGTTGACGACAGCGTGCGGGTCTTTACCCGCAACGAGGAACTTTTATCAGCGTACAGGACAAGGGCGTGGGTTTGATGTGAACCACATCACCGTAAGCCCAAGTGGCGCCCGGAAGAAGGTCTGGCCTCTTCGGTGCGCGAGCGCCTGGCGTTGTTGAACGCGCGCCTGGAGGTTAACTCCCATCCCGCAACGGCGCGCGCCACCGTATTCTTCCCCCGAGCTCTTCTCCGGGCAAGCGCCGGCGCAAACCCAATCCGGCAAGCACGACCGGCGCGACCCAAGCGCCCAGCCCAGTCAACCGCACATCATACCCCCTAGACCCGCGTTTCCGCATCGCGTGGCTTGTTCTTCTTCTTCCTGCATAACAGCAAGCTACGACGAAAACAGATGTGCCCATCTATGTACCCGATGGGATCATGCTATCTATGGCGCATCTCCTTTAGATTGCGTACGATAGATGGCGCGTGCGCAGCGGCTTCTCAACTCGGACACAGACCGGGTTGCGCAGCACGTGCACGATCGAAAGCTGTTTGCTACACCGGCACGACCCGCACCGTACAGCGGATTCCTGGAGAGGTGACCGTACGCCCCCAAGCGGCACTGTTCGCCATTGAGGACATTCGATCAGGCAGCCGTTTTCCGGCAAGTGTTGCCGGCACATGCCCGATTGGAAATCCACGAATCCCCATTGGAAGGAGAAACCATGAACGACACGACACGACATACACGCTCGACCACAGGTCAGCAAGAGCGTAACGCCACCAAGAATGCATCACAGACCGCGCAAGATGTCGCCGACGAGGCGCAGCAGCGGACCAAAGAACTGGCCGACGAGGCCAAGGCCAAAGCCGGCGAAATGACCGACGCGGCCAAAGAGCAGGCGAAAGACGCAGCACGTGAGGTGCGTGACCAGGCCGTCCACGTGGCCGAGGAGCAGAAGACACGCGCCACCGATCGCCTGCACAGCGTGGCCGGCGCCCTGCGCGAGTCCAGCCAACAGTTCGACCAGCGTCAGGAAGACATGGTCGCGGAGTATGTAAACACCGCGGCACAACAAGTGGAACAGTTCGCCAATTACCTGGAGCACAACGACGTGCGCGACGTCTTGCGGGGCGCACAGGACCTTGCCCGGAGACAGCCCGAACTCGTCATCGTCGGCTCGCTGGCCGCCGGCTTTCTGCTGGGCCGCTTTCTCAAGAGCAGCGGCACCCGCAGCCGCAACCGGATGCAGAGCGCAAACTACCGGCGCACCCGGGCCGGCGGCATGGGCTATCGCACGCAGAGCTACACCGGCTACGACCGCACGGTCCGGCCCGAGAGTCGGCGCAGATACCCGCCCAACGCTGCGGCCTACGTGGGCGAGCAGACGGTCTACACGGGCGCCGGCATCTACGGCGTGCCGGAGCATGAGGCCGATCGGGAAGAACAGCAGAACCGGTCCGCGCCGAGAAATGTGCAGCAGACACAGGTCCGCGAAGACGACGCCATAACCACTGCGGAAAAGGGAGGCTGACATGCCGACGCAACCTGTTGACAACGCCACCGCGGCTGACAGAGCCGCCACGCGCAGAACCGACGCCGTGGCGCCGACGTTCGACGACCACCGCGATGAGTCGCTGGGCATGCTGTTCGCGGATCTCAGCGACCAGGTGAGCACGCTCATGCGGCGCGAGGTCGAACTGGCCAAGGTGGAAACGCAAGAGACAATCTCGGCCGCGACCGGCGCCGCGGTATCGATCATCAGCGGCGGCGTCATCGCCTATGCCGGTCTGATCATCGTGCTGCAGGCGATTGCCCTGGTACTGGCCTACCTGATTCCCTTGTGGATTTCGGCCCTGGTCGTGGGCGGCATCGCCATCGTGGTCGGCGCCATCATGTTCATGGCCGGCCGCAGCCGCATGGAAGACCTGAGCTTTGTGCCCGAGAAGACGGTCCAGACCGTACAGGAAGACGTTGCCCTCGTAAAGGAGAAGGTACAGTGACAACCCAAGAAAGCAGTACAGAAATCCGTCGCGACATTGAAGCGACGCGTAACAATATGGGTGAAACCGTGGACGCCATCCAGGATCGCCTCGATCCGCGCCATCTGCGGGATGAGGCCCAAGCCACCATTCGTGACACCCTCTCCGACGGGGCCGACACGGTGATCGAGTATGTGGAAACCTATCGCGGGGAGCTCACCTCGTCGGTCGTGGACGCGGTCAAGCGCAATCCCATCCCGTCGTTGATGGTCGGCGTCGGTGTGGGCTGGCTCCTGCTCGATGCCCTGAGCAGCTCGCCGACCGAGCGCACGCGCTACCCGGTCCAGCGGTACCGCGGCGGCTATCCGGGCGGGCAGCCCTACGGCCGTGCAGCCGCCGGCGCCAGCGGCTATGACAGCGCCTACGCCTACGGCGACTACCGCTACGTCTCCGACGGTGGCAGGGTCGGTGGCGAAGACGAAACGGGCCCAGGAAATGGTCCACAGTGCACAGGACAAGGCGACGGACGTGGCCGAGACCGTGCGTGACAAGCGGCCGAGGCCGGCGACGCGTGCGCAACAAGGCCGCCGACATGGGCGACACGGCCCAAGAAGAGTGGGAACGGGCCAGAGATGAAGCCCGGGCCGCGGCGAGCGTTGGACCGATTGGGCCGACGACAGCACAAGCTACTACCGCGACCGCGCCCAGGAGATGGGCGACACCGTCCAGGAACGGGCGGCGCAGATGGGCGATCAGGCCCAGCGCTACGCCCAGCGCGCCGGCTTATGAAGTGCAGCAGACTGTCAACGACAATCCGTTGGTCTTCGCGGCCGTCGCCTTTGGCGTGTGGGCACACTGGTGGCCATGCTCATGCCCGAGACGCGCCAGGAAAACGAGTGGATGGGCGATGCCAGCGACCGTGTTGCCGATGTGGCACGCGGCGCGGCCCAGGACGTGGCCCAGCGCGCCCAGCACGTGGTCGACGAGGTTGCGCCCGAGGTGCAACGCGCGGCCCAGCAGGTCACGGACGAGGTGAAGCAGGCCGGTCGCGAGACGGTGGACGACATCAAGCAGACCGGCAAAAGGAGGCCGCCACGCGTGCAGGACAAGACCAGAGTCTGCCGTGTCCAACCTTGAGGCGGAAAAGGCCAAGCAGGATCTGAAGAAGCGTGCTGAAGAAGGCAAGGAGGCCGTCCAAGAGGAGACGGGCACCCGCGGCTCCACCACGAAGTCCTAGTTCATTACGGCGTAAATACCACGGCGGAAATTCGGCACTCGTACCTCTGGTAGAAACCGTTGGTCCATTTCCGCCGGGATTTACTGAGTACACGGCGGCGTAAATGTGCCAAGGTTTTGGGTAGTCGTGTAAACTGAGCATAGTCGGTATCGATCAACCCCAAGACCAAGGCGGCAGCCAAGATGTCAGGACCACAATCACAACGAATTGAACTCGACAACACGAGTCGTGATGCACTGATTGCATTGACTCGCCGACACACGACCCCGCAGCAACTGGTGCCTCGTGCTCAGATCGTGCTGTTGGCAGCCGAGGGCAAGAACAACGTCGAAATTGCGCAGGACCTGGGTGTATCAGTTGACATGGCCCGTCTCTGGCGCAGACGGTGGCTGAGTCTTGCCACCATTCCGCTGGAGGATCTAAGCGTCGCTGACCGACTGGAAGATGCACCACGGTCAGGCAAGCCAGTGACCATCGGTCCGGAACAAGTGTGTCAGATTGTGGCGCTTGCCTGTGAAGCGCCGGAGAAATCAGGTCGACCGATCAGCCAATGGACCGGTCGGGAAATTGCCGACGAGATCATGGCTCGAGGCATCGTTGAGACGATTTCTCCCCGGCATGCCCAACGGCTGCTAAAAAGGGGGATCTACAGCCCCACCTCATCCGCTACTGGCTGACACCGCCTGATGATCCCGACTACGAGGTCAAAGTGGCGGATGTTTGCGAAACCTACCGCCGGGCACCGGAACGACATGAGCAAGGAGAGCGGACAATGAGCACCGATGAGTTGACCGGAATACAAGCCTTGGAACGGAAACATCCAGGTCTGCCGCTGGCGCCGGGCAAGGTCGAACGGCGCGAGTTTGAGTACATCCGCCACGGCACCGCTGCCTTCATCCTTAGCCGAGACGTTGTCACCGGACAAGTGATTGCACCTTCAGCCGGCGACACTCGGACCGAAGCCGATTTCCTGGCTCACATCCAGGCCGTGGTTGCCACCGACCCCACCGCCCGTCGCTGGCACTTTGTGGTCGACAATCTCAATATTCACCTCTCTGAATCCTTGGTGCGGTGGGTTGCCACTGAATCTGACCTCGACATCGAACTGGGCGAGAAAGGCAAGTCCGGCATCCTGCTCAACAAACAATCCCGGGCTGCGTTTCTGGCTGATCCCACTCATCGCATCGTCTTTCACTATACGCCCAAGCACTCATCCTGGCTCAACCAGATCGAAATCTGGCTCAGCATTCTGACCCGTAAACTCTTGCGCCGAGGCTCTTTCTCGTCGCTTGACCAATTGAAGGCCAAGGTTCTGACCTTCATCGATTACTACAACGACACCATGGCCAAGCCCTTCAAGTGGACTTACCAGGGCAAGCCACTCGTCGCCTAGACCCTTGGCACATTTACGCCGCCGTGTACTAGTTCACTCGGTATGCAGCTCTGGGGGAAAGTTTGATTGGCACGTTCGTCACGGTCCTGGGTGGAACTGTTCTGGTGATTGGGCTCGGTTCCAAATGGTTGGGCAAAGCCCAATCCGCCCGCATTGCTCGCCCTGCTGCTCGGGATTCTGCTCGGTCCAGCGGTCCTCGGTGTGCTGGACCCGGCGGTCACCGGTGACGAAGCGTTCCTCATGGAGAGTGCCGCACGCCTGACGTTGGGCATCGGCCTTGTGGGCCTGGCACTGCGCATTCCCAAAGAATATACCCGGCGCAACTGGCGCGAGATGCTCGTGCTGGTTGGGCTGGGCATGATCCTCATGTGGCTCATCAGTTCACTGCTGGTCTACGTCATCATGGGGTTTCCCCTCTGGATGGCGGCGCTGGTCGGCGCCATCGTCACCGCGACCGACCCGGTTGCCGCGGGTCCGATCGTGAGCGGGGACGTGGGGAGGCGGAATCTTCCGGAACGAATCCGCTACGCGATCTCCTTTGAGTCCGGCGCCAATGACGGGTTGAGCTATCTGTTCGTCTTTCTGCCCCTCCTGATGTTGACGCACACGACGCGCGCGGGACTCAACCTGTGGCTGTCGCGGACGCTGCTCTGGGAAATCGGCGGCGCAACCATCTTCGGCGTGCTGCTGGGCTACGGCGCGGCCAAGTTGCTCCGGGCGACGGAAAGACGGAATCTGATCCAGGAGGAGTGGCGGCTCGCCTACACGGTGGCGCTGGCGTTGCTGACCGTGGGCGCGGGCAGACTCATCCACAGCGACGAGGTGCTGGTCGTCTTCGCCGCGGGTGTGGCGTTTGTGCAGTTGACGGATACGCGGGAACGCAAGGACCAGGAGCGAAGCCACGAGGCCGTCAACCGCTTCTTTGCCGTGCCCATCTTCGTGCTCCTGGGCGCGGCAATTCCGTGGGCCGGCTGGGCGACGCTGGGGTGGAGCGCGGTCTTGCTGGCCGTGGCGCTGCTGCTGTTGCGTCGGCCCCTGGCCTTGCTGCTGCTCAACCGGCAACTGCCCAGCCTGCGCAGCAAAACCGACGTGCTCTATGTCAGTTGGTTCGGTCCCATCGCCGTCGCCGCCATCTACTACAGCGCCCTGGTCCAACATCGATTGGGCTATGACGTGGTCTGGGACGTGGTGACGCTGATCATCTGCGCGTCGGTGGTGGCGCATGGGCTGACTGCCGCCCCATTGACACGCCTGTACGGAGCCAGACAATCCTCGCCCGGGACGGTTCACAGCAACCTGCCCGGACCGCAAGCGAGCAATCGGAATGTGTGAGAGACCTGACCCACCCGCGACCGCCACAAACAACGGGTTTACAAACAATGGGACCGAGGAGACTGTCCCGCTCGGACGCTGGTTCCACAATTTGCACCTGCCCGACGGCACTCAGACCGCGCCCAACCACCCGTTCGGGGACTTCCCTGCCTACAAGTGGGCCCATCTGGCCGACCACATTCCTCGGGATCTGACGGGCTGGCGTGCGCTGGACATCGGCTGCAACGCCGGATTCTACACGTTTGAGCTGGCCAAGCGCGGCGCGCATGTCACGGCCATTGACGCGGATGCCCGCTATCTGGCCCAGGCGAAGTGGGCCGCCGCCCGCTTCCACCTGGAAGAGTCCGTCACGTTCCGGCAGATGCAGGTCTACGACCTGGCCCATGTGCAAACGACGTTCGACCTGGTCCTCTTCATGGGCGTCTTCTACCACCTGCGCTACCCGACGCTGGCCCTGGACATCGTCGCGCCGCGCCTCAGCCGCATGATGATCTTCCAGACGCTCACAGTTCCGGGGGCGGCGGTCTACGAACACACAGGCAAGCTGGATTTCAGCAACCGCGCCCTGTTGGGCACGCGCGGCTGGCCCAGCATGGCCTACATCGAGGGGGAGTTTGCGGGCGACCCCACCAACTGGTGGGTGCCCAACCATGCCTGCGTGGAGGCCCTGCTGCGCACCAGCGGCCTGCGCGTCACCTCCCTCGGCCACGAAATGTACCTGTGCACACCGGATCCCGAACATCCCGCGGTGGCCGCCACGTGGGCCGCCGGCGAACTACGGGCCATTATCGGACAGAGAGGCAGCACGTTTTCCCGAAACGGGCACGAAGAGGAGTTCACCATGGCTAATAACGCAAAGACCGAACAAGACACCAAGATGACCACGGAACGCAGCAAGATCCAGCAGTGGGTGCAGGAGCGCGACGGTGTGCCCGCCGTGGTCGAAGGGACCGAGATCCTGCGCATCGATTTTCTTGACGACGAAGACGAGTCGCTGAAGGAGATCTCCTGGGAAGTTCTTCCGCATCTTCGACGACAGAGAACTCGTCTTCCTCTATCAAGAAGAGACCAGCGAGGGCGATGTGAGCCGCTTCTCCAAGTTCGGCCAGGCGAAAAGACCGGCGCGAGAAGCCGCACAGGAATAAACGCTGCCCGGCGCCGTCTACGGCCACGGCTCCGGTACGCCAGTTGCACGTCCAATTCATCGAGCAGGACGGCCAGCGTGGTCGCCTCCGCGGCGGAGAGACCCGGCCATTCGGTCGCCGCCTCCGCCAGGGTGCGCCGGTAGCGGTCAAGGATGGCGGGATGGACATAGTAAGGTGCGGCGGACCGCCGGGGGTGTGGCCCAGTTGGGTCGCGGCGCGGCAATGGCCGCCTTGACCACCGCGTCTGCGTCTCTCTCTTCCGTCGCGGCGGTCAGCAGATGCTGCGTCACGGTGACCGTCGCGCCCCACACGTGCCGAAGTCTTTGGCCGGCGCCGGCCCATGTGCCGATGAAGGTAGTCGTTGACGTCGCCCGACGTCAGCGGGCGCCTCACCTTGTTCATCCTCGCGCACGAAAAGATGCTGGCCCGGCGGTTCTGGCAGCGCCGGGCCAGCCGGGCAGTTCCCCGTCGCGCAGGTCGATCTCCTGTTGTCTTCCCTGTTTGCCCACAACTGAAGTGTAGCCTGGCGCCGGAGACGGTCAGATGGTCGTTCAACAGCGTCGTCGGCCGTAGGCGCGTTCTGCGTACTCGGGGTTGCCGATGCGAATGTAGAGTGCGTCCAGCAGGCGGATGACCAGGGCGATGACGCGTCCGCGGAAAGTGCCGCTGCGCCAGGTCCCGGTCAAGCTGCCGCCGCAGCGCCGGGCAGCACCGAGCCGAGGGCCCAGGCGCTCGAACTTGACCCGGTTGCGCACCGCTTCCCAGCATGGTAGATGGTACTGCCGACCTTCGTCGTCGCGCCCGGTGGCCTGGATATGGCCGGCGATGTCCACTGAATCCAGACGTCGGACCAGGCAGGGGATGTGGATTCCTGAAAAGCGCCCGCACCGCCTTGTCCTGAATGCGCTTTCCCTTGGCGTCAAAGTAGGTGAAACCGCGGCCCCAGGGTTGGCGACGAATGCCGGGCTCGTCGTCGTTGACGTAGCGCAGGTGGGCCGTGGCCGCGACTTCGGCCGGATCCTCGCTGAGCAGGTGGCGGAGCTTGCGGCGGACGGACGGCGGCGCTGCCTGCAACACCGCCGTCAACAGAGAGGGTTCGGGTGTCGCCATGTTACGGGGGTCGCCCTCCGTCGGCCGCGACATAGGCCGCATAGCGCTCAAGCTGCCGGGCGCGGTGGTCCGATGTATGCTCGCGCAGGGCGCGCACCCGGGCGGCCGCACCGATCCGGCGTCGCTGCTCATCGCTCAACATGCGCAGGTAGCCGAGCGTCTCGTCGCAACTGTCGGCGATGAGGATTTCCTCGCCCGGCGTGAAGTAGCTGTCGAGCCCCTCCCACCAGTCGCTGATGATGGGCGTCCCGCACGCGGCTGCCTCGAACAGACGCACGCTGGGCGCGTGGCCGGCTTCCACCATCGCTGCGCGCGTCACGTTGAGGGTGTAGCGCTGGCTGTTGTAAAAGCGCCGATGTTTGCTGGGCGGCACGTGGTCCCAGCGATCCACGTTGTCGGGCCACACCAGATCGTCGGGAAACTGGGGACCGGCCACGATGAAATGGCCGTCTGTCCACCGGCGCGCCGGGTCCAGCAGCAGACGGTCCAGACCCGGTTGGCGGTCGGCGCTGTAGGTGCCCATGTAGCCCAGATCCCAGTGGATGGGCCACGTTTTCCGGGTGGTATTGGGACGGATCCACGGAGCAGAGCAGCGGCGCGACTCGCCGCGCGCCGTATCTCTCCTTGAGCACCTGCAACGTCGATCCGCCGGTGAGGGCAGGATAAAGGTCATACTGGCAGATCTGGTCAGCGTGATGTACTCGTAGTCGCCGCGGTCCAGCTTGGCCATGGTCACCGGCGTGTCGATGTCGTAGAACATGACCGAGCCGGTGGCCGTGTCCAGCGCCCAGCGGCCCACGTCGACGCCGTCCGGCACATAGGAGCCGACCACCACCGGATCGCGCGCTCCGCGTTCGCTGTAGTCGTTGAAGAGTTCATCCAGCGACGTGTAGAGGACCGTGCGACCAAAAGGCGGCTGGGGCATGTCCCGGTTGCGGGCATACCAGGGACGGTCCCGCTCCAAGAAGAGGATCTGGTGGCCCCGCTTGGCCAGAGCGTGGACCAGGGCACGGTAGGTGGTGGCATGGCCATTGCCCCAGGACGAGGTGATGGACAAACCGATGATGACGATGTCCAGTGCGGGCGTATTCATGCAAACAGCCTCCTCAAGGTCAATGTCCGTCGCCTCAATGTCCATGGACGGTGCGTACGCCCGTCAGCAACTGCTCGACCTGCTCGGCGCTGCACGTAGGTATGCTGCGCCAGCTACGTCGACGCGCAGCCGCGCCGATCTCGGCGGCGCGCCGGCGTGAGGCGCAGCCAGCAGCTCCGCGACCGCGTCGCCGTCCTCGGCCACAAGCACTTCCTTGTCCGGCTCTAGGAACTGGTCGATGCCGGGCCTGGCTGTCGGTGATGAGACAGGCAGCGGCCCCCGTGGCCTCAAAGGCGCGTGGCGGGCGAATAGCCGAAGCGCACCATGCTCTCCCGGGTCACGTTGAGGACCAAGCACGCGGTGCAGTTGAAGGCATTGTGGGCGGTGGTGTAGACGCATGGCCCACGTAGGCCACGTTCGGCGGCATGTGGGCTTGTCCTGCCAGCCGCTGCCGCCGAGTACGAATCGGTCGTGGGGCAGGCGCGCCGCGGGCTTCAGGAAGAATTCCTCGGCGCGCGCCTCGGTCCGGCAGACGGTTGCCAGGAAGCCCAAGAGGCCAAAGCAAAGCGTGCGTCGGGCGGCGCAGGGAAGTGGGTGCACTGGTCGAAGGCGTTGTAGACGGGCGCAGGCGCAGGCACCCAGCGCGGTGTAGGCGTCCACCACCGGCGCGCCGCCGCCGTAGGTCGGGATCAGGTCGTAGCGGGGGAATGTGCGCGCGGAAGGGATCCGCCGTGGCCGCTTGCACTCGCTCCAGCGTGGCCGGGGCATCCACATCCCAGAAGATCGCGAGCGTGCCCGGCTTGCCCAGGTCCGCCACCGCCGCTTCCAGAAACTCATCGTAGACGCCCACGCCGCTGGCCTTGACCACCACATCGGCCTGGGCCGCCGCCTCCAGGCAGCGCACAAGCTCCGCCCGGTCCTCGGCCGAGTAGACCACGACCTCCGCCCAGTCCGGATCGGCAATGTCCCGATGGCGCTGGCGGTCGTAGGCGTCCGGCTCGTAGAAGGTGATGCGATGTCCGCGCTCGTGCAGTTGGCGAATGATGCCGCGGTAGTACGTAGCGGCCCCGTTCCAGTAGGCGGAGACGAGACTGGAGCCGAAGAATGCGATGTTGAGACCGGTCTTTGGTCTGCCGTTCAAGAGTACCTCCTTATGATGGCGACCCTGCCGATGGCAACGCGCTGCGATGGAAATCCTGCCGACGGCGCGCTGCCGAGCTTCAATCCAGCGAATGGTAGATGGCCAGCAACTCGTCCACCCGGTGAACACAGGTGTGGCCGTGGATGACGGTTTGGCGGCCGCACTCGCCCAGGGCCGCGGCCCGGTCCGGGTGCGCGAGCAGGTCGTGCATGTGCTGCGCCATCTCATCGCCGTCGTGTGCGACCAGATAGTCGACGCCCGGGCGGAAGATGGAGCCGTCCTCCCACTCGGCGCAGATGAGCGGCGTGCCGCAGGCCAGCGCTTCGAACGGGCGGATGGTGGGCACGCCGGGCAGGTGGGTGAGATAGGGACGGCGCGGCACATGGACCGTCATGCGGTAGCGGGAGAAGATCAACGGCACCCGGTAGTTGGGCAGCCAGCCGCGGTACTCGATGCCGGCGGCGCGCAGCTCGCGCCGGGCCTGGGGCGGGTAGCGGACGCCGTAGACCGTCGCCTTGAGGCCGAGTTTGGCGACCGGCCCGAAGAGGAAACGCCGCAGCGTGTCCGAGCGCTCGTCATCGCCCCAGTTGCCGATCCAGACCACGTCGCCCGCATAGCCGCGATTGGGCAGCGGGCGAAAGACCTTGGTGTCCGCGGCTTCATGCCAGGTCCACGCTTGCTTGGTCCAGCCGCGCTGCAGGTAGATGTCACGCACGGTCTCGCCGAAGGCCAGGACGCCGTCGTAGTGGCGCAGGTCGTAGGCCGCCATCGCGTCCGGCGCAGTGACGGACCGATGGTGGGTGTCGTGGAAGAGAAGTCGGTAGTGGTCATGCTCGGCCCGGTGCCGGCCGATCCGCGCCACCAGGTCGGGCTCGTTCCATTCGTGGACCAGCACCAGGTCCGCATCCTTCAGCGTCGCCTCCAGGTCGATGGCCGCGTCATAGCGCGTGCTCTCCAAACACGGATAGCGGCGGTGGAACTGGACGATGGGCCACTGCCCGTATTCAGCCTCCAGGTTGCAGCGGCTCCAGCTCTCCGCCGGCTCATAGACGTGCACATCATGGCCGCGCCGCATGAGTTCGGCGGTGATGCCCCGGAGAAAGTGGGCGTTGCCGTGGTTCCAGTCGGATACAAGCGAGTGGCAAAAAATGAGAATGCGCATCAGTCCGCCTCCGTCAGCCATGCATAGAGTTCATAGTAGCGATCGCCCATGTGTTGCAGGGAAAACTGGGCCGCGCGGCGCCGGGCGGCCGCACCCTTGCGTGCACACAGGGTGCGCCGGCGCAAGCGTCCCCAGCGTGTCGGCCAGGGCCTGGGTGTCGTCGGCGGGACGTAGAGGCGGCGTCGCCCCACCGCCGCGCAGGGTGGGAATGTCGCCCAATACCAGCGCACACCCGGCCTAACGGCCTCCAGCGCCGTCAAGCCGAGGAGCTCGTAGCGAGCCGGCAACGTAGACGGCGGCGTGGTTCGTCCAATCCGCAAGGTCATCCCCGTCCAGGCGACCGAGTTGGTTGATGCCCGCGAAGACGAGGCCGACGGCCGGCCGTCGGGCCACGCCGCAGGGCCGGCCACATAGACGGGCCACTCTCCAGGTCGGGAGCCGCAGGCCAACGCCTGGATGTTCTTGTACCTCGTCCCTGCGCCAGCGGAAAAGACGAACGGCGCCTTGCGTTCCTGATGGAACCGGTCCGCAGCCCGCCCGTTGTAGATGACTCGGGCCTGCTCCATGGCGCCCGTAGTGTTGCTGCAGAGTCTGCAACATGGCGCAGTCGGCGCACGACACAGTCGGCGGCATGCAGCCCGGCCGTCACCCGCTCCCGGTAGGTGGACCAGGACGACGGCGCGGCTTCCCCACTTCACCGCCTGCCACCAGGAAAGCACACAGGAATGGCCGACCATGAGCACGGGCCGCCCCCACGGCAGCGCCCCGTGCGCATAGCCGTTCAGGTGCACCAGGTCCACGTCGGCCTGGCCGGCCAGCGAGCAGCCATTGGCCGGCGCGTCACGATCGCACCAGGGATCGTCCATCCACTCCAGCTTATACGCCGACCTGGAGCGACACGTTGGGCAACGCCGCCACTTGGGCGCACTGGTCGTCGCTCGGGGGCGCGCCCATGGTTACTAACGTTATGTCAACAGACCATGCGGCCGGGGCCTGGGCAGATCCAGCGCATAGGTCCACACGCCGCCGACGATTGTCTGTGGTCATTAAATTCGCATGGTCGAGTCCTTGTCAGACTTGGCCGCACGGCTTGGGCGCGACGGCGCTGTGCGTCCGTTGCGTCGCCGTTACGGTTCGATCTCGAGCTGGGGCGGAATCACCACGGCCTTGAGAAACCCGTCCGGGCGCACCCGCAGGGCGGAAGGCCTCGGCCAGCCGGAACAACGGCAGCCGGTGGGTGATCAGCGGCGTGGGATTGAGCCGGCCGGTGGTGACGGCGTCCAGCGCCGTGCGCATGCCGGACCGGTAGCGTTCGGGTCGCGCTCGTGGGCGTTGATCGTCCAGGCCGCGCCAGTTCCATTGCTGCATGTTGACGCAGCGTTGGCCCTGGTGGTAGCCGGCCACGATGAGCCGGCCGCGCACGGCACAGATCTCGGCCGCGAAATTCAGCGCCACTTCCGCGCCCGTCGCCTCGATGACGCGCGGGCAGCCCTCCCCTGCGGTCAGCGCCATGATCTCGGTCACGGCTTGTTGGCCGTCGTCGAACGCGACGGTCGTCTGCGCGCCGCACGACTCGGCGACGCGGCGGGCATAGGCGCGGCGGCTGACGGCGATGACCCGGGCGCCGGCCTGGGTCGCCAGTTGAGTCAGGAGTGCGCCCAAAAAGCCGATGCCCACGATGGCGACCGTCTGGCCCGGTTCGATGGCGCAGCGGCGCGTAGAAGGCGTTGACGGCGCAGGCCAGCGGCTCGGCCGGAAGGCCACATCCGCCGGCCGCGGCGGCAGGGGCAACAGGTCCGGCCACGGGCGCCACGTCATGGGTGGCGTAGGCGTGCTGGGAGAGCAGTGCCACCGGGTCGCCACGGCCACATGTCGCACGTTCGCGCGCCCAACGCCTCAACCACGCCCGGGCTTCGTGGCCGGGCGCACCGGCCGGCTGCGGGTGGTCGAATTTTCGCGTCCGCCCAGACCGGCAGGTTGGAGCACAGACGCCACAGCCGCGGATGCGCACACGCACCTCGCCGGGGCCGGGTTCCGGCCGCGGCTGCTCGACAAACTCCAGCGTCTGCGGCGCGGTGATGACGGCGGCGGTCATTGTGGCCTGCCGTGGGGTCTGCACATGGGCCGGCGCGGTGGTTTGGGTCTGCTCGCTCATCCTGCCTCTCCTTTGCCCGTTGCCTGGGGGACCGGATGGATCTGCCGTGTGGACGAGAGGTTGCCGTGGCCGTTGCCATTGGACTGGGCGGCCGCGTTGCCGGCGGGAATCCAGGTGCGCAGCCAGCGATAGAGCTCGCGCACGCCGGTCTTCACATCCGTCGCCGGCGCCCACCCCACGGCCTGACGGAACTTGTCCACGTCCGAGACGTAGTAGCGCTGGTCGCCCGGCCGCCATTCGTCATAGCTGACGACGGGATGCTCACCGTGGATGTCCGCGATCAGATCGAGGAAGTCAGCAGGCTGATGGCGCAGGTGGGGCCGCCGCCGATGTTGAACGCCTCACCGGCCACCCGGTCCGGGTTGGCGCCGGCGGCAGGGAGAGCCGCACCAGGTCGTCGATGTAGAGCACATCGCGCACCTGCTTGCCGTTGCCGTAGATGGTGATGGGCCGGTGCAGCAGGGTGCTGATGAGAAAGTGCGCCACCCAGCCCTGATCCTCGGTGCCGAACTGGTGGGGACCGTAGATGCAGCTCATGCGAAAGACGGTGTTGGGCATCTTGTACACACGGGCGTAGTCAACCACATACTGTTCGGCCGCGCCCTTGGAACAGCCGTAGGGGCTGTGAAAGTCCAGCAGGGAAATGTTCATCCACACCTCCGGCCGCAGGATCGTCGGGGTCCAGGTAATAGGCGGAATCGCCTTCGCGGGGTGTGACGCCCGCCAGTTCGCCGTACACCTTGTTGGTCGAAGTGTAGACCAGAGGCGGCATGTACTGACGGCGGCGCAGGCCCGCTCCAGCAACTCCAGCGTGCCGCGGCTGTTCACCTCAAAATCGGCCAGCGGATGGACCACGCTGGTCGTCACCCGCGGTCTGGCCGGCAAGTTGGTAGGCGCGCTTTGCGTGCGCACCGCGGCCTTGAGCGCATAGCGGTCGCGCACATCCTTGATCTGGATCTCCACCTGGTGCCCGTGGAGTTTGCGCAGCCGGCGCGCATTCGGCCACACCCGGCTGCGCCAGACTGTCGTAGACCAGCACGCTCGCCCTGGGTGAGCAGCCGGTGGGCAGGTTCGTGCCGATGAAGCCGGCGCCGCCGCTCACCACGATGGGATGCTTGTTCTCATCGACCACGTGGATCGAGGCGTAATCCTGAAGCTTGGCCTGGATCCTGCACGGCCGCTTGACCGCCCTGGCTCCACAGGCGCTGCAACAGCTTGGGGCGGCCGTCGTGGGTCAACACACCAAAGCTGTAGTCCCGCTCGTCGTTGTGAAAGCCGTTCTTGCTGGGCAGCCCAGGCTTCAGATCGAAGACGGAGTACCAGTAGACGCGGCCCACCGGCGCGTGGAGCGTCGCCAGCAGCGCATCGATCTGGGTCATCTCGTCGTGACGCCAGGTGGAGTAGCCGGTCTCCGTGATCCAAATATCGGTGCTCAGATCGTGGTCATCCAACACCGCTTGCACCTGGTCGATGCTGTTCTGCCAGCCCATCCAGTCCGCTTCCCAGACACCGGGAAAGCCGTGGATGCCGACGCTGTCCACGTGGCGGAGCGCGCCCTCATCGGCCATGAGCGCCAGCCACGCGGGGTCGATGGGACTCATGCCGCCCAGGGCGACGCGCTTGCCTTTGCGGTGCGCATAGGCCGCCGCCGTGTCGATCATGCGGGCGAAGATCTGCCAGCCGTCGTCCAGGATCCAGTCCCACTCCACCAGATTGTTGGGCTCGTTCCAGAGTTCGACCCAGTCGAAGTTGTCGCCCAACTCGTCGATCATGAGCGCGATCCACTCGCCGTACTCGTCCGGGTTGCGGGGCGGTGACGAGGTCTTGGGCTGGATGCCGCGGGAGGGCGGCGTATAGAGAAAGCAGGGCAGGAGCTCGGTCGCCTCACCCAGCCGCTGGACGAGCCAGCGCGTCCAGGCGGCGCCGTGGGTGCGATGGTAGTCGGCCCAGGAGATGCCGGTGCGCAGGCGTGTCACATTCAGCTCGCGCAGCGCGGCCAGGGTGTGTTCCACATGCTCGTAGTCCTGGTAGTGGAACCACTCGAGAAAACCGAGTTTGTCGGCCGGCCCATGGTCGTCACCATTGTCGTGACTTGGCCGGCGGGCTTGAGCCGCGTGTCGTGGCGGCGTGCCGTCGCCGGACCGGGTATTGCGTTGGGGCGTCATCGTCTAAGTCCTCTCACCTGCAGTTCGGTTTGGGCGGCATCCACGTTGTCGACCGCGGTCTGGCCGGACAGCCAGTCGGCTAAATCGATCATGCTCCAGCTCCAGGCTCACCTCCGGCTGAAACCGAGGAGATCCCGGGCCTCTGGTCATGTCGGGTAGCAGTGACGGATGTCGCCCACCTCGATACCATTGGTCACTTCCGCTTCGGAGTTGGGGCCGATCCGCTGCGGCCATGCGCTGCGGCGATCCTGCAATCGTGTGCGGTTCGCCGCTGCCCACGCTGATGGCTTCACCTGCCGTTCAGCTTCCAGCGCCAGCCGGCACGCGGCTACATCGTAGACGCGACGAAATCGGGTAACTGGCAGCCGTCCTCGTAGATGAGCGGCGGCCTGTCGTTGAGCAGGCGGGCGGCAAAGATGGCCATGACGCCGGTGTAGGATTGGAGAGCGCCTGGCGGGGTCCATACGTGTTGAAGAAACGCAGGCCCACGGTGGAGATGTCGTAACTGCGGCCGACGATCAGGCACATCTGCTCCTGGTTGTACTTGGAGAGGGCATAGACCGACGTCAGGTTCGGCATGGCGCTTTCCGGCGTGGGCACGCTGCAGCGGCTCGCCCGCTGTCCATCAGCCCCCAACCGCCCTGGCGCAGTTGATCCAGACCGCGAGAACGGCCGGCGACGATCTTGTCGTCGCAGTCGCGGTAGGCGCCCTCGCCGTAGAGGCTCATGTTGGAGGCGACCACATCAGCCGCTCCAGCGGTTCCTCCCGGTCGATGATGGCCTGGAGCAACACCGCGGTGCCGCCGTCGTTGACGCTGATGTAGCGGTCGATCTCGTACATGCTCTGGCCCACGCCGACCAACGCGGCCAGGTGATAGACGGCGTCGATCCCGTCCAGGGCGTTGTGCACCGCCTCCGGGTTGCGGACGTCCCTCGATCAATTCGACGTCGGGATCGAGATACGGCGTCGGATGTTCCCGTCGGGATGGAAACCGCTGCCCCCGGACCCGTTGCCCCCAGACCTGTTGGCGGCAGTCTCCTGCACACTGTGGACCTGCTCCGACAGATTGTCGAGCACACGCACGTGATAGCCGTGTTCCAGCAGTTCGTTCAGATGGGAGCCGATGAAACCGGCACCCCCGTGATGAGTATGTTCTCCGCCACCGGACTCGCCTCCTGCGGAGGAACAGATGTCAATTCGTCGTGCATTGAGTGAAGCTTGCGACTGGGACCCGTGCACGTGGTCGCCCTCGACACGTCGTTCCCGGCACCGTTCCCGACACCGGCGCGAAAAGTGGCTAAGCGCACCGGCCGTCAACGTTCACTCTAGCAGGCAACGGCGCACGCTTCGTGTGAAAGAGCGCAGGCTGCGGGCACAATAGAAGATATAGCTGCACAAGCAGTTGCAGAAGTCACTGGAACGATCTGCCGACAAATAGGCGCTTATCCTTGTGGACCCATCTATCCACGCAGGCCGCGACTGCGGCAGGATACATGGATTTGGCCGGGTCCGCTCTGGTAGGGTGAGAGCTGTCGCCGGCGTGGCGCGCCGTGAGGCGCAGCGTCGGCCCGCAACCAGGCGTCGCGGACACATGCCGGGACAATGTAACGTGAACAAGTTCAATAAGGAGATGACCATGCAGTTCAACTCATTGCAAGATGTCTATGTCCATGAGCTGAAGGATCTTTACAGCGCAGAAAAGCAAATCGTGGATGCGCTCCCAAGATGGCCCAGGCGGCCACATCCGACGATCTGCGCACGGCGTTCCTCGACCATCTGAAACAATCCCGCGAGCACATGACCAAGGTCAACGACATTCTCAGTTCCATGAGCGTCAATCCGGGCAGTACTGGCGCAAGGGCATGGAGGGATTGCTCAAGGAAGGGGAAGATGTTATCGGCACCGACGGCCAGTCCAAGGCCAAAGATGCCGCGCTGATCGTTATACCGCCCAGCGGGTCGAGCATGAGATGGCGGCCTACGGCGCAGGCGCACCCACGCCGAGGAGCTCGGTCATTTCGACGCAGCTTCTACGCTGCAGACCATCCTGGACCAGGAAGGCAAGACCAACGAGAAGCTGACCAGCATCGCCGAGGGCGGCTTCATGAGCAAGGGCGTCAACCAGCAGGCGTCGTTAGCTCATATCTACGGTTGGAAACCGATGCTGACAGCGAGAAGTGCCCCTCAGGCACTGAGCCTGCAGTCGCTGAGGCGACTTTTCGCTGTCAGCGCGGGTTTCCAACCCGTCCACTTTGCTTCCCGGCGGCTTTCCCATCTCTCCGTCTTTCCGCCCCCATGCCGACGGGCAGACGGTTCGTCGTCAAGCCCACGCAGCCCGAGGAAAAACCATGCGGCAATTGTTCGTCAAAGTCCCTGAAGGACAGGGCGAGAAAGTCATCGACCTGGCCCGACAACAGGCCGGCGTCAACCTGGCCGTGCTGCCCGGACACGAAGAGCAGGACGACTGGGACATCGTCATGGTGCACATGCCCAACCGGCAGGTGGCCTATTTCCTGGAGGAGCTCGACGCGCTGGCCCAGGCGCAGATCACCCTGATTCCCCAGGGCGTGCTGCCCATGACGCCGCCCGATGCCAAAGTCGCCGACGAGATCACCGACGTCAGCTCGCTCAGCCCCATAGAAATCTGGCTGAATGCGCTGCAGAGCATCGGCTCATGGTGGAGTTTTCTGGGCTACACGGTGGCCGCGGGCGTGGTGGTGTGGGCAGGCATGTTCACCAACACCATCTACCTGTTGGTCGCGGCCATGTTGATCGCGCCCTTCGCCGGGCCGGCCATGAACACGGCCATTGCCACGTCGACCGGCGATGTGGACCTGCTCTGGCGCAGCCTTCTGCGCTACGCCGTCTCCATCCTGGTCATGATCTGCACCACGGTCACGCTGAGCATCATTCTGCAACTGCGGACCGCCAGTGGGACCATGGTGGACGTCAGCGAGGTCTCTTCCATGGCGGTGCTGCTGCCGCTGGCCGCGGGCGCGGCGGGCGCGCTCAACCTGGCCCTGGCGGAGCGCAGCAGCCTCGTCTCGGGGACGGCCGTGGGCGTGTTGGTGGCGGCTTCGCTGGCGCCGCCCGCCGGCCTGATCGGCATGGCCGCCGCCATCGGGCGCTGGGACATGACGTTGAGCGCGGCGTTTGTGCTGGGGTTGCAGCTTCTGGCCATCAACCTGGGCGGGACCGTCGTCCTGCGTCTCTTCGGGCTGAACACCATCGGCACGCGCTACCAGCGAGGCTCTCGTCGCCTCTTCTATGCATCTGTGGCCGCCAGCATCGTCCTGCTGGGTCTCCTGCTGGCGTGGCAATTTACCTCGCCGGTGGAGCTGCAGCGGTCCACCATCACCGGGCGCGCCGTGGGCGTGGTGGAAGAGACGCTGAGCAAAAGCGATCAGCGGAACTGGTAGGCGAAATCTACGCTTCGCGCCCAGCTCCAATCAAAAGACGCTGTTGGGCATCATCTACGTCCAACGTCGGGATGGTGTGCCGCTTGCCGATGAAGAGATCCAGCGCCGGCTGCAGCAACAGTTAGCGCGACGACCTGAATGAGTTCGATCCCGCGATCACGCCCCTGCTCAGGTTTCAGTCCCCTCAGCCCCGGGCCGTGACGCCCGTCAGCCGCCACTCATCCCTATGATCTACCCAATCTTGTACCTGCGCCGCGCCAGGGTACTGGCTGCATGCCGATGCGTTGGCTAGACTGGTGGCGAACGCTTGCGCATAGAGTCCGTTCCACAGAGTCCGTTCCAGGGAGAGACCATGACAGACCACAATCCCCATCCTGCCCAAGTTCAGCGCATCCACCCTTCGCTCTGGCTGGAGACCACGCCGGGGACCAACTACCCACGCCTGTCCGACGATGTGCGCGTGGACGTCGCCGTGGTTGGCGGCGGCATCGCCGGATTGACGACGGCGGCTTTTGAAGCAACTGGGCAAAACCGTGGCCCTGTTGGAAGGCTCGGGCATCGTGGAAGGCGTGAGTGCGTACACCACGGCCAAGGTGACGTCGCTCCACACCCTCATCTACGCCGATCTGTTGCACGAGCGGGGCGAGGCGACGGCCCGGATCTACGGTGCGGCCAATCAAGCCGCCGCTCACTGCACCGTCGCCCGGTTTGTCGAGCGATCTGGCGATCGAGTGCGATTTCGCCCGGGTGCCAAGCCTACACCTACACCCTGTCACCCGACGAAGTCACGCATTCAGAGGGAGGTGGAGGCGGCCGGAGCGTGGGTCTGCCCGCCCATTTCGTCACGGAGACGCCGCTGCCCTTGCCGGTGACCGCGGCCGTGCGCTTCGACAGGCAAATCGCGCTTTCATCCGCGCAAGTATTTGTTGGCGCTGGCGCACCAGATCGGGCGACGGCAGCTATCTCTTCGAGCAGACCCGCACACCATCGAGGAAGACGGCGCCTGCCGCGTCGAGACAGCATACGGCACGGTGACGGCGGACGATGTGGTCATCGCCACCCACTTTCCGTTCAAGGACGATGCGTTCTACTTCGCCCGCATGACGCCCCACTTCTCCTACTTGATGGCCATGACGCTGGATGAGCCTGTCCCCGAAGGCGTGTTCATCAGCACCGACACTTCGCGCACGTTGCGTCGCCACGTGTCGGACGGACAGGAGTACCTGCTGGTGGGCGGCGAGGGTCACATCACCGGCCAAGGCGGCGACACCAAGGCCCGCTATGACCGGATCGAGCAGTGGGCACGCAGCCATTTCGCCGTGGCGCGCCATCGAACAGCGTTGGGCCACCGAGGACTACCACACGCCGGACCACATTCCGTACATCGGCCTGGCCACGCCGCTCACAAAGCACGTCTACGTGGCCACGGGCTTCAAGGGCTGGGGCATGACCAGCGGCACGCTCGCAGGTCTGATCCTCAGCGACCTGATCACTCGGAAACGCGACGATCCGTGGGCCGAGCTCTTTTCCCCCAACCGAGTCAAGCTGAGCAGTCTCACCACGCTTGCCCAACAGAACCTGGGCGTGGCCACTGAATACGCCAAAGGGCTGGTGACCTCCGGCGTAGATGCGTCGCCGGAGACGCGGGCAGCAGGCGTCTCGTCAACGGTCGGAGGGGAAGGAGGCCCAGTTTCCGGGGCGCGGACGGTGTGCTCCATCGCCTGTCGCCGGTCTGTACGCACATGGGCTGTCTGGTCAACTGGAATGACGCCGAGGAGACCTGGGACTGCCCGTGCCATGGTTCGCGCTTTGCCGGCACGGGCGAGGTGATCCACGGTCCGGCCCACAAAGGCCTGCCGCAGAAAGGAGTAGTTGCAGTTATGAACGAGACTCGGACGGCTTCGACACCGGCTCAGTTTGAGGCAACAATGCGCTCCTCCTGTTGCGTGCGCACGAGGGCGTGCGCCGCCGATGGGCATTCTAACGAACTTCCGTGCAGCCCAAAAAAATGTGATCACCCGATGGCGTTTGCCGTGTTGACAGGCCGACCGGGCGCAGAGTAGACAAGAGTTCGTTGACACCGAATTCCACGGTTGGAAACCGATGCAGCAACCAGACAGGGGCTGCCCCAGTGTATTTACGCCGCAATGAAGTAGCCGTCGATGGCGCACCCATCGACTCCCTTCGGCCCTGGTGCTGAAGGGTTTTTGTTTGGCGCACACTATCTTCTCCTTGAACCCGGCCGGCCCGGCGCAGAATCAACGACTGTTCCAAGCCCGCAGGAGGGCGCCCGCATGAACCAAGCGGAACACCAACCGGATGAAACACAGTCATCGTCCACCACATCACCGTCCGAGCCTGCCCAACCGCCTGCAGACGCGGCGACAACCACGGACGCCGACGCCGCGCCCATCGTTCAAGAGCTGAGCGTGGTGGGGCTGGGCGCCTCGGCCGGCGGGTTGACGGCGTTGCGCGCGTTCTTCAGCGCCCTCCCCAGTGACACGGGCATGACCTTTGTGGTGGTGGTGCACCTCTTGCCCGAACATGAAAGCATGTTGGCCGAACTCCTGGAACCCTACACCGGAATGCCCGTGATGCAGGTGACCGAACGGGTCAAGATGCAGCCCAACCATATTTATGTCATTCCGCCCGCCAAACGGTTGCTGGTCAACGAAGGATCGCTGGAGCTGGCCGACTTCGACATGCCGCCGGGCAAACGGCTACAGATCGATACCTTCTTTCGCTCGCTGGCCCAGCATCACGGCGACGGCGGCGCCATCATCCTCTCCGGCACGGGCAGCGACGGCGCGGTGGGCATCCAGAGCATCAAAGAGCGCGGCGGCCTGGTCCTGGTGCAGGATCCGGCCGAGGCGGAATTCAGCGACATGCCCAAGAGCGCCATCAACACCGGGCTGGTGGACATCGTCGCGCCCGTGGCCGAGTTGGCGGAGCAACTGGTGGCGGCCAAACGCACCCGTGCCGGCTTGGAAGTGCCGACCGACCCGGATGAACTCAACGCAACGGCGGGACAGACACTGTTCCAGATCCTGGCGCATCTGCGCGTCCGTCGCGGCCATGACTTCACCGCCTACAAGCGCGGCACGGTGCTGCGGCGCATTGCCCGGCGCATGCAGCTGTGCAACGTGCAAACCTTGACCGGGTATCTACAGCGTCTGCGTGACGACGGCGACGAGGCCGACGCCCTCTACCGGGATCTGCTCATCCATGTCACCGAGTTTTTCCGCGATCCGGAGGCATGGCAGGAGCTCGAGCGCACGGTCATTCCTCACCTGTTCGAAGGCAAGGGCACTGGGGACCATCTGCGCGTCTGGACGGTGGGATGTGCCACAGGCGAGGAAGCTTACAGCATCGGCATTCTGCTCCTGGAATATGCCGCCACGCTGCCGCAACCGCCCCACATCCAGATCTTCGCCTCCGACCTGGGCGAGTTGGCCCTGGAGCACGCCCGCATCGGCGTCTATCCCCAGGCGATTGCGACCACGGTTTCCGAGGAGCGGCTGGCGCGCTTTTTCACCGAAGACAAAAATCACTACCATGTGCGCGACAGCTTGCGCGAGGTGGTGCTCTTCACATCCCACAATCTCCTCCAGGATCCGCCCTTCTCCCATCTCGACCTGATCCTCTGCCGCAATCTGCTGATCTATTTGCAGCGCGAAGTGCAGGAACGGATCTTCGAATCGTTCCACTATGCATTACGCTCCCAGGGCTATCTCTTCCTGGGCAGCGCCGAGACTGCCGACAGCGCGGACGCGCTCTTCGAGGCCATCAACCGCGAGCACCGCATCTACCGGCGCAAACATGTGGAAGGTGCGCTGATTTTGCCCACGTTCCCGGTAGGCGCGTCCCTGCGGCGCGTGCAGCCGCGCGACCTTCCCCAGCAGCCCCATGTGCCCGCCGCGCCCACACCCGGCGAGGAACACCACCTGCTGCTGGAGGAAATGGCGCCGCCGAGCTTGCTGGTGGATCAGGAATACACGGTGCTGCACCTTTCGGAGACGGTGGGTCGCTACCTACAGCATCCCGGCGGCACGCTCAGCAGCGACGTCACGCTCCTGGTGCGTCCTGAACTGCGGAGCGAGGTGAGCGCCACCCTGGCACGCGCCTTTCTGACCGGGCATATGGTCCGGTCGCAGGCCGTGCCGGTCCAATTCAACGGGACACCCCATCCGGTCTCGGTGCTGGTGCATCCCACCTCCACGACCTACCCCGTCGCGCCTTGGTCCTCTTTCTGGAAGAAGAGCCGCTCGAGAGCTCCGAAACCGGTGGGGCAGACGCGGATGCGCCGGAATTTGGACAGGCAAGGTACACACGCGTGGAAGACGAACTGCGCCTGACCCGGCAGCGACTCCAAACCATCCGTGAAGAGTACGAGAGCACGGTTGAACAACTGCGGGCCGCCAACGAGGAGCTGGCCAGCACCAATGAGGAGTACCGCTCGACCCTGGAAGAGCTGGAAACGAGCAAAGAAGAACTCCAGTCCATGAACGAAGAGTTGCGGACCGTCAACCAGGAGATGAAGCACCGCGTCGAACAGACGGCCCAGGCCAACAGCGATCTACAGAATCTCCTTGCCGCCACCGAGATCGCGACATTATTTCTCGACCGCGAGCTGCAAATCCAGCGCTACACACCGGCCGCTGCCGACTTGTTCAATCTCATGCCGCCGGACCAGGGTCGCCCCATCGGCCACCTGCGCAGCAACCTCGCCTATCAGGAACTGGAAGAGGACGCACGCCAGGTGCTGCGCTCGCTCGTGCCCGTGGAGCGAGATGTGCAGAGCGAAGACGGGCGCTGGCTCCAGGTCACCGTACGTCCCTACCGTACCATTGAGGACTCAATCGACGGCATCGTCATCACCTTCGTCGACATCACGGCCAACAAAGAGACGGAACTGACCGTGCGCGGGGCCAAGGAGTACGCTGAGTCCATTGTGCACGCTGCCCAACGCCCTGCTTGTACTCGAGATCGACCTCCGTGTGCGCACCGCCAACGACAGCTTCTACCGGATTTTCAAGGTGGACCCACGTGAAACCGAGGGCAAAGGCTGATCACGATCTGGGCGACGGCCAGTGGGACATTCCCGAACTGCGCACGTTGCTGGAGCAGATTCTGCCCGAGAACAAGGTCTTCACCGGCTACGAGGTCGAACACGAATTTCAAGGCATCGGGCGGCGCACCGCATGCTCCTCAACGGCCGGCGGCTGAACTACATGCCGCTGATCCTCCTCGCCATCACCGACATTACGGAGCGCAAACGTGCCGAGGAGGAGTTACAGCAGATGGCCGACACGCTGGAGGAGCAGGTGCAACAGCGCACCGAAGAAGTGCGCCGCCTGGTCACCGAACTCACCATGAGCGAACAGGCCGAACGCCGCCGCATCTCCACCATCCTGCACGACGACTTGCAGCAGCGCCTGTACGGCATCCAATATCAACTCGCTTCCCTGCGTGAGGATGCGCAGGGAGACAAACAGGCAGCGATGCGGGCCGCCACGGACGCCATCACCCAGTCGGTGAATGCCGCCATCGCGACGACGCGCAGCCTCAGCGTCGACCTCAGCCCGCCGGTGCTCTATGACGAAGGGCTGGCCGAGGCAGTGCACTGGCTGGCAGCGCAGATGAAGCAGCAGCATGGGCTGAAGGTGGAGGTCCAAGCGCAAACCGAGGAGCAGATGCTCAGCGCCGATCTGCGCGTGCTGCTCTTCCAGATCGTGCGCGAACTGCTCTTCAATGTGGTCAAACACGCCGGCGTGACGGAGGCGGTCGTGACGCTCGCGCGCGTGGACGGCTCCATCCGTGTGGAAGTGGCGGATCAGGGCCACGGCTTTGACGTGGCGAAGTCGACGGAGATGGAGCTCTACAGCCACGGCCTTGCGCGGGGTCGGCGCTGGCCCTGATGGGGGACGCATGCTGGTCGATTCGGCTCCGGGCCAAGGCACCCGTGTCATCCTTGAGTGTCCCATCCGGCAGGCTACCGAAGACGAGTACCATGCAACGTGATCCAGGATCACGGCAATGTGTCGTTGGTCTCGCCGGACGCAGGCCGGCAGATTCGACCCGTGGCAGAGATGTCGAAGTGCCGGTGCAGAAATTACGGCGCACCGATATGGCCGGCGTAGGAATAGGACAATCGTATGGCTACCCTTTTGATCGTTGAAGATCATGTCAATCTAGCCCGCATCGTGGCGAACTATCTGGGCCTGCAGGAGTCGCTGGAGGTGGCGCGGTGGTCCATTCCGGCGAAGCGGCCCTGAGTCAACTCGCCGATGTGGGGGTCGATCTGGCGGTGGTGGACGTTTCGCTCCCCGGCATGAGCGGGATCGAGTTGGTGGCTGTGCTTGCAGAACAACAGCCTGACTTGCCTTGTCTCATGCTCTCCGGCCACGATGATCCCCGCTATGTCCGGCAGGCACTGGACGCAGGTGCACGCGGCTATGTCTTCAAGGGCAGTCCCCCTGCGCTGCTTGAGGCCGTGCGGTGCGTCCTGGCCGGGGGCACCTACGTCAGCGGCGGAAACGGAACCTAATCCTCTCACCGACGACCGTGTCCGCACCGACGACAAGGAGGAGTTGCGCCGCCCTTTTGCCGAGCGCACAGCGGTTCTGCAGCCGTCTGCCCTGAATGCGAGTAGACGTCCGGCCGCGCGGGTCTAAACCAAAGACACTACGGGACGATGAGTTTTGTAGGTCACCGCTACCAGCGTGACATCTCTGGTCATCCGGATTGTCCGGCAGGTTGCCGGACCTACGATCGCAGCGCTGCCAGTTTGGCTCAATTTGGGGGCAATGACGCGCACTGTCTGTTTAGTTCGCACGCCCTCGTGCGAACGGTGCCGTCGTGCCGGCTTGGGCGCAGCCGTTCGCACGAGGGCGTGCGAACTGGACGAATGTCCGCCCCAAATCTGTGATGCACCCCAATGAAATGCAACCCTCTTGCACAATCCCTAGGGCAGACCTATAATTGACGCTTATGTAAGAGAACAGTGGGCCATTGGTTTTCCCCCCGGCCCAAGATCACCAACAGCAGCGCAGTTTCAACCCATAAGGAGAGAGCCCTATGAGTCATGCTCTGAAAACCGGTCGGCACAGGCTACGATGGACAGCCTTGCTCCTGATTCTGAGCCTCGCCCTCAGTGCGTGTGCCGCGCCGGCGGCGCCCGCCGACAGCGGCGACGCGGCGCCTGACGCAGCCGCGCCGGCGGAGGCAGCCGCCACAACCGGCGGCACGCTAGTCATTGCGCGCCCGACCGATGCAGTGGGCCTGGATCCCAAAGTGGAGACAACGTCGCCCGGCAACTGGGTCATGTCCAACATCTACGAGAACCTGGTGAAGCTGGACACGGACCTCACCTTCCAGCCGGCGTTGGCCGAAAGCTGGGAACAGGTGGAGCCGGACCGCTGGCGCTTCAACCTGCGCCAGGGCGTCAAGTTCCATGACGGCACCGACTTCAACGCCGACGCCGTCAAGTTCAGCATCGAACGCATCAAGAATCCCGATGATCCCGGCCGCAGCGCCTCCAACCTGCGCCCCATCATCGCCGTGGAGGTCGTCGATGACTACACCGTGGACATCGTCACGGATGGCGCCTACGGCCCGCTGCTGAACATCATGTCGCTGGTCTACGCCACCGGCATCGTCAGCCCCGCCGCCGTGGAACAGTACGGCGAAGACTTCACCCGCAACCCGGTGGGGACCGGCCCCTTCAAGTTTGTGGAGTGGCGCACCAACGACCAGATCGTCATCGAGCGCAACGACGACTATTGGGGTGAGCCCGCTCCGCTGGACCAGGTGGTCTACCGGGTGATCCCGGAAGAAAGCGCCCGCATGTTGGCCCTGGACACCGGCGAAGTTCAGATGGTCATGGCGCCCGCGCCCTCGCAACTGGATATCTACCGGGACGATCCCAACTTCACCCTCTACGAGACGCCCGGTGTGCGCGCCATCTTCTTCGGCATGATGACCGCCCGCGCCCCTCTGGATGACGTGCGCGTGCGCCAGGCTTTGGTCTACGGCTTCGACAAGCAGGCCGTGCTGGACAACATCGTTGAAGGGGCAGGCTACTTCCCGACCGCCTATATCTCGCCGCCCGTCTTCGGCTGGACCGACACCAGTGAGTACTTCCGCTACGATCCCGAGCTCGCGGCCAGTCTGCTGGACGAGGCCGGCTGGGTGGACAGCGACGGCGACGGCATCCGCGACAAGGACGGCGAGAAGCTGAGCCTGCTCCACTACAGCGCGCGGCCGCTACCTGAAGGACGCGGAATCGGGCGAAGCATTCCAGGCCGCCATGCTCGAACTGGGCGTGGAAGTCCAGTTGGAGATCATGGAATGGGGCACGCTCTTCGAGCAGTTGCGCCAGCCGGGCATGCCCGCCGATCTCTTCACGCTGGGCTGGTCGACGGCCACCGGTGACGCCGACTACACGCTGGGGCCGCTCTTCGGCTCCAACAGCCTCCCGCCGGACGGCTGGAACTCCTTCGAGTACCAGAACAGCGACTTTGACGCACTCGTCGCCACCGCCGGCACGAGCACGGACCAGGACGAGCGCGCCGGACTCTACGCCCAGGCGCTGGACATCTTGGCCCAGGACGCGGTGGTCGTGCCGGTGTTCAACACCAAGGAGACCATCCTCACCAGTGCCAACGTCAGCGGGTTCAAGCAGCATCCCATCGACTACTACCTCTGGCTGGGCACGACCAGCTTGAGCGAGTAAGCCATGACCCTCCGGCGGGGACGCGGCCGCGTCCCCGCCGGATTTTGACCACATACCCAATGATCTGATCGATTTATGTCCCAATATGTCGTCAACCGTCTGCTGGTCATCATTCCGGTGCTGCTGGGCGTGGTCTTCGTGGTCATGCTCACGCTGGACCTGATCCCCGGCGACCCGGTGGCCCTCATGCTGGGGGAGAACGCACGGCCCGAAGAAGTCGCCGCGCTGCGCGACAAGCTCGGCCTGGATGACCCGCTGCTGGTGCGCTACGTCCGTTATCTGGGCGATGTGGCGCGGGTGACTTGGGCCGCTCGATCCTCTCCAACCGGCCGGTCTTCGACGAAATCGCCGACGTCTTCCCCAAGACGTTGCAGTTGGCGCTGGCCTCCATGGCGCTGGCCGTCATCCTGGGCGTCGCCACCGGGCTTCTTTTCCGCCATGCATCCGGGCGGCATCTCCGACGCCATGATGCGTCTCTTCTCGCTGATCGGTCTCTCCATGCCCGTCTTCTGGCTGGGCCTGGTCCTCATCTACATCTTTGCCTACTATCTGCGCCTGCTACCCGTGGGCGGCACCGGCAGTTGGAAGCACCTGATCCTGCCGGCCGTGACCCTGGCCCTGCCCAGCATGGCCATCGTCTCGCGCATGACCCGCTCCACCATGCTGGAGACACGCCGGGAAGACTACGTGCGCACGGCGCAGGCCAAAGGACTGGCGGGCCGAACCGTCATCAACCGCCACATTTTGCGCAACGCGCTCATCCCCATTGTGACCGTCATCGGCCTGCAATTCGGTCAACTGCTGGGCGGCGCGGTCCTGACCGAGACCGTCTTCGCCTGGCCGGGCCTGGGGCGCCTGACCGTGGCGGCCATCTTCGCCCGCGACTACATTTTGCTCCAGGGCTGCGTGCTGGTCTTTGCCCTGAGCTTCGTCCTCATCAACACGGCGGTTGACATCTCGTATGGCTACATCGATCCACGGACGCGCGGGTGACGGCGTCTATGACTGACATGCAACTGAGTCGGCGGCGCTCCCCCTTGGGCGACGTGACCCGCCACTTTCTGCGCAACAAACTGGCCGTGGCAGGGCTGATCATCGTGGCGCTGCTCGTATTTGCGGCCGTCTTCGCGCCGGTGCTGGCGCCGCAAGATCCGGCCCAGCAGCACCTGGAAGACAAGCGCACGCCCCCCGGCCCGGAATACCCGCTGGGCGCCGACGAGTTTGGACGCGACATCCTCAGCCGGGTCATCTACGGGTCGCGCGTGGCGCTCTTTGTGGCCGTCACCGCGGTCGCGATCGCGCTGGTGCTGGGCGTGACCATGGGGCTGCTGGCCGGCTTCGTGGGCGGCTGGCTGGACACGCTGCTCATGCGCGTCACCGACATCATGCTGGCCTTTCCCTATCTGCTGCTGGCCATCGCCATCGTGGCCGCGCT
Organism: Caldilineaceae bacterium; assembly: GCA_041391205.1. Classification (GTDB taxonomy): domain Bacteria; phylum Chloroflexota; class Anaerolineae; order Caldilineales; family Caldilineaceae; genus JAWKOK01. The sequence goes on from JAWKOK010000006.1 coordinate 159,486, forward strand.
GGGGACGGGCCTCCAGAACACCACGTTGGCCGTGGGCATCTGGGCCACGCCCGCCTTCGCCCGCCTGGCCCGGAGCCAGGTCATCGGGCTGAAGAATCGGGAGTATGTGACCGCGGCCCAGGCCCTGGGCGCACGGCCCCGGCGCGTTGTCCTGCGCCACGTGCTGCCCAACTCGATCCCGCCCATCATCGTCTTCGCCTCTCTTTACATGGCCAATGCCATTCTGCTGGAAGCGGCGCTGAGTTTCCTGGGGCTGGGCATCCAACCGCCCCAGCCCTCGTGGGGCCTGATGGTCTCCAGCGGCCGGGATTTCCTGCGCATCGCGCCCCACATCGCCACGATTCCCGGCGTGGCCATCATGCTGGCGGTGCTGGGCTTCAACCTCATGGGCGACGGCCTGCGCGACGCCTTGGATCCGACCCTGCGCGGGCGAGTCTAGGTGACAGGAGCATATCAATGACTACGCGCAAAGAGTATACCATCGTCGGCGCCGGCGCCATCGGCGGCACCATCGGCGCCTACATGGCCCGGGGCGGCCTCGACGTCACCTTCGTCGACATTGACACGGACCACGTAGATGCCATCAACCGGCGCGGGCTGACCGTGCGCGGCTACGACGCGACCTTCGCCGTGCCCGCCCGCGCCATCACCGTGGACCAGCTCCCCGACGGCCTGGTCAACGTCATTCTGGCGGTGAAGGCGCCGGCCACCCGCGCCGCCATGGCGGAGATCGCGTCGCGCCTGGCTGCGGACGGCTACGTGCTCTCCGCGCAGAACGGCCTCAACGAGTGGGTCATCAGCGATGCCGTCGGCCCGGCGCGGACCGTGGGCTGCTTCGTCAACTTCTCCGCCGACTACCTGGAGCCGGGGCTGATCCACTTCGGCGGGCCCGGCGCGTTTTACATCGGCGAGTTGGACGGCGCCATCACGCCGCGCCTGCGCACGCTCCAGGAAGATCTCTCCCGTTGGGGCGGCGGAGAGGTGCGCATGACCGACAACATCTGGGGCTATCTTTGGGGCAAACAAGCGTACGGCGCCATGCTCTTCGCCACCGCGCTGACCAACGAGAGCATGGGCGACGGCATCGACCGCTACCGGGCCACCATGGTGCGTCTGGCCCAAGAAGTGTTGGCCGTGGCCGCGGCCGAAGGCATCACGCCCCTGGGCTTCGACGGCTTCGAGCCGGAGGTCATCGCCGCCGCCGACCCGGCTGCGCTGGATGCCGCGGCTCAGGCGTCGCTGGACCGGCTGGTCGCCGTGCGCCGGCGCGACCAGAAGACCCACAGCGGCGTCTGGCGCGACCTGGCCGTGCGCAAGCGGCGCACCGAGGTGGACGAACATTTCCCGCCCATCATGGCGGTCGCGCACCGGCACAACATCGACACACCGCTGTTGGCGCGCCTGGTGGCCATGATTCACGAGATCGAGGACGGCGACCGCGCGCTGACCACCGACAATCTGGATGAATTGGGGCTGGTGGGTGGCGCGTAATCGGACGAGTCAATTCAGGCGGAAGTGGACCCACGGTTTCTACCAAGTGGGACAAGTGCCGAATGTCCGCCGTGGTATTTACGCCGCACTGAACAAGGCCAAACAACGGAGGAATAGATGACTGCTCTGGAGATTGAAGAACAACTTACGGCCGCGGTCTCGACCGAACGGCTGCTGGAGACGAGCGCCGCCATCGCGCAGTGGACGCGCCATTCCGGCACCGCCGAAGAGCGCGCCGCCTTCGCCTACGTGCAGGCCAAACTGGACGAGTACGGGCTGCGCACCACGCCCTGGAACACCCGGCGCTCATCAGCTACCCGCTGGAGTCGAGCCTGGCGATCCTGGACGCGGACGGCACTGTGCTGGCAGAGTACACCACCCTGGGCACGGCCTACAGCGCCGGCACCGACGGGCTGGTCGCCCCCGTGGTGGATGTGGGCTTCGGCACGCCCGACGAGTTGGCGGCCCAGGAGACCGAGGGCAAGATCCTGCTCATCAACGGGCTGGCCACGCCCACCGCAGTCTATGCCGCCGAACAGGCCGGGGCAGCGGGCCAGATCTTCATCAACGACGACCATCTGCACTACATGATCGTCAGCTCCATCTGGGGCACGCCCACGCCCGAGAGCGCCCACCGGATTCCCACAACTCCTCGCTCTCGGTGGTGGAAGCCGACGGCCACGATCTGCGCGGTCCAGGCCGGTCCCTGTGCAGGTGCGTATGCGCAGCCGTGTTCATGGAGTGGCAGACGACGCCCATCCTCGTCGGCGAGCTTGACGGCCGTCACAGCGACGAATTCGTCCTGTTCAGCGGTCACTTGGATTCGTGGGAAGTGGGCGCCATGGACAACGGCAGCGCCAACGCCACCATGCTGGAAGTGGGGCGCCTGCTGGCCATGCACCGGGACGGGCTTTACCGGGGGCTGCGGCTGGTCTTCTGGAGCGGCCACAGTCACGGACGGTACTCCGGCTCCACCTGGTATGTGGACAACCACTGGGAGGAACTGTACGACCGCTGCGTCGCCCACGTCAACGTGGACTCCACCGGCGCGCGCGGGGCAACGTTCTACGCGAATTTCCCGGCCAACCTGGCTTCGGCCCCTTCGCCGAAGAGATTGTCCACGGCCACACCGGCCAAGAGAGCCGCGCCTGCCGTACGAGCCGCGCGGCGACATGAGCTTCAACGGCGTGGGCATCCCCGCTCTTCATGAGCCTGAGCCAGGTGCCTTTCAGCGACGCGGACACGGACTACGTCTCGCTGGCCTTCGGCAAGCTCATCGGCGGCAAGATGCCGGTGGTGGCACACCAGCGAAGACACCATGGACAAAGTCGATGGGGACGTGCTGCGCCTGGACACCCAGATCTACGTGAGCACGCTCTGGCGCCTCTGCCACACGCCGCTGCTGCCCATGGACTTCCGCCCGGTGGTGACCGATCTCCAGCTCACGCTCAAGGAGTTGGCCGATGCCGCGGGCGCGCACCTGGACCTGAGCCGGGCCATGGACCGTGCGTCCGTGCTGGCCGAGGCGGTGGAGACGCTGGCCCAGCAATGCGCCGCCGTCGCAGCCGCCGATGCATCCGGAGACGAGGGGGAACTCGCGTCGCCCGCGGTCATCGACTTGAACCGGACGCTGATGACGCTGTCACGAATTCTGATTCCGGTGACCTACACGGCCGCGGGTCAGTTTGACCACGATCCGGCCTGGGGACAGCCGCACTTGCCCGGCCTGGCCGGGGCGCGGCGTCTGGCTCAACTCGATCCGGCGAGCGACGACTATCACTTCTTGCACACACGCCTGGTACGCAACCGCAATCAGGTGGACTTCGCCCTGCGCCAGGCGCTGGACGTGGTCGCGGGGCTTGCAGATCCGGCCGCTTAGCCGGCGTGCACCATGCCGGGGGGTCTTGCATTCGCAAGTCACTGTGGTCTACTGACAATCTAGGCCAGGTCCACACCCGTACAGTCGCGCAAATTGCGCGACTGTACTTTTATATTGGGGTCACTGCACTTTCGTACCTTCACCGCACATAGCCTCGATCATACACTGTCGGTAGGGCTGCGTAGATGCCACGGATGTATCTGCCAGTGATTGCTCATCGACAAGGACGTGATCTACCGAAGGAGGCAATTTCATGAACAGGCGGCCTAGAGTTCACGACGGTTCACGTGGGGGAGTGCGCGCCCGGCGCGTACGTGAACGCGTGCGCCGGATGATCGTCACGACGTTGACAGGCGGCGGGCGCGTCAGCCACACCGCGCCGGAGCCGGTACGCGTGCTCGTGCCGGTGGTTATCACCGTGCTGATGTTGCTGGTTCTGGTGTCGCAGACGGCCGCGGCGCAGGACGCTCCCGACGCGCGGCCAAGCATGCCCCACCACGAGCCGGGTCATGTCCTCGGCGTGTCCGACCTCGACGTGCGGCTCGCATTGAACGAGGTGGCGGATCCGCTCGCGGCCAACACCACGCTGTTGAGCACGGACAAGATCATGCTGGCCTGGCACAGCCCCAGGCCCACTCCTTTCTGCAACAAAATGTATGACGTCGACTCGGATCTGGGCACTCCCATCCCCGGGGCCTTGACGTGCGACGACTTCGGTGGCATGCAGAGCGGCAACAATGTGGACGTCGCTGCGGGCCGGCTCCTGAGCGCCGCCGGCTGGGAAGACGCGGTCCTCGTGACCGACTATGAGACCAACAAGCTCTATGCCAGCCTCAAGACCTACAACAGTGCCATGGCCCAGCAGCAGGTCATCAACACGTACATCAACAGTGCACCTGTTGACGGCGTGACCTACGACACCGGCCTGCCCTACGGCGGAGCAATCAGCGTAGCCACCGGCGATTTCGACAATGACGGCTGGGATGAGTTTGTCGTCGGGTGGGAGAGCACGGCGGCCAGATACCAGATGCAGTGGTTCAAACCTCAGCACGATTACTGGAATACCGTCCAGTTCATGGGCTTGCTGTCCCCCGGTACGCTCGGCGGCTACAAGTTTCTGGACGTGGCTGCGGGCGACTTCAACGCCGACGGCAGAGATGAGATTGTGACGGCCTGGGCGAACAACAGTGACAAACTCGTTGTCGGCCTCTACAGCGTCAACGCGGACGGCACGTGGGTGCTCCACACGCAACTTGTCGAGGCGGTGAAACCCGGCAGAATTGCGACCACCGTGGGCGACTTCAACGCCGACGGCATCGACGAGTTCGCCGTGGGCTTCAATACGCCCACCACCTCCAATCTCTATGTCTACCAGGCTGCCAAGGATTTGACCACCCTCACACGCAAGTCTGCCATCAGTGTGGATTCGGCCAATGGCCAGAGTATGGTATGGGAGATGGCCGGGCGTTCGCTTGGCCTGGCCGCCGGTGACTTCAACGGTGACGGCGACGACGAATTGGCGTTCATGCACCCATTCAACATGCCGAGCAGCCAGATCGGCGCGCTGACGATCTACGACGACGTCAACGCGACGCTCGCCGTGACTGAAACCGTCAACGGCAGGAGCAGCGCGTGGCCCGCATACGGCACGGTGATTCTTGACGCCGGGGATCTGAACGGGGATACCATCGAGGAGATCGTGCTCACCTCGATCGACGATGGTCACACAAACGTGAACATCTTCATCGGCATTGTCCAGGTGTCGCCGGATCTCCGCGAGTTTGCCGAGAAGGGCTCACTGCTTGGCGAGCAAACGGTGCTTTTGCGCACAAGCCTGAGCAACAGCCTAGGTCGTCTCAGCATGGCCCTGGGCGCGTACAACGGCGAGACCGTGCGTGTGGGCCCGCCCACATATCGGCGACAGTCCCAGACCGTGCAGAACATCGCTCTGATCCATGCACCGCCCAAGCATCACGACGTGATCGAGATCGCCGGGACGCCCACGGCCGTTGACATCAACGTCACGGATCGATGCATACCGCCGACCGGCCCGCCTTGCACCTATACCAAATATGAGACCGAGCAGAAGACCACTACGTCCATGTCGTTGACCACCAGCCGAGACTGGTCTGTCTCCGCGGACGCCGAGTTGAAGATCCCGCACCTCAAAGTCAGCATGGCAGCCACCTACGGCGAGAGCTTTGAAAAGACCACCACTTCGTTCAAGTCGGTCGCCTTCGGCCAAGATGTGGAAGCCGACACCGACGATGTGATTGTCCGCCTCCAGCAGGATCTGGACATCTGGGAATATCCGGTCTATGCCGACGGTTCTGACGTGATCGAGGGCTACATTCTGGTGGTGTGGCCGGTCAAAGCCGATCCGCTCTGTACGGGAGAATGTCCGGCGGCGCTCACAACCCGCATCGACGCCATGGATTCGCAGTCAGTCTATGCGCCCAATCACGAGTTCGGCAATGTGCTCTCGTATTCGCCGTTGCCGCCGGACAACATCAAAAGCACCATCAAGAGCGACTACGTCGACAACCTGGGCACCAACTACACCGAGACGTGGCTCAAATGGTCCGATGTGGAAGAGTCCGAAGAGAAACAGTCGAGCAAGCTCGATCTGAATGCATCGCTCACCGTCTCCGGCTGGGGGCAGAGTCTGACGACGTCGGGCTCGTACTCTGAGGGGGACGTCTCGGTGAACAAAGTCGGCTTTGAGAGCAGCACCGAGATCCACATCTATTTCTTTAGCATCGAACAGCAGTACTCCTACAGCGTGCGCCCGTTTATCTACTGGGCAGAACCTGACGGCAGTCTTGTGGTGGACTACTCCGTCACCTTGCCGTCAGACCCGAACCGCTGGTGGGTGCAGACCTACAACAAACCGGATCCCACGTTCAACCTGCCGTGGAAAGACGGCAAGTTAGGTGACTACTATCGCCAGTTTACCCGGGAGATCACGCTGACACCGCTGCAAGCCGCGCCGGGTGAGGATGTGGTCGTCGCCGCAAAAGTGCGCAACTACAGCCCGGTGGGAGTCTACAACGTGCCGGTCCACTTCTATCTGGGCGATCCGCAAGCCGGGGGGACAAAAATAGGCGAAGCAACCGTCGCCTCGATCCTGCCGATGGGACACAGCACCGTCAGCACCAGTTTCAACACGGCCGGTCATACGGACGGCGAGACGCTGAAAGTCTACGCTGTCATCGATCCCGAGAACACCATCGCCGAAATGCACGAAGAGTACAACACCGGCTTTGCCGTCCTCCCCATCAAGGCAGATGTCGCGCAGACGTCGGGATCACGTACGCTCTCACTGCACGCGGAGGACATCGTGGTGGATCCGGCCGCACCGGCGCCGACCGGCACGGTCAATGTCACGGCGACGGTGCACGCCACCAACGGCACCTTCACCTTTGTCGGCGTCGACTTCTGGGACGGCATGCCGCTGCGAGGTGGTCGCCTGATCGGCTCCGCGTGATCCCCGTGATCGCCGGCGATCAAGGAGAGACCGTGACCGTCCAGTGGTCAACTGAAGACGCCCGCGGTGTGCACGAGATCTGGGTCACTTTGCTTTACAACCCGGATGACCAGATCGTCAGCGACAATTACGCCTATAAGCCCGTGGAGTTTGCGCCATACCACATCTACATGCCCGCGGTGTTGGGGCAGTAGCGGCTGCTCGAGCGAACGTTGTTGTCAAGACAGTGCTTCTGATAGACTAACGGAACACGGCGGTGCGAAGGCCAACATCCGCACCAATCGGCACTTCGCACCGCCACTGACCGTGTACCACCCAGCCGCAGCACGGTGTACCACACAATCGACGATGGTGTACCACCCCGCGTGCGGCGCCAATCCGGTGCGCTTGACACCACAGACCGAAACCTAGCCGGTCAACAGATCCAGTTTCTGGGGCACCCCATCAACGGGATTCACCTCCCGTACCCACTCCCTTTGGGCAGCTCGATACTCGACGTCTCGTGGACAACGAGTCGCGGCATCACGCGGATGTCGATCACCGGAGCCGTCGGATTTTGCAGGCGGCGCTGCGCCAGGTAGAGCGCGTGGCGTGCGGTCTCCTCGAACGGCAGGGCGACGGTGGTCGTCGGCACCAACATCTGCTCTGCATTGATGCCGTCGTCGATGCTGGCCACTGCAAGATCCCGGGGCACCTGCACCCCATGCGCGATCAGCGCGCTCACTCCGCCCATGGCCATGATCTGGTTGTAGAACAGGAGCGCTTTCGGCAGGCCATCCTGTTGGAGCAAGGCGACGATGGCCTGGTAGCCGCCCCGGAATGTGGGCTCAGTTTCGACCACGTAGCGAAAGTCCACCGTGTTTCTACTGCGGAGAATCGCATCGCGGAAGCCGCGGAAGCGCCCGGTCTCGCGCACGGGATCGTCGGACCCGGAGACAAGACCGACATTGGGGCCGTAGCGCTCGATAAGATGCTCGGTCACCAACTGCGCGCCCGCCCGCACATCCGGCCACACATCATCGATCGCGGCCAGATGGGTGTGGATGCCAACCAGCGGGATGCCGCAACTGACCAAGGCATCCAGGGCGGAGTGATGGCGTACCACACCGCCGTGGACGATCACCAGTTGAATCTTCCGCTGCTGATATGTAGCGAGGATCTGCTCGAGCCGGTCCGTACTGCTGTGATCGGTGTTGACAAAGACCGAGATCTTTTGCTCGTAGGCCACTTTCTGCACCGACTGGGCCAACTGAGCAAAGTAGGGATTCGTGATGTCCGTAATCACGAAGCCGATGCTCCCTACGACCTGTTCACCTTGGCTCGTCTTCTCTGTCACGAACGTGCCCCGACCTTGAAGGCGATGGAGCAATCCCTCTTCGACCAGCATGGATACCGCTTTATTGGCCGTCTTGAAGTTCACGGAATACTGCTGGGCCAGCTCCCGGATGCCGGGAATCTTGCCCTCAAGATCGCCGTGCGCGATCTGCACGCGGAGCAAATCCGCCAACTGGCTGTAGACATAGTCATCGGAACTGAAACCATTATCCATAAGCGTAGATTACCGAAACTTTTCTTGAGCTCTTTTTGCGCATTTATTCTGAACTTTGCGGAAAATATCCCGAATTATATACCATCCACACAAAAAGCCCCGATTTGAGGGTTGACACGATTCCAATGCTTGGTGTACCATAGCGTACCATAGCCATTACGAAACAACAACGCTCGACTTAACGCTCCAACAATCAAGCGAACCAGAGCTATCCACACGATTCAGCACGCCGATCTATACCGTGCTGAAAACAAGTTTCTTGCCGATTCTTCGGTCAGGCGCCGCTTGGCTTGAATCGGGATGCTTGTACGCGCTTGCGGTGTCTCGTGGCGCATACATCGCAAATGCTGCCCACTTTCCGCTGCCCTGCGTGTGCATCATATCGGCAGCAAATCTTGATCATCTCTCCGCGACACGTGCAACGCTCCTGTTGCCCCACTTAACATAGACAGGAAGGAGGTGATGCCCAACCGTTTTCGGAGTTGTAGCCAGGAATCAGGCAAGAAATCTCAGGGAAAAATTAAACGAAAGGGAATGCAGTGATGAAAAGATGGTTAGTTGCGGCACTGACCGCGCTATTGGCAGTCTCTCTGCTGCCTGTGCAGGCAGTGCGGCGCCGGAAGCAGGGAGTCTGCGCCGCCCGAAGGTGAGACAGCCTTTGTCGGCACTCCCAGAAACGAGACATTGATTCTTGATAGCAGGCGGCGGCTGGAACGCCCCGAATTCTTCAACATCTATGCTCGGTAGCGACGCGGCCGTGGCTTCCACGAGTTGTGCATGGACAACTTGTGGGAGATCGACACGACGACGGGTGAAGATGCAGTTCGGTGCGCTGGCGGCTGATCTGCTTGCCGCTCAATGATGACTACACCAGTTGGGGAAATCAAACTGCTGAGGGCATCTTCTGGGACGATGGCGAGGAATTCACCACGGCGGACCTGGACTTTACTTTCAGATGTGGTTTGACACGGAAGACCTTCCCATTCACGGCTGGGCAGTCGACTATATCGAAAGTAGCTGGGAAGTTGTCGATGACTACACCTGATTCTCAACCGCCAAGCGTTCTGCGCCGCGACTCTCCAGGATCTGGGCGTAACGATTTGGGACAACCGTCTTTACCCCGTGCCCAAGCACGTCTGGGAGGGGCAAGATGCGGCCACCTTCGACTTCTTCCGCCGGTTTGTTTGGGTCAATACAGCTATATGGACCACGATCCAGACGGAACTGTTCCCTGTGGAAGCTCCGCGACGACTGGGAGCGCACCAGCGTGGGCATGGTCACCGGAGAAGTCCGGTCCGCCCTATGTTCTTTGGAACTTCTCGTGGGCACCGAGGAAAAAGCGTATCCTCGCCATGATCGGCAACGACGTGGATATCTTGCAGGACATCACACCTGAGTCCATGCAGGTGTTGGTCGAGCGCAGCCCAACGGCACGTGCGTGGCATGCAGGCTTCCCCTATGCAGACTTCGACGATCCTTGTGAGCGTGGCATTGCGTTCAACAACTCCGAGTACCCTTCAGTGAGCTGGAGGTGCGGTGGGCGCTTGCGCTGGCAACGGACATCAAGAACGTTTCGTTGGGCACCTTTGCCGGTATGCTCCGGGTGTCGCCGCTGGGTGTTCCGCCGGTGGCCGCCGTGCAAAATGTCTACCACAAGCCGTTGGTCGAACGCCTGATGGCCATGGAATTTGCCCGGACGGCTACAAGCCCTTCGATCCCAACTTCCAGCACCGCTGACATGGCCGAAATCTTCCGTGAGCAGGGCGTAGGTGACGATCTGCCGGCCACCGAAGAAAGTTGATCGATCTCGCCGGTGTGGGGTGGTGGAAATATGATGTGGAGGAAGCGGCCAAATTGCTGGAAAGCATCGGCTTTGTAACTCTGACGGCAAAATGGCTGTTTGCCCGACGGCACTCCTTGGACCATCGCCATCAACGCGCCCGGCGGACTTCGAGGTTCAGTCGAATTCGCCTCGCCTTTGCCGTGGCCGACTCGTGGACCAAGTTCGGCGTGGAGACCTCCGTCAACACCATGACGGCCGGTTCATTCTGGAACGCCAGTTCCACGGGCGAATACGAAGCGGCTCCTACTGGCAGCTGCGCCATCGGCGCCGACATCTATCCCAACGTCAGCTACTGGCACCAGAGAAGTACATCGTGCCCACGGGACAACCGGCGCCCGGCAACCAGCACCGGCATTCAGTGATGAAATTGCCGCCATCCTTGATGAGTTGGAGACAGTCACCTCGGATGATCCGCGCAATGTGGAGCTGAGCAGGATTTGCTCATGCAGATGTTTGCAGGAATGCACTGGATCCCCATGTTTGGCACGTCGAAGTTTGTGCCGGTGAACGAGTATTACTTCACCAACTACCCGACGGCCGACAACTACTACGAAGGTCCGTGGTGGTGGTGGTCTAACTTCAAGTTCATCATCGCCAACATCGAGTCCAAGCAATAGTCCCGTCCCCGAATCTCGTTTTAGGGTCGCAGGCGGTGTGCCGCACATGCCGCCTGCGATCTGACTTTCTCTCCGCGGCCCGCAGCGATAAGGAGGGTCAGCAGTGCAGTTCGCCAAATTCGCAATCTCGCCTCATCACCTATATCCTCGTCGTCTGGGTCGGCATCACGATTGTCTTTTGTGCGCGCTTCATCCCGGGCAACCCGGTTGAATCCATGTTGGGTAAATTGATGTCCCAGGGCACGACCATGGACCCGGAGTTGGTGGAAAGCATGCGCCGGGCCAGCGACTCCAGCTGTTCGGGCTTGAGGGTACGCTGTGGGAACAATACACGGCCTTTCTGAAACGCGTGGTGCTCACAGGACTTTGGCCCGTCGCTGTCCTACTATCCGACGCCGGTGAGCACACTCATCGCCCGCGCCCTGCCCTGGTCTGTGGCGCTGCTGCTGAAACGGCGCTGGCGATCAGTTGGGTGCTCGGCAACCTGATTGGCCTGCTGGTCGGCTATCGCAATGACAGGACCAGTTCCAAGATCATCGAAACCGGCGCCGATCGTTTATCCATCCCCTATTACATTCTGGCGCTGCTGCGTATTCTCTTTGCTTATATTTGGCCGATATTCCCCTTCGTCTTCCAGGTGAGCGGCGAACCGGGCACATGGACGTGGTTCAAGAGTGTTGCCTACAATTCTTTCCTGCCGCTCATGTCCATCGTGGTGGTGAGTCTTGGCTGGTGGATCATCAGCATGAAAGCCATGGCCATCGACACCGAAGGCTATGTTCAGTACGCACGGTTCCGCGGCGTGGGTGAGCGCAAAATTATGGTCGGCTATGTTGCCCGAACAGCGATTCTGCCCCAGGTCACTGTGCTCGCATTGAGCATCGGTGGTGTGTTCGGCGGTGCTCTCATCACAGAAATTCTCTTTGGCTATCCCGGTATCGGCACACTGATCTACAGGGCGATCCTCGGGTCAGACTACAATCTCATCATGGGCACAGTGAGCATTGCCATCGTGGCCGTGGCCACCGCTACGCTGGTGATGGATCTACTCTATCCATTCATCGATCCGCGGATTCGCTACAAGTAGTCAAGCTCAGCGCAACGCGCTGCGTCTGCACGCCGGCTCACCACACCATACCGAGGTACACAATGAGGTTGGTCAAACCCAGGTTGGTCGTTGGCATCATCATCGTCAGCATCTTTGTGATTCTAGGCTTTGTTGTCCCCTGGTTCGCGCCGGAGAATCCGACCGACTGGAATACATATTTCCGCAATCTGGATCCCAGCGCCCAACACATCATGGGGACCAATAATCTGGGCCAAGATATCTTCTGGCTGCTCTCGTGGTCCATTCGCAACTCGCTCTGGATCGGCTTGTCGGTAGCGGCACTGGCCACGATCATCGGGGTGATCGTGGGGCTGTTGGCCGGCTTTCTTGGCGGCTTTTCCGACCGCACCGCCACGCTGATCATGGACATTGTGATCGCCGTGCCGTCCCTGCCCATCTTGATCCTGATTTCGGCGCTGCTCGGCGGCAAACAGTCGCTCCTCATCATCGCCGGTGTCCTGGTGATCTTCAACTGGCCGTGGCCGGGAAGACAGGCGCGTGCCATGGCGCTCAGCCTGCGCGAACGGGAGTTCATCAATGTGGCGCAGGCCTCCGGCGAAGGGCCGCTCAAAATCGTGCTCGTCGAAATCATGCCTTTCATTTTGGGCTGGGGCCTCGCCAATTTCATCAACACGATCCTGGTCGCCATTTCGGCCGAATCTGGCCTGGCCATTATTGGTCTATCGAGCCTCAAAGACGCCACGCTCGGGACGATGATCTACTGGGCAATGCAGCACCAGGCGCTTCTCCTGGAACAGTGGCTGTGGATTCTCTCGCCGATCATCGCAATTATGTTGCTCTTTATCGGCCTGTTCCTTGTCTCCACGGGTTGGTCTGACTACTTCGCCACAAGAAGAGGCCAGCAATGATTCGAATTCGCAATGCCAGTGTCTTCTACGACACTGTTCAGGCACCGTCAAAGCGGTGGAGGATGTCTCCTTCGATATTTACGATGGAGAGATTGTCGGCATCGTCGGCGAATCCGGCTGTGGCAAAACCACGTTGATGAAAGCCATCTACGGCAACGTGGAACGCCCCATGTACATGGCCCAAGGCACCATCGAACTTGAGGTCGAAGACATGGGCGAACGGAAGGTGATTCCCAGCACCGATTCTGCCGCTATTGGTGCAGGCACATCTCGTGACATTCCCCCAGGCCAGCACGAGCGTGCTGGAATCCGGTCGTGCGCATCCGCAACCAGTTCCCGGATTCTCTCCTCCAAACAGGACATTCAGGCCCACGGCGAACAGAATCCTGATCGACCGCATGGCCGCCTATCTGCAGGAACTTGAGTTGCCCGTCGAGGTGCTCAATTCCTACCCGCATCAGTTGAGCGGCGGCATGCGCCAGCGGCGTGATCGTCGCCATTGCAACCTTTGTCCATCCTGCAAGTTTGTGCTAGCCGATGAACCCACGACTGCCCTGGATGTGAGGTGGTCCAGCGGGGCATCTTGACTATGCTGATGAATGTGCAGAAACAGGAGAAGAACACGTTCGTCATGGTCTCACACGACATGGGCGTCCACTACCAGATTACCGATCGCATGGTGATCATGTATGCCGGCAAAGTGGTGGAGATCGCGCCGACCGAGGTCATGTTTGAGCGGCCGCAACATCCCTACACAGAGATGCTCATCCGTTCCTTGCCGCGGCTGGGTGATGATAGTGAGCGCTCCGGCATCAGCGGGCGCCCGCCAAGCCTGCTCAACCCGCTCCGGCGGCTGTCGCTTTGCCGACCGTTGCAGTTTGGCAGATGCCCGCTGCAGAGAAGTCGTGCCGGAACTGCTTGAGGTTGCCCCGGGCCATTTTGTGGCGTGCTTGAAGCGAGAGCCGGGGCTTCACACTGATGAGTCGGAAGGGTACGGCCAGCCATGAGCGAGAACTTTCTTGAATTGCGCGATATCACCAAGATCTTCCGCGTGGGCAGTCTGCTCGGTTCCAAGAAATTGGCGGCAGTGGATCGGGTGAACCTGACGATGGAGAAGGGCAAACCGCAGATCCTGAGCCTGCGGGTGAATCCGGGTCGGGCAAGACCGCCGCCTGCGCCATGGTGCTCCATCTCATGCGGCCGACCCACGGCGAAATCTTGATCGACGGCATGAGCACGGGCGGGCATCTGTCCGGGCAAAATCTCAAGGCCTTTCGCAAACGGGTACAGCCGATTTTTCAGAATCCCTTCGAGAGTTTCAGCAGCCGGAAGACGGCCGACACCTACCTGTTCGAGACGGCGCGCAACATCCTGGGCGCGGAGAACAAGAAGGTCGCGCGCGCCGCCGTGGAAGAGGCATTGACCAATGTAGGCCTGTCGGCCGAACGCGTGATCGGTCGCTACCCGAATCAATTCTCGGGCGGTGAATTGCAGCGGGTCTCGGTCGCCCGGGCCATGATTCCCCAGCCCGAGCTGCTCGTGGCCGACGAACCCGTCAGCATGATCGATGCATCGCTGCGCATGAATGTGGTCAATCTCTTCAAGCAACTGCGCGATGAATTCGGCGTCAACATCTTGTACATCACCCACGATCTCTCGACCGCTTCACGGCGTGAGTGACAGATCGCGATCATGTACTGAGGCCGCGTGGTGGAGTACGGCCCATCCGCTGAAATCCTGCGCAATCCAGCCCACCTTTACACCGAGCTTCTGCTGGATTCCGTCGCGAAAATCGGCGAAAATGGAACGAAATGGTGCGGCTGCCGGACTTGAGACCAGCGAGTATTCGTATGTCGGCTGCCGGTTTGCCGGCCGCTGTCCCTATGTGCGTGATATTTGCCGCAGTACGCCGCCCCCGCTGGTGCGTACGGACGATGGCCGTGAAGTGCTCTGTTTCAAACTGGTTGATTTCGAACCCGTCACACAGGAGGAGGAGGAATGACGTTCAATGGGCTAGGTCGCACCATGGGGAACTTGTCCTGGCTGAGCAAGGCGCAGACCCGTTCGATCAGCGCGCGGAAAATCCGGACGGGCGGTCGTGGCATGGGGGCCATGGCCGAACCGAATCCTCCGGCCCGGCGCGCGAACTCGGGGTCGGCTGGAAGTGTCGGCCGTATGTCACCGTCGAGCCGGGTGAAACGGTCGTGCTGGCCGACATCACTGGTCCAGGCGCCATCCAGAGCATGTGGTTCGGCGGCACCATCATGGACCGCGCATTTCATTCTGCGCATCTACTGGGAGGACCAGACGCAGCCGTCTGTGGAGTGCCCGCTCACCGACTTCTTCGCCGTGCCTTTCAGTTTTCAAGATCCGCGTTGCCGACGCAGGGACCGGCCACCCAGATCAGTTCGCTGCCCGTGGCCGTGAACCCGACGCGCTCTCTGAACTGCTTCTGGGAGATGCCCTTCCGGCAGCGCGCCCGCATCACCATCGAAAACCGCAACCCCGTCCGCAAAGCTGCCTGTTTCTATCAGGTCAACTACTGTCTGACCGAGGTGCCGGAGCAGGCCGGATACTTTCATGCCCAGTTTCGCCGGCGCAATCCCCTGCCGTACAAGGAAGAATATGTGATCCTGGATGGCGTCCAGGGATGGGGCCACTACGTGGCACGTCCAAGGGGCTGGAGCATCAACAACAACGGCTGGTGGGGCGAAGGCGAAATCAAGTTTTTCATCGATGGTGACGGGAGTTTCCCACCATCTGTGGCACCGGCACCGAAGACTACTTCGGCGGTTCTTACAACTTCGACCGGGACGGCCAATACCACGGAGTACACGACCCTGTATCTGGGCATGCACCAGGTGCTACGGCCGGACGGCGCGCACCAGTCCCAACACCGCCACGCCATGTACCGGTGGCACGTTGTGGATCCCATCGTCTTTCAACAAGACCTCCGCGCCACGATTCAGGCGCTCGGTTGGCGCAAGGAAGGCCGTTACTATCCCGGACAACACGACATCTGTTCGGTCGCCTACTGGTATCAAACCTGCCGGGCTGCGCCCTTCCCGACGCTGGGAGATCGTGACTATCTTGAAGTTGTGTGACGCCGCGGCCGTCGTACACGTCGTACACATTGATCTTCATTTTCCACACAGTGTTTGCAACCACAGCCGAGGGAGTTCCAACGTATGTCATACTCATTCAATGGCCTGGGTCTCAATCTTGGCACCCTGTCGCGGATGTCCGCTGCTGAAACTCGTTCCATCAGCGCCGAAAACTTCACCGGCGAAAAAGGCAAAGGCGGGATGGCGACTGAAGGAGTCGGCGCCGACGCGGCCCGCGAATTGGGCGTCGGCTGGAAAGTCTCGCCTTGCATTCATGTCGCCGGAAACTCGACGGTGACCTTGGCCGACATCGACGGCCGGGCGCGATCCAACAGATCTGGGTGACAGTTCACCCCAAATATTGGCGGGCCCTCATTCTGCGCATCTATTGGGACGGCGAAGAGAACCCGTCCGTCGAGGTTCCCTTGGGCGACTTTTTCTGCATGGGCTGGTGTGTGCGTGACAACATCACGTCGCTCCCGGTGGCGGTCAACCCGGCCAGGCGGCTTCAACTGCTACTGGGAAATGCCTTCCGCCGCACGCCCGTATCACGTTGGAAAACCTGATCCCCGATGAGGTGCAAGGCTTCTTCTACCAGATCAATTACACGTTAACCGATGTGGAAGACGATCAAGTTTATTTCCACGCTCAGTTCCGACGCCGGAACCCGCTGCCCTACAAAGAAGTCTACACAATTCTCGACAACATCACGGGGCAGGCCACTTTGTCGGGGTGTACATGGCGTGGGGAACCAACAACAACGGCTGGTGGGTGAAGGCGAGATCAAGTTCTACATGGACGATGACGGTGCGTACCCCACGATTTGCGGCACCGGGACCGAAGACTATTTCGGCGGCGTGTGGGGATTTGAGGAGCTGAAGGGCAGTACGGCAGCTTCACGGCGCCCTTCTCGGGCATGCCACAGGTGATTCGGCCCGATGGGGGTCTCCAGGCCAACACCCGCTTTGGTCTTTACCGGTGGCATATCATGGATCCGGTGCGCTTCAAACGCAATCTGCGCGCCACCATGCAGGCCCTGGCTGGCGGATGAGCCTGAGGGGAAGGGCGCTACCTCGCCCTGCAAGATGATATCGTTGCAACTGCGTTCTGGTATCAGATGGAACCCCATGCGGCATTTCCCCCTTGCCCGATTTTGAATTCTTGGAAGTCATTTAGCACGGCGCGGATGCATCTGCTTCGCCCCGGCGTAGGTGCGCGGTACGTTCACCGTGATTCGTATCCGCCGGAAACGGCCCACGATGTCTAGCGGTGTAGGATGCCGAACGTCCGCCGTGGTATGTACGCGGCAATGAACGAATAGGGAGACCATGGGCAGTTTTCAAAGGAAGCCCGTTGGGCGAACTCGCGCATTCGCAATGTAACAACGTTATGCATTTCCAGTTGGGATCGCACCTGGCGGCAACATGGATTTTCTGGTAGGTCAAGCCCGGTGAGACGGCCACGTTGGCGACACACAACATCGACGGCGCCGGTTGCATCAATCACATCTGGTGCACGCATGCGTGCGATCAGAGCGACTACCTCCGGCGGATTGTGCTGCGCGCTGGGACAACGAGGACGGCTATTCGATCGAAGCGCCGCTGGGCGATTTCTTCGGCATGGGCCACGCCAAGATGGTGGACTTCGCCGCCCTGCCCCTCCAGATGAGCCCGAGCGACGGGCGCAGCTTCAACTGCTGGTTTCCCATGCCGTTTGGCCGGCAAGCTGAGTTCTTCATCACCAATGAAGCCGACCAGCCGATGAACTTCTACTACTACATCGATTTTGAACTCCACGATTCGATTCCCGCCGACATGGGGCGCTTTCACGCCCAGTGGCGCCGCGAGAACCCCACCGAGGGCATCTCCGGACGCAGAGTTGCCCGCGCTGACCGAGTCCACGCGCGAGATGATGCGCGCAGTCCCGTCCCTTTTCGCCGACGCCCCCGACGAAGTGATGAGCAATCTTGCGTTCGAGTTCGGCGGACGCAACGTGGATGGCGCCGGCAACTATGTCATTCTCGAAGCCGAGGGCACGGGCCATTACGTGGGCTGCAATTTCAACGTCCACAATCTGCGCACCGACCCAAGCCTGAACTGGCCCGCAGACAAAGAGTGGCCCATCACCCAGTTGGGGAGCAGCGCCAGCAACCCCGAAGAGCGGCTCGCGTTCTTCTCCATCTTCAACTGGTACGGCGAAGGCGACGACATCTTTCATCGACGACGAAGAATGGCCGCCGAGGCCTTCACGGCACGGGCACCGAGGACTACTTCAACACGGCCTATTGCCCGGCCGTCAAATACGACAGCCCCTACCACGGGTTGACTTTGCCGGGCGGGCCCAACTGGAGCGGGAAATCCTCATACTACCGATTCCATATCGAGGATCCGATCCATTTCCGCAAGAACATTCGCGCCACCATTGAACACGGGCACAACAACAACCGGCACGACGACATTTCGAGCACGGCCTACTGGTATCAGCAGGAGCCGCACAAGCCGTTCCCGCCGCTTCCGGCCGTGGCAGAACGTCTGCCACGCCCTGATGACGACGAATCCGCGGTATAACACCGTTCATTGCGGCGTAATACCACGGCGGACATGCGGTGCTTGTATATCTATTAGAAACCGTGGGGCCATTTCCGCCGGGATTTGCCTGCCGCTGCATGGTCTCCGTGCGGCAAACGGCATGACAGCGCAGTGGCCTTTTCACCACCAACAGGAGCACCCAAATGAGCATCACATTCGACGGTCTGGGGTCAAATCTCGGCAACTTGGCGCGCCTTTCCAACGCAGAGACCTCGCTCGATCAGCGCAGAAAACTTCACCGGCGCCAAAGGTGCGGGCGGCAAAGCAACCGACGGCACCGGGGCCGATTCGGCGCGCGAACTGGGCCAGGGCTGGAAGGTCTCGCCCTCCATCCACATCCCGGGCAGCACCACGGTCACGCTGGCCGACATCGACGGTTCCGGCGCGATCCAGCAGATCTGGCTGACGGTGCATCCGCAGCACTGGCGCAGCCTCGTGTTGCGCATGTACTGGGACGAAGAAGAGACGCCCTCCGTGGAGGTGCCCCTGGGCGATTTCTTCTGCATGGGCTGGTGCGAGCGGGCCAATCTGACGTCGCTGCCGGTGGCCGTCAATCCGGCCGGCGGCTTCAACTGCTACTGGGAAATGCCCTTCCGCCGCCACGCGCGCATCACGGTCGAGAATCTGCGCCCGGATGAGGTGCGCGGCTTCTACTATCAGATCAACTACACGCTCACAGACGTCCCCGACGATCGCGCCTATTTCCATGTGCAGTGGCGGCGCAGCAATCCGCTGCCCTACGCGACGGTCCACACTCTGCTGGACGGTGTCTCCGGCCACGGCCAGTATGTGGGCACCTACATCGCCTGGGGCGTGAACAGCACCGGTTGGTGGGGTGAAGGCGAGATCAAGTTCTACCTGGACGGCGACGCCGACTGGCCGACCATCTGCGGCACCGGCACCGAGGACTACTTCGGCGGCGCGTGGAACTTCGAGCATCCCCAGGGTCAATACGGCGTCTTCTCCGCGCCGTACTCGGGCATGCCGCAGGTGATCAAGCCCGACGGTCTCTACCGCAGCCAGCAGCGCTTCGGCATGTATCGCTGGCACGTGGCCGATCCCATCCGCTTCAAAGAGGATCTGCGCGTGACGATCCAAGCGCTGGGGTGGCGCGCCGCGCTCGAGGGCAAACGCCGCTATCTTTCGCTCCAAGACGACATCGCCTCGACCGTCTTCTGGTACCAGACCGAGCCCCACGGGCCCTTCCCCAAACTGCCGGAGATGAACGACCTCGAAGTCATTTGAACGCGCGCGTTGCCTGAAGAACGCGACGCAACGTGCTCGACGTTATCACTGACAATTCCGGCCCGCCCACACCTCTAGGCGGGCCGGAATCCGTCACGACATGATCTCCGAGTCATACCGGCGCATGACTGACGGATGTTGGTCAAACGGCGCCGCATGCAGCGCCGCCACCAATGCGTAGAGACGCGGCGTCATGATGATGAGATAGCGCGTCGGCCCGTGGGCTTCGAAGTAGGTGTGGGGGACGCCCGCAGGCACGAAGACGGTCGTTCCCGCCGGCGCCTCGACAGCGCCGTCCACAAAGCGAAACGTGAGTGTCCCCTCGAGGATGTGCCATGCCTCATCATCGCTGTGATGGACATGCAGATAGTCGGGGCCACTCCCCGTCCACTCGTGTATCTCGAACGAACTGCCCTGGGCAGCGATGGGTTGCGTCGCTGCGGTTTGTCTTGCACGCTGGACACAATGATCGGTTTTTGCATTGCCGGAGTCTCCCCCACGGACTTGGTCGATCCTCCAGTCCGACAGGCGCGCAAACAGGCCTGAGTATAGCCGTATCAGGCAATCACCAGGTCGCACGCTGCGGCGGGCATCCAGTGCGCATCCTGCCCTCCCATTTGACATTACAACCGATCGGGTTGGTCAACGGCGTCGAGATCGGCTTGCCGGCCGTCACTTCTGCCAACGTTGTCCAAGTCATTGACGGTCATCTTGTCGGTCTCGCGGATTGTCCACGCCGCGCCCCGTGTAGACCAACGTCCGCTCGCGGTCGAACACATAAAAATGGGGCGTGCGCCAGCGCGCCATAGGCCAGCGCGACCGCTTGCGATTGGTCGTAGAGATAGAGCCAGGGAAACTGCTGCTCCGCCATGCCCGTGACCATGTGGGCAAAGTCATCGTCCGGATTGGTGTTGGCGCTGTTGGCGTTGATGGCGACAAACTTGACGCCCCGGTCTGCATATTTTTCGGCCGTGCGGCGCGTCACCTCGTCAGAGCGCGCACGTACGGGCAGTGGTTGCAGGTAAAGAAGATGACCAGCACGTCGGCATCCTCAAAGTCCGCCAGGCTGTAGGTGTTGCCGTCCGTGGCGGGTAAGCGTGAAGTCGGGTGCTTGTTCGCCGATTTCCAGTGTGAAAGCCATGATTTGTTCTCCTTGATTGACTGGGGACTACGCACGTTGGTCACTACGACTCGTGAATGTGACATCCAGCCGCCAACGAGGATGCACACTCCCTACCATACCGAATCGCGTGGATTGTGGCAACCACGTCGCCCAGGGCATTTCATGCGGATGCGCACCACTTCCCGGAGAGGGCAACCGCGTACCGCAACCCGAGATCGACTGCCCTCTTCCGGGAGTGTGCGCTCAACGTGAAATATTCCGCAAAGCGGATCGGGGCCAACGGTCATGCCGTAGACACGCAATGGACGCGCACACTGTAGGCTGGTGGCGCCGAGACATTCCGCGGCCACCTTCGTCAGGTCGACATAGGACGCTTCAACGTGCCTTATACCCAGTCAGCCAAGGGCGAACGTCTCGCCAAGCAGGCGACTCCGCCCCGCGCTGAACCTGGCCGCGCAGTTCGTGACACAATTGCCCAAGGGTGGCGCCCTATGCCAACGCATCGGATGCTCCGTACGTTTGCCCTCTGCCTCGTCATGTTGATCGGCGCGCTGATCTTTGCGCCGCGACTCTGGGGCGCCCAACCGGGAACGGATCTTGACACCGTCTGGGCGCGCGTGGCCGCATCCGGCGGGTACCGCTTTCGCGCCGACGTGACGCAGACGTCCGTGCCCGCGGCCACTGTGCGCAATGCCGGCCAACGCAGCCGCACGACCACCATGTACATGGACGGCACGACCGATCTGGACGCCGAGGCCATGCACTTGACGCTGTGGAGCAACGGCGGCAGCGCTGGATCCGGCGTCCGGCGTGGAGATCCGGATCGACGGCGACACGCTGCGCGCCCGCCAAGGCAGCGGCGCATGGGAGGAGATCGAAGATTTCACCGGTCTCTTTGCGCCGGGCGGCGATTTTATGGCCTACACCCGGGCCTGCGACCGATGTGGTGCAACACCCGCCGGCCCTGCGCAGCACGCCGCTGGGCGAGATCATGACCGCGCTACACCTTTGCCATCGACGGCCGCCGCTACGCCGCGCAGATGCTGACGACCATGCAGGCGCAGGCCATCGCCGAAGGATTGCCCTCCCACATCCACTTCGACCTGCCCCGGTTCTACCGGGACATGACCGGCACCGGCGAACTGCTGGTCGGCGTCAACGGCTTGCCGCTGCAGCAGTCGTTCGTCCTGAAATTTCCCGCCGTCGGAGGACAAGTACACCACCACGGCGGAGATCCGCCGTCGACTTTTCCGACTTCGCCAAAACGAGTGGGATGGCGACCGGCGTGCTGCCGTCCGGCGTCGGCGCAGCGCGCGGGCAGCGCCTTGCTCAACGCACGGCTTCCTGCGACGGGCGGGCCGTGGGCGAGCACGGCCCGGCGCCGGCCATGCTGCTGCTGGTCGCCGTCGGCCTGGCGCTCTTCCTGCGTCACCGCCGGCGGCCTGCGGTCTACCGCGGTCGTCGGCAGCGTCATCCTGTCCATGCTGACGGTGCCCCTCTTCAGCAGCCATCGCATCTACGCCTACAACGCACATCCAGGCCGAACAGCAGAGCGCGCCAAGCAACCCAGCGCCGCGATGGACCGGCGCGCCGACATCGCCGCGCTGCAGGCGGAACCGTCCATCGATCCCCACACGGACCCATTGGCCGCCGTGCAGCAGAAGCTGGCCGCGCCCCAAACCACCCAACTGGCGACCGAACCCGACTACGGGCGCTACTTCGACGCGCTCTGTGAGACCGACCCCGCCGGCGACAAGGACGGCGACACGCTCACCAACTTGGAGGAGTGTCTGCTGGGCACACTGCCCGAAGAGGTCGACACCGACCAGGACGGCGTGGCCGACAACGTGGAGGTGACCGGCTTCCAGTTGCCCGGCAGCAGCGAGACCTGGTACACCGACCCGACGGAGATGGACACCAACCGGGACGGCATCGGCGACGGGCAGGAGTGGTACACCGACGCCAACGGCAACCAGGTGCCCGACGACACCGACGGCGACGGCGTGCCCGATCTGTGGGACGAAGACAACGACGGCGACAATGTGCCCGACGACCTGGACATGTCCCTGTCCGCGCAGACGCAGGCGAGCCACACGTTTTCCGCGGATGACCCCCTGCAACTGACGCTCAACGACTTGACGCCCGAGGAGTTGGTGACGGTCGAGTTTCAGCTCAAGCCCACCAACCCCGACCACCTCTGGTACTCGTTCAACGTGCTGGACTGGCCCGTCAACGACCGGCGCGGCCATCTGCAGGACATCGACGGCGCGACCTTCGCCGACCTGGACCCGAACCTCTCGCCGTCACCCAACGCCAACGGCGACATGCGCATGGTGCCCGTGCTGGAAATTCAGATGCCCCTGGACTCGCCCAATCTACCGCCGCCGGGCACGTGCCGCGGCGACGACAGCGAGGAGTTCGAGTGCTACCCGCTGCTCAACCAGTTCGGCATCTCCACCCAGGAAGTGAGCGATGATATGCTGGCGGCCTACGTGCCGCTGCAATTGGTGAGCGACGGCAACGGCCATGAAAACGTGGCCTTCTACGGGCGCATGCTCTACCAGGCCGGCGGTCTCTGGGAAGCGGCGCACCAGGTGCGGCTGGTCTGGGTCATCCAGATGCTGAACGACGTCTGCGCCGAATTCAAGGACGACGTCTGCGCCGCGTACAGCGAACTCAACGATCTCACCATCATCCAGACCTACGAGGACGACTGGTATCTCACCGGGCTGACCGTCACCGAGGAACGGGGCGCAGACACGGCGCTGGTCTACGAAGACCCGGCGCTGACCGCCGGCGTCGCCAACGGCTACGACGCGCCCCTCTATCTCGACACGCTCTACGCGCTGGTCTACGGTCTGGATGTCACCTTCATGGCCGCCCGGGACTGCGACACGACCGACAGCAACGGCGATTGCGTCGGCAACGGCCAACGCGACATCACCGTGGCCGAGATCGATCGCCGCTTCAACGCCGCCACCAACGCCGGCGTGAGCGAGGAGGAGCGCTGGGCGCTGCCCAATGTCCTGGGCGTGGACCGTCACACCTACGACTCCGGCGACCTCGCCCTGTTCGACACCACCATCACCCAGACCGTCGGGCTACTCGACGAGGTCTACACCGGCGTCTGGACCGAGAGCGAACCCATCACGCCCACGTTGATGTACGTCAGCGAGGACTCCTACCGCGCACTCAACCTCAACGAGTTCAGCGTGGGCAATGACAATCTGGGCTGGAACGGCAATGCGCTCACCGTCGACCTGGCCCAAAGCGGCGACAATGCCGTGCAGGTCGAGACCACCGCCACGGTCAAATGGACGCCGTACAGCTACGATCCGGTGGGCGGTTGGGCCCCCGCGGACATGGAGCGTTTCATCGAGACTCTGGACGCCGAGTTGGTCGACATCTTCGATACCATGGACGAAGCCGACACCGCCGCGGCCTACCGCACCATGGCGCAGACCTTGTACATCACGGTCTACAACGGCAACGTCAGCGTCGTCCAGAACGGCAACACGATCTATTCGCGCGACTATGTGAAGCCGGACACCGCCCTGGAAGACGCCGTTTTGAACGGTGTGGGCACCTTGCTCATCATCGGCGTGGAACAGTATTTCGCGGTGACGGAGGAACTGCTCGCCATCACCGAAGCGTACCTGTCACAGCGCAGAATTGGGATGATGGTCATCGACGGCCCGCAGTCCAGGTTCCTCAAAATTCAGGCGGCGCGCTACGGTCACAAGGTGGTCGCGTTGGGGTTGCTGGCGCTCATCGCCGTCGCCGTGTTGACGCTCGTCACCGTCCTGATCGTGAAGCTCGCCGGGCAGGACCAGTGGGCGGGGTGGGACGTGCTCAGTGCGTCGGCGCTCCTGACGATTACACTCATTCTGGGGATCATCGCGCCGTTGCGGGCCGCGTATGAAGCCGCGGGCATCGTCGTCACCTGGGGGTCCTACGCCAAACAGTTGACCACCGTCACCAAGCTGAAGAGCTTTGCCGGCAAGGCGGCGATCATCGGCCTGATCATCTCGATTCTGGTGGCCATCGGCATCTTCGTCTGGGCGTGGGCCACCAACGACAGCGTCACGCCGGGCACGGTCGCGTTCAATCTGCTGCTGGCGACCACCATCGCGTCGATCATCGTGGCCGTGCTCTTCTTCATCCTCGCGTTGACGGTGATCGGCGCGATCATTCTGGCGATCATCGTCGTCATCGATACGATCCTCTTTTTGGCCGGCGTCGATTTCAGCATCAACAACGCCATCACCCAGTTCTTCGCCAATATGATCTACCGCTTCTCGATCCATGAACCGACCATCGATGCCGGCGCCCTGCGCGCCGAGTTACAGGATGTGGACCGGGGATATACCGCGGGCAACCAGGTCAACTACACCCTGCCGATCACCACGTCGCTCTACTCCCTCTTCGGCCCGGTCAGCGACCGCGCATTGGACGGCAGCTTGATCTATTCGCTGGACGAGGAGGAACGGGAGCTTTCGACGTCGGCCGGCGCGCGCCGGGACGAGTGGGTCACCGGCCAAACCTCCGACCCACTGCTGCCGTTCGGCACCGTCTGGTACGCGCAGATCGAGGACGAGCCGAGCCACACGACGACCCTGGTTGCCGGCCCGGATCGGCCGGTTGAACTCTACCTGAACACGGGCTACGCCCTGGTCGGCCGTGAGTGTTGGCTGCTCTGGTTCTGCAAGAACAAGACGGTGGCCGGCAGTGTGCAGGACTACGTCGGCGAAGTCTATGCAACCGATACCTTGCCCGCCACCATCGACGACTTTGCCAACGTCAACAGCTGGGGCGGACAGGTCTCGCCCGGGCCGCTCGGCAACGTGCGCTTCCTCGACCCGGACGGCGACGGTCTGCTGGCGCGCAGCCAGGGCGGTCTCGACCCGAACAACAACCGCTGGGACACCGACGGCGACGGCCTGTCCGACGGCTACGAACTCTTCGTGCGCAGCCTGGCGCTGGAGGAGGGCGGCGCGCGCCTGGATCCGCGGAAGGCGGACACCGACGGCGACGGTGTGGACGACGCCACCGAATTGCGCTACGGCATGGACCCGGCCAAGGATGACACCGACAGCGACGGCCTGAGCGACGGCGAAGAGTTCGCACCCACGGGCGGTTGGCTGCTGCCCTACCGCTACAACGCCAACACGCAGCAGGTCGCCGTGACCCGCATCTGGAGCGATCCGCTCTACGCCGACGGCGACGGCGACGGCCTGAGCGATCTCTTCGAGCGCGCCGAACTTACCTGCCCCGCGTGTGATCCGTGGGTCGATCCGGAGAATCCTCAGGTCTACAATCCCAACGTCTGGAATGAGAATCCCCTGCCGCTCTACGTTGCCAACGACACGCTGGACAACGTGGTCGCGCCGGGTGCCACCTTCCTCTACACCACGACGACCAGCAACGGGTTGAGCAGCGGCCAGCGCATCGTGGGCGAGCTGAACCTCACGCTGCCGGACGCATTCGAAGGCGCGCCGCTCTCCGCCAATGTGGACATCGCCCAGGGCAATCGCCAGTCGCTCGCCAGCCGGCTCACCGTGCGCGCCAACACGTCGACCACGGAAGAGCTCACCAGCGGCATGCGCCTGACCAACTTCGACGTGACCAAGTGGCTGTGGGAATCCCGTCCAGGCGCGGCAGCGTCCACCCTCTTCGGCACGGTCCAGGACGTCGCAGTGGCGCGCCCTGCCACACGCACCGGCTACTATCTTGCGGTCACGCTGGAAGAAGCCGGCAACGGTACGCAAGCCGTGGTCCCGTACCAGATCAGCACCGAGGGCGCGGTCTTCCCACGGCAGACGCCCCAGCCCTTCTTCACGGGCGGGACCGGCGACCGGATCTCGCTGCCGGCGGTGGCATGCATCAGCGACAGTTGCCTGGCAGCCTGGCGTGTGACCAATGACGCCGCGGGCACCAACCGCATCTACGCCGGCTGGCTCAAGACATCGGATGCCGCGGCCGTACCGACGACCTTGACCGTGGCGGAATCCACGACCGGCACGAGCGTGATGACCGCACCGGCCGTCGCCACCGACGACAGCCAATTCATGGTCGCGCGGGTCCGAGGCCGCGGCTGCGAGTGCGGGCAACACAATCCGCGTCAGGCCCGTCACGGCCGCGGGCGCTGGCGGGCGCGGCCCAGACCGTCGCCGACGGCGGTGGCCCAGAGTTCGTGGCGCGAACTGGAACGCAGCAGCGTTTACCGGGCCGTGTGGACGCGCACCATGCTGCGCCAGGCCCGGGTGGAGGCCAACGGCAGCGCCGAGCCTGCCGAGGATCTGGTCCAGGGCCGCGGCTGGCCGCGCAGTGACGGTAGCGAACGCGCGCCCGTGCTGGTCTACGACGCGCCAGCGCACAGGAACTGGTCGTCTTCCGCTCCGCAGAACTGGCAAACGTGGTGCTGGCTCAACGCATCAACGTTTACGGCCGTGCTGGCAACACGATCACGATCTATAGCAACGACGCCTTGGTCCAGAATGACGTCGCCGTGGCCCTCAGCGCCGACACGGAGCACGGCGGCTGGGTGGCGGCAGGCTCCGCGCCGGGACAAAACGCGGTATTCTACCGCGCGCTGGGCACCGACGGGTCCGCGCGCGGCGACGTGGCCGCCATGCCCGCACCGGTGCTACAGTCCGTCGCTTCGTCTGCGGACTCGCCGTCGTCGCTGGTGGACCTGGAGTTGGACGAACCGGCCGGCGCCACCTCCTTCGCCGATTCATCGGCAACGGGCGCAATGCAACCTGCAGCGACGTTTGCCCCCAGAGCGGCGTGAGCGGCCAGTTCGGCAACGCCGTCTCGTTCGACGCCGTCAACAAACAAGCGCTGCGCGTGAACGGGGTCAATTTCGCCAACAAGTCATTCACGCTTTCGACGTGGCTCAAGTCACCCGGGGGCAGCCCCAGCGGTGCGATCATCAGTCAAGGCGGACTTGGACACGTGAACCCCGGCGGCGCAGTCATTCTCGGTGCCAACAACGGCAAGATCTACTGTGACCTCTGGCAACTCAACTCATCACCGAATCTCTCCGCCCCCATCGGTGACAACGGCTGGCACCAATGGGCCTGCACGTTCGATCTGCCCACGCGCCAGATGACGCTCTATCGCGACGGAGCCGTCGTCGACACGACCAGGCTCCAGGGCCTACCGTCTACAGCGGGTCGGGGCCGCTCTACATCGGCAAAGCCGATTTGGACAATTCAATCAACCCCTTCGGTCTCTTCCTCTCCGGCGTCATGGAGCGGACCATCATCTATGACCGGGCGCTGAGCGCCGCCGAACTGAATGCGTACGCGCTGAGTTGTCAACTGGCCACGGCCGACGGCACGGCGCTCTTCCGCAGCGACGATCTCGCGCTGACCGAATCGACCACGCCGCTCGGCGACATCAGCCGCACCACCACCGGCGAAATCACCGTGGACAGCGACCTGCCGGTCCCCACCATCTCGGCCGCTTACTTCAGCCGTGACGGCGCCGGCTACGTCCGCAGCAAGGGCACGTTGATCGTCGCCGGCGAAGTCACCGACCCCACCTCGTACGCCACCTGCGCATGGAGTGGATGCCGGCGTCGGCATGACCCAAGCCGAGGGCATCGGGCGCGTACCTTCGCCTGGAACACGCTGGTTCGCCGATGGCGAACAGACGCTCACCATCCAGGCAACCGATGCGGCCGGCAATGTCAGCACCCCGGCAAACTGGCACACCATCTTGGACAACACGCCCCGGCCATCAGCATCGACAGTCTCGGAGCCGGGGCAGCCCTACCGCGACCAGACCGGGCGCTGGCGCGCACGTTGCTGGGCACGGTGACCGATCCGGTGGCGGGCGTTCATCCCGGCAGCGGCGTCGAGCAGGTGGACGTACCCTCCAGGGCGCAGACGTGGACGGTCGGCTGGCAGCCGGCGACGTTGGCGCCCGGCCTTTGGTCGCTCGACTACGCACTGCCGGAGGTGATCGGCGCCCGTGCGTCCGAACCCACCGGCGCCTACACCGTGACGGTGCGCGCCACCGACCGGGTCTCCAACACGACGGCCGCGCCCGACTATGTGACCGTGCGTGCAGCTTGACGTGAGTGGACCTGGAGGTGTCGCTCTCCAACCCGCTGAGCGTGACCAACTCATCACGACCGACCGTTTGGTCGAAGGCACGGTCAGTGACGCCGGCGACGTGGCGACGGTCCAGGTCAACTTCACGCCGGGCGCAGATCGGCGCGCGCTGGACGGCGCGGCGCTCTACCACGCTTTCGACACCACCTTGCGCACCGAGTACTTCAGCGATCCTCGGGGAGCAACCACGCTGCCGTCTGCGCCGCCGCCACGTGCCCGCGCATGGGGGTGCCCGGCCGGCGCGATCAGGCCGTCACCTTCAACGGCATCGACCAGTTGATGACCATCGGCAACGCGGGCGACCTCAACTTCGGCCCGGATGATGACTTCACCGTCGCCTTCTGGGTCAGACCCAATGCGCAGGTGAGCCAGGCGGCCGGCCACGCCATCGTCGAAAAATGGGCCGGCGCGGGCGGCTATCCCTTTGCCGTGCACTATGATCAAGCCACGGGCAAGATCATCGCCACTCGCTCCGACGGCAGCCAACAGCCGGCCGTCTCAACCGACCGGTCCATCATCGACAACGCGTTCCACCATGTGGCCTTCGTGCGCCATGGGGGCTACCTTTCCCTCTACCTCGACGGCGCATTGAGCGGCGGGCCGGTGGCGGACACGACCAGCGGCGCCACGGGTAACGACGCGTCGATCTACGTGGGCATGCGCAGCGACGGCAGCGACGCCTTCGCCGGTACGCTGGACGAACTCTTCATCTATGACCGCGCGCTGGCCGACTACGAAGTCGCCAATCTCATGGCCTATGGCGAAGGGACCTGGGTCGAGGCCGCGCTGGTCGGTGACCGCTGGAGCTACACCATCCCCGCGGGCGACCTGGGCATCGAGGGGATCTTCCAGCTCAACGTGCGCGGCATCGATGCGTTGGGCAACGTCACGCCGCTGAGTGGACGGCGCGTCTGGCGCGGTGAGATCGACACCAAGCCGCCGTCTGTGGAGTTCCTGGCCGCGACCGACAGCAGCAGCGGCGAAACCGTCACCCGCTACGAGTGCATCGCACGCGACTTCAGCCTGCTTCAGGAGAGCAAGAACAATGGCGTCCAGACCACAAGCTGCGTGCCCGGCAATCCACCGCCGAAGCCCACATTCCACAACAGTGGGCTGACGCTGACCACGTACGACCAGGTCGATCCCTGGTACGCGACCACCATCACCGACACGAGCCGGCTCTACCAGATCACCGGCGTCGTTACCCTCCCGGGCGAGCCGGTGCAGGGCCAGACCATGGTTGCGTGCGACCGCTATGCGCACTGCGCCACCGCCGCCATGCAGACGCTCGTCACCACGCCCGAGCGCGGCGGTGCGGTGGTGCTGGCGCCCGTTGCCAACACGGTGCTCACGTCCACGCAGCCGATCAGTGTGACGGGACAGGTGCGCGCCGAGGCCGGTCTGCGCAGTCTGATTGTCGTGGCGGATGAGGAGGCGGTCTTCAGCGACTACTGGCCGGCGGACGAGATGACGAGTGCAACATGGTCCTTCACGTGGACGCCGCCGGGCGAAGGCATCTACACGTTCGTGCCGTACATGCTCGACTGGACCGGCGCCGTCCCCTTCGTGACCAGTGCGGCCCGGCGCCGCGACGGCGAGGAAGTTGAGGTTGAGGCGGTGACGCCGCCGCGAGCTTATCTGCCGCTTGTCGCCGGCGCAGGGGAGTGGCCGCAGGACCGGCGCACCGTACAGGACCGTCGATCTACCTGCCCATCCTTGCCAACGCCATCGTGCTCCCCAACACGGTCGTCGGACCGTCGACCACCGTCTACATCGACCTCGCGCCGCCCAGCGAGGTTGCGCTGGCCAAACAGGCCTGGACCGCAGCCGATGCCTTGGGCGAGCAGGTGATCGAGTTGAGCGGCACGTTGCGCGACACCATCAGGCGTCCACCGGGTCGACGTACGCATCGACGACGGTCCGTGGCAACGCCGGCATTGACGGCGACCGCTGGCGTTGGCCCTGGATCTTCGACGTTGCGCCGGATGCCGACCAGTTCCAGGTCACCATCCGCGCCATCGACTTCGCAGGCAGAGCAGCGGAGGTCACAGAGTCTGTGACGGTCGACACGGTGCCGTTCTTCGGGGGCGAATAGACTACTCGACGCCCGGATTGCGCCCCACACTTGAAATGTACGTGGTCCGCCCATCAAGGTGCTTGTGTCGTCGGCAAACGCCAGTGAGTTACGCTCCAGGTAACGGTGAACTCCTCCTCGGTCAGATTGTCTTGCAGGACTGCACCACCGATATTCGCCAATGGTGCCAGGTCAATTGCTTGATGCCGCCGTGCAACGCCGGGATGGTAAGGCTGCACCTGAATGTCCTCGAAACCGCTTGGTGCAGATGACCGGGAAGTTTGGGACGATCCGGGTCGGCGCCACGGTTGCGGACGGACTGGTAATCGGTATAGCGAGTCAGCGCCGGACATTGCGGTTCGGCGAAATGGCCGCGGAAGTCTACATCTTCGACGATCGCGACTCCGTCGAGCGCCATGCCGCCGCAGACCGGCCATGACCGCTGCCGGGTCCGTCAAGTGGGAAAGATGAAGCGAGCATAGACGACATCAAATTGGACCTCCGGCTCCCAGGACGTCACATCGTGGTCGGCAAATGAGACATTGGTGAGGCCGGCATCAATCGTTCCTGGCGCGCCGCAGCGAGACCACCGCATCGTAGTCCACACCGAGGACGGCGCCGGTCGGCCCGACCATCTGCGCCAACTCCTGGTCACATCGCCCCCGCCGCGGCAGCCAAGGTCGGGCACATTAACTCGCTTCAGGAATGCCGACTTGCGCCAAAAGATCACGTTGCCGGCCCGAGAACATCGGACAACACCCGCAGCCGATTGCGTCCCTCGGCGCCGCCCTCGATCTATACCTGTTGTGTCCCACTCGATCCCTCCTTCACACAACGACGAATGCTCTGAACCAGAGGCAGGCGCATCACCCATTTAGTGCGCCTGCCTTCATCGGCAAGTCAGCGCTTGCCCCGGACTCCTACCAGGCTCGAACCAGATCGCCCTTCTACGTTTTACGGCCCTGATCTCCCAGGCCGGTCGACGACGACCGTCGCCGTCACGACCGTGGGCCGCGGCCAGCCAGATCGATTGGCGCGGACGCTGACTGCATAGGACTCGCCGGTGGGCGGTTGGGCGAGGCGCCAGGGAAGCGCCAGTTGCCTGCGCCGTCGATACCAGCCCGCTGCCACGGCCCGTCGTCGATGCGCACATCCACACGGTGGAGGCAGAACAGTGTCGCTTGCTGTCCCCGCCAGTTCGACGATGCCAGGTCCCAACGCATGGTCGGTGTTGAGCACCGTCGGTCCAATGGCCACCTCCGGCGGCGTCAGGTCCACGTAGAATGTGGAACCGCGCCCGTGAACGTCTGTGCTGGGCGGGCCTGTATCAATCACCACAGGGAGTACTGAGTGTGCGGACCGCCATTGCCGGTGTCCGGCGGCAACCAGGGCAGATAGATCGCTGACGCAGCGTTCTCCAGCAGATATTGTGCTCTCGCCATCTGCGGGCAACGTATCGTTGTCCGACGCCGCCTGCGCGGTTTCCGGATACGGGATGCCTGCCCGGTCGTCGATGACGGTCTCAAGCGATAGATGCCCTCGCCCGGCAGCGTCCATACAAACTGCCACAGCTCGCGCGTGACACCCGGCGTGTCCCAGACGAGGAGATGCGCCGTCCTGTCGTTGCTCATGACCCAGAGGGCGCCGCGGCCGTTTCCGCGTAGACATCCCCGGAAATCGTGGCTGGGATCGATGCGGTGAGCACTGTGCCCGGCGCGGGCGTCAGCACCTCGGCACCGGCCGGCGGCAGCGAGGTCACGACCGACGACAATTCGGGCGTCGCCGTCGTACAGCGAGCGTAGCGGTCACAGGCGGTCACTTCGAGATCGTCTTCAGGACCGCCGTGTCGGTGCGCACGGCGTCCATGCCGTAAAGCCGGGCGGTATCGGTGATGGTGGCCGCATACCGAGGTCGACGTCAGCAGGTCGTCAGCGTCAGGTCGCTGTTCTTATAGGTCAGGACGTTGGAGAATCCCGGCACCTGGCTCATTGGTCTGGTAGCCGTTGCCTGTCGCTCTCCTGGAGCAGGTTGAAGTCGGTGGCGATGCACTCGTACTTGGTGGTGGGCGTGCTGCCACTGTCATTCGTCGTCACGACGAATTCGACGGACGGCGGCTTGGTGTCGATCTCGCCGCGCCAGCCGCGCTGCCCGCTGAGGGGCGTGGCGTTGCCCAGGGCGTCCGTGCCGCGCACGTTGAGCTGGTAGAAGCCCTCCACACCGTTCTCGCCCTCGGGAATGGTGTAGCTCCACGCGCCGTTGTCGACCGTCGCCGTTTCCCACGTGACGTGGCCGTAGGCGTAGAGGTTGGCCGCCTCGTAGTCCGCCAGGGCCCGGTCGTAGACGATGACTTCGTCCAGCAGACCGGCGAAGAAGTGCGGGGCTTCGGTGCCGAAGTTGGGCCGCCCGATCTTGAGCGTATCGCCGGCATTGTCCGCATTCTGGGCCTGGTAGTTGGTCGTCGACGCGGTATCGTCCACGCCGTCCACATAGAGTTTGCCCGTGCCGGCCGTGCCGCTGCCGCTGTAGTCCCAGGTGACCAGGACGTGATGCCAGTTGCCGTCGTTGACCGCCGTGGCGCCACGGATGTAGCTGTCGCCCCAGCCCGCAAAGTTCGGCACGCCGCGCCGTCAGATAAACTCTTTCGCCTTTTTTCCCGCGTCGATGTTTTGCCGTTGCTCTTGGTGACGATGGCGACCTCGCTGCCGGTTGTCTTGACCCCATGCGCCGATGCTGAAGTCCGCCTTGGCCAGTTCGGCGATGGCGTCGCCCGCATCAGGGAGGTGGCGTGCCGTCGACCGAACGCCATCCCGCTGCCCCGGCTCGCCCACCGTGGGGCAAGCGTTGCCGGCGCAGGTCGCGCCGTGACCGGTGCCTGACTGGTCCTCGAAGTACGCGCTGGCCCGGTTTTCGTCCATGGGCAAGTGGAGAACGTTGCCGATCAGCAGTCGATCTGCTCGGCCGGCGTCAGGTTGACGTCCACCGTGGCCACGCCGCTCAGATCGCTCACGCTGCCGCGTACCGTCACGGCGGTGGAATGACCTCAGTGAGGAGACCGGTTCGCTCACGGTCAGCGTCGGCCGGCCACATCCAGGGTGATGGATTGTGAGGATAGCTTGCCGCCGGTGTGATGTTGTCCACGTTGTCGGTGCCGCGCAGTGTCACCGTGTAGACGCCGCTGGGGTCGACGATGACCTGCCGGTTGTCGCCGATGCGCGGCAGGATGTAGTCCAGCGTCCACGTGTCCCCGGAGAACGTGGCGGCTTGCCAGCCGTTGCCGGATGTTTCCTGTTGTCCCTGGAGCAGTACTTCAACTGCTGCGACGCCGCTGCCTGGTTCGCTGCCCGCATTGGGGTCGCTGACGTTGCCGCTTAGGGGCACGTACCAGTGCCCGGCAGCGTCCTGGGTCGGCTGCACCGCGGAGACAGCCCAGACTGTGGGCGCCGTTTTGTCGAGCACGAATTCGACACTCTGGGCGGCGCTTTCGTTGCCCACGGCGTCGACAGCCTGCACCGTCACAGTGTGCCGGCCCTCGCTCTGCCCGCTGGGGTCCCAGTTGTACGACCAGTTGGCGTTGCGCGCGGTGTCAACCCACGTGCCGCCGTGACTGTCACTGCGCACCTGTACGCCGCCGACGTACGAAGTGGCGTCGGTCGCCGCGCCGGCTATGCTGACGATGTCGTCGCCGGACACGTATTGGCCATTGCTTGGCGTTTGGATCTGCACGACCGGCAGATCGTTGTCCACCGTGATGGTGCGCGTCACCGTCTGGCTGATGTCGCCGATGCGGGTTGTGGTCTCGCGCAGAGTCAACCCTTGGAAGCTCAGGGTTCCAGTGTTGGTGGCAACCGGCAGCTGGCATGTGAGCACCGACTGATCCTCCACCTTGACCTTCTCAAACAGCTCCTTGATTTCGTCCGCATCCAGAGCCTCGGTCCAGATGCCGACTTCGTCGATGGCGCCGACGAAGCCCTGACCGATATACGTAGGGCCGTAACCGCTGTAGTTGGCCGGCGCCGTGTTCTGCCCGATCTGGACGCCATCGCGGTAGAGCGTGCGCGTCTTGGTCGCGGCGTCAAAGGTACAGACCCAGTGATGCCAGTCGGTATCCAGCGTGAGGGGAACTGCCAAGCCGTTGTCGGTAAAGCCGCAGTATACGTCACTGCTGCTGAAGCCGAAGCGCAACCCCTGATGCGGTTCGTCGGGACCCTGAGCGATGAGTAAGCCGCCTTGATTGGCATTTTCGGCCTTGGCCCATGCCGACAGCGTGAAGGACGCGTTGCGCAGCGGGAAGCTGTTGGCGTCTTTGATCAACTCCACCGTCACGTTGTCCAGGCCAAAATCGGACTCAGCCCGGAAGACGATATTTGTCTGGTTCCCGCTGTGGTCAAACCCTGTCTTAATGGAATAGACGGAGTTGTCGCTGTTGCCGTCCACCACCAGTGTCTGCCCCGTACTGCCATGCCTTGGCGGGAATGCGGCCATCCCGACGGCAGCCGACACGATCCGCACGTTTGGCGGGGTGTTCGTTACGTTTCGCTTGGGATCTTGTAGATATGTTGAACCGCTGAAATTCGCGCCGGTGTACAGCATGGCGACCACGTTGGGATCGGTCTTTACACAGTTGACATCGAAAATAGCCTGCGGATCAGGAGCCGTAATATCGCCAAGGTATTGTGTGCCGTTTGAGCCGTCTTTCACCCGGCCGCTGTCGGTGCCC